>NZ_JBEPPL010000009.1:0-233070 GCF_040547305.1 Pedobacter sp. UYP1 | reverse complement strand
CTATTGTAAACTAAGGGCAGGAAATTGTAATAAACTAGGTAAACATAAATTAGTAATCTACTTTCTACTGTAAACTAATCTCAGTATAGGACAGAGCGTATTGTGATCTATGTTGAGAAGGGGTTGGTAAGGCTATTGGCCTTACCAACCCCTTCTCAACATAGATCACTTCTATATGCTGGACAGTTCTTTGTCAAATCTGCTTAAAAGACAGGGCTTTTACTTATAATGTAATCCAATTGTCATAGCTGGCATTATCTATTTAGAAAGATTATAAATAGAATATCTTTACCCGTAGTAAACCAGAGAAAAGCTACGATGAGTGAAACAAAAAAAGAATTACCTGCCATTGTCCGCGGAGTATTAGCCGTAAAAAACAAGATATATCTCACCCCAAATTATATTCGTGTCACCCTTACCGGAGATGATGTGCCTCTTTTCGCAGAGACTACCCCCGGGATTAACAATAAGATCTTTATCCCTCCCGCAGGAGTTAAGGAAATTCATTTTCCTGATTTCGATTACAGTACTGGAGAATGGGCTCACGCACCAGAACACTTAAAACCAGTCATCAGAACTTACACCCACAGAGCAATCGATCTGGAAAAAAAGGAAATGACGATAGATTTTGTTGCACACGGAGAAAGTGGGCCTGCTTCGGCATGGGCAATCAATGCCAAACCAGGAGATATTCTGGGCATCCTGATGAAAGCAAAAGAATCAGTGCTCTATCCAAAAGCAGATTGGTATTTGCTAGCCGCCGATGCAACCGGAATACCAGTTATTGCTGCTATACTTGAAACCCTTCCTGTTACCGCAACCGGGATTGCCTATATTGAAATACCAACAAAAGAAGATCAGCAGGAATTAAAAACTGACGCAGACATTCAAATCAACTGGGTTTACAATGAACATCCGGGAGAAAACACGCTCCTTGCTGATGCTGTGCGTACGGCAAAAATACCCGATCAAAAGCACAACACCCGTTTTGGCTATGCAGCAGCCGAATTTTCATCCATAAAAGACATTCGCCAATTTCTGCGTAAAGAACAAAACTGGGATCAAAGTGAACTGTATGCCTACTCTTACTGGAAATCCGGAGCCAGCGAAGACGGTTCAGTGAGGGCACGCCGGGAAGAACATCGGGAAGAAAAGTAAAGAATATTTGTTTGTATAAGATTTAGCTACATTTGGTTTCCACAGCATTCAAATGTGACTAAATCTTACACGCATGAAGAACAAGTTTTTTTATATGATCCTCGCTGTTCTGTATGGACAGTTCTCTTTCGCACAAACGCCAAAACTATTTCTAATCAATGCTGACCAGCTCAAAGCAAAGAAAGAAGCTTATCAGCGAAAAGATAAAGCAGTAAAACCCCTGGTAGATCTGGTAGTTCATAAGGCAGATGCTTTCCTGACTGCGAAGCCAAAATCGGTGATGGATAAATCATCAACCCCACCAAGCGGGTCAAAACATGACTATATGAGCCAGGCGCCTTATTTCTGGCCAGATCCTTCCAAAGCTGACGGAAAACCCTATATCAGAAAAGACGGCGAACGTAATCCCGCTATTCATCAAATAACCGATGCCGTATTTCTACACAATCTCACTGAACAATGTCAATTCTTAGCCCTCGCCTATTACTTTACAGGTCAGGAAAAATATGCTTTAAAAGCCAGCGAATTGCTGAATGCGTGGTTTATTGCCCCCGAAACAAAGATGAACCCTAACCTGAATTACGCACAAGCTATACCGGGCGTAAACGATGGTAGAGGCATTGGTATTATTGAAAGTCGTTCTTTAGTAGAACTAGCCGACTGGATAGGAATCCTGGCAAATTCAAAATCAATTACTGCATCACAAACTGAAGGTATAAAAACCTGGTATAAACAATACCTTGACTGGATGTTAACCAGCAAAAACGGGAAAGACGAACATAGATCCAAAAACAATCACGGTACTATTTACGATACCCAGATCGTTTCCTTTGCTTTATTTACAGACCAAAAAGAGCTGGCCAAAAAGACCATCACAGCAAGCCTGGAGAGAATAGCGCTACAGATTACACCAGAAGGCGAACAACCATTGGAACTCGCCAGAACAAAAGCTTATAGTTATAGTACAATGAACCTGAACGATGGCTGGTTTAATCTGGCCCTGCTCGGAACACATGCGGAAGTGGACGTCTGGAATTATCAGACTTCAGATGGAAGAAGTATACACAAAGCACTGGATTGGCTAATCCCATATGGTATGGGCGAGAAAACGAAAGACCGCAAGCAAATTATCCCCTACAATACCAGCGAGTTATATAGATTACTGACGCTTGCAGGGACAGCTTACAAAAATGACAGCTATTTCAAACAAGCCGAAGCTATACCAAAAGATAAAGACACCCAGTTAATTGAGCTGCTTTACAAGCCCTAACTATAAAAAAGCCCGGATTGAAGTATCAAAAAAGTCAGACACTTATTGGGGCACTTCAATCCGGGCTTTTTCACACAAAATATGCTACGCTATAATCTACTAATATTCTACTTTGTAATCTTTGACCACCTCTTGTCCGGTCCATGCTTTTAAAGAAGTCCAGGGAGCTGCAGGCCCGGTCCAGAATTCATTATCTGCCGGAAGTCCAAGCGTTAAAAAACCTAAAGTTGCCATATACAAACTTCCTGTAGAAGTATAATAATCTGCAATCGCGGGCTGATGGCCATTGAAGCCTAAGACCAGCCAGCCCTTATCATCAAAGTTCTGATTTCCATCAAACATATTCTGGATCACTTTGGTTAAACCACAACGAACCTGCGCGGGCTTCACGTAAGCTGGAAGTTTTTCCAATAACGCAGTCTGGGCCAGCGCCTGAAATGCCGCTGTCCGGTAAGTCACAGAACGTCCATAAGCCGGATAAGTACCTTCAGGAGAAATAACCCTTTCCAGATACTCCGAATATCTGACCATTCTTTTTAACGCCTGATCATAATCACTCACCGGAGCTTTTTTATGGTCAGCCAGAATCTTTTCAAGATCAACCAGCATTGTATGAATCACATAAGAATTATAATAATCCATACTGAATTTTTCCCCATCACTATACCAACTGTCACCTACGTACCATTCCTTCATTTTATTAACCGCAAACTGAACCCTTGCAGGGTCATACTGCTCACCAATACTTAATAAAAAACCTTCTGTCAAACCTGAGAACAAAAGCCAGTTATTGTAAGCCCCACTCCTGTCTCTGAGTGACTTAAACTCTTCCACAAAGCGTGCTTTAGTTTCCTTATCTAAAGGTTCCCACAACGCCTTTGGTGCACGAATAAAAGCCTGAGCCACATAAGCCGCATCTACAATCGGCTGACCTTCAGTCCTGAAATTCAAATAATCAGGACTTTTAGGATTTACTGCATTCTTTAGACCTTTTAAAAGTAGTGTACGCATTTCTTTACGCATTTTTCCTTCTTCAGTACGGTCATCAGGAAGAGCCAGCCACGGTGCTATACCTGCCATTGTTCTGCCTACTGCTTCCAGATAAGTCACACTTTTAAGATTCAAAGCATATTTAGGCCCCGTTTCCAAAGGCATCTTCTTTTTCAATGTTTCATTAGCCAGGTTATAAACCACAGGATAAGAAATCTTGTATAATGCTTTGACCCAAACTTGTCTGTCTTGTGTACCTGTAGTAGGTTTGCTCTTCTCCTGCTGCTGTGCAGAAGCCGAAAAAACAATCGGGAAAGACAAGAATAGTATTACTTTTGTACGGAAAGAAGTCATAAGGTTATATAGGTTAATCATTTATAAATACCATTTTTTATATCTTCCTAAAGCCTCCAGGAAGTAATAATCTGCATACACTAAAGGTACATCAATTTCACTGTTCAAAGGAAGTGCACCTGTACTATGTAATAACAGGAAACCTCCATTTTCGCCCAATTTAGCACGGTAAGCCGGAGTTGCCAAAGACCTGATCATCGTTTCTGCCGAAGATAGAAATTCCGTTTTCTCTTTACCTTCTGCTGTGTACTGAGCGAGTTCCAGTAAAGCTGACGCAGCTATCGCCCCCGCAGAAGCATCACGTTCCGCGTAAGGGATTTTTGGCGCATCAAAATCCCAGAAAGGAATTTTATCAGCAGGCAGATTTGGATGATTCAGGATAAAATGAGCAATTCCCTTTGCCTGATACAGATACTTTTGATCTTTGGTATCCCGGTACATCATCGTGTAGCCATATAATGCCCAGGCCTGTCCACGTGCCCATGCAGAACAATCAGCAGCTCCCTGCCAGGTTGCTTTGCGGTTAACTTTTCCAGTTGTCAAGTCATAATCTACAACATGATAAGAACTAAAATCGGGTCTGAAATGATTCTTTAAAGCCGTATTGGCATGCTTAACAGCAATCTCCTTATACTTTGCATCTCCGCCGTTATCACTCACCCAATTCAGCATTTCCAGGTTCATCATATTGTCTATGATTACCGGACATTTCCAGTATTTATTTTTATCCCACGACTGGATGGATTCAATTGCAGGACGATAACGTTTAGCGAGTGAGGCTGCCGATCTTTCAATAATTGTTTTATAAGCAGGATCTTTAGTGAGCCGGTATGCATTCCCAAAACTGCAGAACATCATAAACCCAAGGTCATGGTTACCACTATAATCCTGATTTGGTTCAATGACTTTTAATGCTTTTTCTGCCGTCTTTTTCACTGCTGCATCTTTAGTCTGCTCGTAGATATACCATAATGAACCACTATAAAAACCACTGCACCACCACTTGATATCATAGGCAACCAGTTTATTGTTTTTAGCATCATAACTCTGTGGCGTTAAACCAGCAGGGATATTCTTGTCCAGAACTTTATATTGTTGTACAGCAAAATTAAACTGTTCATCAATTAATTGCTTCATGCTTTGTAATTGTGTTCCTGATTTCTGCGCAAAAGAGGCAGATCCCGCCAGTAAGAGTAGTCCTGCAATTAAATTGATTTTCTTCTTCATCTTATTTTTTGTTTTTACTTAATCATTTGTGCCAATATTGGTGTTTTAATATTTTTACGCCTTATTCGGTTCATCCCTTTTCACTTCAAGCCTTATCCCTTTTCACTTCAAGCTTTATCCTTAATTATGTCCAGGGTTTAAACGGCAACTAGCCGTAGCCCCCTTTTGTGCGCCTGCCGGTAAAACACAATTCAATTTCTTCACTTCTTTTAACCCTGGTAATTTTACTTCAAGCTGTATAGCCGTATTCTCCTGCGCAGGATCTGCAACATTGATAATCGGGTTTTCTGTATGTAAACCCTCAATCAAAATCGTACAAGCCTTATCTGCTTTAACACTGAAATCTCCTCCTAAAAACACCCCACCTTTATAAAAAACCAACTGTAAAAGATCCAACCCCTTATGTTCTACAACCTGTAAATCTGCTGTATTGCTTAAAATCCTGAGCATTGATAAATTATAGTTCCGCATCATCTTTGCATCCTTTAAACCCGGAACCACTATATATTCGTAATGTCCATCCGAAGGTTTAACCCCATGACTTAAAGAAAGCTGAAACACTTTCCCGCTTATTTCTTCTTTTGACTGAGACTGATTGATCCGGTACCAGTTGCCTTTTTGTAAATGATTGCTCACAATAAAAGCACCTCCTTCAGGAAGGAAATAGCCAATATGATCATGCCATACCCATCCGGGTGTTGCATGCGCTTTATCCAAAACAACCTCCCCTTTTAACCAGCTCTGATTTAAAGTGGTCTTTACTTCTTCCCCGGCCCCAGCTTTGATTCCTGCCCCTAAACACACAATCTCTTTGTCAAAAAAGAACCACGCCTTTTTGGCCTGTACGCCATCAATATCCTGCGCATAAACAGAAAGACCATATAAACCATTACTCACTCCACCAACAAAAGCAGTTGTTCCAGGAATCCCCCAATCATGCTTAATCGTAGCTCCTTCATCATTGGAATAATCCCTGCTGGTTGTCCCTGGAATTTTATCCCATTCCCAAACAGGCATTACATTCGCATATTCATCACCACGTACCTGGATATTTGTTGCACCATCTGCCAGAAACTTACCCAGTATATTTTCATTATTTCCCCTTTCCGTTCTCAATGTTCTGGACGAAGCAGTCTGCACGCTAAAAGTATATGCAGGCCGGATATGTAAAGTGTACCCACTTTTCCAATACACCCTGTTGCCGGGTGTAATCCCATAAGAAGCAGGTTCTTTAAGCGCCATACGTTTGGCAGCAGCATCCCAATAAGCCGTATTTTCCGGGTTCAAAATTTTAATCTTAGTGATTAATCCTCCAAAAGCACCCTTTAAAGAATCCCTTCTGCTAATTCCCCGGCCACGTACATTTAAATCAAAGAAACTACCACGGATAGTCTTGAAAAAAGTACCCTTCAGATAAGTCATGAGTATATTCAGCTGACCAGCAGGCATTGCATAAGCAGTACCTCTTAAATAGAAAGCAGCATTCACAGAATTACTGGCAAATACAGCCCCATAACTACCAATTGCCTGCTGTTTTCCATGTTGAAAATAACTGTTATCCACTTGTACACCTTCCTTCCCATCGGTAATCGAAACAGGTTCAAATAAATACGTTGAAGCAGAGTCCAGGGTAGATTTGCGCTCCGTTAAGCAAGCCCGGTACAAATAATGCAAAGCCTCATCCGAAGTATTCGCGCCATCTCCGGTCTTTAATTTCCGGATCATCCTGGCAATTAAAGACTGTTCCATACCCGCTGGCAAAGGTATTTTTCCGTAGCGCATCAGAATCAGTATTTCACCAATCATCTTTGGATAAAAGATATCATTGTACCACCAGTTTTTGTTTTTAGGGTTCAGTTTCAGCCAATGCTGAAGAGATTTAACAACCGCATTATAAGCATTTGTATCACCATACAATTGATTTGCCCCACTATAAGCAATAGCGATCCCTTTAATTCTTTGCAAAGGGTCATAATCCGGATTCGCATAATTGAGATCCGGCCAGCTGCCATCTTCTTTTAAAGCAGCGATAGCAGACAGCGCCTTCGTATCCGAAGAACCGCTTTGCAAATCGGCATTGATCCTTCCCATAATAGTCCGGTAAGGAACAGGAACTTCCTGGCCGTTTGCTGCCAGGTTTATACCCAGCAGCAACAAGACAACTAATTGATATCCCTTCATCTAATTAATCCAGCCAGTATTTTGTTTCAAATTCGGGTTCCGCTCTATTTCTACCTGAGGTACTGGCCAGTTATAAATATAATCACCTTTAAAAGAATAAGGATAAACCGTATTTCCCCAGATCTGTTTAACCCCATTATCCGTATAAAAAACTTTGTCTTTCCAACTCTTCCAGCGTAACTCATCAAAGTAATTGATCCCTTCATTCGGGAATTCTACCCGGCGTTCATTCCGGATACGTTCTGTTAAGTCACTCTGACTACTTACATAAGTCGGCAATCCACCATTTCCCATTTGCAACAAAGCCGCACCTGCTCTAGCTCTCACCTCATTCACTTTTGCAATTGCATCACCAGCAGACCCCAGTTGATTCAATGCTTCTGCCCACATCAACAGTACATCAGCATACCTTAAAATAGGAAAATCTGTAGGCCCATAAGACCTGTTCAATGTCTCTGAAGCACCTTCATACACAAATTTGCGGTACAAATAGTAGAAATAACTCTGTGTATCCGTCCGTAAATCACCATTTAAAGCCGCCTCTGAACGGTATGGCCATCTCGAAGTTACCGTTGCATTGATCCCGCTATATACACCCACATAAGTAGAATAAGGAGTAATTACATTTGCTGCTAATCTTGGATCACGATTCGTATAAACCTGTAAAATACGTGCCTCATTACCCGTTGGTAAATAAAGACTCATTTTGGCACCTCTGGTTGTTGCCGCAGCAATTTCGGCAGCAGTCAGGTTATTCCTTAAAAAGTAGACCTCTCTTTGCGCTACAGTCAAGGCAGAATAACCCGGCAAAACAGCCTCCCAGTTAAACTTTGAACCATCCGCATTTTCGTATAAATCAACCAGGTTTGGCGAAACATGGTAAGTATTCCAGCAAGACCCAAAAGAAGATCTAGTACCACAGAAGAACTGTGTTGTAGAACCCGCATTCGCCTGACCAATGTTCTGAATAGAGAAAATCATCTCATTACTTTGCTCATTAGCCGTTTTGAACAAGGTGGTGTAATTGTTGAATAACCCATAACCCGCATCTTTAACCTTACTAAAATCCGCCGCAGCCAACGCCCATTTCTGCTGATATAAGTAAGCCTTACCGCGTAATGCATAAGCTGCACCTTTTGTAATATGACCATAAGAAGCATTCCCTGCAGTATACCTGTCCGGAAGATTTGGCTCTGCAATACAAGCGGTCAAATCAGCGATAACCTGGGTCCAGACTTCTTCTTCTGTAGCACGTCCCTTAACTGCTTCATCTGCTAAAAATGGCTCCAGATAAACAGGAACGCCCTTGTACAGTTGATTTAACCTGAAATAATAATAAGCTCTTAAAAATTTGGCTTCCGCTATATATCTGCTCTTTTTCGCATCGGCAGATGGAGACTTTAGCGGAATGTTTTTAATGGCATCATTGGCGCGCTGAATCCCCTCGTACATATTTTTCCAGGTATCACTAAACATAGAATTCCCCGTGGTAATTGTTCCTGCCATCAATACTTCCGAACCACTGGTTTGCCCGGTAAAGCCAAAACGATCCAACTGATAAAGTTCCAGGCCCGATGCACCAGAAGTATTAATACCTAAGCGCAGCGCATTGTAAACACCTGTAATTCCCAAATCGGTCAGGTTATCAGTTGTCCACATCTTTTCTGCATCTACCGCAGAATAAGGTGCAGTTTCCAGTAAGTTTTTTTTACACCCTGATAGAACCACCAGCGTTAGTATAATTGATAAAATCTTTTTCATTTCTTTCTCCTTAAAAAGTAACATTTAAACCTAATGTGTACTGACGCATCGTTGGATAAGCTACACCTGCATACTGTCCACCAGAAACACCAAGCTCAGGATCAAGTCCAGGAAATTTGGTGATTGTAAACAAGTTCTCTCCCGAAACATATAACCTGACCCTGTTCATCCCTGCCTTCTTTGAAATATCTGAGGACAGCGTATAACCCAGCTGCAAGTTTTTCAGTTTCACATAAGAAGCATTATACAGATAGAAATCACTGGCTACACCCGAGTTCTGAACATCGGTTGTGTTTTTAAGTCTTGGATAATGGGCATTGATATTATTTGCCGGATCTGCCGGATTTGCTGCATTGTAATAATAGTGGTCATTGGCAATTAATGTGCTCACTGCATTACCCAACGATACAATTGAACTGTTGTAACCAGCAGCATTCCAGTAGTATTTCATGCCTGCACTACCTGCCCATAACATTGACAGGTCGAAACCTTTGTAAGCAAAATTAAGCTGCAGACCGAAGTTATATTTTGGCGTTGCCGATACATTAGAGAAAGTCTGGTCATAAGTATTTCCATAAATGCCGTCCCCGTTGTTATCTGCATAAATCAGGTCTCCATAAGTGATATTCGTTTTGCCTGCTGCCCCTCCTGTTGGCTGAAAAGTATAACCAGCACTGACCATACTTTGTAACCAGGCCAGATCCTGAGGAGTGCGGATCATTCCATCCTTAGGTCCTCCTTTGATATTTAAACTTCCATCAGCATTGTTATAAGAACCATTTCCCTTATAAACATTGTACAGATAATACTGATTGGCCTGCTGTCCTTCCAGAATACGCGTTATTGTACCATTGGATACACTGCCCAAATTTGAAGAATACACTTGGTTACCGTTTGCATCAGTCGTATAACCTTGCTGTAAAGCACCTTTATATTTCTTAACCCGGTTAAAATTATAGGCGAAATTTCCAGACACCCCATATTTAAAATCACCTGATTTACCATTATAGCCCAAAGTCAGCTCTACCCCTTTATTAGAAATCTCTGCTATATTTTTGGTGGCCGCTGTCGCAGTCCCTACCGTTAAAGGGATCGTTGGCACATATAAAATCCCTTCTGTAAACTTGTTATACAAATCCACTTCAAAATTAACCGCCCCTTTAAAAAGTGATCCGTCTAAACCCAGATTGGTTACCGTAGTCGTTTCCCATCTCAAATCTCCATTGGCGAATTTCGATTGAATCAGCCCGTTAACCGGCAGCCCATTAAAAGAATAAGGTGTAGAACCATAAACAGCTTTATAATCGTAATTACCCAATGACGCATCGGCATTCATCACGTTATTACCTGTTTTACCCCAGGATGCACGTAACTTCAGGTTACTTACATAAGCATTCATATTTTTCATGAATGGCTCCTGAGAGATACGCCACCCCGCAGAAAAAGCAGGAAAGAAACCCCACCTGTTATCGGGAGCAAATTTGGAAGATCCATCATAACGAAATACACCTTCCAACAGATACTTGCTCTGATAAGCATAGTTTAAACGACCAAAGAATGACCGGATCGAATAATCATAAGCATCCCCATTGATAGCGGTCATTGTAGTTGCAGAACCTAAGGTGGTGATAGAGGCATCGATCAACCCAGTCTTGGTCGCATCCCAATTGTAATAATTGAAGTAATTCTGGTTGTAGCCTAATAAAACACCGATATCATGCTTTTCAGCAACCGTTGTATTGTATCTTAAAACGTTATCAATGGTGGTACTGTAATTCTTATTGAAATAATATGACGTACTCAACTGATCGGGAGTAGTGGCTGCCACCTTTAAAGTATTGGTCGCAAAATTCCATTTTTCGAAGGTGTTGCTAAAAGAGTTTTTCTCTTCAAAACGCGTCTGGTAATTGAAACGGGTTTCGAAACTTAGTCCTTTGTAGATGTCGAAGTTTGCAAATACAGTAGTATTAAACCTCGATTCCTGATCCTTACCACCTGTGCTATATAAATAAGTAGAAATGTTATTCGCCGTAGCAGACTCTTCAGCAGCGGCCGGAAAACCATACAAACCATTGTAAACCGGATATACTCCTGGCGTAGTTTGACGAAGGAAATTAAAAGCATTTACTGTACTGGCCATTCCAAAATTTTGCAGGGAAGCAAAAGTCTGTGTACCTAAGGTCAGGAACTTATTGACCTTAGTCTGTAAGTTAATCCTTAACTGAAAACGATCAGTCCCGGTATTGGCCATTGTCCCCGGATTATTTAAATAACCCGCAGAAAGCAGATATTGTGTGTTTTCTGTTCCGCCATTCAGTGAAATATTATGCTGCTGAACCAGGTTATGTTCAAAAATAGCTTTTGCCCAATCTGTATTCGGATAAGCAACCCTGTTTGGAATTCCCTGTGCAGTTAGTCCATCCGGATCAGCATTTGCAGCTGCCCAGAGGGCTTTAGTTGCATCTGTATAAACTGGAGTCTGGCCAAGGTTCCGGTAGCCTTCATTCACCAGGTTCATATGGGTAATATAATCAGTCACGAATTTCGGCATGCTGGCAGGTGTTGCAACTGAAAACATACTGGTATAATTGACACTGAGTTTATTCCTGGTTCCCTTTTTAGTGGTGATCAGAATTACACCATTTGCAGCCAGTGAGCCATAAATTGAGGCTGCCGCAGCATCCTTCAATAAAGACATACTTTCTACATCATTCGGGTTAACCGCATCCATTGTACCTGCTATCCCATCGATAATCACTAATGGATTATTGTTATTTAAAGTACCCGCTCCCCTGATCCTGATCGTTGCACCGTCACTGCCTGGCTTACCGGAACTCTGGTTAACTGCAATACCCGCACTTAAACCCGCAAGGCCAGAAGAAAGATTGGTGATTGGACGGTTCTCTAAAGATTTTGCACTAATTGTGGCAATGGAACCGATTACATTTACTTTCTTTTGTGTACCATATCCTACCACCACCACTTCATTTAAACCGGTACTGGTCGCGTGCAGATTTACATTTAAAACTGCGTTACCACCGGCAGCTAAAGTTTGTGTGGTAAAACCAATCGCTGTAAATACAATTTCAGCATTTCCGTCTGCCTGTATTTTATACTTTCCGTTGGAATCTGATTGGGTAGATTTTGAGGTTCCTTTGGCCTGGATAGAAACACCAGGTATTGGCAACTGCTGTTCATCGGTAATAGTTCCTGAAATTACTTTGCTTTGCGCAAATAAAGATAAAGGTGAGACAAAAGTTAACGCGCTACATAAAAGTACCGTAAACATTAAGCTACACCTCATTACATTAAGGTATAATTTCTTCATAATTGAGTTTTATTTGGTTAGGTTTTTCCAGGAGTATTTCCAGCCATCAGAGGTGGTAACATCCTATAGCAAACTTATAGGCAAAGGGGGATCCGGAGGGGGTAATTTTATAAATTTATAGGGGTGATTTTCTAATAATTTAGCTTATAATTGCGTAATCAGGCTGTTTGTCACCTATTTTACTGAAAAAACCAAAACATGCGCTTCAAACCAAATTACTTCCTTTTCCCAGCGTTGTTTTTTTGTTTCATTTGTAGTCAGCTTAGTGCGCAACAGCCTATCTTATTTGACCATTTAAATATTGAAAAAGGGCTCTCTCAGAATGCTGTACTTTCTATTGCACAAGACCGCAATGGCTTTATCTGGCTGGGTACCCGGCGTGGTTTAAACCGCTATGACGGCTACCGGTTTAAAATATACCTGAACAATCCTGCAGATAGCAACTCGTTGAGAAATGATTATATCAATGCCTTGTATAAGGATCATAAAGGTTCTTTATGGATAGGGACAGATGCCGGCCTTCAAAAATATAACAGCCAAAAAGAGTCTTTTGAAATGGTGCGTGATTCAGGTAAAATGCGCAATCCCGAAGGAAAAAAGGTAACCTGCGTGGAAGAGGACAAATCGGGTAATTTATGGGTAGGAACAGAATATGGCTTGAAATTCCTGGCCAGTAAAAATAACCGGGTCTATGCACGCACGTTTTACGCAGTTAAAGGCCAGCTCCCATCCAATAATATTAAAACTATTTATCAGGATCATTTAGGGATGATATGGATCGGTACTTCTAATGGCTTGTGCCGCCTTACGCTTCGCAAAGGCATTTTTCATTTTGAAAACTTTAAAAACAATGGGCAACAGGGAGAGATCAGCGACAACTTTATCACCAGTATCATTGAAGACAAAGGAAAAAATCTATGGATCGGTACCCAAAACGGCGGCATAAACCGTTATGACCGCTCAACGCGCAAATTCATCGCTTTTAAGCATACCCATGACCCCAGAAGTCCGATAAGTAATGTAGTCCGGAAAATCATCACAGATCAGTCCGGAAACCTATGGATTGGAAGTTTGGAAGGAATCAGTATTATGGATCCGAAAACATATGCTTGTGTTTCTTACCAAAATGCTTCTGAGAATAAAAAGAGCTTGAGCCAGAACTCAGTTTATAGTCTGTTTAAGGACAAAAATGAGTCCATCTGGATCGGTACTTACTTTGGCGGAGTTAATATTGCGTATCCCTACATTACACATTTCGTTGGATACCAGAAAAATAAATACGAATCCAGTATTAGTAATAACGTGGTAAGTTCAATCGTAGAAGACAGGCAGAAAAACCTGTGGATAGGCACTGAAGGAGGCGGCCTGAATTATTATAATCGTAAAATGGGTCAGTATAAAGCTTACCTGAATACTTCCTCTCCTTCCAGTTTAGGTTCAAACCTCGTTAAATCTATCTATGAAGATAAAAAAGGAACGATCTGGGCAGGTACGCATGGCGGTGGATTAAATCGCTTCAACCCTGTTACACAAAGCTTCCAGCGTTTTCTGTATGATCCAAAGAATCCGCTGATTGATGAGATGAATACTTTTACCGAAGACCAGCAGGATCGTTTATGGGTGGGTACACAAAAGAACGGTATCCTTTTTTCAAATCTTCAAAAGACCATATTTAAACCACTTGATCTTCCTGTTGTTAATCAAAAGCTGAAAGACAGATCGATTTATGTATTATTCAGAGATCAGGCTCAGGATACCTGGATTGGAACATCAGATGGATTGTTCTTGTTAAATAAAGCACAGAACTTGCTGGTTACTTTCAAAATGGGCTTACCGCAAAGTTTGAAATCCAGTAATATCAATTGCATTACCCAGCGCAAAAACGGTGAAATATGGATTGGTACTTATTATGGTGGACTGAGTTATTATGATCAGCAGCATAACCGCTTTGTAAATTATACCCAGGAAAACGGTTTACCAAATAACAATGTATTCGGCATCCTGGAAGATGATGGAGGTAATTTGTGGGTAAGTACGAGTAATGGCGTATCCATGTTTAATCCGGTACTTAAAACCTTTAAGAATTATAATTCAAGTGATGGATTACCTGGAAATGAGTTTAATAAAAATGCTTATTTGAAAAGTACAGCTGGGGAACTGTTTTTTGGTGGTTACAATGGCTTTACAGGTTTTTCAACTCACAAGATACAGATCAATACCAAGCCTTCAGAAATTGTACTGACAGCCCTGAAACTAGACAATCAAACTGTAGAAATTAATGGAAAGGACGGGCTTTTAAAGCAGAATATCTTCCTGACCGATGAAGTTACGCTGCACCATAACCAAAACACGATCACGCTTGATTTTGCCCTGCTCAATTACGTTAAACCAGAAAAGAATAAATACAGTTACAAACTGCTGGGTTTTGAGAAAAACTGGAATGCTGTCAATACCCCTACAGCTACCTATACCAATCTGCCACCGGGCGATTATGTTTTCCAGGTAAAAGGGACGAACAATGACGGCATACCAAGCTTAAATACTAAAACGTTAAAAATCAGCATCCTTCCTCCTTTCTATTTAACCTGGTGGGCTTATTTATGTTATGGTTGCCTGGCCACGGGAATCATAGTCTTGCTGTTACGCTATTTACTGATCAGGGCAGTACTTAGAAATGAGAAAGAGACCAATGCACATAAACTGGAATTCTTCACCAATATATCTCACGAAATCAGAACGCCATTAACATTAATTGTAGGCCCGTTAGAAAAGATCATAGACCAGACCATTGCACAACCGGAGTTGCATCAGGAGCTCTCCTTAATTAAAAACAATGCAGACCGGCTGATGCGCCTGACCACAGAATTGCTCGACTTCAGAAAGGCCGAGAGTGGAAAAATGGTATTACAGGTTAGCCCGGGTAATGTGGTTAAATTCTGCCATGAAATATTCCTGGTGTTTCAAAATCCCGCAGACAGTCAGCAGCTTGATTATAATTTTTCTGCAGCGCAAGAAGACATCCAGTTATACTTTGATAAAGTACAATTAGAAAAGGTGTTGTTTAACCTGCTGTCTAATGCTTTCAAATTTACCCCGGAAAACGGAAAAATCAGTGTTCACCTTCAAACTGAAGCTGACCTTGTTCAAATTGAAATCAAGAATAGTGGAAAAGGTATTCCGCTGGAAAACCAGGGAGAGTTGTTTAACAGCTTTTACCAGGTGGCACCGGCCGGAAATATCGGTACAGGCTTAGGACTTTCCTTTTCAAAGAGTATCACGGAACTGCATCATGGAAAAATTTATTTCGAAAGTACACCAGATGTGAAGGGGATAAATGGGCACACCTGTTTTACTGTAGCGCTGCCAATGGGCAAAAATCACTTTAAACCAGCAGAGCTGATCTCAGATTATATTTATTACGATGATGCTATAAATTATAATAAAGAAGCAGATTCTAATACGCATTACCATGAACATTTGATTCAACCTGATCCTGCAATAGTTCCCATAGAAAACACGATTCCTGCCGAGGATTTGCAATTTCAACCTGCAAAAAAACACTCCATTCTATTAGCGGAAGACAATGCAGAAATCAGAAGATTTCTCAGCGATGCGCTCTCGGTTACCTACCAGGTTCACGAATGTGAAGACGGAATGGCCGGATGGGAAACTGCACCAGATTTAATTCCAGATCTGATTATCAGTGATGTGATGATGCCAAATATGGATGGCCTGGAGTTTTGCCGAAGAATTAAGACTGATGAAAGAACCAGCCATATTCCTGTCATTCTGTTAACCGCAAGATCTGCCTATATCCACCAGGTCAACGGTTTGGAAACCGGAGCGGATGCTTATATCAACAAGCCGTTCAATATCAAACTATTGCAGTTAACGCTGGAGAACCTGTTGAATGCAAGGGAGGTATTAAAATCAAAATATGGACAGACAATTACGCTCGAACCCAAAAATCTGATCATCAACACTACCGAACAGCAGTTTCTTGCGAACCTGATCAGGATTATTGAAAAACATATCAGCGATACCGATTTTGGTGTACCTGCACTTGCGGCCGAAATAGGAATGAGCCAGCCTGTACTTTATAAGAAAATCAGATCGTTAACTGATCAGTCTGTGAATGACTTTATCAAATCTTTCCGGCTTAAACAAGCCGCAAGATTACTTAAGGCAGGTGGTTTATCTATTTCGGAGATCGCTTACAGCGTAGGTTTTAATGACCGGAAATACTTTAGTCTGGAGTTTAAAAAGCAATTTGGGATCAGCCCGACTGACTATATAAGATCAGGAATATAGTGCTTTCTTATTTAGAAGAAGATAAACAAACAGATGACTAAAAGTAGAATTAGCCAATATTTATCAGTCTCTTCCATTTTTGGCGGAAGAATCATAGAATATTTATCCAATGATTTATCGAACTTTAGATTTATACCCAATGTTTTTCCAAACGCTATTACTTTTTTTCTGCTTATTTTTTCATAATAGAGTTTCTTTTATGATCTATCACAAATACACGTGCATATAAATGATTTTTAATATAATTTTTAAATTAATGATCAATGATTTTACAAATCATTGATCGGTCTGTATTTTGGAACCAGCATTTTCATCACAATCCAGGCCAGGATATAAGCAACTGCACAAATGGTAAACATAATCGTATATCCAGTTTGCGTGTGGCCTAAAGCCTTGTAATGATCAAAAAGTGAACCGCCGAGTTTAGACATAAATACACCCCCTAAACCTCCTGCCATCCCACCAATTCCAATCACCGAGCCTATCGCTTTTTTGGGGAACATGTCCGAAACCGTCGTAAATATATTGGCCGACCATGCCTGATGTGCTGAAGCCCCAATTCCAATCAGGATCACTGGAATCCATACACTGAAATGCCCTAAAGGCTGTGCAGCCAGTACAACTAAAGGAAATAACGCAATAATCAGCATCGCTTTCATCCTGCCATCATAAGGCGCATAACCTTTTTTCATAAAGTACATCGGAAACCAGCCCCCACCGACACTTCCAATCATCGTCATGCTATATAACACTGCTAAAGGGATCATGATCGCTGTTTCGCCCATACCGTACTGAACTTTTAAATAAGAAGGCAACCAGAACAAGAAGAACCACCATACCCCATCTGTCATAAACTTGCCTAAGCTGAAAGCCCAGGTTTGCCTGTATTTTAAGAGTTTAACCCAGGACACTTTTTCTGCAGTCTCAGTTGTAGAAGACGGCACAATAGCCTGCTGATCGGGGTCACATAAAATATAATCCAGTTCAGCCTTCGATAAACGTTTTTGCTTTTCCGGTTTTTCATAAAAGATAAACCAGAAGATCAGCCATAAAAACCCTACCGCACCAATAATCAGAAAGGCCGATTCCCAGCCCCAGGTATGTGCAATCCATGGCACGGTAAGTGGCGCTAATACCGCACCTACATTGGCCCCCGAATTAAAAATCCCTGTTGCCAGAGAACGTTCTTTTTTAGGAAAATATTCTGCAGTAGCTTTTATTGCAGCAGGAAAATTACCCGATTCACCAAAGCCTAAAACTGCCCTGGAAAAGATAAATCCCAGCACAGAAACAGAAACACCAGTGATTCCAATGAAGCCTAACATCGTGGCCAGTCCATGACCAACCGGAATAGCTTTAGCGTGTAAAATAGCGCCTAATGACCAGACAATCAGAGCGACTGCATATCCCCATTTGGTTCCCAAACGGTCTACAATCCTGCCGGCAAAAAGCATAGAAATCGCATACACCAACTGAAAGGCTGAAGTAATATTTGCATAGTCACTGTTTGTCCAGTTAAACTCTGCTTCTAACCGCGAATGCAGCAGACTAAGTACCTGACGGTCAAGATAATTCACTGTCGTAGCAAAAAACAACAGGGCACAGACCGTCCAACGGTAATTGCTCATTCGGGCTTCTTTCATTATATTTGGTTTTGGTTGGTTTGGTTGATTTTATCGGTCGGTTTTACCATTTGATAAAAATGGTTTTTACCCTTTCATCAAATCGCTTCCACCATTTTATTTCGTGGCTTTCACCAGCCTATCTCGTGGCTTTCACCATTTCAATAGTCTTTTTTGTACGTATAGCTAATTCATCATAAGCTCTGGCTTCCAAAATATCTTTACTGATCAGTTTACTTCCCATACCTACCGCACAAACTCCTGATTTAAACCATTTAGTCATGTTTTCTTCTTCAATTTCTACACCACCTGTTGGAATAAAAAGCTGTCCTGGAAATACCTCTTTCACAGAAGACACATAAACAGGGCCTAGTACATTTGCCGGGAAAAGTTTAATAATCCCTGCATTTAACTGGTGTGCGATATTAATCTCTGTTGGTGTGAAACAACCTGGAATCCACAATAAACCTGCATCATGAGCCAGTTTTCCTACTTCAGCATCTACAACCGGACAAACAATAAAATGCGCGCCCGCTTTAATAAAAGCTCTGGCTTCGTCTGTATTTTTAATGGTTCCAATTCCCAGATGCAGATCTTTCATTTCGATTCCAACAGCTTCAATCAGGAAACTGAAGTTCGCCAGCGCCGCAATACCTCTGTTAGTATACTCCAATACCCGGATTCCGGATTTATACAGCGTCCTGATAATTTCTAAACTTACTTCTGCATCTTCGTAAAAAAACAAAGGCAATAAACCTTGTTCTGTTATAGCTTTTAAAGAACTCTCTTTAGTCTTCATAATTTCTTACTTTTTCTTTAATCTGACTCGCTTCGATCGTTGTTGCATCTCCTGCCACAAAGAGCTTGGAAAATGCAGCTGCCGTTGCAAACTCTAATATTTCTTCTGCCGGCTGATCCTGGTAAAAACCATAAATCAAGCCCGCCATATAACAGTCACCACTGCCTACTTTATTGATAATATTTTTCGCCGAGTATTGCTTTGAAACCAATAACTCGTCCTCCGAAAATAACGTGGAATAATACTTTACGCCTTCTTGTTCATCAAAGCGGAAAGTATTGGCAACAACCTTACATTCAGGAAATCTGGCGATCAGTGCGCTGGAACTTACTGCTGCTTGTTCTAAATAAAGTTCTTTCTGATCTGCTTCAGCCAGTCCTTCAGGGACAGGAATACCCAGCATTTTTTCGGCAGCCCATAAATTCCCCATTACCACATCACAGTACTGCACCAGCTCTGGCAAAATATCAATAGGCTCTTTGCCATATTTCCAGAGTTTAGCTCTGTAATTGAGATCGACCGAGATCGTAATATTCCTGGCCGAAGCTTCTTTTAGCGCCTCCAGGCAAACTTCAGCCGCTGCTAAACTTACTGCAGGACAGATCGCACTAAAATGGAACCAGGAAACATCTTTCAAAACGACGTCCCAGTTGATAGTCCCTGTTTGCAAAGTCGCAAAAGACGAACCGCTGCGGTCATAAATCACTCCTGCATTTTTAAGATCTTTACCCTGGTGCAGATAGTATAAACCTACCCGTTCGCCAGTATATTGAATTGCAGTCGTGTCGATATGTAATCCTTTTACATAGTTTACCAATTGCTCTGTTAAGGAATTATCTGGTAATGCGGTCAAATAGGCTGAAGGTATATCCCACAAAGCCAGTGCAGTAGCAACATTTAATTCTGCACCACCAACAAAAAAAGGCAGGTTATTTTCCTTCAACCAGTTTCCTTCTACATCCGGACAAATCCGCAATAACAACTCTCCGAAGTTCAGTACCTTCCCCATGCTTTAAACCCCGCCAAATACAGAGAAACCGCCGTCCACACAAATCATAGCTCCGGTTACAAATTGAGAAGCATCACTCAGCAACCAAATCAAAGCCCCTTTTAATTCATCCGGATGTCCGAAACGTTTAAATGGCGTTTGCTTGATTGCTAATCCTCCGCGGTCGGTATAACTGCCATCAGGATTGGTTAACAGTGTGCGGTTTTGCTCAGTCAGGAAAAATCCTGGTGCAATTGCATTCATCCGGATTGCTCCGCCATAACGGTTTGCTAATTCTACTGCAAACCATTGGTTATAATAATCAACACCAGCTTTCCCTAAATTATAGCCTAATACTTTAGTGATAACTCTTTTAGAATTCATGGAAGAGATATTTACGATGCTCCCTTTACCGCTGGCAGCAATGGATTCTCCGAAAACCTGCGTAGGAATAACTGTTCCCCATAAATTTAAGTCCATTACTTTTTTCATTCCATCGAGATTCATTTTGAAGATATCTTCTTCGGGCTGTAAAACACCTTCAGGCTGATTTCCACCAGCAGCGTTTACTAAACCATCAATCCGGCCGAATTTTTCCAATACTTGCGCTCTGCATTCCAGTAATTGACTTTCGTCCATTACATCGGCTACTAAAGCTATAGCCTGGCCACCAGCCTGGTTTATCGCATCTGCACGTTCGTTAGCTACCTGTGCATTTCTGCCCAGGATACCTACCGAAGCACCTGCTTCAACTACTGCATCTACAAATGCACCACCTAAAATACCGGTACCTCCGGTTACTATGATAACTTTTCCTTTTAAGGAGAATGTATTTTCCATTAACGTATGTCTTGAATTGCAACAGGGTCCATATCTGCATAATCAAGGTTTTCACCTCCCATGCCCCAGATAAAACTATAATTTTGTGTACCACTTCCCGAATGGATACTCCAAGGCGGGGAAACAATAGCATCATGGTTACCCATTAAAACATGACGGGTTTCTTGCGGCTGGCCCATTAAATGGAACACACGCTGATCTGCAGCTACATCAAAATAGAAATAAGCTTCCATTCTTCTGTCATGGGTATGTGCTGGCATGGTATTCCAAACACTTCCATTAGCAAGAATCGTTAAGCCCATCACCAGTTGACTGCTTTGAATTCCATCTCTGTGAATATATTTAATAATCCTGCGTTCATTTGCGGTGTTTAAGCTACCCAATTCTGTAGAAATCGCATCTGCATGAACTAATAAAGTTACAGGATATGCCTGATGTGCTGGTGTAGACAAGCAGTAGAATACTGCTGGATTTGCAGCATCCGCACTTTTGAATTTCACTTCCTTCACTCCTTTTCCAAGGTATAAAGCATCCAGTTTATTGACTTCAAATATTTTTCCATCTGCTTCGATTGAACCTGAACCGCCAACATTGATTATCCCGATTTCTCTTCTTTCCAGAAAATAGTCAGCACGCAGATTTGAATAATTTCCTAAAACAACGGTTTCACCAACCGGATGTACCAGGCCTACAATCATTCTGTCGTAATGTGTATAGGCGAAATTAGCCTTGTTCTCTTCTTTCAGATCAGTTAGCAAAAATCTTGATCTTATTTTTTCAGTATCGTATGTTTTAAAATCATCCGGATGCACCGCATGTAACACTTTCATATCCTTCATTGTAATATTTTAAGCTGTGATCAGGCTTTTTAAGGCCCGTTTATTCTATTTTTTCGCTGCTGGAATCAAGCTTGAAATCCAGTGAATCAAATCAGTCCCGGCCTTAAGGTTATCATAGGCAGCGGGAAGTTTTTTCCCATCCACATATTCATTGTATAACCATGGATCACCAATGATGATCACCGATCCTTTACCATATTTTGATAAAGCAATCACTTCATAACCGTCTTTATCTTTCAGGATAGATTTTGCAGGAGCGCTAATTGCTAAACTACTGAATTCTTTGATAAACAGTTGCTTTGCTGTTTTGAAAACAGGATCTCCGGCAGGCACCATGATTTTCCCCATATCAAATTGGTCACCAGTTACTTTTCCCTGACTGTCCGGATTAAACTGAACGCCGAAGACTTTAGCCAGCGTATTAAAATGGTCTAGCTCTGCGTTACCGATATCATTGCCCATCAGCACGAGTACACCGCCTTTTTTCACCCATTCTGAAATCGTTTTAACATCCGTTGACTGAATAAATTTAGGGTCACTGCTTTCCTTTTCCGTATCCGGGTCAACAATGATATAAACTGCAGAACCTTTTAGATTTTGTGCAGTTGGGGCTGCATAGAGTGTAGAGGTTTTAAACCCGGCTTTGTTGAATTCGGCTCCCCAAAGAGAGAAACCGCCATTGGTTTGCTCATCCCATTTATAATGCCATGAAACGAGCTTCCCATCTTTATCTTTTTTAGTTTCGTTGTTGAAATAGGAATCAAGCATTACAGTCTTTTTACTTTGTGCTTGACCGTTCAGAGCGGTAAAAACGAGGACACTGGAAACTATCAAATGGAATTTATTCATAAATATCTGGTTTATATTTCGTTTGCAACAACTAACAAGTCTACATAGTTTTAGGCGCAGAATGAAACAAAAAGGCATAAATTATTGTGCAATCGTTCCCGGCACAACCAGAAATTATTTGTAGACTTGTATGATTTACAATATCCGCAACGGAATCATGTTTGAGCCTTTTACTTTAAAAGATATCGCTAAGGCATTAGGCCTTTCTACTTCCACTGTTTCAAGAGCACTGCGTGATACGCATGAAATTAGTCCGGAAACTAAGAAACTTGTTCTGGACTATGCACAGAAAATCAATTACCGCCCAAATCCTATTGCATTAAGTTTAAAAGAGCGCAGAAGTAAGTCTATCGGGGTTTCTTTAAGTGAGGTTGCGAATCAGTATTTCGCACAGGTAGTCAATGGTATTGAGTCTATTGCTTACGACCGTGGTTATCATGTTATTATTACGCAGACACATGAGTTTTATGAACGCGAAAAGGTAAACATACAGCATTTAGCTTCCAGATCTGTTGATGGTTTACTGGTTTCTTTGTCTGCCGAAACTACTGATACTTCTTATCTTCAGAATTTACATCAGCGGGGTCTGCCTATGGTATTTTTTGACCGGGTAACCGATCAGATCAATACTCATCAGATTATTGCAAACAATGTAAAAGGCGCATTTGAAGCGACCGAATACCTGATTAAGCAAGGTTGCAGGCGTATTGCCCATTTAACAAGTTCAGATCATTTGTCCATTAGTGTAGAGCGTTTAAATGGCTATAAACAGGCTTTAGCAAAATATAATCTCCCATTTGATGAGGCTTATATCAAGTATTGTGCACATGGAGGAATGTTTCAGGAAGAAACTGATATTGCGATCAGAGAATTGATGAATCTGAGGGAAAAGCCTGATGGAATTTTTGTGGCCAGTGACCGGTTGAGTATTGGGGCGCTGGTGGTGTTTAAGGAGTTGAAAATCAAAGTTCCGCAAGAGATGGTTATCGCCGGATTTTGTAATTCTGATGTGCTTGATCTGATGTGTCCAACGCTGACCTCGGTTCGTCAGCCGGCTTTTGAAATGGGACAGATTGCGACTGATATGCTGCTGAATTTAATAGAAAGCAAGTATCCGGTTCATGACTTCGAAAAGAAAATACTGGATACAAGCTTATCGATCCGCAATAGTTAGTTTATTCCGTGATCATTAGTTTATTCTGCCATAGTTAGTTTACCATAGTTAGTTCACTATGGTTAGTCCACTATAGCTATTCCGACATAGTTAGTTCAATATAGTTAGTCCAAAATAGTTCGTTCACCACAGTTAGTCCAAAATAGTTAGTCCACGTGGAATGCGCGTCTCGCGATAATCTTCCAGTCTTTTTTCTCTTTTTTCAGCACTAAAACTATCCCCAGACTAATGTGCGCAGGCTTACCTCCATCATTGGTATCTGCGATTAAAACGTGGCGTACAATGGCTACATTGTTCTGAATCGTAATGGATTGTTTAGTGAGTTCAATCGTTTTAAAATCTGATCTTTTCGAGGTAATATCATCTACAAAGGCTGCCTTGTTCTGAATTTTACCTCCGGAATGTCCATAGGTTAAATCTGCAGACACTACACTTTCCAGGTCAGATTTGTTCCCGCTAATCATAGCTTCTCTTAATTTCTCTACAACTGCGGCAACTTCAGTTTCTTCTTTAGATGCAGTTTCCTGGGCTTTTGCAAACACACAGGACGTGATTAAAAGCAGGGATAAGATTATTTTTTTCATACTGTTTAGGGTGGTTAGGTTTTTAACAGGCTTGCAATTTTGCTGTCCGTATTAATTATTTACAGCACATATTGACAGGCTTAAATTACTCGTTAATAATGATTATTATTATATAAAAAAACAAAACCTATGAAAAAGTTACTATTAGCATTTGCCTTTGCTGCTGCAGGACTAACTGCGTCTGCACAAATGGCTAACCAGGCTACACCAGTTGCAGCAGCGAAATCGCAGGCTGTAGTTAAACCGCAGGCTGCAGTTAAAGCTCAAAAAGCCGCGTCAACAATTCCCGCAGCACAACGTGCAATTCCATATACTAAAGAATTACAAACAAAACTGGGGTTGAATGCGGATCAGTATGCGAAAATCTTAGCGGTGAATACTGAGTGTATCACCAGAAAAGATGCATTAAAAGGTGCTGATCAGAAAAAAGCTGGTGGGTCTAAAGAAATTGCCCAGTACCGTCAAGAGCAGTATAAAACTATCCTGACTCCAGATCAGCTGAGCAAATTAAAAACATTGAATGCACAAGGTGGCGCTAAGCCAAAAGCATAAGTTTTAAAAAGCCGTATGATGAATTCATGATACAGCTTTAGCTCCTGATGAAGTATATGCTGAACAAAGAGGCTACCCGTGAATAGCCTCTTTGTTTCCAAAACTCTGGATCAGTTCGCCTTCGAATTCCAGCCATTCTTTCCATCTTTTATCGACATCTACATCAATTGTATATTTTCGGGCGAAGTTTAGAAACGTCGTATAATGGCCAGCTTCAGAGATCATTAAATCATGGTAAAACTTCGCTAATTCCTGGTCTTTAATATTTAATGATAATACCCTGAAACGCTCACAACTTCTGGCTTCTATCATTGCAGCAAATAACAACCTATCAATAAACGCATTGTTCCGGCTTCCGTCCCTGCGGCTGAATTTCACTAAACGGCCCACATAGTCATCCTTACGTTCCCGGCCAAGAGTATAACCACGTTGTTTGATAATTTCTACCACCATCTGGAAATGCTGCATTTCTTCGATCGCAATAGCCGTTAATTCTTCCACTAAATCCATGTGCTCAGAATTATTAGCGATCAGCGTAATGGCATTTGTTGCTGCTTTCTGTTCACACCAGGCGTGATCAGTTAATATCTCTTCTAAATTTGATTCAGCAATATTTGCCCAGCGCGGGTCTGTTAATAATTTTAATCCAAGCATGAGGTTATTAATAAAATTCTTCGCTGGCAAAATTACGAATAATCATATTGTTTAATGGTCTGTTTAGAGAATCTGCGTTAAAAACCTCTATTTTTGCATAAATTTTAAAAGAATGTCTAAAAAGAGTGTATTGATTATTGGATTGGTATGGCCTGAACCTACTTCATCGGCAGCAGGTACAAGAATAATTCAGTTAGTCAATCTATTTCTTTCTCAGGGTTATACAGCAATATTTGCTTGTGGCGCTTCAAAAAGTGAATTTAGCTTTGATTTACCTGCTATCGGTGTAACTGAGCGGGAGATCAAATTAAATGATAGCAGTTTTAATACTTTTCTGCAGGAAACCAATCCCGATGTTATACTTTTTGACCGCTTTATGGTCGAGGAGCAATATGGGTGGAGAGTACAGCAGGAATGTCCGGATGCGCTCAGGATACTCGATACAGAAGATCTGCACTGTTTACGACATGCGCGTCAGCAGGCCATGAAAACACACAGTCCTCTGGAACTTTTTACTGATCTGGCTAAAAGAGAGATTGCCGCTATATTACGTTGTGATTTATCTTTAATGATTTCGGAATCAGAGATAGAGATTCTGCAAGAGCAATTCCGCATAGATCCATCTTTAATGTACTATCTGCCATTTTTAGAAGAAGAACTCACTGCAAAAGATATTCAGGAATGGAAACCATTTGAAGAACGCGAAGGATTTATGTTTATTGGCAATTTCCTTCATGAGCCTAACTGGAATACTGTTCAAATACTAAAGACAAAAGTGTGGCCTGAGCTCAGAAAAAAGCTTCCACAAGCTAAACTCCATATTTACGGTGCTTACGCTTCGCAAAAGGTGATGCAACTGCACAATGAAAAAGACAAATTCTACGTGCATGGCCGTGCAAAAGATGCCAGGAAAGCAATTGCAAAGCATAAAATATTACTGGCACCTATTCAGTTTGGCGCAGGTGTTAAAGGGAAATTTATTGATGCGATGCAAGCAGGCACTCCTGCTGTGACCACTTCCATAGGCGCTGAAGCAATGAGAGGAAACCTGGAATGGAACGGGGTGATTGCAGACGATCCTTTTCTTTTTATCAACCGGGCAGTCCAGTTATATCAGGACAAAGTCTGGTGGTTCCGGGCACAACAAAATGGGGTACGGATTATTAATGAACGCTATGGAAAATCAACGTTTACGCAGCCATTTATTGAATTCCTCCAAACTTTGTCACTGAATTTAACGGCGCATAGAAAGCGTAATTTCTTCGGACAGATTTTGCTGCATCATACTGCAAATAGTACAAAGTATATGTCCTTATGGATTGAAGAAAAAAATGCGCAAAAGGTTTAATCAGTTATATTTAAATCAGTTATAATTGAATACTATTTACTATTAGCATAAGTTAATGACTAATTTACGACTACGCTAAGTCAATTAATGACTACTTTACTATTATTCTAAGTCAATAACTACTTTACCGGTATTCAAACGCGCTTCTATTGATTGATAAGCATCAGCAATTGTTTCCAGCGTATACCTTTTCGCGTCAACTACGGGTTTGAGTTGACCAGCCTCAGCTAAAAGGGCTGCTTCTTTTAAAATAGCACCATGGTGTGACCTGTTCTTACCCGTTATCAATGGAAGCAGTGTAAATACACCTGAATAAGTTGCTGCCCGAAAAGATAAAGGGGCCAGGCTATGCGTTCCCCAGCCTAATATACTGACTACATGTCCACAGTATGTTTTCACTGCTTTGAAGGA
This sequence comes from Pedobacter sp. UYP1, assembly GCF_040547305.1. Lineage (NCBI taxonomy): Bacteria > Pseudomonadati > Bacteroidota > Sphingobacteriia > Sphingobacteriales > Sphingobacteriaceae > Pedobacter > Pedobacter sp. UYP1. The sequence goes on along the minus strand of NZ_JBEPPL010000009.1, from coordinate 205,830 downwards.
TGCATCCAGCGTTTCACCGCCAACAGTATCAAAAACGATATCAAAGCCTTCATTGTCCGTATGTATTTTTACATATTCCTCTACAGATAAACTAGTGAAATCAATTGCTGTTGCACCATAAGATTCAATTATCAATTTTCTGGCTGCACGGTCTGTCACATATACTTTTGCTCCCCTGGCAACGGCCAGTTGTACAGCGATGTGTCCCACACCTCCAGATCCACCTTGTATCAGCACTGTCTTGCCTTTGTCCACTTTTGCCCGGTCAACCAAACCCTCCCAGGCAGTGATAAATGACAATGGTATCGCAGCTGCTTCTTTCATAGACAAGTTAGTTGGTTTCACAGCGAGTAAATCAGCATCAACAGCCGCATATTCTGCTAAAGATCCTTGAATACCAGCGATCCCGCCAGTCAAACCATACACCTCATCCCCTGCTTTAAAACGTGTTACACCTTCTCCAATTTCTACCACAATTCCAGCCATATCTACGCCTGATATCGCGGGAAGTTTAGTTTGCGCATGAGCTGCCTGCCCTGCTTTAATTTTCAGATCAAGCGGATTAACACCACTGGCCTTGATTTGTACCAGTACCTCTCCTTTTACTGCAACCGGACGCTTAATTTCTTTGAGCACATAGGGTGATCCGTAATTTTCAAGAACCAGTGCTTTCATTGTTGTATTATTTTGTGTTGACATGATATTTTTTTTGCTTTCATTTCTATAGTACAAATTTGTACAACAAATGAGATTAATATGTTGTACTTATATGTCTTTTAAGGGTACCTTTAGACCAATGATCAGAGCTAATTTACATGAACCTTTCCAGCTGGTTTTAAAAGAAGAACTTACTGAGTGTCCACGCGGGCCGCATGAGCATAGTTTTTTTGAACTGGTCTATATTGTTTCGGGCTCAGGAAAACAGTCCATCAATGGAGTAAAGTTCAATTATTTACCGAATCATCTGTTTCTGCTGGCTCCGGGAGATGCGCATGAGTTTAAAATTGATACATCTACTCAATTTTTCTTCATCCGGTTCAATAACAGCTATATCCAATCTCAAAGCAAACAAAGCGAGCTGGTACAGCAATTAGAGATGATCTTAAGAAATGCAGCTAATGATCCTGGCTGTATTATAAAAAATCAATCCGACAAACTGGTGTTAAAACCAATGATGGAGGCGCTGATCAGAGAACACAATGGGAACGATCTTTTTCATAAAGAACTGATAACTTCTTATATCCGCACCCTTTTGACTATTGTGGCCAGGAATATCAGTCAGTATATGCCGGAAAGCATCGCACAAAACAGTGAGGGAAAAGCGGTAGGTATTCTTCAGTATATACAAACCAATATTTGCAGTCCTGAGCATTTAAGAATAGGGCACCTCAGTCAAACATTTGGCATTTCAGAAACTTACCTGAGCAGATATTTCAAGAAACATGTGAATGAAGGTATTCAGCAGTATATTATCAATTACAAATTGGCTTTGATTGAAAACCGTTTACTCCATTCTAATCAGAGAATCAGTGAAATAGCAGATGAATTTGGATTCACGGATAAGAGTCACCTGAGCCGGATCTTCAAAAAGAACAGAGGAATAAACCCTTCAGATTTCAGGAAAAAACCTGAATCAATCGTTATGTGACGAGCCTATATTTTTCCGGCTTAGTCTTGATCCTGTCAATCATCCCCCTTGCCTCCAGATCAAGCTTGACCGTCTCGCCATACCACTGTACACCACCGTTGAAAGTATCTTTCACGCTTTGGTACAACAATTCCATCAATTCTGTATGCGTTGGTTGACCATCCGACAAAATAGTCAGGATTTCTTTTTTGATGAGTTCATATTTCTCTAAGGAAATCTTCTTGTTGGTCTTATCCGGATCAGGATGGAGTGTCTGAATAGTAGCTTCTTTCATTGGATTTGATTTAATCAAATATAACAATTTGATTGCAAGGTATAGCCCTACCGGAAACTGGATATTTAGGGTATATTTATTTCAAATATCCAATACTATTGATTTTGGCTAAACCTATGATGCGTTCGGCTAAACATATGCTGCAACTTAACCTGAGTTTTGTTACATCAAATCTATTAAATCATGGAACTTAAAAACAGCACTATACTTATTACCGGTGGAAGCAGCGGTATCGGCCTTGAACTAGCCGGACAACTCATTGCCCAACAGGCCAAAGCAATTATTATCACCGGAAGAAACAGCTCCCGCCTGGAACAGGTCAAAAAACAATTCCCTCAAGTGCATACTTTTCAAAGTGATGTCAGCGATACAGCTGCAATCGCTCAATTATTTATAGACGTTACCAGCCAATTTCCAGAGCTCAATATCATTATCAACAATGCAGGTATCATGCGCAATTTAGACCTGCTGGATACCGACTTATCTGTAGACGAGATCACATCAGAGATTGACATCAGCTTATCGGGCAGTATCAAAATGGTACAGACGTTTTTGCCACATCTGTTACAAAGACCAGGTGCTGCCATTGTTAATGTTTCCTCTGGACTGGCCTTCATTCCATTCCCGATTTCTCCTGTTTATAGTGCAGCAAAAGCTGGGTTGCATGCTTATACGCGAATCTTGCGTCTACAATTGAAACAAACCAGCATCAAGGTATTTGAACTGGCACCGCCAGCCACCGAAACACCACTTATTGATGCTTTTGAGGGAATGACCAATCCCAGCCAGAATATGGGAGTTAATAAAATGGTAAAAGTCGCTATTAAAGGAATACTAAACGATACTTACGAAATCAAACCGGGTGTATCCAAAATTCTTAAGCTAATGAGCAGAGTAGCGCCAGAAACCGTGCTGAATTTCATGGAAAAGACCCTGCAAAAAGCAAAGGCCAAAATTTAACTTTGTAATATGGCAGGAAGCGAACCACGTAGAATAAAGACCATTACCGAGTTTCACAGGCTTACCGGCATTGCCGGCCCCTTACATCCGCTGATCAGCCTGGTCGACTATGCTCAGGTCCGGATTCCCAGCGGACATCAGGGGATCAGTGCTGTATTTGATTTCTATTCGATCTCGATAAAGCGGGGCCTGAATTTTAAGATGATCTACGGTCAGCAGTCTTACGATTTTGATGAGGGCATCATGTACTTTCTCGCCCCTGGACAGGTATTGCGTGTAGAGATGGAAAATGATAGTTTTTCCGAGCCATCCGGCTGGTTACTTTTGATCCATCCTGATTTCTTTCGGAATACGAACCTGGCCACAACAATCCGTCAGTATGGCTATTTCGGGTATTCGGCAAACGAGGCACTGTTTCTCTCGGAAAGGGAAGAGAAAAGGATTAATGAAATTATAGGCCATATCAGCGAAGAATGCCTTGCCTATACCGATAGGTTTTCTCAGGGCATCATCATTGCCCATCTGGAAGCATTGCTGGGTAATGCAGATCGCTTCTATAACAGGCAGTTCATTACCCGTACCATCAGTAGTCATATGATTTTGAGCAAGCTGGAAAAGTTGCTTGAAGATTATTTCGATAGCGGAGAAAGTCTTAGCCATGGCATTCCCAGTGTAGCCTATGTCGCTGAAAAGCTCAACGTTTCCACTAATTATTTAAGTGGGCTGCTCAAGACCCTGACAGGATCGAATACACAGCAGCACATTCATGAAAAGCTGGTGGAAGCAGCAAAACAGAAGTTATCGGCAACAAACCTGACCGTCAGCGAAATTGCTTATAGTTTTGGGTTTGAACACTTGCCTTCATTCAGCAAGTTGTTCAAGCAGAAGACCGGTCAGTCACCAGTTTCCTTTAGGCAGGGATTCCAGAGTTAATAGACATTTACGTAATCAATTGAAAGCCGATCTGAATTGAACAGGAGAAATACTTGTTTTTATTTTGAACAGCCTGCTGAAAGATTGCGGGTGTTCGAACCCTAATTTGTAAGCCACCTCACTGATAGTCAAATTAGTAGAAGACAGTAATTCTTTTGACCTTTCGATCAGCTTCTGGTGGATATGTTGTTGCGCATTCAGCCCGGTAAGCGAACGCAACATATCACTTAAATAATTGGGTGTATAATTCAACTGGCCCGCCAGATATTGAACAGTTGGTATGCCTTTATTGACTGGCAATTCTTCATTAAAACAGGTATTCAGCAGTTCTTCCAATTCCTGAAGCAACTCGTTGTTAATCACCTGCCGCGTGAGGAACTGACGCTTATAAAAGCGTTTGGCATAACTCAATAACAATTCGATCTGCGCGATAATAACCTCATGGCTGAAATCATCTATACGGCTGTTCAGCTCCTTTTGAAGGATGGTAAGTATGGACAATACTGTTACTCTCTCCTGCTGGGAAAGGTGCAATGCTTCGTTGCTGGCGTAAGAGAAGAATCCATAGTTTTTGATTTTCCCTGCCAATGGATAACCTTGCAGAAAATCCCGATGGATAAGCAGCGAATAACCTGCGCTATCTTCATATTTTTCAGCACCGCCTATAAGTTGATTAGGCGCAGTGAATAATAAGCTCCCTTCATCAAAATCGTAATAACCCTGACCATATTTGAATTTTCCACCTAATTTGGTAATGAAGGAGATCTTATAAAAACTTGTCACGTAAGTGGCCGGCAGCTGGCATAAGTCAATCTGCCCGTTAGTAGCATCCATTAAGCTGATTAAGGGATGAACAGGCCCCGGAAGCCCTAGCATACGGTGTATTTCCGATATAGACTCAAATTTACTGACTTTCGGCATTTCAGTTTTCATATTTAAATATAATAATTATAACCGGTCACAACTTAGGCCACCGGTTATAAATAAGGCTTGAATTGCGTATTAACTTGCCATTACCAAGGCAGTGCTCCATCCGGGCCTGTAAAAGTTGCGGTTGGGCCATCCGTTTGCAGTGCTACGCGGATCGGTTCACGCGAACCAACTTCAACTGTATCGGTACCCTGAAAGTTATTCAGTGCTGTAGCCGTAAAACCAGGGCTAACTGCATTCACCTTGATATTTTCCTTTTCCAGTTCTATGGCAAAGGCTAGAGTTACGGCATTAAGTGCCGTTTTGGAAGCGGCATAAACAACGCCGAAATGTTCCCTCGCCCAGCAAGCCGGATCAGCTATCCAGGTTAAAGAACCCAGTCCGCTTGACACGTTAACAATACGGGCGGCTGTTGATTTGCGAAGTAAAGGCAGTGCTGCCTGTGTAACGGCAATAACTCCAAAGACATTAGTTTCCCAAACCGTCCGTACCTCGTCAAGCGATGCGGTAATAGCTTTGCCGTCCTCCGTTGTCTCTTCCAATGTCCTGCCAGCCTTACCGGCATGGGATATTGCTGCATTATTTACCAGCAGATCCAGACGACCGGATTCTTTTTCTATACGTTCCACCACTGCATTAATGGTGGATTGCTGGGTTACATCCAACTGTACCGCATGTACTGTAATGCCGATCTCAGCAGCAGCCTTTTCACCGTTGCTCAGGTTACGCGAACCGGCATAAACAATATAGCCGTTGTCTGCAAGTGCTTTAGCGATTTGAAAACCTACGCCCTGATTGGCACCTGTGACCAGCGCAACGGGTTTGTCATTTGTTGATGATTCAATCTGATTTGCCATAAGATTATGATTAATGATTGAACAAAATTGTGCAATCATCATCAGGCAATCCTAACCAAATCAAGGATATGCATAACCAAAATGAAAAGCTATTTTAGTTAATCTTCAATTTTAAAGGAGACATCTATTTGATAAGTTGAAACAACAGCTTTACCATTTTCAATACCAGGCACCCACTTTGGACTTGTTAAGATAGCATTTACAGCTGGCTCATAAATGAAGTGATAAAATCAGAAAGGCCAGCGTACTAAAAACTTTTATCATAACCAGATGATGTTTCGAAACAGATAAATCCATAAACTATTTTTTTGTAAGTATTCCCCTTAACTTCTCTTCATGTTCATCGCCCCATAACCCTATGGAATGAATTAGTGGAATTAAACTCTGACCCAACGGAGTGAGACTATATTCTACTTTAGGCGGAAGTACAGGAAAGATAACCTTCGAAATCAGTTCGTGTTTTTCCAGTTCATTTAACTGGACATTTAAAACCCGTCGCGAAGCTCCCGGAATTTTTCTTTGCAGCTGACTGGGACGGATATGTCCTTCATTAATGAAATAAAGTAATCTTATTTTCCATTTCCCATATAAGACTTCCCCTACTAAATCAAGACCGCAATCATAGTGCTGCACTATCTTTTTCTGATACATGTGCTAAAGATAGCGTATTGCCTAAAACCTGTCAATACGGATAAATTTAACCCTATCCGATTCGTTTATCCGTAATTGTATCCAATGCTTATCCACCCGACATTTGACACATCAACAAATATTAATGATATGAATATAGAAAATGAATTAGCTGGTCAAATAGCACTGGTCACAGGCGGGACAAAAGGAACTGGGAAAGCAATTGCGACAAGGCTGGCTCTTGCCGGAGCAAAAGTAATCATCACTGCCAGAAATAAACCAGAGGATACCAATCCCGATTTTCATTTCATTGCTGCAGATTTAAGCAAACCTGAAGGGACAGAAAAAGTAACCGCAGCTATTTTATCGGAATATGGCGGAATAGATATCCTGATCAACAATCTGGGTGGTTCAGAAACTCCTGGCGGTGGATTTGCGGCACTATCAGATCAACACTGGTCTGCATCACTTCAAACTAATCTTCTGGCTCCTGTAAGGATCGACAGAGGCTTGCTGCCTGCTATGCTTGCAAAGGGCTCTGGAGTTATTATACATATTGCGTCGATACAGGGCAGATTGCCATTACATGAGTCCACTTTACCTTATGCAACTGCTAAAGCCGGTTTAATAAATTACAGCAAAGGATTATCAAAAGAGGTCTCTCCAAAAGGAGTGCGGGTATTAACCGTATCGCCGGGATGGATTCAAACCGAAGCAGCGACCAGAATGATGGAACGTTTAGCAGAGAATTCAGGAGATACTATAGAAAACACAGTTCAACAGGTTATGGATGCATTGGGAGGTATCCCAATGGGAAGACCAGCCAAACCAGAAGAAGTTGCAGAATTAGTAGGTTTCCTGGTCTCACCCCGCGCAAGTTACTTATCAGGAACAGAATATGTGATTGACGGAGGAACGATTCCAACTATTTAGTATCAGCTGGTTAAGGCTTTAAGTTCCATCTTTTTTGTGATAAACGAAAAACAGCATCAGAAATAAGCCATAAACATACAGTGGTGGTGGCGGATGGGGACCTGGTGAAACCTGAAAATATAAAGGTAACTATCACTAAAAACGCGCTTAATTTTGAATGGGACAAAGATCAGACGGACATAGGTTCTCCCAACGACAGAACGATGATCCTGCTGTATAATAAAGCAGACAGACGTTTTCATACCTGTTACAGTGGCGCAAGCAGAAGTGAATTAAAAGACACTTTCCAAATGCATCCTGCACATATGAAGAATAAAACTTACGAAGTATTCCTGGTATTTAAAGATGTCCTGAGTGATGCTGTTTCCAAAAGTGTTTACTGCGGAAAACAATACACTCAGGACATCGCTTAAAAATCTATATCAATCAGGCTGGTCAAAGGAATATGAATTCCGTTTTTCAGCTGAATATATTTCTCTGTAACTGACCATACTGTCGTATTCACAGTCTTTGGGCCGAATTTTGTATTAAAAGTAATGTCTGCTTTTGATTTGAATTCATTACCTAAACGCTGAGCGCCACTGAGCTTATCTTTTAATTCCTCGATGTGGTTCTGATCTGCTGCTATAATTTCACTTACGTCTATTGACTCCTTTTCGATTAATTCTCCTAACATAGTATAATGGCTAATTCTTTCTTAAATATGCATTTAATCTATTTAAACAGCAATAACATCCTAAAAGAGTTACAATTCTATGAGTTTAGCTGTGGGGCATAAAAGTCTAATGACATAGTTTTCAGGCCAATAGTAATTTCCCTTTTAAATGAAAAGAGAGGTAAAAACCTCTCTTTTCATTTTATAAACCTGTGAATCAACCTAATACCCTTTGTTTTGGGTTAAAGTTGGATTATTTCTGCGCTCTGCATCAGGAATAGGGTATAAATAGTAATTAGGATCTGGTTTAGTCATCATATCGGTTAATGCTAAACCGGTTCTGCAATAGTCAAACCATGCTTCTCCTTCAAACATCATCTCATTTCTTTTCTCTTTTTGTACGGCAGTGATGAAAGCTGCAAGCGTTGTAAAAGTAGAAATATCGGGAGTAGTGATTCCAGCTCTGTCACGTACCTTTTTATAAGAATCGTATGCTGCGGCACTTACTCCTCCATCTACACGAGCCTGAGCTTCTGCGTGGATCAGATAGATTTCTGCAATACGGATCACCGGTACGTTTTGAATAGCCGGATTGAAGATTCTGTATTTACCGATATAAAATCTTGGATCTGCCGGGGTATTCTGGTAAACGGTGAAGTCTCTTCTTTTATCTCCTGCTTCATATAAATCAGCAATCGATTTTCCTTCTGCATAAAATAAAGCAGAAGCATTCGGATTACTTACCGTCGCCAGTGGATTAGTCGCCTGTGCATCAAACTGCAATTCAAAAATTGATTCTGAAGTGTTTTTTGTAGTCCAGACTGAACCAAAGTCAACTGGCATTGATGCACCACTTGTCGCGATTACATCCTTCGCTAATCTTACTGCTTCTGCATAAGTATTGGTTACGCTTCCATTGTATAAATAAACTTTAGCAAGTAAAGCTTTAGCTGCGTTACCAGTTACTCTGCCTTTAGTTTCTGCAATGTTCGCATAAGCATTCGGCAAATTAGAAGCCTCTATCAAGTCTGCAATGATTTTCGCATAAACTTCAGCTACGGTGTTACGTGGAACTTTCAGGTTATCGTTTTCTCCGGTCGGTGTGACAATCAAAGGAACATCTCCAAATGCTCTCACCAGGTTAAAATAAGTCAAAGCTCTGATAAATTGTGCTTCTCTGATAAATTGCTGTCTTTTATCGGTCGCAATTGCAGCTTCTGGCATTGCAGCTACTTTCACCACAATATTATTCGCTGCATTGATAGCGGCATAACCTGCTGTCCAGATATTCTGTACCCATGGATTATCGATACGGATTGTATTCGTTTTAAAGTCCACATATTCAGGAAAGCTGGACACGTGATTAACGTGTCTGGCTGAGAATTCAGGAACAATAATCAGGGATTGTCCGTAAGAGTTCGCTCCTAATTGTGTTCTGTACATCCCCATTACAGCCGATTGGGCACCTTGTTGTGAATTAAAAATATTATCAGGTGTAATCTGTGCAATAGGTTCCCTGTCCAGGAATTTTTTACAAGACGTAAAGCTTAAGGACACGGCAGCTAGTAAAATATATTTTGAAATCGTCTTCATGTGCTATTTATAGAGTTGTTCTTAGAAAGTTAAATTGATACCCGCAGTAAAGATTCTTGGCTGCGGATAACTACCGTAATCATAACCGTATGTTAAACCAGCATTGGCACCGCCATGGCTAGAGCTAACTTCTGGATCATAACCTTTGTATTTAGTAAATACGAAAGCATTTTGTACGGTAGTGTAAACACGCAAGCTTTTGATCTTCAATTTCTCCGAAACTTTATCACTTAGGGTGTAGCCAAACGTGATATTTCTCAATCTGAAGAACGAACCATCTTGTACAAAACGGTCAGAGATTGCGGTGTTATCAAAGTTTCCAGGTGTTGGTCTTGGGATATCTGTAATATCTCCCGGATTTCTCCAGCGTCTATTCCAGTCTACAAAACCATTGCTTGTTTTATTACTTCCATCCAATCCTGAAGCCAGGTTATAGTTGAAGACATCGTTTCCATAAGAAAACTGCCCCATAATACTCAAGTCAAAGTTTTTATAGGTAAATGTATTGGTGATACCTCCATAGAAATCAGGATTTGGGTTACCAATGATTCCACGATCTTTCGGATCATTTGGTGCACCAAGGCTACCGTCTTGTTTGATATAATCAATCATACCAGTCTGAGGATTTACACCAGACATTTTCCATCCATAGAATGAACCAAGAGGTAAGCCCTCTCTGGCAATATTCAATCCACCAACACCACCACTTAATTCTCCGCCTGGTAAAGAAACAACTTTGTTCCTGTTAAATGACATATTTAATGAAGTGCTCCATTTCAATGCACCAACCAGATTTTGTGTAGTTAATTCAAATTCAAAACCTCTGTTCTGAATCTTACCTACATTGGTAAAACGGTTTGCAAAACCTGAACTTGTCGGTACAACCACACCAACCAAAAGGTCAGAAGTATTTTTAATATAATAATCGGCAAGGATCGAGATACGGTTGTTAAACAATCCTACGTCTACTCCAAAATCCAATTGTTTGGTTGTTTCCCATTTCAGATCTTTATCACCTAATACGTTTGGTAAATAACCAGGATTACCCAGGTAATTATTACTTCCACTATATAAAGAATAACTCGCATAGTTAGGAATGTTCTGGTTTCCTGTAACACCCCAGCTTGCTCTTAATTTCAAGTTGCTAATCACTTTGTTAGTCTTCAGGAAATCTTCATCAGACGCGCGCCATGCAGCACCAAATGAGGGGAAAGTAGCGTAACGGCTGTTTGTTCCGAAACGTGAGGAACCATCTACTCTGAAATTTGCTGTTAAAAGGTATTTTCCTTTATAGTCATAGTTCACTCTTGAAAAACCAGAAGCGATACTCCATTCTTCAGGGAAAGAGTCTGCACCGGTAATTAAACCACCGGCAGAAATATACTCGATATCATTAGATGGAAAGTTAGAACGGCTTGCGCTTACAAATTGTACACGGGATTGTTGAACTGAAGCTCCGGCAAGTGCATCGATATGATGCTCACCAAATGATTTCTGATAGCTCAGTGTTGTTTCATTGATCCACAATTGATCTCTTGTGTTTCTTTGTGCACCTATTCCGCCTTGCGATGCAAATGAACGAATACCGTTTGGTGGCATAAAGAAGGTTTCATCGATATAGCTTAAGTCAGCACCAAAACTGGTTTTCAACGTCAGTTCAGGCATAAATTTGTATTCTGCTGAACCACTTGCCAATACTCTGAATGTTTCTGATTTATTAACTGGCAGCAATAACATGGCTAATGGATTCTCGCGACTAGTGTTGACCTGGTCGTAAGCATAACTTCCGTCAGGGTTATAAACAGGAAGGTTTGGCGGTGCAAAAATACCTGTTTTTGTAGACCCTTCTTTAGAGTTTTCTTCCTGAACACGGTCATTCAATGCTCTGGTCAGATTCACACGGGCAGAGAATTTCAATTTATCACTGTGTTGGTGATCCAGGTTGATTCTGGCACTTAAACGGCTGAAATCAGAGTTTTGAATAACACCTCCCTGACGCATATAGCCAATGGATGTATAGTATTGTGTTTTTTCAGACCCTCCGCGTGCAGACAATTCATAGTTACGCGTTGGCGCTGTTCTGAAAATCTGTTTTTGCCAATCTGTGTTGATGTTCGGGTTACCTGATACTTGTGCCGGAACCGGAGTAGGATTACCGTTGGCATCCAGCAAGTATTTGTAATAGTCTTTCATGTAATCCTGGTATTCACCAGTATTCATCATTTTATATTTTCTCTCGTTGGGAACTTCTGAGAATCCTTCGTAAGCGTTAAAGCTGAAGGTACTGGTACCTGGCTGACCTTTTTTAGTAGTGATCAGTACGACACCATTTGCTGCTCTTGCTCCATAGATTGAAGAAGAAGCTGCATCTTTTAAAATTTCTACAGATTGTACATCAGAAGGGTTGATAGAAGCCAGGATATTAATTCCCTGCGTACCACCACCAAAGTTGAAGTTACTTCCGCCTGTAAAATTCGTTGTACTGTTCACTGGAATACCATCTACTACATACAATGGGTCAGAACCAGCATTGATCGAGGTAGTACCCCTGATCCTGATATTTAAACCACCACCTGGTGATCCTGATTTCTGGGTAACCTGTACCCCTCCTGCTTTACCCTGAATTGCCTGGGTAATAGTCGGCATCACATCGTTTTTAATCTGGTCAGATTGGATACTGGAAACTGAACTGGTCAGTTTTGAACGGTTGACAGTTCCATATCCGGTTGCAACTACTTGTACTTCACTTAGTACTTTTGATTCTGTTGCCATGACCACATTCAGGGTCTTGCGCTTATTGACGGGTTCTTGTTTAGTCTTATACCCCATATAGGCGAATACAAGAATTGCATTTTCGCCGGCGGCAATCCTGAATTGCCCTTTGCTATCGGTAAGGGATTTATCTTTTCCACCTTTAACGGTGATCACTACACCAATTAATGGTCCGCCAGCGTCAGAGACTTTACCACTAATGGAGTCCTGAACGGCTTTACTACCAGCGGTATCCTGTACAGCTGTTTTAACGGCCGTATCCTGAACAGCCTTTTTAGCTGCAGTATACGGAATAATCGTTTTAACAGTTGTATCCTGAGCTACCTTTTTAACGGTAGTATCCTGTGCAGTTTTTTTAACTGTCGTGTCCTGAGCTACTTTTTTACGGGTAGTATCCTGAACAACTTTAATCACCGGGATTACGGCACGTTTTGCAGTATCCTTTTTGATGGAATCTTTTTTCACAGAATCCTTAGGAATGGTGTCGGTTTGGAATAATACTGTCCTGAAACTTGACAGGTCTTTTCTATGGGCAGCTCCCTGTGCAAAGTGGGTGCTGAATACCATGGCGAGTAAGCATACGAGGTACGGTAATGGGCTTCTTTTCATCTGAATACACTAATCTTTAAGTAATGGGCAAGTTATTAAAGATGCACAATAGCAATTTTCGCTCCACAGATTAAAATGGGATTAAAAACCTCGTTTCAAGTCATTTAGAATTAGCTTCTTGTTTTCAATTGTAGACATTCTCTACAGCTTGTAGGAAGATGCAACAGCATTCTGGCCTGATTTAAAGGCAGAATATTTAATTTTTAATGTAGCGTAAGGGTAGAATGCAAAGAGGTTGTCCTATGACTAAACAGGAAAAAATGTTCAACAAATATTCAATACCTCATTCGTTTAAATTTATGTTTAAGAAAAATCAGTTCTTCCAAAGATTGCTTATCGCTTTTCTTCTTCTAACAGGCACAAATGCAATGGCCCAATTCGGCCCGGAAAATACACTGGACGTTAATGCGATCTACATCCCTCAAAGTAAATACAAGCAGAAAAACGGGCAGGTAGAAAATTTAGAGAAAACTCAAAAAAGAATTGATCTGAATTATAGCTTTCCGATTTCAACTAAATTCAATCCTGCTACCAAAAAGTTAGAAAAATGGACGGGTATAGTAAGTGGTGGTTACACTGAAATGTCTGGTAAAGCCAATAGCCAGGATTTAATGCCGGAGAAATTATTAAATACGATGTTAGGGGTAACTTATTTACGCACTATGCGAAATAACTGGGCGATGGTCAGCCTGTTAACTGCCGGTGTGAATACAGATCTTAAAGCAGTAGATTATCATGATATATTTATCAGTGGCGGCGTACTTTTCATCAAAACTCCCCGTCCAGGCTTCTCTTATGGATTTGGAGCTTTTGTAGTGAATGCACTTAATGCACCTATAGTTTTACCCGGTTTGATGATGCATTTGGAAACAGAAGGCAGATTTAAATTCAATATTGATATACCTACCGAGGTCAGCGTTGCGCGTGAGGTCACCAAAAAGATGGAAGTTAAGTTAGCGGTAAGGTTTAAAAATACAAGCTTTGATACCGAGAACACGGTTGAGCCTAATAGACGTTATCTAAACTATACGGAATTACCTGCTGGTCTGGAAACCAAGTTTAAGAGTAAACATTTTGATTTTATACTGGGTGGTGGTTACATGATTTTAAGAAATTATGATCTTAAAGAAGGTGGCATCAAGAACTTATTTACCAATGGACAAATCAATAAGTTAGGCGGAAACTTTTTCGTTAATGCAGGAATCAGGCTTAAGTTTAATAAGGAGGGTAAATAAATAGTTCTTTTTAAAATACAAAGGCCGTTTCGTTGGATTGAAACGGCCTTTGTTCATTATATCATAACTTTATGCTTCTATCCCATTTACGGCATTTAAAGCTACCAGAGGTGAAGTACGTGCCAATTCATAGACTTGTGCGGTTCCGCCTACGTGTATTTCATAAGTATCATTTTCAAAAGCTTCGAAAAATTCTGTAGCTACTTGTAAAGGTGGAATGCCATTTTCCGCTCCACCGATTTCTTTAGAAAAATCAGTATTTACTAAAGGTGGCATCAGTTCAAATACCTTAACATTGGTAGCTTTTAAAGCCAGACGTAACCCTTGAGTATAGGAATGAACTGCGGCTTTACTTGCACTATAAGTTAACAAACGAAGTCCTGGCGCAATAGCTACGATAGAGCTGACATTAACCAGTGCAGCTTCTTCTTGTTTAAGCAATTGTGGCAATAATTTTTCAGTCAGACGGATCAGGGAAATATAATTGGTATTCATTTCATCGGCTGCTTTTTCCCAGGATTTTTCTCCGGCAAGTACATCGTAAGCATAAGCAAGGCCAGCGTTATTGATTACTACATTTAACGTAGGAAAATCAGCGGCTATTTTGCTTACCAAACGGTCGGCTTCTATTTCTTGAGTGGTATCAAATAAAATTCCTGTCACGTTAGTTAATTTAGCCACTGCTGTGTCCAGGCGTTTTTGATCACGACCAGTTATGATCACGTGATTACCTTTTTCTGTTAATAGTTTAGCGATTTCAAATCCGATACCAGCAGTTCCACCGGCAATCAGAATAGTATTATTTGTTGATTTCATCTTTTTTTATGTTTATATGTTAATTATTTTTTGATTAATGATCTGAAGAAGGGATAACTATGGGTTTAGCCTTATCGCGTTTAGCGACAAAAATGAGCAGGGGCAGCACGATGGCAAAAAACAGCCCGATCAATAAATAAGCATCGAGGTAACTGGAAAAGAAGGATTGTTTAACAACCACATTTTCAATCAGCTGCATAGCCTTTTGTTTGGCGTCAAGCAGTCCAAAGCCTTTCTGTTGAAATAAATGGGTATAGGTATTAATTCTTTCTACAGCCACCGGATTTTCCAATTTAATGTGAGTAATCAGGTCCATCCGGTGTAAAGCTACGCGCCTGGCTACATAGGTGTTAATGATGGAGATCCCAAAAGAGCCTCCCAGCTGACGCATCATGTTATTCAGCGCTGTTCCCTGAGGCATGTCTTTGGCTTCCAGTGAGGATACAGCAAGTGTTGATAAAGGAACAGTAAGCAAGGCCATTCCTATAGCTCTGAATATTAAATTCACCGTGATAGCGATGGCCGGGGTTTCCAGATTGATTCTGGACATCGACCAGTTGAAGTAAATAAAGCAAAGAAAGCCTAACAGGATCATGAAAGCCGGGGCAACTCCTTTTTGCAGGAGTTTACCGGTAATGATCAGTGCCAGAACGGCTACAATTGATCCGGGCAAGAGCAATAAGCCAGATTGAGTTGGTGTAAATCCAAGCAAGCGCTGTGCAACTACGGGCGTTAAATAAATAGAGGTATACATGCCCATTCCTGTAATAAAAGTCAGGACAGCGGCTACACTCAAGGATCTGTATTTTAATATTCTAAGGTTAACGATAGGGTTTTCAATACTTAATTCCCATACTATAAATCCGATTATTGAAAGAGCCGCAATAATGGAAAGGACAATAATATAGCCTGCTGCAAACCAGTCATCGGTCTCCCCCCTTTCCAGTACGGTTTGCAATGATCCAACTCCGGCTATCAGCAGAAATATACCGGTCCAGTCTATCTTTTTTAACTGTTGTTTGATAGGTGATTCTCCTAAAAGAAACATACAGGATATCGCTGCTGCTATACCAATCGGGATATTAATATAAAAAATCCATGGCCAGGAAAAATTTTCGGTAATGAAACCTCCTAAAGTGGGCCCGATGGTTGGCCCGATAAAAATACCTATACCGAATAATGCACTCGCAGTGGCTTGTTTTTCTTTCGGAAATAGCTCATAAACAACCACAGCGGAAACAGAGAGTAAAGCTCCTCCGCCCAAGCCCTGCAGGAAGCGGAAGGTAACCAGTTCCCAGATGCCGGTTGCATTACCACACATAAAAGAGCAAAAAGTGAAAAGGATAATAGAGCCTATATAGTAGTTTCTTCTGCCCAGGTTATTGACCAAAAAGCTGGTCATGGGAATAATAATCACGTTAGCGATCGCATAAGAAGTAATTACCCAGGAGATATCTTCTAAGGTTGCCCCTAAATTTCCGCTCATATAATTCAAGGCTACATTCACTATAGAGGTGTCAATTAATTCCATTATTGCTGCTGCAATTACAGTGATTAACAGAATCTGACGTTTTAAAGGGCTCATATTATACTGATTGGTATATTTTAGGGTAAAAAAAAATTAACGCTCAATTTGGTCAATAAGCGTTTCTACGGTATTGAGTATAAGCCCCATACAACTCAAATCACCGGTAACTTTGGAAATCATAATTCCTCCTTCGATGAGTGCAATGATGGATAAGGCTGTTTTACGGGGATCAATATTGGTTTTGAACTCACCTTCGAGTACACCTTTTTTGATGATTGCTGTCAAATCACCTTCCCAGTTCAATACTACGTTTGCAGCTCGTTTCCTCAACAACCCATTAGTATCATCTGCTTCTGTTGCGGTATTGAGCATAGGACAACCTCCCCTATTCATGGTTTCTTTTATAATCGTCTGATAAACCCGCACATAGGCCATTAGTTTATCATAACAGGTAGTGGCCTGGTTAACTTCCTGGCTTGTCAAATTAGCAACTCTGGAACAGTTATAATCAAAGACTGCCACTGCAACTTCTTCTTTATTTTCGAAATTGCCATAGATACTCCCTTTAGTCAGACCGGTTGCTTTGGTCAGGTCGGATAAGGAGGTTCCTGCAAACCCCTTTTTATTAAAAATCACCGCGGTGCTTTCGATGATAAATTTCCGGGTACGGTCAGCTTTGGTGTATGACTTATTCATAGGACAAATATATACCGATTGGTATTATAAAAACAAGTATACGATCTTTTATTACTTCTGCATGGCAATTGCAATTTATCAACCTGAATGAGTTGGAAATGAGACAAATTAAACTAACTTTTAGTTAACTTATCATTCTTAATTATTAATCATATTATTATGAGAAAAATTGTATTTACGTTTTCTGCCTGTTTGCTGGCGCTTTCACTTTCCAGCTTTAGTCCTGCAAAACACAGTTTGTTAAAACCAGTACATTCAAAAAGTGTAAGCACTTTATTTTTCGGGTTTAGCGGGCCTGCTATTATTAGTGCAAGTGGTGGGCCTTACTTGTTTAAGGCATCTGGACTTCCTATTTCTGATCATGGAAATACGTTGATCTGCGGAAATACTATACAGGGAGAACAATACCTGGTATTCCCTGAGGCAGACGGTAGTGCTGATATTGAAATATATGGTTCCAGCTTCAGTAATTTAAGAGGCTCACAGTACATTTGGATTGTAGATCAGTATGGAAACACGCTGGAAAGTTTATATGTATTTGTAACGAACTAAAGGCTTTTCATTTCCTTAGCTCATCAAAAAGGGGTTCTGAATATTTTTCAGAACCCCTTTTTGATATTTAAACTTGTTGTTGTTTTTTCCGCTTAACCAACAGGTAGCAGAGATACAAAAGCACCAGCCATCCAGGTATTAGTTCAACCGGAAGTTTCATCCCTGTAATCCACATAATGACTAAAATACCGACCAAAAAGATCAGGCAAATGTAATTGGATAGTGGGTAAATAAAAGAAGGGAATTTGGTTTTCAGGTGTTCAGCTTGCTTTTGTTTTCTGAATTTTAAATGCGTGATACTAATCATCAACCAGTTAATCATTAACGAGGAAACAACTAAAGACATCAAAATACCCAATGCTTTTTCTGGCATCAGTTTATTGATGACAATACTGATTGCTACAAACAGTCCTGAAACCAGGATAGCTTTTAAGGGCACATGGTTTTTATTCAGCTTTGATAAAAAAGCTGGTGCATTACCTTGTTCAGCTAGTCCAAAAAGCATCCGGCTGTTGCTGTATACACAGCTGTTATACACAGATAGTGCTGCTGTCAGCACAATCATATTCAACACATTTGCAATGACGCTCGTAAAGAAAATAGTTTGACCAAAAAGGTTAAACTGGAAGCCTTTTAAGCTTTCAAAGACCATGACGAATGGGCTGCTGTCTGTGGTAATATTTTTCCACGGTGATAAAGAGAAAAGAATAACGAGTGCCCCTACATAGAAAATAAGGATACGGTAAATAACCTGGTTTGTTGCTTTAGGAATAGTTTTTTCGGGATTTTCGGCTTCAGCAGCTGTAATTCCAATGAGTTCTAATCCACCAAATGAGAACATAATCAGTGCGATTGCAGAGAGTAGCCCCTGATAGCCACCCTTCCCATCAGAGCTTAACAATCCTTTAGCAAAAAAGCCACCGTCATTCCAAAGATTTTGTACTGTGGCTTGTTCACCGCCAGATCCGCTAACCAATAGGTAACAGCCAAAAAAGATCATTGCAATAATGGCTACAACTTTAACAATGGAAAACCAGAATTCTACCTCGCCATAAACTTTAACCGAGGTGAGGTTAAGGGCATTAATGGTTAGAAAAAAGAATAGACTTGACGTCCACAAAGGAATAGAAGGCCACCAGAAGTGAACATAAATTCCAATAGCGGTTAATTCTGACATACTCACCAGGATATAAAGTACCCAGTAATTCCAGCCAGATGCAAAGCCTGCGAATGAGCCCCAATATTTATAAGCGAAATGACTAAAGCTTCCTGATACAGGTTCTTCTACGACCATTTCACCGAGTTGGCGCATAATAAAAAAGGCGATGATACCAGCTACGGCATAACCTAAAATTACGGAAGGGCCTGCGAGTACCGCAGCAGGGCCTATTCCTAAAAACAAGCCTGTTCCTATCGCGCCACCGAGTGCAATTAATTGGATATGCCTGTTTTGCAAGCCTCTTTTGAGCTTATTATCGTCAGGTTTTTCGTTAAGTTGTTTCAATTTTATGGAATTAATCTGATTGTAAATGAGAGTTAATTAGGTACGCTATGTTAAATTCCAACAAAAATGTAAACTTATATCCATTTGAGCTATTAAAAGATCAAATAAATTTAAATAGTTTCTTTGCGTATTTGAGGGTTAAACGTGATTGCGTTATACGTTGCAAGTGGATTCACGCACTTTAGGGGCAATCTGAGTTCCATAGATTTCTATAGCTTTCATTAAATGGCTGTGAGAGGGTGCACCAACATCCAGGTGAGCCATAAAACGGGTTATTCCATAGAGGTCTTTTGCATATAGGATTTTATCTATAGTCTCTGCTGCATCTCCGACAAACATAGCTCCTGCTTTGGAACGCCCGTAATCGTATTGGTGCCTTTGAAAAAGCGACCAGCCCCGGCTCAGCCCAATTCTATCCATCTGTTTGGAGTAAAGCGGATAATAATAATCTCCGATTGTTTTGGAGTCTTCGCCAAATAAGGCATGTGAAAACATACCGACTTTAAATCCGGCCATATCATGTCCAAATTGCTGATAAGTATTTTTATAGAGCTCAAATAAGGGTTTAAATCTTTCAAGTGGTGTACCAGCGACAATAGCAAAAATCAATGGCAAGCCTAAACGCCCTGCCCGAAATACTGACTCGGGTGTACCACCTGCAGCAACCCACACGGTGAGGTTGTCATTTGCAGCCCTGGGGAATATCTCCTGGTTCACCAGAGACGGGCGAAAACGACCATTCCAGTTTATCTTTTGCGCTGCATTGATTTGGAGTAACAGGGCTAACTTCTCCTCATATAATGCACTATAATCTTGTAAGTCATAACCAAATAATGGAAATGATTCAGTAAAACTTCCTCTTCCAGCCATAATTTCTGCCCTGCCTTTAGAAAGTAAGTCTACCATAGCAAAGTTCTGATAAAGCTTAACTGGATCTGAAGAACTGAGCACAGTCACAGAACTGGTCAGCTTAATATTTTTGGTTACCGTAGCGGCTGCCGCCAGTATAATCTCAGGGCTTGGTATAGCATACTCAGGCCGATGATGTTCTCCTACGCCCAAAATATCCAAACCAACTTCGTCAGCAAGCTTGATTTCTTCCATCAGTTCTGCCAGTCTTTTTTGTGTGGATTGTATTTTACCTGTTGCCGGGTCGACATGTAAATCGCCGAACATACTTATGCCTAATTCCATATTTGTTTGTTTAATTGTTAAAGTACATTAATAGAACGATCGTTCTATTATAAGTCAAAAAAATATTATCTTAAACTGTCGATAATATTTTTTGCCATTTGTTCTACCATTGCTCTGTCATCGTATAAAGACTGCATGTGCCATAATCCTGCAAATGAGCCTGCAATAAACTGTGCTGCTTGCCTTGCATTCTTTTTCTCGTCTATTTCCCCTGCTTTTTGTGCTTTCAGGATTAAGTCTTCAAAAATTAAGATCAGTGCATTGGTCAACTGTTTTAAAAGCTCCCTGATCTCCGCATCCAGCCGGGCCATTTCAAAAGATGATTTAACAACCATACAGACTTTACCTTCGTCAAAAGATCTCTCCAGTGCTTTTTTCACAATTTGCTCCATAGCTTTAAATGGAGATTTTTGTCCAAGAGCGGCCTTTTTATATTCGCTGTAAGTTTCCAGTGCATAACTTTCCAGGCTTTCCATAAATAGCTTGTGCTTATCCCCATAAGTATCATACATACTTCCCCGGTTAATTTTCATCTGTCCCACCAGGTCTTGCATAGAGGTAGCATGATAACCCTTTTCCCAGAACAGATCACGGGCCTTTTCTAATTTCTCTGTCGGGTCGAATTCTTTATTACGTGCCATTAAAGGCAAAAATATATAATTAGAACGATTGTTCCAATTAATTTTTTATTTGATGTTTTGATGAAGGAGGTTTTATTACTTGCTGAAGAAGTTTTATTGCCATGATGCAGAAAAGATAATCAGAAAATTATTATATCTTTCGTCGTCAATCCGGCACCAATAAATTCTAACCTGACATTTGAATGAATACTAAAGTCAAGGGCTATTTTTGGGGATGTATTTCATCCGCAACTTTTGGCCTGATACCGCTGTTTGCTTTACCCTTAATGCGCAAAGGAATTCCTCATGATTCGCTTTTGTGCTATCGTTTTGCTTGTGCTTCTTTGTTGCTTGCGCTCTTTATGTTATTTAAAAAGGAATCCTTCAGAATCGCAAAAAGGGAAATTGTCCCGATGGCTATTTTAGGTATACTATATGCTTTATCGGCGCAATATTTACTGGTGGGTTATGATTATCTGGGCGTAGGTACTGCTTCTACTATTTTATTTATATACCCGGTATTTGTCGCCATTTTAATGGCGGTATTTTTTAGAGAAAAAGTAAGCTTGATTACTATGGCAGCTATTGCAATTGCCTTTTTAGGTGTTTCTTTATTGTATAAGGGAGAAAACGGCATGACGCTGAATTTATTAGGCCTTGGTGCAATTTTAATTGCAGCTCTTGCCTATTCAGTTTATATCGTAGCAGTTAACAAGTCGAGAATACAATTCATGTCGGGCTATAAGCTTACTTTATATGTGATGGCTTCCAGCGCCGTTTTTTTTCTGTTTAAAGCACAGCTGACTGCTGGTTTACAGCCTTTACCAGATACCAGATCGGTTGTAGAACTAGTTATGCTGGCTTTACCCACCACAGCAATATCATGTGTTGCCATGATATTCGCCTTACAGTATGTGGGTTCTACAGTAACTGCAATTCTTGGGGCTTTAGAGCCTCTGGTCGCTGTTGCAGTAGGGGTGATCGCATTTAAAGAGGCCATTACTCAAAATCTTGTACTAGGCATGTTATTGATCCTGATCGCAGTTATTATGATTATTCTTTCTGATTATCTGCAAAAGAAATTCAGACCTCAAAGAATTGTATAGCTTCCATTTTGGTAATTCTGGTATTGTTATTCTTCATGCTCTTTTCACTAAGCGTATATAGAATTACCCGCATCAAGGCGGCAAATTAATAATTAATGCTTTTTTTTATTTTACCCTAAGGGAACGCATAATTCTAAAATACCACTAGTGATTTATTTCTACCTCATTTATAAGTAATTAGCCACAAAACAATGTTTTGCCAAAAAAAACAATCATAAATATATTTAGATATCAGTACATCTTTGTATCATTGCCTCTTTGTATAAAGACACATTCACATGAAGATTATAGCGATTATAAACCATAAAGGTGGTACAGGAAAAACTACCTCTACACTGAATATTGGCGCGGGTTTAGCACGTGCAAAGAAGAAAACTTTATTGATTGATATTGATCCTCAATCAAATTTAACAGAGGGTTTAGGCCTGAGGGATGTTAAGGTTTCTATTTATGATAGTATAAAAGATGATACTGCATTACCTATTGAAACCATTTCGGAATATCTGGATATCATTCCCTCTTCTTTAGATTTATTGGGTGCCGAAATTGAATTGGTTTCAAGACTTGGAAGAGAAACTATTCTGAAAAGATTGCTGAAATCTGTGGAAGGAAAGTATGATTATATACTCATCGACTGTGCTCCTGCTTTAGGAATGCTGACTGTCAATGCACTGGTTGCGGCAGATACGGTGATGATCCCATTAGAAGCAGAATATTTTGCTTATAGAGGAATCGACCGCCTGGTTTCTATTATTTCTGATGTCAGAAAACACTATAATGAAAACCTGACGATTGGTGGTGTGTTTATTACTAAAATAAATCCAA
This sequence comes from Pedobacter sp. UYP1, assembly GCF_040547305.1. Classification (NCBI taxonomy): domain Bacteria; kingdom Pseudomonadati; phylum Bacteroidota; class Sphingobacteriia; order Sphingobacteriales; family Sphingobacteriaceae; genus Pedobacter; species Pedobacter sp. UYP1. The sequence goes on along the minus strand of NZ_JBEPPL010000009.1, from coordinate 182,960 downwards.
GAAGAATTATTACGGAGCAGATTACGGAGAGCATCAAGAAATATTTTAATGATAAGTTATTTGCTACCTCTATCCGTATAAATGTAGCATTGGTAGAAGCACAGTTGAAAGGAATAGACATTTTTGAATATGCTCCTTTATCAAATGCTGCAACGGATTATGCAAATCTGACAGATGAAATTATAGCTAAAATATAAACATATGGCAAAGAAGAACTTAGGTGATATAGAAGATAATAACAAGAACTTAGGAGGGGTCTCTGCTTTATTTAATTCTCCGTCAAAAGAGAACACTCTGAAAGAGGAGAAACAAGCTGTTCAGCCTGATGAAGAAATAGTGACTTACCCTTTAAGGCTTAAAAAGAGCTCTTTAAAGGCTTTAAAAATATTAGGCGCACAAAGAGGCATCACTGTGAAAGAATTGATTCTATCGGTCGTAGAAAAGGAATACGACGTGTAAATAGTGCTTCATTTATATAAATGGTAGCTAAATGTATAATTGAATAGCGGCGTGCTTAGGTATTGCAGCTATTCAATTACATTATCATTTATAAGTTTTCCGGATACCGCTTTCATTTACAACGCATTATCTTTTCCGCACGTATTTAGCAATTTTAGAATAAAGCTCCATTGGATTAAAGGGTTTAGAAATATAATCATTCATCCCTGCATCCATTACCTGATTATTAATTTCCGCTAATACAGAGGCCGTTAATGCAATTATAGGCAATTCCTTAAATCTCTTTCCTGATAAATTCCTGATCGCTGTACTTGCTTCATAGCCATCCATTTTTGGCATCTGCAAATCCATCAATACTACATCATATTCATTTTTCTTTACCTTTTCCAGCGCCTCAATTCCATGAATTGCGTAATCGATATCCAGATCCCATTTCTTCATAAATTTACCCGCCACTATGGTATTGATCTCATTATCTTCCACAAGCAATACCTTAAAACCGGCAAGGCTCTCAAAAACCAAGGCCGGCATAGTATAACCTGATTTTTTATTGCTCTTTTTAAACTGCAAATCAAAAAAGAAGCTGGATCCTTTACCCAAAGTGCTATCCACATAAATTTTGCCGCCTTTCAATTCTATTAGCCTCTTGGTGATCGCCAGGCCAAGTCCTGTTCCTCCAAAGCGCCGCGAGATATCTGCGCTCGCCTGTGTAAAGCTTTCGAAAATATAATCTTTCAGTGCAGGCTCAATACCAATCCCCGTATCAGTAATTGTGAAGCTGACGTCGACCAGATCATCTACTATTTTCTTCATCGAGAGGTCTACAATCACATAGCCTTCATTAGTAAATTTCAAGGCATTGCTAATCAGATTATTTAATATCTGAGTTAATCTGACCGGATCTCCAATTAAAATTTCAGGCAGTTTTGGGTCTATATTGATATTAAAAAAGACCTCCTTCCCTTCTGCGTGCAGATTATGAGCTTGTTTTATACTATTGATCAGTTCAATTAAATTAAAATCTATCTTTTCAAGCGTAACTTTACCCAATTCAATTTTACTATAATCTAATATATCATTGATAAGACTGAGTAAACTTTCACTTGAAAATTTCAATATATTCAGATTTTCGAGCTGATCTGGTTTCGGGTCTTCCTGTAACAGCAAATGCGTCATACCAATTACTGCATTCATTGGTGTACGGATTTCGTGACTCATATTGGTAAGAAATTGTTGCTTAGCCAACATGGCTTGTTCAGCTTTTTCTTTGGCCTTGAGCAGTGCAATTTCTGCCTGATGTTGCTGGGTAATATTTAAAGCGAAGCCAGTGATACTTCCTTGCTGATCGGGGCTGGGAAAAACATTGTTTTGATAAACATATTCCTGACCATCCCAGTCAAGTTTGCTCACAAATTGACCAGACTTTCCAGCTAAAGCTTTTTGCAATTCAACTGCAGCAGCAGGAAAGGACTCAAAAGCATTTTTGCCAACAAGTTCATCGTTTTGCAAACCTACAGCTTGCAATCCCGAACCTACAGATTTTGTGAATATTCCTTCAGCATCAACTTCATAAGTAATGACAGGCAAATTATCCAGTACCCCATTTAATAAGTGACTTTTCTCTTCTACTTCTTTTTCCAGGGCTACTCTTTCTGAAACATCCTGACAAAATACGGTCATACCGTTTACCTGTCCTTCATGGTCATACATTGGATTACAGATCATACTGAAAGATGCCCTGTGTAATGCCAGATCACCAAATTCTTCGATAACTTCGATAGTTTCGCCAGCCATCACCCGCTTGAATATCTTCTGGGTTTTATCCCCATCCGTACCACCATTCATTCTGGCTATTTCCAGATAGTTATCACCTATTTTAAGGTCTATCCCTCTTCCTGTCCTCACCGTCTGCTGATGAGATTTATTAAAGGCTATATAATTAAAGTTTTTATCGAAAGCGAAAATACTGGCACTTGTGCTTTCCAGAACAGACTGAAGTATAGCAATCTCTTCTAAAAGCTCCCTCCTGGTTGGTTGTCCGGTATGAGTACTCTCTTCACTGATTCCTTTTAAATACTCCATTTTCCCTGATTAGATTTGAATAGTCAACGAATCAACCTAACAATTTACCAGCCAAAGAGTTGTTATCTGCGTAATATCAGGGCTTTAGTGAATTTAAATCAGAGAAAAAATTGGCCTGAACAGGTTGGTTAACGTGTTTTCTGGCTTAAGTAGTAATGCCAGAGGATCATACTCGCAACTGTCCGGTAAGGTTTCCATTTTTCAGTAATGTCCAGTATTTCATCCTTAGTAATAGCCGCTGGAAGTGATTTAATTCTTTTCAAGGCATTCACCGCAGCCAGATCGCCAATAGGAAAGATATCTGCACGGCTCAGCACAAACATCAGGTATACATCTGCAGTCCAGTTACCAATGCCTTTTAATTTGGTTAAAGCATCTCGCACCGCCTCATTATCCAGCTGATTAAACTCTTCGAGGTCAATTTGCCCGCTTAACATGGCTTCTGCTAATGATCTGGTGTAAATGGCCTTTTGCCGGCTGAGGTAACATTCCCGAAGTTCCTGATCGGTCAAAGACAATATATTTGCAGCCGTAAACTCCGGTAAACGCTCTTTTAACTTGTTTAAAGCCGATAAGGCGGAGGCGAGAGAAACCTGCTGCTCCAGGATAATATGCACTAAACTTTCAAACGTGTTAGGTCTGGTCCACAGCGGCGGATAGCCATAAGCAGTGATAATCCTGCCAAGATCTGCATCCGCTTTTGCAAGCTGGTCACAGCTTAAATGGTAATGATCCAGTGTTGTGATTTGTTCGGACATCTTTATGAATTAACTTGTTCTACTGAAACATACTACTAATTATCATTTTTAAATATACTCCGGCTTAATCGCTGCAAGATAGTGACATCCTGCGTAATGATTTCTGCATCAGCCATCATTTTATCTTTTAACAGGATACGACCTGGTAATGCAGATAAGTCATTATTAAAATCAACCCGTGAGATAAAAATACTGTTCTGCTGGGGAATAGGGTCTATATATTTAATAGTACCTCTGATCGTCCCATAGGTTTGATAAGGATATCTTCTTAATTTAATCAGCACTTGCTGCCCTTCCTTAACTTTGGTCAGCATATTTTGAGGAACAGCCATTTCTCCATAAAATTTATGATCTGCTGAGGTATCAATTTTCAGTGTTGTGATTACAAGATCGGGATATTTGATGAAAGCAGAAAGTCCGGCGATTAAAATTAAGAGTACAAAAAACATGAAGATACCCCAGCGCAATAACCAGGAAGGAACTGTGGTAATAATTTCTTGGATTGCAGGACTATGGACTACCTGCTGGCTTTTTTGTTTTTTTAAGGACGGCATTTTAAATGTTGATTAAATTCCTGATTCAAAATATTATGTTCCCAGCTCCAGCTGATTTTTGACAAGCAGATAATACGCGCCTTTCAACTGGGTTAATTCCTGATGTGTTCCTTGTTCAATAATACTGCCTTTATCAAGTACAATGATATTATCTGCGTCCCTGACTGTGCTTAACCGGTGTGCTACAATAATTACGGTTCTTCCTGTGAAAAATTCTTTGAGGTTATTCATGATTGTCCACTCGTTATTCGCATCCAATGAGTTAGTCGCTTCATCAAAAAAGATATACTCCGGATCTTTGTATACGGCACGGGCAATCAGCATGCGCTGAAGTTGTCCCTGGCTTACCCCATTGCCTTCTGCACCGATCATTGTATTTAAACCTCTTGGAAGACCATCAATATAATCCTGGATATTAGCCACTTTAATCGCATGATTCAACTTTACGGGATCGGCCGGGATTTCCCCTACAGCAATATTACGTTCAATAGTATCAGAAAAGACAAAGCCATCCTGCATGACTACGCCGCATTCTTCGCGCCATGCTTTGTAACTGATACTGTTCAATGGTTCTGCTCCAATGTTGATTTCGCCTTTATCGGGTTGATAAAATCTCAACAATAACTTCAGGATCGTAGTTTTTCCGCTACCACTCATTCCCACAATTGCAGTTGTTTTACCTTGTGGAATTTTCAGATCAATGTTTCGGAGTACCGGAAGGTTCCCTGTGCCGGGATAACGAAATGATAACTGCTCTAGACTAATATCTTTCTGAGCAGGAAGCGTATCGTTCCATTCTTTATCTGGCTGCTCTTCATCATCCATCTGATAAATTTCATTTAAACGTTCCAGACTGATCCTGGCATCCTGAAAGCCCTGGATGAAACCGAGCATTTGTTCAACGGGCCCGTTCAGCTGTCCAATAATATATTGTACTGCAACCATGGCACCCAGCGTCATATCTCCGTCTATCACTGCTTTAGCACTTAAAAATGCAATCAACAGGTTTTTACCCTCATTAATTAAAGTTGATCCGCCTTGTTGGTACTGACTCAGTGCCAGGTTTTTAACATTAACATTAAATAAGCTGGCCTGGATATCTTCCCATTCCCATCGTTTCTGCTGTTCACAGTTGTTAAGTTTAATCTCTTGCATACCGGTAACCAGCTGCACCACATTACTCTGATTTTTTGCAGATATTTCAAAACTCTTATAGTTGAGTAATTTCCGGCGATTTAAAAACAGAACAATCCAGCCCATGTACAAGATACTGCTGATCAAAAAAACAAAAAAGATAGTAAGATTATAATATGCGATAACGACTGAGAAAATCAGTAAGTTAAAGATAGAAAACAGGGTAGTTAATGCAGTTCCTGTTAAAAAGGTTTCTATCTTTTTCTGATCATTCATCCGCTGCATAATATCACCGGTCATTTTGGTATCAAAAAACACCATTGGAAGCTTCATTAATTTGATAATGAAATCTGTCAGGATAGAAATATTAACCCGGATACTGATATGCAATAAGATCCATGACCTGATAAAGTCTACGCTGATACGCCCAATGATCAGTGCACCCTGCGCGATAAGAATGATATAGATAAAGTTAAGATTCCGGGTATTAATTCCGACATCAACAATGGATTGAGTTAAAAATGGGGCAATCAGTTGTAATATACTCCCCGCAGCAAGACCAAAAAAGAGTTGAATAACCAGTTTGCGGTAAGCCATAAAATAGCCAAACAGAAATGACCAGCGGACTTCGCTGCCAATCTCATTCTCCTGTGCATAAAACTGAGGTGTTGGGGTTAATGTTAAAGCTATACCTTCACCAGAGCCATCATTGTCTATCCAGTTGCGGGAAAAGTCTTCCGAATTAAGTTTGACATGCCCATTTCCAGGGTCAACAATGAAGTATTTATTATTCTTTATTTTATAAAGTACTACAAAGTGATTCTGTCTCCAGTGCAGGATGGCTGGCAATTCTGCTTCTCCCAGTCCATCCAGATTGGTTTGGATCGCATCAGAGTCAAATCCAATCTGTTTTGCAGCATTGTGAATACCTAGTAAAGACACTCCTTCCCTGTTGATTTCACAATAGTGCCTTAATGTTTGTACTTTAAAACTACGCCCATAATGCTTAGCTATCATGCGAAGGCAAGTGGGACCACAGTCCATCAGATCGAATTGTTTATAGAAAGGAAAACTCATTAATCGCTTTGTAATTGGTTTTATTTATAGTTGAGTAACAGCTAATTTAGGTACGTGAGTTGAGATAGCTACTTGTGAACTGTAATATTTCTCCAGAAAATGATAAATAACTAATTCATGTTTCCTGGGATTATTAACCAGCAAGCGATTCAGGTACATGTGTAACAGGCTTTCCATAAGTTCATCGGACGGCATCTGATTACCCGATTTCAACAAAATAGCTTGCTCGATTAAAGTGTTCATAGCTGACCTTTTTTGATAAACAGCTACGGCTTCTTCGATCTCATTTAATTCATCTAGATCAGCATTCATATGCGAAAAAATACTTTTTTGCTTCTGACGGTATTTCTCATTCAGTTGTTTTTGCAGGTTAGGATCACTACCAAATTCTCTGAAATAACCTGATTGAAGCCTTTTTAACAGCTCTTTTTTCGCAAGAGTTGTATAGCCAAAATCGGTTAAAAGCATGTCTGCTCCCCTAAGTGCAAATAAAAACCTGTATTCTTCTAATTCAGGACTGTCCAGCAGTTTGGCAAATTTGAGTACTGCCAGGCTATCATTAAAAAACAGAGATTCTACTTCTTCTATGATGAAAGCGCCATAACGTTCGAGTTCTCTTGAATAGGTATCTAATACCACTTTACTGATCAGGTTATTTGCAAGTAAAGGTTCCAGCGTTTCCATGAATTGCTGGTGAACGTTCAATTGCTTTGTTAAGTCTGAATTATAAAATCTGAGCCGGATATGAAAAGATTCATCGATATAGCGAATGAAATGAAATTTCTCAAATAAATTTTGCCGGATACCATTTTCCACAAATTCCAGCAGTTCGTTTTTCAGTATTTTTTCGGCGACTGTTGGTCCGCAGTAAATTTTGAAATATAACCACTCACTCAATGGAGAAAACTTTCTTTTAACCAATGTTTCCATGTTTGGAGAGGTAATTTCACCTTTCACAGCACGCTTTGTCAAACCTCTATCCGGGGTCTCCTGTACTCTCTTTAATGGGATAATCAATTCATTGGTATGTGGATTCCCATTTGCATCGTATACGATACAATTTTCATCGGTAAAGAGGAATTCTTCGAGTTGTACACTTTCATAGCGCTTCAGATAATGGACGAACAAATCAGCACCAGTTTGCTGCTCCAGGTCAATTAAAAGCTTATTGTCGTGTTCAACATAAGCAACTTTCTGCGGAATCTGGTATTGAGTTCTCAATGCCTGACAGTAGTTTAAATATTCATTTTTCTCTTTCGGGATGGCTTTCAGGTCTTCTTTTTTAAGAATCCATCGTGCTTTTCTAACAATTATATTTTTATAAACTACTCTTGGCAAATAAGTCAGCGAAGATAATACGCCCCAATTCCAGGCATCTGGTTGTGCTTGCCCTTGTGTTTGCAGGTCACATAAGAACTTATAAACAGGTAAGCTTCTGGTCGAAAAATTATGAGCAGAAGTAAGTCTGGGAATAATATATTTATTATGTTTTTTACTTCTTAAAAGCACTTTACTGTTTTTAACACAAACCATAATGTCTGCTACAGGTATTTGGTTTTCTGCTGCTAAACCAGATTTACCGATATAAGGTATCTCATAATTGCGCAATAAAGGCCTGAGCAGTACATTGCCAACTCTGGCTTGCGGGAGATGGACAATATCTGCGTAAATATGATCTGGAAATTCTTTTTCTTCTTCTTTAAGGATATCTTTTGTGAAGTCACAAAGCTGCTGATCTCCGTGTGCAAATCTGGAAAGAAGATTACCTGAAGAAGTCCCTCCAAAACTAAAGAGCTCAAAAATGAAATTTTCAGCATCCAGTTTGCCGTCAGATTTAAGCAAACTTCCCATCAGGTGTAAGCTGTTCGAAAATTTATAATTTGCAACCTTCGGTTTAAATGCTTTCAACTCTTCTTCAGTAATTTCAATAGCTGTTTTTTGATGTTGAAGATAGTCGTTGTGTTTGTTCAGTACAAATTCTTGTATGTAGTCAAAGTTCATAGTTTTTGCAGCAGCGGGGTCTTTCAAAATCAGATTTTCAACCAGCCTGTTTTCGCCTGCTGATGATTGGTCACTTCCAGCATAGCCAATACCTAGTTCTGCATCTAATGCTAATGCTAGCGGGATTTCTTCAAATTCATAACGCGCCGAGAACTTGTTTTTAAATTGATTAAGATCCCTGCCTTCTCCTGATAAACTTAAAGCGTATAAGTCTTCAGTTTGTTTAAGGATACGGTCAATGATACTTTGATCGATTGTCTGCGCTTTTGCTGCAAAGAAAAGGTCAGTCTGCAATAGATTAGCTGGAATTTGTATCGGAAAATCCAGTGCTTTTAATTGAGCTTCTATTTTTTCATAGTAGCCTACTCCTGCCAGTGGATTTTTAATCAGCTGTTGAACTTCCTTCAATTTCAGGAGTAAATCATCGACATGCTGAAGTGTTTCTAACTGTTCAATTAGCACATCCAAGGGATCTTTACCGGTCACACAGGGCTCTAAATCTGATAAGATAAGTTGAGAATCAACCATATCGGCAATAAATCCAGCAGCCTCTTCCAGACTTATATTTTCATGGTTTTTAAGTATTTGAGCCAGGCTTTCCAGTGTAGCTCCTTTTTGGGCTGCTAAAAGAATGTCTGTTATATAATTTGTCTTTCCTATAGAGGTCAGCTCGTAAACGCGCTGCGTATCTATCAAAGAATAAGTTGCATAGCGATAACTGTCAGGGAGTTCGTATAAGCTATTATTCGTAAAGAACTTAAGCTGTCTGACAATTTCAGGAACAGTGTTCAGGTAAGTGATAATTTCATTAAGATAGTTCATATCCAACCGGACACTACGGATATGCTGATCTGGATGTTCCAGCTGAAGGTTAGTTTCTTCTGCTTTAATGGCTACCAGTTTAACGCCCGCCAATGTACCGTATGGCGTACATCTGCTACAGCTGCGCAGCCAGTACTTGGCAAATGACAACTCCAGTTTTTCCTTTTCTTTCGCGGTAAGATCATTCTCTTTCAACAGCTCTTTCCAGAATTCCGGAGAGGATAAATAGATACCCTCCTGAAGTAAAGTTTGTCTGTCTGCTGAAAAGTCATTGGCTAAGTTCAGGCTCTGCAATGGAGCACGCAGTAAAACAAAGGAATAACTTTTAATCATATATTTAATCATTAAGCATTATGGAGTAATCCCAGCTAAAATCTCCTGTGAGGTAACTAAGAAGCACCAATCCAACCCCACTTATCCCATTTAATAATCCATAAGAGTTTGTATATTTTCCGCTGGCATCTGGTGAATAGGATTTGAAACCTGCATAGCCGTCGGGATGACTGGAAAAGTCTATCGTTTGTTGTATCCAGAAATCACAGGCTTCTTTGAAAACGGGATTTTTGGTGTAATGCCACATTTTATTGTAAACATGGGCTATACCAGCACTGCCGTGACAAATCCCGGCATCTTTGACCATAGTTTGTTCTTCGCTTCTTCTTTTAGAGGTATGTATCAATATTTCTGTACCCAGTTCTTTCAGGGCAGGATCTTCAAAGACAATACCGGCCTGGTAGAGTACAAAACCAATAGTTAAATCTCCATAGCACCATCCTACCCGACTGTATCCATTTGTTGGCTCACCGAAAGTCAATATATTAGGAAACAGACTGTTGTTGGTATTTCTATTGATAGTTGATTTAAACAAACCGGCGATATCGAGCGCCAGTTTTTTAGCCTCAGCTGAACAGATATTATTTTGATAACATTGCAGACAGAATTTTAAAACACTCGTTAAACCATGTGCCATACCCAGGTTAATTTTATTAGGTACAGGTAGCAGATTGGTTAAATCATAATGGGCAATAAACATTTTGTCTGCTGATTGATAAGCATGCTTATACAATAGCTGAAAGAATGTTTCTTGAAATGCGGTGTATTGATTTGTCTGTTCATATAAAGAGTGATAGGCTATTCCAATGGAACCATGAAGAAAATCATAATTTCCATCTTTCAGATAATGGATAGCCTGCTCAAATAACTCAGGGTCATCATCGCATAGTATTTCCCAGTTCTCTTCGTCTAATATATTTTTAGCCTTCAAATAGGAAAAAAACCAGTTGACCCCTGCTTTACCAGAGGAAAAAAAAGCACTTTGACAACCAATTGAATCTTCAGAAAGTGTTTGGAGATTGTTTTCGAAATGCTCCATGTTATCAACATGGTCTACCGCATGTATACCAGCATAGCTGATATAGGATTGATCAAAAAGACAGTATCCAGCTTCCCCGTCAAGGAGAGACGGTTGATAATAATCACGGCTTTTGAGTGATAAATATATTTTATCAAGTATAGTTTGAATTTCTTCTTTCATATAAAAATATCGGTCACCTGTTTACTATGGAAGAATAGCCAGTTTATAAGCTGGCTATTCTTTAATTTTACGTGTTTAAAACTGAAAAACTAATGCTAAATAACGCAAACTTGCACATCGCTAAAGTCGCAGCAGAATCTTCCGGTAGCAGCTGTCAATGGTATTCCACCATAAACTTTTCCCATTTGCTCCGTGGTCAATGAAGCAACTTTTTCCTTTTTCAAGCGTAGTCTTTCTGAATTCAATTTAATTTTTTTCATTTGATAATGATTTTAGGTTAAATAAAATAGTTTTGTTTTGTTAAGATTTAAAAGTGATTGCTTAAATGCAAAGCATAAGGTTTAAGCACAAACTGCTTCAATAGTCAGGAGGCAGCAGAATCTTCTGGTATCAGTCGTAACTGGTGCTCCACCATAAACCTTACCCATTTGATCTGTGGTCAAAGAAGCAATCTTTTCCTTTTTCAAACGCAGTCTTTCTGAATTCAATTTAATTTTTTTCATTTTACAATGATTGTAGGTTAAATAAAATAATTACGTCCAATTAAAATTTTAACGGTACGTATTTAAAAGTGAAAGACTATGGTTCAACAGGACAGATTGAATCTGACAGGTCACAGCAGAATCTTCTGGTAATAGTAGTCACTGGTATTCCACCATAAACTTTTCCCATTTGCTCCGTGGTCAATGAAGCAACTTTTTCTTTTTTCAAACGTAATCTTTCTGAGTTCAATTTAATTTTTTTCATTTGGCAACGATTTTAGGTTAAATAAAATAATTTTTTTTAATTAGAATTTCAACTTGATGCGGTTTACCTTAAAGTCTAAGGCTCAAGAGAGCACATTACCGGATCTGTTACGTGACAGCAAAATTGTCTGGTAGCGGTAGTAATTGGCAATCCACCATAAACTTTACCCATTTGATCCGTAGTCAGCGAAGCAACTTTTTCTTTTTTCAAGCGCAGCTTTTCGGTGTTTAATTTAATTTTTTTCATTTTACAATGATTTTAGGTTAAAAAAACAAGTTTGTTTAGTTAGTTCTCAACTTTACGTCCTGGACGTAAGCTTAGACTACTTCAGGACAAATCGCCTCTGACCAGTCGCAGCAGAATATCCTTGTAGCTGTAGTAACTGGTATTCCACCATAAACTTTACCCATTTGATCCGTAGTCAAAGAAGCAACTTTTTCTTTTTTCAAGCGCAGTCTTTCTGAATTTAATTTAATTTTTTTCATTTTGTAATGATTTTAGGTTAAAAAATATAATTCTGTTGATCTAAAATATTAATTTTTTTCCAATATAAAAACACGTCATTTTTATGTTACAAAAGTATCATCATTATTTAATTACTAATTAATCACCATTTATGGTTAAATAATAAGAAAAAGGGCATATATAAGTAACTAACTAAAAAACAGATGAATAGAAAATATTTTTATTTATGGGAATAAAGAAGGTTTTTGTTCAAGAATAAATTTAATTCTGGCATTTTTATCCTGTTGCTCAGGCTTGGATTTACCGTAATATTTAATAGTGTATACAGGTATTATACCATCTTTCCGTTGTTCAGTCCGGACAGTTTCAACCTGGAGCAATGCTCCATTAATTTTACTGCCATACCAAAATTCATGATCTTGCTGCTCAAAAGTGACGAGTTTAAAAACCTCACCAGCTACATGTTGAGGTTTTTCTTTGCGACTATACTTTATTGCCGGTTCGTTACCATAAAGCGTAGACATGATGTTAAGTTTTTCATTGACATAGGTTGTCACAACTTTTAGCTTCCCACTGTTGAATTCGAGCGCTCTGATGGTAACCTTTTTATTTGCTGCCGGTGTGCAACCATTGCTGATCAACATTAATCCGGTCAATAAATAGATTAGATAGGTTTTCATATATAATGATATTTAAAGTTTAATTTTTATCTGTTTAGTTTTTAGTGGACAAGTCAAATACGAACCCGGTTGGTTTAACGGCCTGGTGACAAGCGATGCATTTTTTAAAGCTTGCCAGAGTACCGTAAGGCCTCAATTCTGGTGTATCGAATCTGGCAAAGCCCCACCCTTCTGTAGCACTGAATTTTTCCTTGTCTCTCACCATATACTGGATATTGATAAATTTACCGGGGTGGATATTCCCTTGTTTATCTTCTAGTTTTTCCCAGACTACTTTTACAATCACAGCACCTTCTGGCCAGGGATTGATATTTTTATCTTTGATAGCCTGAGCAGCGATCGGATTTGCGTACATCACACGCATTGTTCCATTATCAAAACGGGAGGTTGTACTCATCACCTGCCAGTTCCTGTACTCTGGCATGTGCTTGATTCCGTTTACAGAAACCGGAACTTTATCTTGAACAGTTTTTTTCTTTTGCCATTGACGGTATTGAATATTTGCACTATTTATTCTACTGCTATCTGCTACAGGTCTGATTTTCAAAGTTTGGAGATAACTTTTTAAAACATAAAGTTCTCCGACTGAAACTTTTGCTGATGGGTGTAAAACGGTGTAAAATTTTAGTGGCATTTTATCTGCATTCACCATAGTATAGATTTCCCAAAGTGTACCTTTCTGATCGGCTGGAGACAAGTTGTTCCATGCTGAAAAATTAAGATGCTTTCTGGCTTCTGTAATATCCCGGGCTACTACAGAGGAGATCATTGGTAGTTTATCGAACCATTGCAGCTGAGTTTCATTAGCGTGGCAATTGTAGCAGGCGCGCTCAAAGATTTGCTTTACTTTGGGTGGAACCTGAATTTCGCCAGTAACCGGAGGATTGGATATAGACTGAACGTTAGTTAGAGATACCATTACGATTCCCCCTAAAAATACTGTGAGGATTGCTACTATGATTTTGTGTCGCCTGGAAAATTTCATGTGGTTTGTTTTTTTTATAAAAGTATCCGCTCAGGAAGTTCGCAGTTTGCGCTATTCAGTTGAATCAGTCGAATTGAACGCTGAAATGGACATGTTGGAGGTAGAACTAATGATCTTAGGTAAATAATCTTTAAAAGGCTATCCGGAGCCTCAGACTAACCGATGCCAATTATAAGATCAATATTGCCTGTTCCAGCTGGTTTATAAATTATAAATCTCTCCCCAAATCATATTTTCGCTCTAAATACTATATTTGATGTGGCGATATGAATAAGAAAACATTTAAGATTTCGAACAAAATAATATGGCTGAGCTCTCTTCTGTTAGGCATACTGACGTCTGTTCCAAAAATTGCTGAACATCATTTCAATCCATATGAAGCACTGGTTGACTCCACTGTTACTTTTCTGTTTGCTGTGCTGATCTGGTATTATAATATACTTACGCTTCCTGTCTATTCTTCAAAGGATGTTAGTAATGGTTTTTCAGTTATACGTCTGGTTAAGGGTTTGTTCTTCGGAATCGCGGTGATGTTTATCCTGGCTTGTATTCAGCAATATTTATTGTCACATCTGAACTTTGGGCCGGTGATGTTAATGTTTGAAGTGAGAGGTATCCTGGTTAACATTGCTTTTTATATGTTTCTTCATCTTTTACACCAGAGTTATCAAAATCAACAGGTAGGTATAGAATTGGAAAGAACTAAAGCAGATAATCTTGGCGCACAGTATGAGCTGCTTAAGCAACAGGTAAATCCGCATTTCTTGTTTAATAGCCTGAATACCTTAAAATACATGGTGGAGAGTGAGGATGAACATAGTGTAGATTTTATCCTGAAACTTTCCAATTTTTACAGGTTTACCCTGGAAAGCCGCAAGCTTGACCTGATCAGACTTTCAGAAGAATTGGAAATACTAGATGCTTATGTATTTTTGCTGAAGGCGCGCTTCGAAGAAGGAATTGATCTTTCTATCGACATTGATCCGGATTTCAATCAATCTCTTATCCCTCCATTTACACTGCAGCTTCTGGTTGAAAATTGTATTAAACACAATGTGGTATCTTTAGATAAACCACTAAAAATCCAATTATTCTCAGAAAAAGATATGCTGATAGTTGAAAATAGACTACAGCTGAAAACTACCCGCGAGATTTCCACAGGACTGGGATTGGAGAATATCAATCAGCGTTATATGCACCTTTTAAATAAGGCCATCGAAATACAGGTCAGTGAAACATTATTCAGTATCAAACTCCCTATTATCTATGAAAATAATCATCATTGAAGACGAGCTTAAAGCGGCAAAATCATTGGCTAATATGATTTCCAAATTAAGACCTGCCGCTGTAGTTATTGCTCAACTCCAAAGTATTGAAAGTGCAGTCAGCTATTTTTCTGAACAGGAACAGCCTGATCTTATTTTTATGGATATCCAGCTTTCTGATGGTCTGTCTTTCGAAATCTTAAAATCAGTTAAGATTCAGTGTCCAATTATCTTTTGTACTGCCTATGGTGAGTATTCGATGGACGCGATCAAGGCGAATGGAATTGATTATCTACTTAAGCCCTTTTCTAAGGAAGAGCTGAATACGGCTTTTGAAAAGGTAGAGAGTTTTAAAAACTTTTTTCAACAAAATACGCAACCTGATTTAGAGGAGTTATTAAAGAAAATCGGCATGGATGAGGGAAAGAAAAGCTTCCTTGTTTTTAAGAATAATAAATATATCAATATACAAACAGAGCTCATTGCCTTTATTTATATCAGGAATGATTCTGCTACGCTAATGACTTTCCAAGGTCAGGAATATACGATTACACAGTCTATGGATCAGGTACAGAGTTTGCTTTCTTCCAAACAGTTTTTCAGGTTAAACAGGCAGTATCTTATTAATTTTAGTGCAATTAAAGAAGTAGAGCATTATTTTGACAGGAAATTATTTGTTAACCTGGTTATTCCAAGTCCTGATAAGTTACTGATCGGTAAGGAAAAAACCAGTGTTTTTTTAAGCTGGCTTGAAAACAGATAAAAATAGTTTACAGGCCGGACGGATCTTTTCCAGCTATAATTTTCCGGTGCGCTGTCCTGAAATTCCATCACAGGAGCCGAGATGATCATATACGGCGATGATCTTAGTTTAAGCTGTGCTTAAAACATATATATGTTGTTTTACACAAATACCGGCTAATATTGTGGTAGCTTTAGAAACTTATAAAAGGGTTTTTCCTTCCTGCCCGAATTACATAGTTGCACCATACTTTATTCTACCACATTTTTAAATACGATCTATTAAGTTATGCATTTGAAAAAAAACGATTCTGATGAATTAATCATTGCGAACAGAGAGATCGTTCTTCAAAACCAGGAGATAGAAAGCCGGGCAGCAGAGCTCGTCATTGCGAATAAAGAATTACTTTTTCAAAATGAGGAGAAAGAAAACAGGGCAGCAGAACTTATTATCGCCAATAAGGAGCTTGCTTTTCAGAACGAAGAGAAAGAGAACAGGGCAGCAGAACTCATTATCGCCAATAAGGAGCTTGCTTTTCAGAATGAGGAGAAAGAGAACAGGGCAGCAGAACTCATTATCGCCAATAAGGAGCTTGCTTTTCAGAATGAGGAGAAAGAGAACCGGGCAGCAGAACTCATCATCGCCAATAAGGAGCTTGCTTTTCAGAACGAAGAAAAAGAGAACCGGGCAGCAGAACTCATCATCGCCAATAAGGAGCTTGCTTTTCAGAATGAAGAGAAAGAAAAAAGGGCTGAAGAGCTAAGCATCGCGAACAGGGAACTTAAAAATGCAGAAGATGA
Source organism: Pedobacter sp. UYP1 (assembly GCF_040547305.1). NCBI lineage: Bacteria > Pseudomonadati > Bacteroidota > Sphingobacteriia > Sphingobacteriales > Sphingobacteriaceae > Pedobacter > Pedobacter sp. UYP1. The sequence goes on along the minus strand of NZ_JBEPPL010000009.1, from coordinate 166,855 downwards.
CATTCGTAAATTAAATGACGAATTAGAACAAAAAGTAATTGAGCGTACTGAACAGTTAGAATCTGTGAACAAAGAATTAGAGTCCTTTTCTTATTCTGTTTCGCACGATTTACGTGCACCGATCAGGGCGATTAATGGGTATACGAAAATTCTGAAGGAAGATTATGCAGAGGCATTCGATGCAGATGGAGTAAAAATCCTTCAATCTATCATCAGCAATTCCAAAAAGATGGGTGAATTGATTGATGATTTACTTGCCTTTTCAAAACTTGGAAGAAAACAGGTTACTGTTTCTGAAATTGACATGACTGGTCTTGTGAATATAGTCCGGGAAGAATTACTATTTGAAGGGGATGAAAATATACCTGAGTTTGAAATGGGTATACTCCCAAATGCTAAAGGAGATAAATCCCTGATTAAGCAAGTATGGATTAACCTGATTTCAAATGCTGTTAAATATTCCAGAAATAAAGCACAAACTAACATAGAAATCGGGGCTTATACCAAAGACAATCTGATTGTATACTATGTTAAAGATTACGGAGCTGGATTTGACATGCAATATTATGATAAGCTTTTCGGAGTTTTTCAAAGATTGCATTCTCAGGAAGAGTTTGAGGGCACGGGCATAGGTCTGGCCATAGTTCAAAAGATCGTGCAGCGGCATAATGGAACAGTCTGGGCTGAATCAAAAGTAGATGAAGGCTCATGTTTTTCTTTTAGCCTGCTGGCATAACCTATTAATTTAAATCAAGAAAAGAAATGAGCTACCATAACGTTGAAATTTTATTTGTTGAAGACAGTGCCGATGATGCAGCCTTAACTATTCGTGCACTTAAAAAAAGTGGTTTTACGAATAAATTGCACCACGTTATTAATGGAGCAGAGGCATTGGATTTTATTTATTGCAAAGGTGCGTATGCTGATAGAAGCGATAAAGAATTTCCTAAACTAATCTTGTTGGATTTAAAAATGCCAAAGGTATCTGGTTTACAAGTATTGGAAAAATTAAAAGCAGATCCTAATCTTAAATCTATTCCTATTGTGATGTTAACTTCGTCGAATGAAGGTCCGGATATTGAAAAATGTTTCGCATTGGGTGCAAATAGTTATATCGTAAAGCCTGTTGATAGCGACAATTTTTTCAACGCAGTAAAAGAGATCGGTTTATACTGGATGGTCTTAAGCCAGCAAGCGCATTAACATCGTCTGAATTAATTCTCTCCATCTAATTTTATGTCGTATTTATAATGGCGCCAAATCTTAAAATACTTATTCTTGAAGACAACGAAAGTGATGCTGATTTGCTTAAACGCGAGTTAAAAAAATCAGGATTGAATTTTACGGCTGAAATTGTACAGACTCGTACAACATTTGAAAACGCACTGAACAATTTTAATCCCGATCTGATCTTGTCGGATTATTCACTTCCATCTTTTGATGCGGCTGAGGCTTTCCAAATCAAACAGCATATCTATCCTCATATTCCATTTATTATCATTTCTGGTACAATTGGGGAGGAGAATGCGGTGGAGCTGATTAAAGCTGGAGCGACAGATTATATCTCTAAAAGTAAGTTATTTACATTATCTACAAAGATTAACAGGGCATTAAATGACATGCAGGCCCGTAAAGAAAAGTTAATCACTGATGAAAAGTTAAAAGTTATCAATCAGGAGCTATTAGAGCTGAACCAGGAGCTGGAAGCAAGGGTTGCAAGGCGTACTGAAGCATTAGCAGAAAGTGAAAGCCGGTTCAGAAGTATGATGGAGACTATTCCCCAGATTGCCTGGACAAATACAATTAAGGGAGAAGTCGTTTTCTACAACCAGCGTTGGTATGATTATACTGGGTTCAATGACCAGCAAACAAGGGCTCTGGGATTTAAGGCAGTAGTCCATCCTGATGACCTGAAGATTGGCTTTGACCAGTTCAGTTCTATTCTTAAAACTGGTAATGGTGGTGAATTTCAAATTCGTGTAAAACGGGCAGATAAGCTTTACAGATGGCATCTGATCCGTTTAATGCCGATCATGGATCAACAAGGCCTAATGCAGCTTTGGGTAGGTACAGCCACCGATATACAGGAACTCAGGTTACTGCAACAATATAAAGACGATTTTATTATTATTGCGAGTCACGAGCTTAAAACGCCGATAACCAGTTTAAAGGGTTCGCTTCAGCTTTTAGACAGAATCAAGGATAATCCTCCCTCAGGCGCACTGTCTAAGCTTATTGTACAAGCAAACAGAGGTCTGGAAAAAGTAAATACACTTATCGAAGATCTGCTGAATTCAAGTATGGCGAATCAGGGTCAGCTTCATATCCGTCAACATCATTTCAATCTTTCTGAAGTTATTAAAGACTGTTATCAGGATACAATCAAGGATGGTTTATACACGGTTAGTGTTGAAGGAGACTTGCAGGTTAAGGTATTTGCTGATCATGTGAGAATAGAGCAGATCGTGGTTAATTTCATTAATAATGCGATAAAATACGCGCCTGATTCAAAGGAAATCCGCATCTGCATTGACAAAAAAGATGGTATAGTCAAAGTTTCTGTAATAGACCAGGGCCCTGGTATACCTCCTGAAAAACTCCGCTATGTTTTTGACCGTTATTACCGTGCAGAAAGTTCGGGAAGCCATTATACAGGCCTGGGGCTTGGTCTTTATATTTGCTCGGAAATTATCAAAAAACATCATGGACAAATTGGTGCTGAAAGTGAATTAGGCAAAGGCAGCACTTTCTGGTTTACGTTACCTGTTCAATAACTAACTCACCCAGCACTTCGCATCTGAAACTAGTTCCAGGTAAATTAGTAAGATGACCAATAAAATAATCGCAATTCTCAAAGTAATCTCTATTTGCTTTTTCATCATTTTTAATTAAAATCCTGATTCAAATATATTTCAACCGGCATCACTAAGCCAGAAGATCAGGGATTAATACGGCGATTTCAACCGTGAATCAGGCATTTAGCTTGTTAATTTAATCTTAGCTATTTATTAATATAATCGCCCAAAGCAAAAATGTAAAACATTTAGTGCCCCCTCCTGTTTAATCAATCCGTCCACTTTCTTTATCGGAATAAAAGAACTGAAAGCGTCAAAACGGAATAAACTTATTAAACAAACTTATGGGAAATCTACTTTACCTCGTCGCCGTAATATTAATTTTATTATGGATTTTTGGATTCTTTTTTAACGGTTTTGGGCCAGGTGCAGGTGGCTTAATACATGTGCTTTTAGTGATTGCTGTAATCGCAATTATACTCAAAGTAATCAATAGAGCTTCTTAACCAGATCACCTGGATTATTTCGATCCGTAAAAAAGTTAATCGATTTTTTTTAAAACTAACACAGCATTACGTTGTTCTTCTAATTCAAAAACAAATACTACTATGAGCGTATCAGAAAAAACAATAGCAACATTAAACGATCTTACAGAAATTAACAATGACCGTGTAGCGGGATTTGAAAAAGCAATTGCAGATATCAAGGATGAAAATATAGACTTGAAAGCAGTATTCTTAAAGTACAGCGAGCAAAGCCGCAAATTCAGCCAGGAACTTACTGCAATTGTAGCAGGTTATGGAGAAGATGTAGAAACTGGTAATAGTGTATCAGGTACTTTACACCGCGCATGGATTGACGTAAAGTCTTTATTTGGCGGTAGTGACCGTGCGAGTATCCTTTCAGAAGCTGAACGAGGTGAAGACGCAATTAAGGCAGCTTACAAACTGGCATTGGAAGAGGGAGAATTAAGTGCTGAGGCCTTAGAAACTGTGACCAGACAAGCTGGAGATATTAAATCTGCACATGATGCAATTAAGGTTCTTCGCGATGCAGCTAAAGCAATGAGCTAGGCTCTATATTTATAATAAAAAGCCGCTTAATTAAGCGGCTTTTTATTTTGAAAAGAATTTCGTAGAGAGGTTAACTTTCTCCATTTTTCCGGGCTTTTTCATGAAGCTTATTGATGTCCAGTTCTTGCTTCATACCTTCCAGTTCATCGTCTTGATTTTCAATTTTCAGTGCTTTATGAATATCGTGGAGCATTTCAAGCATTTTGGTAATTTCCTTTTCTGCATGGATATTAACTTCAAACTCTACCTCCTGCCTGATGCTTTCCATTCTTGCCTGTCTTTTCTGACTAATTAAAACAGAGACAGAAAGTATAATTGCAAAAATAGACACTACCATTTCCAAAGCTGGAAAAGGAAAGGGATCAAAAATTCTCAGTGGTTTTAATAAGCCTAAATTCCAGCAGATCCAAACCGCAAAAAAAACTGCACATATAAACAAGAAGCTTATACTCCCGAAAGTATTTGTGATGAATAAAGATAGCCGGTCACCTTTGTGTTGCCGTAATTGTTGTTTGTTTTCCGGATTGACCTCAACCGGTTCACCTTCGATTAATTTACCCATAGTCATCAAACACTTTTGCTGAATATAAATGAACAATGATAGTGCCGGGATTTAAAAATAAAAGTCAATACAATGACTGAAATCCGAACTCCATTTTTATATTTAAAGAATGAAGAACAAAACTCTGTCAGACTTAACAAAAGAAGAAATCGGTCAGCTATTTCCAGTTGAAATTAGTCGAAAAAAATCAGTCATTAAATTCTACTGATTGTATTGATCGTCGGTTACCTGCTCCATCCAATCAACTGGTGAACCATCTAACTTTTCCTGGATGGCTATATGGCTCATTGCAGTAGTATCAGTAGCTCCATGCCAATGTTTTTCAGCTGGAAAAAAGTAAACCACATCACCTGGATGAATATCCTCTCTCGTACCACCATCACGTTGCACCCAACCTGATCCTGAAGTCACGATTAACGTCTGTCCAAAGGGATGGGTATGCCATGCTGTACGTGCGCCTGGTTCAAAAGTCACCAATGCCATAGCCACACGGGATGGTTCTGGTGGACTGATCAATGGGTCGATTCTAACTGATCCTGTAAAATATTCCGCGGGGCCTTTACCTGAAGGCTGGGAGCCGCTACGTTTAATTTCCATGATTTTTCTACTTAAAACTGTTACTTATAAATATAACCAAAAACTGTTACCGGTTTTTTATAAAGCGCATTAGCTCGGATATTTTTGCGAACAAATAAATCTCCAGATTTAGTCCAGAAGTTAAAAATTCATAAATCTTCTCTTTCTATTATACTTTTTAATTGCGGTGCAAATCCTAATCCCCATTTATCGACAGCCGAGACTAATGGTAATATAGATTTTCCAGATTCGGTTAAAAAGTATTCCACTCTTAACGGAACTTCTGCATAAATAGTTTTTCCCAGAATCCCATGTAATTCCAATTCACTTAACTGTTTCTGAAGAACTCGTTTAGTAATACCTTTTATGACATTGACCAGATCCCGGGGACGTGTTGTCCCTTTTGCAATTTCATCAAGTAAACAAAATTTCCATTTAGAACCTACCACTTCCATAGCTACACTGAGGCCACATTCATAATCGATTGGAATTTTTTTTTGATACATCGGCTTAATAAGATTTTTAACGCCATAAAAGTAAACAAATAGAGAGTTCAAAGGATAGTGATTAATTGATCACTGAATGATTAATTAGTCTCTTATTGATGAGCTCCTTTATATAGTTCACTTTTGTCCCGGCAAATTTAAATAAGTTAACATAAAAATTTTAAGATGAAAACTCTGGTCATTGTCATCCATCCAGATCCTGAAAATTCAGTGGTCAACAAACGATGGGTGGAAGAATTAAAAAAATATCCTGAAAAATACACTCTGCATGATCTCCATAGTTTATATCCGGATGAACATATTGATATTAAAGAAGAACAGCGATTGTTAGAAGCTCATGACCAGATTATCTTCCAGTTTCCTTTTTACTGGTTCAATTGCCCGCCACTTTTCAAGAAATGGCTGGATGTAGTATTAACTCATGGTTGGGCATATGGTACAGGCAGTACTTATAAGCTAACCGGAAAAAAGATTGCTTTAAGCATCTCGGTTGGTATAAATGAAGAAGATTATCATGCTTCTGGAAGGTACAAATACACATTGGAACAATTGACCGCGCCATTTGAGATTACCTTTGGTTATATAAAGGCCGATTACAGACCACCCTTCGCTTTCTATGGAACAGAACATCAAGCTACTACAGAAAGGATAGAGAAAAGTGCAGCAGCATATATTTCCTTCCTTGAAGCATTGTAAAAAAACACCAGATACTTTGTTCTGATCTGTGCTCTGGCATGAAAGTGGTGTATACATTGCTATCAAATCAAAAACAATGAAATTACCATCGTTGAAGGATATCAGTTTTAGAAAAGTAAAAAAAGATGCAAGGAAAGGCTTTAATAATCTTGCCGAAGGCGGGTTTAAGCAGATTTTCAACCAGATTGATCAATTGAATATTAAGAAAGGTGTAGATAGCATGGGAATTGACAAATTCATCAATCAATGTGCGTTACTGGCAGCTGGTTCTGGTTTGATCACTGGCGTGGGTGGGATTGGAACGATGTTGATCGGCACTCCTTTAGATGTGATCAACATCATTGCTCAGCAGTTCAGAGTAACTCTGGCCATTTCTTATCATCATACAGGTAGCTATAAAATCAGTTTTGACCATTTTTTTAAAATCGTAGCATCATCTGTTAAAGCGGATACGAAACTGGCTATCAGTAAAAATGTAATGGAGGAAGTTGCAGAGAAAATCCTGATGGGATTAGGTTCTAAAGCAAGCCGCAGATTGGTACCAGTGGTAGGCGGTGTGATTGGAGGAACTGTCAATTACTTATTTATTAAAGGAGTAGCAAGAGAATTGAAGGAGAAGGGGAACTGACTATCGAACAACTAACAGTTTATTTTATCTACGCTAAAAAAAATTGTAGATTTAAGTAGTTTACACACTTAACATTTATTTTCATGATGCAATCTTCTTATAAAAGAATTCCTGCTGTTTGTGCTATTCTGCTGCCAGTCCTGTTTGTTTGTAACAGCAGTTTTGCGCAAGCCGTAAAAGGCAAACCTGCAGGTAGTCTGCTTCCGCCTGTTGAAACACAGCCAGCCAATTCAAAGTACAAGCCTGCTTTTACCGGACAGACGCGAATTGCTGGTGTAAAAACCAAAACACCTTTCACTGTCTCGTTATTAAATAAAACATTAGAACATCCCTGGGGAATCTGTCTATTACCTGATGGGCGCTTTTTAATCTCTGAAAAAATGGGGACAATGTCTATTGTCACAACCGCTGGGAAAGTAGTGAAGAAAATAACTGGTTTACCTGCTGTAGTGCCAGATGGACAAGGTGGTTTACTTGATGTAAACATTGATCCACAGTTTTCTACCAATAAAATGGTTTACTGGGCTTATTCAGAGCAGGCTCAGGGTGGCAGTTTACTGGCTATTGCCAAAGGAAAATTAGCAGCGGATGAGAGTAAAATAGAAAATATTGAGGTGATATATCGTGCTACACCAGTCTATAAAGGAAGTCTTCAATTCGGCTCCCGTATCGTATTTGATAAAAACGGAAACCTATTTGTAAGTACTGGTGAACGTTCCGGAGCTGATATCCGTATGCAGGCGCAGTCGCTGAATGCGTCTATTGGAAAGATCATTCACATTACAAAAAATGGAAAAGCTGTTCCAGGCGGGCCATTTGCCAAAACACCCAATGCAAGACCTGAAATTTATGCCTACGGTCTTCGTAACCCTGAAGGTTTAGCAATAAATCCTGTAACCGGCGAGTTATGGGAGTCAGAATTCGGACCAAGAGGAGGTGATGAAATCAACATTATTCGTCCTGGAAAAAATTACGGATGGCCTGTAGTTACTTATGGCATCGAATACAGCGGTGAAAAAGTGGGGGCTGGCATTCAGCAGAAAGCAGGTACTCAGCAACCTGTTTATTATTGGGATCCTGTAGTTTCACCAGCAGGAATTGCTTTTTACAATAGCAATGTGATTCCTGAGTGGAAAGGTAATTTGTTTGTAAGCGGTCTGAGCAGCATGCATATTGCCAGATTAGTAATTAAAAACAATAAAGTTGTTGGTGAAGAGCGGTTATTGAAAAGTGAAGGAGAACGTTTTAGAGCAGTTGCTGTGGGTAAAGATGGTGCGTTATACGCCATCACTGATAGTGGCAGATTTTACAGAGTCGCAAAGAAGTAATATAAGCCTTCTACAAGTTGCAGTTCCCCAAAAGTTAGATACTTTATGGGGAACTGCAACTTGTAGAAGGCTTTAATTTATGATTTGGGAACAGTAATATTTTGAACCCAATTCCACTCTGGTGGCTCAACACCTAGTAAGTGTTTGACAAAGAAATCGCGCCGCTTGTGCTCTCCATAATCACCACCTAAAGAGTGTCCCATTCCTGGAACTAGTAAGAAATCGAAGTTCTTATTAGCCTTGATTAATTTATTGACCACCTGCATGGTGGAAGATGGATCAACATTCTCGTCAAGCTCTCCCAGAATTAATAATAACTTTCCCTGAAGATTGGCTGCATGTTCTACATTGGAGGATTCGGCATATTGCGGCCCAACCGGATATCCCATCCATTGTTCATTCCACCAAAGTTTATCCATCCGGTTGTCGTGACAGCCTGAGGAGGACACAGCAACTTTATAAAATTCAGGATGAAAAAGCAGTGCGCCCATAGAACTTTGCCCCCCTGCAGAGCTACCAAAGATCCCTACTCTGCTGGTATCCATATAAGCATATTTTTTTGCAGCAGCCTTGATAAAAGCAATACGATCAGGAAAGCCTCCATCTTTTAGGTTTTTCCAGCATACGTCATGAAATTTTTTGGAACGATTAGAAGTTCCCATTCCATCACACTGCACTACAATAAATCCAAGTTCTGCGAGTTCATGCAATCCAAGTATATTGTCGGCAGCAAAATTCTTTGGTACAAAAGAATCATGAGGGCCAGCATAAATATATTCTATAACAGGATATTTTTTAGCAGGATCGAAATTTCGTGGTCTGATGATCATTCCCCAGATAGCTGTTTCTCCATCCCGTCCTTTTGCGCTAAAAACCTCTGGAAATACCCATCCAGTTTTTAAGAGTGCACTGATATCAGCTTTCTCCAATTCATTGATCACTTTGCCAGTTTTAACAGCTCTAAGTATTGTAGTGGCAGGCTCATCGATTCTTGAATAAATATCAATAAACATGGAATAGTCTTCGTTAAAAGTAGCAGAATGATTCCCATTCTCCCAGGTCAGTTTCTTTAAGCCTGTACCGTCCAGATTAATTTGATAGTATTGAATAAAATAGGGATCCTGATCTTTCTCCATCCCACTTCCCTCGAAGATTATATTCCGCTCTTTTTCATTGACCTTAATTACCCTTCTCACCACCCAATTACCTTTGGTAATCTGGTTTTTCAATTTCCCGTTTCCGTCAAATAAGTAGAGATGATTCCATCCGTCTCTTTCAGATGCCCAAATAATTTCTTTTCCATCAGCCAGATCGTACCGGTATTTTTTACGGCTATAATTGAAAAATGTATTGCTTTGCTCGTGGATGAGTTCCTTTGTTTCTCCTGTACTATTGACTTCCATCACCATATATTTCTGGTGTCCCCTTTTATTGTATTCATAGGTGAAAGCCCTGCTGTCATTGCGCCATACTGGTTCGGTTAAGCTGAACTGTTCAGTAATTGCAGAATTATTAACAGGGATCTGCTTCTTAGCGTCAACAAGAAATAAACAAGGTGTATACTGGTCAAGTGTATCACCGGGTTTTGGATAGGCTCTTTGTCGTAATTTCGGCTGCAATTGATCTGCCGGCGAAGATTCAATGAGGTAAGCTAATCTCTGTTTAGCTATATTTACTTTGTAGGCCGCAATCTTTTTTGAATCAGGGGACCAGGCCATATATGGTGAATAAGAGTTTTCTTCTGATCCATCTGTACTCAGTTGATATTCCTTTGTTTGGTCGGCAGCCGGACTAATATAGAGATTAAATTTTTTGATATAGCTAACCCACTTTTGATCTGGAGATTTGGTTCTCCCGGAATCGGTATGCTGTGGGGCATCAATATTTAGTTTACAAGTATAGGTACTAAGTTCACAAATCCAGGAAGCTCTTTTATAAGTGAAACGAAGTTCTTTTCCGTTACTACTCATAATAAGCCTTGTGATTGGCGGGTCGGTTGCACTAATTTTATCTTTTGATACCCCGGAAAGTGCTACAGCAAACTTTTCCCGATCAAAAGCCGGACTTTTATGCTGTTCTTTTGTATCAACAAACAGGAATTCGAGTCCTTGTGGTGTTCTTCTGGAATAAAAGAATTTTTGCAAGTCAGCTAGCCACTGAATATTTTCAGGAGTGTAGTAAGTCTTTTTCTGCATGAACCCGTTCAGAGTTTCTGCGTTCTGGTAATCAACTAATTTACCCTGAGCATAAGCGTGAATATTTATAAAAATTAAAATTGCAACTGATCCTAAATACTTAAATTTCATTTTCAAAAATTAGCCTGTTTAATTGTATAACTAAATTTATAGTTTATTGATCAAATAACAACTCTTAATTTTTATGAAAATTCAAATACTCAGCACTGCAGATAAATGATGAATTTTCATTCATTGTGGCCGCAAATGGTAGCTAATGTAACCGTGCTTATACGATAAAATTAGATTTTAACTTATGGAGCATTAACCACCTGCTTATCTAAAATCCCTCTTTACGATTGATAAAGAGGGATTTTCAGTTGCAATCGGAAACTTAATTTTCCAGAAACCATTCTGCAGTAGCTTTAACTGCCTCTTCATAAGATGTTGGGGTATAATTGAAAGCTTTCTCAAATTTGGCCGAACTGAACTGAAATGGAAATTCATCCTGGTAATTCATTTCGTATGCTTCTTTCATAAAGGGATTGAAAAAGCCGATTACCTTTAACAACCATTTGGGTAGTACAGTTACCTGGTCAGAACTGTTCATATATTTCGCTGCCAGCTTAATAAATTGTCTTCCGGTAAGTGGGCTTACCGAGGGCAGATGCCAAACCTGCCCAAACGATTCTTCGTGGGTTGCGAGAATATAAAGAGCCTCGGCAGCATCGGGAGTATAGTTATAGGAGCGTGGTACGTCTGCATTTATAGGCCATTGAGCGGTTTTCCCTTTTTTCATATTGTTAAAGACCAATGTACCGGCAGCACTTTTGTCCGTAACCCCAGGGCCGTAAAAGTCTACGGCTCTGGCTATGGCAGCCTTAATTGTTCCTGCAGCCATTTCCTGTAATAACATACGGGCAATTTCAATACGTACCCGCCCCTTTTTACTTGACGGAAAATAAGGTGTGTTTTCAGTCATGATCCCATTTACTCTGCCGTACATATATACGTTATCAAAAAAGATCAGCTTAGCTCCCGTCGCTATACACGCATCAATAACATTTCGCATAATCACTGGCCATTCTTTTTTCCATATCCCGGCATTATACGCAATACCAATAATCAGATAAACGACTGCTGATCCCGTTATGGCTTTTAGTACCTGATCGTAGTGCAGCATATCGGCCACTACTGATGTTGTTCCTTCTATTTGTTTTGGTGTTCTGGACACCAGTCTGATGTTCAGTTGGTGTGATTTTAAAACTGGTATCAGCTCTGTAGCGATGGTACCAGTGGCACCTAAAATAGTATGTAATTCCATGGACTTCAAATTTTAATTATTTCTGATTTGTTAATCAAAACTAAAATAGTTCAGGCGCTAAAAATTGTAAGAAAACGAGACTTGTATTTATCGTTACTCATTTTTCAGCCCACTGTTTTTAAAGCCATAAGGCATTTATCCAATGAAGTATCCAGCACAGTTTGAAATTTACCAGAAAGTGCTTCGACCAGCCCTATTTTCTTTTACATTGACTCTGGTTGTACCATCAGGCAAAGCAATGAATGTCCAGTTTCCGCGGGAGCATTAATAATAGCAGTTAAATTAATGTTTAAACAGTGAAACTACTTTTTTACTGCCTGTAATAATTGCAACCGCAACTATTCCTGCTATTAAACCAATAACAAACTCCTTAATTATCGGTGCTATTGAGGGAAGTAAATGGTGTATATATTCAATATTATGAACGAAAATACCACCAGAAACCAAGATTAAAGCAATTGTTCCAACTACAGCCAGAATCCTGATTATCATAGGGAGAGACTTAACCAGCAAAAGCCCCAAACTTGCAACGAAACCTTTTTCATTGGAACTCCTGATTAGTTTATAGCCAACATCATCCATTCTTACAATAAGTGCAACTATACCATATACTCCTATTGTTGCCAATAATGCGACAATTGAAACCGTTAGAATCTGTACTGTTATATTTTCTTGTAAAACAGTACCCAGTGCAATAATTACAATCTCTACAGATAGAATAAAATCGGTTGTTACCGCAGATCTGATCTTTGCTTTTTCAGGATCACTATCTTCTTGTTTAGTTGTGGCTGGTACTTCATGGCCAGATTTTGAGCGATGAAAAAAGTATTCATTTATCTTCTCAACTCCCTCATAAGCCAGATAAAATCCACCTAAAACCAGGATGACTTTAATAGCAATCGGAAAAAATGCATTTAGCAATAGCGCGATAGGAACAATTATAAGCTTGTTAACTAATGATCCTTTAGTGATTGCCCAAAGGACAGGTAATTCACGGGAAGCCAGAAAACCAGTGGCTTTTTCCGCGTTCACGGCTAAATCATCACCTAAAATACCAGCAGTTTTTCTGGCCGCTATTTTAGCTGTAACTGCAACATCGTCCATTAAAGCCGCTATATCATCCAAAATCGCAAAAATACCTGAAGCCATATTATTTTATTTATAGGAATGCAATAATATGAATACGATTTTGTTTTATCCCCAGGTTTTGTTCAAAAATTAAGATTTAATCATCTCAAACACAATTTTCCCGCTCTTGAACAATTAGATCCTGATATTTTTTTCAGGGCCAGCCGTCAATATCTGATCAATAATTTTAGCATAGTGGTTGGCAATAGTTCAGCTAAAAATTCCAGTTATAATCCACTCCATTCCTCATCACAGCAGCTAAATCCTGCGTATAAAGTAATTTATGTGTTTTGAAAGATAATACCGTTATTGCGGTTACCAATGCCTAAGCGAACAAATCGGAAACAGATCTGAAATCATGGACTGGGCCGGTTGGAAAAACAAATGGATATGCCTTACTGAAGGGAAAATCTTTTGGGACAACAGGTTTTTGGGCACCTCAGGTATTTAAATATAAATAAAGTTACTATATGGCCTATACCGCTAATGAACAAATTGCGAAACTCATATGAAAAATTTAAAAATTTGCCTGGCACTGTTTTTACTAACCTTTACATTTCAGTCCATTGCACAACAAAAGAACGAAAAGAACAATTCATCACCAAGAAAGATCTGGTCTGTAGCACAAGCTCAACAATGGCAGAAAAAATGGGGCTGGTTAAGAGGAAGTAATTTTACACCCAGCACAGCTATCAATCAATTAGAGATGTGGCAAAAAGAAACCTTTGACCCGGAAACTATCAACAGGGAACTCGGCTGGGCAGAAGCAATTGGGATGAACTCTATGCGCGTATATTTGCACCATGCAGCCTGGCAACAGGACAAAGAAGGATTTAAAAAGAGGATGCATGCTTACCTTGACATTGCAGAAAAGCATCATATCTCTACCCTGTTTGTGTTTTTTGACGACTGCTGGAATCCAACTTATACCACAGGATTACAACCTGCTCCGAAACCAGGAATACATAATTCGGGTTGGGTAAGAGATCCAGGGCCGCTTTATCAAGAGGATCCTGAACTTGTAAAAGTATTGGAATCTTATGTTAAGGATATCTTAACTACATTTAAAGACGACAAGCGTATTGTACTTTGGGATCTTTATAATGAACCTGGGAATTCTAAAAATGGCAATAAAAGCTTGCCCCTATTGAAGAAAGCATTTGAATGGGCCCGTACCATTAACCCCATTCAGCCATTATCTGCAGGAGTCTGGGATTTTAAGTTAAAAGAACTGACTGATTATCAACTTAAAAACTCTGACGTGATCACTTACCACAATTATGATGGTGCAAAAGAACATCAACATGCTATTGATACGTTAAGAAGTGTTACCAAACGCCCTTTGGTTTGTACAGAGTATATGGCCAGGTCAAGAAACAGCCTGTTCAGTACAATTATGCCACTTTTGAAAAAAGAAAACATTGCGGCCTATAACTGGGGCTTAGTTGATGGAAAGACCAATACAAAATATACCTGGGATAAACCAATGACGGATGGTGCTGAGCCACCTCTTTGGTTCCATGAAATTTTTCACAAAGATGGCACTCCATATCACAAGGATGAAGTTGAATTCATCAAAAACCTCACCGGAGTCAATAAAAAATAAACTAAACAGCTTGTAAACTATAGCTTAGTTTACAAGCTGTTTAGTTTTTCCAACCTCTTTACCTTTTACGTAATTTGGACTTGGAGACTTACACATCGTAAGGAAGTTATTGGAACATAATCATACTCATTTGCATTGAACTTCTAATCTCCCAAATCAAATAGGTTTCCTTATCTTTAAAAATGCAGCATCAAGAATTTGAACCTCCGGAAGAGCTAAAGGATACGATAAAGTGCTTTTGGTACAATAAAAAAGACTATGGAGAGCTGGAATCGAGTTTTGAGGTATTGCCTGATGGCTATGCTGAAATTATTTTTTATTTTGGAAGTATTTCAAGCATTTCTTACGATGAGGGCCTGCAGCCATTGCCATCACCTTTTATAATGGGCCTGCTTAATCAGCCTGTCTCTTTTCACACTAAAAACCGTTTAGAAATCATTGGTATCAGGTGTTTCCCATGGACGGTGTTTGATTTACTCGGATTGCCATCTGGTCAAGATGGCTTACGTATAATTGAGCACCCTATCGCCCAGCTTCAGCCGCTATTGAATAAGTGGATCCTTGCTGAAAGAATAGATAAAGTGCTGGCTGTGGTCAAACAGTATTTCCTGGATGCAAAGTCACGGATACCTGCTGATAGTATGTTATTTAAAGCGGGAATTGCAATGAGGGAAGCAAATGGCACTATGCCGGTAAGCCAGGTAGCGGCTGCGGCTCATGCAACAGTGCGCACGCTCGAAAGGAATTTCAAGCAATCTTCTGGCTATACGGTTAAAGACGTATCTGGTCTGATGCGTTTTGAGCAGGTACGAAACCAACTATGGCATTATCCGGATTCCAATATTGCAGGTTTAGCGCATGAACTGGGTTATACGGACCAATCTCACCTAAGCAGGGAATTCAAGCGTTATAGTGGTTCTACACCAGCAGCATTCGCACGCAAAGCAAAACAAGGGAAACAATTTATAAGCAGCGATTTTGTCGCATTTTTACAAGCCTGATACAGGAGCATTATAGAATTTTGTATTTCAATAATTCGATATGAAAACTATAAGTGAAAACAATCAATCAGCTCAAAATAATTCTATCCACGATGTGATCATTTCAGGCGCAGGTCCGGTAGGTCTGTTTCTTGCTTGTGAGCTCGCACTGGCCAAATGTTCAGTCCTGATACTAGAAAAGGCAACATTTCCAGACTCTCCTTTAAAACAGCTTCCCTTTGGTATCCGGGGACTCTCGGCACCTACTATTGAAGCACTTTACCGCCGTGATTTACTAAAAGAACTGGAATTACATAAACGCATTAAAAACCCGCATAAAACCTCAGCCCCTGTCCAGGGGCCAAATCGTCAGGTAGGACACTTTGCCGGAATTCCATTTCTTGAAGGCAATATTGATACTTCACAGTGGAAATATCGCCTGTCAAGCTCCACCGACACCAGTTTAATTTCCGAAATGGACGAACTTGAAAAGGTTCTCAATCGCCGCGCAACATCGCTGGGTGTAGAGATCAGGCGTGGGCTTGCCATTACTGGCTTTCATCAAACTGTGGATGGGGTAGCTGTTCAGTCAGGCGACCAATCTTTTCAAAGCAAATGGCTGGTAGGTTGCGATGGAAGCCGTAGTGCTGTTCGTAAAGCGGGCGGTTTTGAATTTGCTGGTACAGAGCCAGAATTTACCGGCTACACGACTCAGCTTGATATTACCGACCCGGAGAAGCTTAGTCCAGGCCGAAATGTAACATCAAAAGGGATGTACATGCAATCCCAGCCGGGTTATGTATTAATCCAGGATTTTGATGCCGGTGCTTTTCATAATTCAGGAAAGCCAATTACATTGGAACACGTACAAGAAGTGCTACGCCGTATTTCGAATACTGATGTTACGATCAATACGTTGCATGTTGCAACCACCTGGACTGACCGGTCGCGGCAGGCTACAACTTACCGCAATGGAAGGGTACTTTTAGCAGGCGATGCCGCACACATTCACTCACCATTGGGTGGACAGGGGCTCAATCTTGGTTTAGGAGATGCAATGAACCTGGGCTGGAAGCTTGCTGCAACCATCCATGATAAAGCTCCTGAAGGCTTGCTGGATAGTTATCAAACCGAAAGACATTCAATTGGAGCACAGGTGCTGGATTGGTCCCGCGCACAGGTTGCCATCATGAAACCAGACCCAGCAGCTCGTGCGCTGAATGCTATTATACGAGACCTTATAGATAGAAGAGATGGTGCTACTTACTTTGCAGGGCGAGTATGGGGTATCCATACACATTATAAGCTAAGTAGTGACCATCCGTTAACTGGTTATAGTGTTCCTAACTTCGAATTCAAAGACCATGCAACAATTGGCGAGTTAATGCGCGATGGACTGGGGATACTGCTGGATTTTGATGAGAATGCTTCACTTAAAGCTTTAGCAAATGAATATCCCAACCAAATCAAATATATTTCAGGCAATGTAAAAGAGCAGTTATCACTGAGCGCTGTCCTGATACGGCCCGATGGGATTATAGCTTGGGCCACTGACAAAAGCCCGGAAGATTATAGGGATCTTCAAGAGGCTGCCACTCGCTGGTTTATATCTGATCCAGAGATCAAGTCTTAAAAAAAGGCCGCTTATCTTTTGAGACTAGACAAGCGGCCTTTTTAAGTAATAAAAAGATTATAATACGGAGTCAAATACACGCATTACTTCTTAACAAAATTTGAGCGTTCTGTAAGCGTCTTTACAGTTACAGGCTGTCCGATAAACTTAGCTTGTATATTAAGATCTTCGTTTACCGGAAAATAACGTTTCGCATCATTCTGATTATATTTCATTACCAGGTCAAACTTTTCAACATTAAGGATTTTAATTTTCACTGGCTTTTCATTCTGGGCTTGTACTTGTTCCAGTTTACAGGTTTTTAAGTTAATAGTCATGTACAATCTGCAGTCTTTCATAAAAGCAGCATCCTTTGGAACAGTTGTAGCATCAGGCTTATAACTAATGACCAGATAGTCTGCTGATTCTTTTTCAATCTTGTAGCTCGCGTCATCGCTCTGTTCTGATGACTGTTGTTTAACTTTATTTTTTCGAAAGGAATTGACATCTCCCTTCGAAGGAGATTTCCCATCCACAGAAACTACAGTCCATTGTTCTTCTTTTGGACGAGATGGGTCAAATTTGGCTATGGTAATATTTGTTTTGCCTGCAGCTATTGTAGTTTGCTTGAGGTCGAAGGCGTAATCATCTGGTTCCTGAAGATTGGCTGGATTGAGGATACCAGCATCAATATTGTGTTTGGAAAAAGCATCCAGTACTACTGTTTTCTGGGCCGAAACATGTAGTGTGGATACCACCAGAATAAAAAGAATCAACAATGTCCTTGCGTTTGTGTTTTTCATTTTTATATGTTATTTATTATGACTTGATGGCACAAAATTATAACGAACAAAAGATCTCAAGCTGGCTTTCTGAGTGAAACAACGAAAACGTTTAGTGAATTGCCGGTAGCATATATTGAAATGATTTTGAGACTAGTAGTCTAACCACGTTTTAAATAAAGGTGCTTTTGTTCTACTAACAATAATATCCTCCTCCTGCTGATTTTTTATTTTAAGCTTCAACTTGCCATTGAAAAAATTATGCACTTTTTCTATGGAATTCACATGCACGATGTACTGCCGGTTTACCCTGAAGAAATTTTTGGGTTCGAGTTCCTGCTCCAGGGTTTCCAGAGTTTGTGGTACTACAATTTGTTCACCACTAAACAAATTTGCCTGGCAGATATTCATGTGGGAATAAAAAAAAGCAATATCCTCCATATTGATCTTTCTATAACTATCCCGGTAGGGAAGAAAGAATCGTGTTCTATATTCTTTAGGCCGCATCTGGCTGAGCAATTCTTCAATCAAAGGAGATTGCTGGTACGATCGGTGTATTGAAGTTTCAAATTTTATAATAGCAGCTTCCAGTTCATCCTTTTCAACTGGCTTGAGCAAGTAATCTATACTATTATATTTAAATGCCTTAACTGCATATTCATCATAAGCCGTTGTAAAAATCACCGGACATTTCACATCTGCCAGGCTAAAGACATCAAAACTTACTCCATCTGCCAATTGTATGTCCATTAGCATCAGGTCCGGACTTTGATTTTTCGAGAACCAATCCACAGTCTTTTTAACACTCGGCAAAACATCAAGAATCTCAATATCAGGTCTGATTTTGAGCATTAGCCGCTGTATTCTATCTGAATTGGGCTTTTCATCTTCCAAAATCAATATTTTCTTTATTACATTCATTTGATAAGGGGTACTTTTATGGTAAAAGCTTTATCGTCTTTCTCTATAACAGGCTTTCTGTCGCTTAATAAAGCATACCGGCTGATGATATTTTTCAAGCCCAATCCTGTGGAATCTGGCATTTTTATCAAAGGTAATAATGCATTGGATACGACCAATTCATCTTCTCCATTTGAATAGATACTGACAACCAAAGGATTTTCTTCTTCTGTACGGTTATATTTTACGGCATTTTCAATGAATAATTGCAATGTAACAGGCGGGATCAGCATATCAAGCTTTGATTCCTGAATGTCAATATGAAAGATACTTCCGCCTCCCATCCGATTCTTGATCAGAAAAAGATAGGCGTCAAGAAATTTGAGTTCTTCACGCAGCGTAATCAGTTTCTTTTTGGAATTGATTAACAAATACCGGTAAACTTTCGCAAAATTCTCCGTGTATTCATAACCTAATTGCTGGTCCTTCAATATCAATTCTGAAAGCACACTTAAGTTATTGAAAACAAAATGTGGGTCAAGTTGTAATTTAAGTGCCTGCAACTCTATTTCAGCTGCCAATTGCTTGTTTTGAGCTTCCTTTATCTCAAATTCAGCTACCTTTAAAGCTTCAGTTTTCCAATTCTTCAATAGAAAATCTCCCGTGTTCACCGCACTGATCATCATTCCCCAGAACATCACTAAAATAAGGGTATAAAATACTTCTCTCAGACCAATATAAGGGGATGGCTTACCGACAAAATCCGCAAATATCAGATAAATAGATGCCATGCAAATGATGATAAACAATACCCCCAGGATTTGATATAATGCCTGGATCAATAAACGTTTTAAGGGACGCACCATCCATGAAATTCTTTTATTCAATCTCTTTTCTATGAAGAGACTCAATTCTACAATGGCGGTATAAAACAACAAGTTTACCACCATATCCATGATGATCCTGGAAACTGGCATACCAAAATAGTCTTTCCAATAGGAATAGGGAAATACAATGAATCCGGTTATATAAGAAAATATACAAGTGAATGCAATCATTAACACTCTTTTCATTCTACTCCTTTTCATTGGTTTAAGTCTGATGGTTAGCTATTATTTTCTGAAAAGCATCTCTTGGAGTTCCGTCACTTACATAAATAATCCCACAATAGGTGAAGCCGCTGTTCTTCAAAAAATTCTGCATTGGAATATTGTCATGATTCGTATCAACTCTAACATTATTAACGCGGCTAAATGCAAACTCAAATGCTTTTCTTGCAATCCCTTTGGCTGTCCCTGATGAAGCCAATCGATGTATTACTCCGTAAGGAGCATTGTTGAGCCATGCTCCCTCCTTAATGACCTTATAATTCGGCTCAGGATCATTTCCTATGATCAAACAAAAATAGCCTGCTATTTCCATATTGACCAGACACACAAAAGCATGCTGATCATGAATATCAGTTGCTATGATTTCCTTTGATGGATATCCATTGATCCATTGTGTTTGATTACCATTTGCCCGCATGATATGTTTCGCCTGCTCAATAATGTGCAAAATCTGATCAATATCTTCCAGTCGGGCGGCAATAATTTCCATAATAATTTTTGATTAAGGTCCGTAATTAGTAGCTGGGGTAAATTTACGATTTGAGCATCACAAGACAAGTATTATCTGGTTAGCATTGATCTTTAGCGCTATTTACTTAAAGTGGACTGCATCACGTCCAGCAAATTACCAAGTATTGTTTCTGAAAATATTGGAATTGTTGAGATAGTCCATATAGAAGCACTGAACAGCATTGGTATAAACCAGGTTGTTTCAATGCTCGGGCGAGATTGATCCTCCTGAATATATAGCAAAAAATTCTCTTTTATAAACCTCACCTAAGGGTACCTCACTGCCTCCAATATAAATGGTGTGGTGGTCGAAAGATTCAATATAGTTTTTATTCACCACGTAGGATTTACTGACACGCAAGAAGATGTCTTTCGGAATTTTTTGGTGAAACGTTTTTAAATTCATTGCGGTAATCAACTTTTGACCGGCTAAATGGATCACGACATAATCCTTCAGTCCTTCAATAAATCTAATGTCATCAAATTTTATCCGGTGAAATCTACGGTCTGATTTAACCAGCAAAAAGTCTTTCGTATTTCCTTCAATGGTGTTTTTTTCAGGACTATCCAATAGAAGGTTTTGGTAGGCTTCTGCTTTTCTGATGGCTTTGTCCAGTCTGTTCTTGTCTATAGGCTTAAGCAAATAATCGATAGCGTCAAGTTCATAGCTTTTTAATGCATACTGAGGGTAAGCTGTGGTGAAGATGATCAGTGTAGACCCGGATAATTGTAACGCAAAATCAAGCCCATTGACCATTGGCATTTCGATATCCAGGAAAATCAGGTCGACCTGATTTGATTTCAGAAAGTCAAGAGCTGTCCAGGCATTTGAAAAACTCCCCAGTATTTCTACAGCAGACACTTCGTTGATCAATGCCTCCATTTCCGCTCTGGCAAGAGGCTCATCATCTACAATGATACAGTTCATAAAGGCAATTTTAATAGAATTGAAAATTGATATTCTATGGAATCTACGGTTAAAGAATAATTTTCCTGATAGAGTAATTCAAGTCTGCGCTTAATATTTACAAGTCCTAATCCACTGTTTTTTTGATCTCTGGGAGTAAATAGTGGATCTTTGGAATTGGTACACGAGAAATGAAGTTGATCTGCAACGACAATAAATTCAATTTTGATATAAGGCTCCCCCCCACTTACATCTACACTGTGCTTAACTGCGTTCTCTACAAAGGTGGTGAACAAATTAGGCGGCACCATAATCCCATTTAATATTTCTGGGGTATCTGGCAGACTAATCTCAATGGAAAGTTTGTCCCTTCTGAGCATTTCCAGGTTCAGGAAATTAGATAAAAAAGCGACTTCTGATTTTAGCAGCGTTTGTTCTTCATTATTCTCATAAATCTGGTAGCGCAGGAATTCAGACAGCTCCATAATCACATGCGTTGCTTTTCCAGGATTACTGCGTATCAATGCTTTTATACCATTGAGCATGTTGAAAAGAAAATGCGGGCTGATCTGATTTTTCAATTCGTTAAGTTCCATCATCAAGGTAATGTTGTTTAACTCGGCAAGTCGTTTATTGTCCCTGGTCCAACGTTGAAATAACTTGATCATGGTGGTTACCAGTATAATCGGTATGAGTATAATAAAGCCTTCATACAACCCACGGTCATCTTTCTTGTAATATTGGCCACCCGGCAAAGGTGCCGATAGCTGGTAAGCGTGCAATAAGTAGCTCATAGCGGTTAAACCAAGGAACGCTAGTAGCAGAAGAAATATAATATACAATATATATCTGCCTGTAAAAAAGAATACGGGGACTAATACAAGCATATTTACATAACACATGGTAATCAATCCTCCGTAAACACATGACAATCTGTAATACTTATATGCCCCGGTATATTCTGACAGCCAGCTGGAATAAAAAATCACAATCAGCACAGCCAATAAAAGTATGAAGTGGCGTAAAAGTCTGTATTTGTCATCGACAATCAGTTGCTGGAGATTTGTATTCTTCAGTTCCAGTTCTTGTTTCATCTTGATTTCCTAATGGCAGCGAAGATAGACTAAACATCTACCCTATATGGCAAAATTATACCAAATGGCCTCTGTAATATACCAAATCCAGATTTATTGTTTGGTATTGGATGTAGCTCATCTGGTATATTATTCAGAGGATCTGGTATAATAACAGAAATGTGCATTCGTATTATGCATTTCTTTGTCACATGAATAGGATAAAAAGTACGGTTACAACATTGAGTATGCTGCTTTTAGCAATCAATTGCTTCTCCCAAATTACAGATAGCATCCCGAAAAGTAAACCAGACAGCTTTAAATTTCTTAAAAAATTCACGTCTTTTACAGCGGACAAATTTGCGGTTACCCGTCCAATAAACATCGAATTTACCTACACTGCCCCTTATAATTTTAAGTCAGAAAGCAATGGAAATATATTACCCGGAAACAGAATAAAAAGTTTTCAACAGGCTAAAATAAGTGCGAATATCAATCTTCTCCGAAGCAAAAACTGGCTTTTAAGTACAACTCTCGGTTATAGATATATTTCAACAGATGCTCAAATTGTACAACCTGATAAGGAGAAAGAAATCGCTACTGATTTTCAGTATCTTTTTTCATCCCTTAACCTCACCTATTTCTCCTCTTTATTCGGAAAACGAATGATTTACAATTCCAGTTTAATAGCAGATGGCAGCAATAAATCTTTGGAAAGAGTAAGAGGGATATTTACAGGTACAATGGTATTGAAAGCCAACCAACATACAAAAATGACTGCCGGAATTTTGGTTAGTATTGATCCAAGTGCGCAGACTCCGTTTCTTCCCACTTTTTCCTATGAGCACAAATTCAATAATGGCCTGATTGCAGACCTGGTGCTCCCCAGAAGTCTGTATTTAAGAAAAATGGTATTTAAAAGTAATGGGAGAATTTCAGTAGGCTCAGAATTAGATAGGACTTCATTTTACCTTTACAACCTGGACGGTACTAATCAAAAGTATGAATACCGGCAACTCGACATCAATTCAGGTCTGACCTACGAACATGCGATTGGTAAATATTTTATGCTCACTGCAAAAAGTGGGGCGAGATATATACCTTCCGGCAGATTATTTAAAAAGCAAGAATCATTTGCAGATCCCGTATATAAAATTACGCCAGATCCCACTTTCTACTTTAACATTGGTTTATCGTTTAATCCCTTTTCTATTTTAGGAAAGAAACATGAAGGAAATCATAATAATTAGTCATGATAGAGATCTTTAAAACAAATGTTAAATACCCTGTTGCTGCAAAACAACTCATGGATGAGCTGTTAAGTAAATATCCAGGATTTACAATTTCATTCGATCTGGGTGATGAAGATAAGATACTTAGGGTCGAAGGTAATTTTTTCCATGTAGAGGATATCATACGTGCTCTTCTCAGCAACGACTTCAGCTGCGTTCATCTTCCTTATGATCTGGATAGCTGGTTGATTTAAATCCCAAAGAGTTTATTTCCAGATCCCCAGTAAACGCCTGATAACTACAATTTCAGCAGTATGATAGGCCGTATGATCGGCAATTTGAAGCGCTTCGCGCAAAATGCTTTGCCCACTTCCGTGTGGAATGGGCTCATATAAATCACGTTGTTCCACCAGTTCAATAAATGCCTCTAAATCATCGTCAATCTGTTTCAAAGTTTTATCCCAACTATTTTTATCTGCTGGGGCATTTTCTTTTGGCCAGTATTCATCGGGCCAAGCGGGCGATTTATGATTTCCATCTTTACTAAATTCCAGCATATCCCACTGAGCAATTCTGATGTGTTCAACAAGCTGCCAGATACTATAAGGTAAACCATGTGGCTTTTCGCCAAGCAAATCAAAAGGGATAGCTGCTGTGGCATCTTTTACTCCAACATGAGCACCACCACCGATCAATACTTTTTTAAGTTCTTTAATTAAGAGTTCCATCTGATAAGTCTGAATGTTTGCTATAATTTATAAATCAATAGAAATACTACAATCCATAATGAATAAAGTTTTCTTTGCAAGAATCTTCGTAATTAGAGTAACTTGCTCTCAGCTAATTTAATGAGCTAACTAGATTAATCAGAATGAAAAAATGGAAACAGCTGATTATTGGAAGTACGTTACTTTGCGTTTGTACGCAGATTGCTTATGGACAGTCCAGATTTGATTCGCTTACCACATCACTAGCTCAAATAGTCAAAAAAGAAAGTTTAACTGGTATGTCTGTTGTATTGGTTAATTCAAAGAAAATCATATACGAACAGAATTTTGGCTATGCTGATGTCGCAAAAAAAACCAAATACTCAGCGCAAACTATACAGGTTATTGGTTCTGTAAGTAAAACTTTTCTTGCGATTGCCTTAATGAAAGCAATGGAGTTAGGCTATTTCAACTTAGAAACCAAAATCAATGGGATACTGCCTTTCAAAGTAGAGAATCCTGGTTATCCAATGATTGGTATTACGATAAGAGAATTAAGTAACCACTCCTCCAGTATCCTGGATAATCCTGCAATTTTTCCTGACACCTACCAATTTAATGAAGGATTTGCGGCATATGATACCCCGGCATACAAAGTATTACAAGATATGGGCTATCGTAAAAAGGTTAACGGCACTTCACTCAAAGCGTTCTTACAGGACTACCTTTCGAGCAATGGAAAATATTATAACAAAAGCAACTTTGCTGACAGCGAACCTGGCAGTTCATCTCATTACAGCAATATCGGATCTGCCCTTGCAGCCTATCTGATCGAGATAAAATCAGGAATGACTTATGCTGATTTTACAGAAAAATATATTTTAAAGCCACTTAAAATGGAGAATTCAAGTTGGTTTCTAAATGCTCAAAAGTTAAATCAATACGCCAGACATTATTATGATCTTGAGCAATCATTTCCATTTTATGAATGCATCACTTATCCGGACGGTGGCCTGCGAACCAGCACAACAGATCTGAGCAAATATCTGATAGCCCTGATTAATGGTTATCATGGTAACCAAAGTCTTTTAAGGAAAGAGTCTTACCAAACGATGTTTACACCACAATTTTCAAAAGACAATCCGCCTAAAGGCATTAGTTTGGTTAATCGAAATAAGGGTATATTCTGGAACCTCTATACTAACGGTACTATTGGTCATGATGGCGATGATCCCGGAGTGAGTTCTTTCCTTTTTTTCAATCCTGTAACAAGACGGGGCGGCGTATTTTTGTGTGACCGGTATTTAGCTGATAAATCAGAAATCATCGCTTTACTTGCAAAGTATACTAAATGATATTTAAAATTAGTTGTACAATTACAAGTAAAGCGATGCGTTAAACGACTATCTGATAACTACAGTTTTTTCAATCCTTTAGCAGTTGCCTGGTCAGCTATTTTAAAGCTGATCGCATAACCACCACCCGGAGCACAAAGCTGAGCCAGTTTTGATTTATTGGTTACCAAGACCTTACGGACAGTATAAGCCTGAGGATTAGTTTTATAGTGCGCATCTTTTGCATCGGCATAAATAGTAGCCTCATAAGTTTTACCAGGTGTTAAAAATCTGAAAGAGATATTGGATACACGTGAATTATCCCCATTTACACTTCCTGCAAACCATTGTCCGGTTCCCTTTGCCATACGCGCAACAGTTACATACTGGCCGGGTTCTGCTTCCAGATATTTACTATCATCCCAATCCACTGCTACATCTTTAATAAACTGGAAAGCATCAGGGAATCTTTCATAATTCTCCGGTAAATCTGCTGCCATCTGCAACGGACTGTACATGGTTAAATAAAGTGCAAGTTGATTCGCAATCGTACTATTTACATGAGAATGATTAGCTGGGTTGAGCTTGCTGATGTCCATCTCAAAAATTCCAGGTGTATAATCCATTGGTCCACCGATTAAACGTGTAAATGGAAGTACGGTAACATGATTTGGTTTAGATCCACCAAAAGCCTGATATTCTGTACCTCTTGCAGATTCATTGCCAATCAGGTTAGGATAAGTACGTGCAATACCTGTTGGGCGGACCGCCTCGTGTGCATTAACCATGATCTTATATTGAGCAGCTTTTTCCACTGCATACTGATAATGGTTTACAATCCACTGGCTATAATGATTTTCACCTCTTGGCAGGATATTACCTACATAACCACTTTTAACTGCGTCATAACCATTGGCTTTCATATATTTATAAGCTGTATCAATGTGACGTTCATAATTACGTACTGAACCTGATGTTTCATGGTGCATAATCATTTTTACACCTTTAGACTTCGCGTAGTCTCTGATTTCAGATACATTAAAATCTGGATAAGGGGTAACAAAGTCAAATACATAATCCTTTGAATGACCATACCAGTCTTCCCAACCTTCATTCCAGCCTTCAACCAGTACACCACCAAAACCATTTTTAGCAGCAAAATCAATGTATCGTTTTACATTAGCCGTGTTTGCCCCATGTTTGCCATTTGGTTTAGCTTTTGAATAATCAGTAATGCCAAGCTGTACGGAAGGATATTCATCTGTATAAGCCCAGCTAGACTTTCCGGTAATCATTTCCCACCATACACCAACATATTTGATTGGTTTAATCCATGATGTATCCTCTATCTTACCCGGATCATTCAGGTTATAAGTCATTTTTGAAGCCAGAATATCACGGGCATCATCACTTACCATAACCGTACGCCAAGGCGAATTAGATGGTGCCTGCATATATCCCTTATCTCCTTTAACGTCTGGTGTAAGCCATGATTCAAAAATCATGTTTTTATCATCCAGATTCAGGTGCATACAAGCATAATTAATCAATGCAGCTTCATGCAAATTGATATATAGTCCATTGCTGGTTTTCATCATTAAAGAAGTCTGTACACCAGTTGGAGAAAAAGAAGTCTGAGAAAGATTTTCTGTTCTGTTTTTTGCAGCCAGTTGTCTTATTTCAGAAAGTTTTGAAGTCGTATAATCATATTCCTGTGTATCATAATCTCCAGCGATCCAGAATGCAGTATGGTCACCCGCCATTGCAAACTGGGTTTTCTCTTCTTTGATTACAAAGTAAGTCAGATTTTTCTGCGCCGGGAATTCATAACGGAATCCCAAACCTTCGTCAAACATTCTAAAACGGATAATCATTATCCTGTTTGTTTCTTTCTGATTCAGAGTAACAGCCAGTTCATTGTAGTGGTTACGGATAGTTTTTACCTCACCCCATACTGGTTTCCAACTTTCATCAAAAGAAGAAGTTTTAGTATCTGCTATAGTAAAATCTGATAGTAAAGATTTTTTATCATCTTTAAGCTCCAGTCCGAGCTTACTTGGCTTAATTACATCTTTATTTTTGCAGACCAGGCTGTAACTCGGTTTACCACCATCTTCCAATACAAAAGTCATGGTCAGTTTTCCATCTGGAGACTTCAATTGCTGGGCTTTGGCAATAGTTAAACAGCCCCATAAACACGCTATTAAAATTAGCTTCTTCATATTATATATTGTTGTTATTACTAGATTTTCTGAGCCTTAATGGTTCGCGATTTGGTTAATCGTAACTTTATAAATTCCGGCAGTGTAGCTGAAGTATCTATGCATTTATATATACCCAGGCCTTTTTCCCAGATTCTAAGCTAACCTGTACTCTCTTATAATCGTCAACTTCGTATTCATCTGTCCGTTTGAGCTCATCTGCTGAAATTTCAAAAACCATCCCATCTACCACATCGGTAATACGACCTGTATATTTCACCATAGGATGGTGTGAAGCCCCGCTTAAGGATACTACCTCTGCGTCAGTAATTTCAATCATTGACAATGCATATCCATATAACTTATCCCATTTTCCTTCCAGCAATCTACCATAGTTTTTTACTTGTACATTTTCGTTCTGCAAGGTTCCGTACGAGAATAAATTTTCAGTATTCATAAGTTGTGCTTTTACTTAAATATTTAACTGGATATATCTTCTCAAAAGGAATACAAAGATCCGGATCAAGAAGACTGCGAATATAGTTACCAAAACCATTATCCCCATAAATCTTATTTACTTAAAATGGATTGGATCACAATCAATAAATTACCTGCTGTTAATTTTGCTGCAACAAAATCATCAGGTCTGATCAGCAAAGCTTCATCATTTATTATATTGGTAATTTCCTTCCATTTTTCCAATATATTTCAGTCGTATAGCGTAACTAGATGAATATCAACATTTAACTAATATCCCACGTTATCGATTTCAACTTACCATCCTCTCTGCGATTTGCTATCAATACTATCTAGTCAAGTGAAATTAAAAAAGAAACCTTATCAGTTTCAGCAGCAGGTTATCATTCAGGCTTTTCAAACCTTAGTCATTTCACAAGATTATCCGAAGCGCATATTGGTTTAAAGCCGAAGAAATATTCTACGGAGAAAAGTTAAGTTGCCATCCGTTAAGAAACTATTATTGAATAAAATCTAAATAGACTCTATTTTTTTGCTTTTTCCTGCAACCTAAACTTAACAGCAATTGTCTACTTAGAAAAACCCTTACACTATGTTATATAAAATTGCACCCTTCGTAATGATTATAATGACCACCTGGATAACTTCAATGGCAATCATTCAATTATTAAAATATCGGATCAAAAGAAAGATAGTCGATGCCAGATTGGTTGATCAAAGTCTTATTAAGGCTATATTAGAAGACACCCAGGGACATAAAGAAAGACAACAAAACTTGCTAAAATGGATCTTTCTGACATTGTTTGGCGGAATGGGTTTAATTGCCCAGGAATTCCTGCCTTACAGTATGGAAGAATCAGTACTGCCTTATGGTGTAATCGTAATATTCTTGTCTATTGGCCTCATATTAAATTATCTTCTAAACGAGCATCTTTCAAAAAGCCGCAAAGATTCTTAAAAAGAAATTTCCAATTAAATACAACATCAAAAATCTACCATGAAAATACTCGGATATTCTCTTATTTCGGCCATATTATTTTGTTACTTGTCATTTTGTGCTATAAAAGTAGCTGCACAATCACAGCCATCAACAGAAATAAGTGGTAAAATAACAACCATTACTAATGAAGCTTTACCCTTTGCAAGTTTGATGCTATTCAATGCAACTGATTCAAAACTTGTCAAAGGAGCTGTAACCGATGGTTCCGGAGCATTTATTATTGGAAATGTGATCCCAGGGAATTACTATATTTCCGGGAGTGTATTGGGATACAAAACCTACAAGTCTGAAATATTCACGCTTGCTCCAGAAGAAAAAAAAGCATTAGGCATTATTCAATTGCAAACGGAAAATAAACAACTGCAAACTGTAACGGTCACCGCTCAAAAACCATTGATTGAAAGCAAAATGGACAAGGTCGTAATGAATGTTGAGAATAGTATATTGGCTACAGGTAATACAGCTATGGACATTTTACAAAAAGCACCTGGTGTAACTATAGACAACGGAGTGATTAGTTTGATCGGTAAAAGCAACGTGATGGTCTTAATTAACGACAAGCAAACTTATCTCTCAACAGAGCAGCTAAAAGATCTGTTAAACTCTTTGCAATCAAATACGATTCAATCTATTGAGCTCATGACAAATCCTTCCGCACAATATGACGCTGCCGGAAATGCTGGGATTATCAATATTAAAATTAAAAAAAATGATAGTTTTGGAACCAATGCGGATGTAAATCTTAGCTATGGCCAGGGAATATACAGAAAAACCAACGGGGGGATAACTATAAACCACAGAAGCAAAATTCTCAATATTTTCGCGAATTATAATTATTCAGACCGCGAAGATTTTAGTTCAATAGACGTCAACAGATCTGTAATATCTTCAGGAACCTCAACTTTTTTCCAGTCCTCATCTCTAGAGAAATTCCGTTACAAGAACCATAGTTTTAAGGTGGGCGGAGATATAAATATATCTCCAAGAAGCGTACTGGGATTTGTTGTTGATGGATACCTTTGGTATGGAGACTCCAGATTGGCTGGTACGACTATGGTTGGCCCACAACGAGGAATTGTGGATTCCAGTATTGTAGCATTGAATACTGGCTCATTTCCGGCTAATTATTTCAATTATGATGTAAATTACAAATTGCGATTAGACACAATTGGCACAGAGTTAACATTTAGTGGTGATTATTCCACTTCAACAAGGAAGGAAGCCTTTTATTTTAACAATCAATTTTTAGATGAAAACCAAAATGAATACAGACCAGACTATAATTTTAGAAATCTGGCTCCGCAAAAAATAGATATTTATGTTGGTAAAGCAGACTTCAGACACCCTTTCAGCAAATCTTCAAGACTTGATGCCGGATTCAAATACAGTGCAATAACAATTGATAACGTGCTTAAATATGATATACTTCAAAATGATGGCAGTTACCTGAATGATGAAAGACGAAGCAATCAGTTTATTTACGATGAAAAAATCGGAGCTGCATATGCAAACTACAATACCCAAATAGGATCCTATTCAATCCAGGCCGGACTTCGAGTAGAAAGAACTTCATCAAGGGGGAACCTGGTAACAGGTGGAAGTATTGTAGAAAAATCATATACAGATCTATTTCCAACATTATTCCTTCAGAAAAAAATAGATAATTCAAATGCGATTACTGCTAGTTATGGAAGAAGAGTTGGCAGGCCGGATTACGCATCTTTAAATCCTTTTGTCTATTACGTAGATCAATATACACTTCGTTACGGAAATCCCTTCCTAAAGCCCCAGTACACCAATTCTTATAAGATTGGATATAGATTTAAGAACAAGTATACAGTAGACTTAAGTTATAGCAGGACTAAAGATGGAATCGCTGTTATATTTGTACCAGATACTAAAACAAAGACGATCGCCCAAACAGATGCAAATCTAAATTCGATTAACTCTTATTCATTGAATATTAATGCTCCTGTCACGTTTACCAACTGGTGGCGCAGTTATAATAATGTCACACTTTTTTATAATCAATACAATTCAGATGTAATTGAGGGAGCACAACTTCAACTTGAAAAGCTGGCGTGGCAGGCTAGTTCGAACCACACCTTTACAATTGATAACAAGACCTCAGCAGAGCTGAGTGGAAAATATGTTTCTCCAAATGTTTATGGTGTATTTAATATAAAATCCTATTATGGAATTGACCTTGGACTAAGACGGGCATTTCTCTCTAATAAGATGAGTGTTAAACTGGCGGTAAATGATGTCTTCAAAACGATTGGTAAAAGAACAAGTTTTAGTAACCTACCTAATAATAGTTATACGTTTGACAGGAATTATGATAGCAGAGTTGTTCGCTTGAGCATATCATACAAATTCGGGAATATCAAACTAAAATCAACCGATAAAAATGGCGGTAGTGCAGAAGAAGAAAAAAGCAGGTTAAATAAACTTTGATTTATTGGTGCAGGTCATCTCAGATAAGGTCATAAAAAAAACGCAAATCATATGATTTGCGTTTTTTTTATTAATAAATTTCAAATAATATATCAAAAACAGGAGCAATTACAAAAGTAAATCGGACACGTTTAAATATTGATCTTATTTAACTTTCTCTCTACCAGATTAAATGCAATTATACCCACTATTCCAAGAACAATAAATCCTTTGAACCTGTCAATAATATTCCAAGCGGGTGCAAAGGCATCTTTAAAAACAAAGAAAATTGAAAACATGGTCAGAACACCAATCAAAGAGACAACCCCCAATAGCCAATAAAACATAATATCACTCGTTTTTTTCTTTTCCATTTCGATACGTCTTAAGACATTTGCCTTAAATGAAATAGAAAGATGCTCAACGGGCTCCTTAGCTAATTGGTCATAAATTAATTCATAAGCCTTTAAATCTTCTACATTCAGCATTTCACAGGAACCGTCGTCTATCCCTCTCATTTTTTTGTCAAGAATTTCCTGAATTCTAAAATCTTCATCTTTCTTCATAATCCTCTTTTAATTGATGTGTAATTTTATCCTTGAGCATCTTACGCGCCCGAAATAAGTAATTTTTTATAGTGCCATGCGGCATGCCTGTAGTTTCATTAATTTCTTCAATTGAAAATTCTTCTAAATGATATAATGTCAATACCACCCGGTAATTTTCCGGTAACTGATCGATCAGCTTGTTAACATATTCTGCAGTACTTTTTTTAACTAATAATTCCTCCGGGTCGTCCTGATCTGTTTCAAGATTCCAAAAATTCTCAGGATAGTCTTCAGTAAAATCTCTTTTACTTTTCTTTAAATAATTGAGGGCTGTAAAATACGTTATTCTTGCGATCCATGTAGACAATTTTGATTCATACTTAAAAGTCCCAATACTTTTATGAATTTTCACGAACACTTCCTGACACACATCTTCTGCGTCCATCTGTTCTGGGACGATCTTTTTAGTAATATGAAAAATCAAATTCTGATATTTATCCACTAATCGTGAAAATGCGTTAGCATCTCCTTTGATTATACGCATTATAATTTTATGTTCTTCGTCCATGGACATATTTAAATAGACAATATCAAAGTGGATATGGTTACAATAAAAGTCAAAATATTTGACTTATTTTTTTTAACAATACAAATACCGGGAGAATAATTTTTCACTAAGATTAAGTCATCAATTATACAGACTTAAACGCTACTACCTTCAATTGAATATTGGGTTTGGAGGAACATAGAAACCAGATGTATTCCTCCTTTAAATCCAGCTAAATATTGCACATAATCAGGTGATGGAGATAAAAAATTCAACCTTAGAAGCTATTGAATTAAGGTATGGTTAATAATATCAAAAATCTTTTCATTTTCATTGTGAATAAAAAAATGACCTCCATTGAAATATATAATATTACAAATGTTTGTAGTGGTTTTACTCCATTCATGACATTGTTGAGCAGTCAAATCATCCTTTTTTCCCAGTAAAACGGTTATTTCTCCATTATAGAGTCTTTTATCTTTCTTAAAATCATAAGTTTCCGCCAATTTGAAATCATTCCTTAATAGCGGAAGAAATAATTTCTCAAATTCTATATGTTCGAAAATTCCGGCCGGGGTCCCTCCCAGTTGTATTATTTCCTTCTTAAAATCCTCGGTATCCAATAAATGATAGACAACTTTCTTTTTATTCTCTATATGTGGTGCACTTTTCCCAGAGTAGAATACATGTTTTGGATCCGGAAGGTTATTAATTCCTATTTTCTGAACGAGTTCGAAAGCGATTAATGCACCAAGACTATGTCCGAAAAATGCATATGGAGTATGGACTACATCATTATATATTTGATGGAAAACGTCATTCACGAGTTCCTCAAAATCTTTATACAAAGGTTCATTAAATCTTGTTCCCCGGCCAGACAACTCAATAGGTAATACTTCTATCGCTGGGTTTAAACTCTTTATCCAGTGGTGATATACCTGAGCTGATCCACCGGCATAGGGGAAACAGAATAGTTTGATTTTGGTCATTGCAGATTAAATTTTATAAGTTATACTTCGTTGATACTTTCTACTTTCACTGATGCTATGTATGACGCTACTCCTTGTATGTATGGATCTTTAAAGAAAGTCCGGAATGATATATTCATATCAAATACCTGATTTATCTTATTCACCAAAAGCACCGCAAGCAGGGAATGGCCACCTAAATCAAAAAAGCTACTATTAACACTGATCTTTTCTTTTTCCAAACCGAGTACCTCAGACCAAATTGCTGCCAGGGTTTCTTCTAAGTCATTTGAAGGAGCAATGAACTCACGTTCTGCTAGTAATTCAGGTAGCGGAAGGTTAGCCTTATTGACTTTTCCATTCGCAGTTAAAGGAAGAACATCTAAACGCAGATATGCTGATGGCACCATATAATCCGGTAAATATTTTCTTAAGTGATTCTGCAATTCTAAAGCACTTAGTTCGAATTTTGAAACATAATATCCTACCAGAAAATGATTTCCTTTGCTCTGTTGATATAATACGATTGATTCGCTAATGCCGGGGTAATTGAGCAACTGATTCTGAATTTCTCCAAGCTCCACCCTGAATCCCCTGATCTTTATCTGATCATCTATTCTACCTAACAACTCTATACTTCCGTCAGAAAGCCAGCGGCCTATATCTCCTGTTTTATACAGCTTATACTTATCATTTTTATCAAATGGATTATCTATAAACTTTTGTGATGTCAATTCTGATTTATTCAAATATCCCCTGGATACTTGAACGCCGCCAATTAACAGCTCACCACAAACTCCGGTAGCCTGAATATTATTCTTATTGTCAACGAAATAGATTTGCGTGTTTGCTACAGGCTTTCCTATAGTAACCCTTGCTTCATAAGCGCTAAGCTCTACTGCTGTGACATCTATCGCAGCCTCTGTAGGTCCGTATAAATTATACAGTTTAACGTCTGGGAAAATAGCCTTAAAATCTTTGACCACGGCTAATTTCAATTCTTCTCCACTCGCTACAACTGCGCGCAAGCTATTGCTTTCAGCAGCTTTAAAAGTTGATAGAAATGCCGATAACATGGAAGGTACGAAATGTGTTATAGAGATGTTTTCGGTACAAATTAAATTCCATAAATAAGCCGGGTCTTTATTGCCTTCAGGTATTATAAATACCATTCTGGATCCAGTGATTAAAGGAAGCAGTAATTCCCATACAGAGACATCAAAACAAAAAGTTGTTTTTTGTAAGATAACATCGGCCGTTGTTACATTTAAATAACTCCGCATCCACAACAACCGGTTATAAATACCATCGTGCTGGTTCATCACTCCTTTGGGAATACCAGTAGTACCAGAAGTATAAATAACATAGGCCAGAGATTCTTCTGGTATACTTACATTCGCAGAAGATGCAGGCCATTGCTCATATATAGATGTATCATCAAGATTTACAGCGGCTATATCGTTAAACAAATGTTGATAGTTGCTTGAAGTAAGTACAACTACTGGTTTTGTATCTTCCAATACATAATTTATCCGGTTTTGCGGATACTTTGGATCTATAGGAACATAGGCGCCGCCGGCTTTCAAAATTCCTAAAATCCCAATAATCATTTCGATTGACTGATCTAAACATATCGGAACTAAAGAATCACTTACAACCCCTTTTTCTATCAAAAGATGTGACAACTGATTTGAAATGTGATCTAATTCACTATAATTTAGTTTTTTATCCTCAAAAACAGCTGCAATATTTTCTGGAGTACGATGAACCTGTTCTGAGAATAAATCTAATACTGTTTTAGCACTTTCATAGGTTACATCTGTTGCATTAAATTCTCTTAATAATGCATAGTCCTCGTGTTCGATCAGCGTTATTGTCTCTTTAGCTACCAGTTCTGCTTCGTGATGTAAAAACTGATCCAGAATCGCTTTAAAATGATCTGCCATTCTCTTTGTTTGTTTTTCACTAAAGATGGCTTTTGAGTATCTTAACAACAACCTGAAACTTTTATTATAAACACTTCCGCGTCCTTGCTTAAGCTCATGCGCTTCAATGTGGAAGCCAATAGGAAAATGTTCATTAAGATAAAATTCAGACATTGAGTCTTCTTCTAAATCTATAGTCGCATCATAGTCATCACGCTCTTCAAATATTTTAAAGTCCAAATAGTTAAAAACAACATCAAAAACTGGATTATTCTGACCTGATGGTTCTTCTGTAAGCTCTAATATCTTATAAAAAGGAACTCTTTCGTGGTACTTTAGTTTTCTGAGTTTGTTTTCTATAAAGTCAATATAGCCTCCCCAGGTTAAGCCTTCTGGAATCTTTGCTCTGAAAGGAATGGTATTTAAAAAACAACCGAGTAATTTTTCTCCATCAGGAGTCAAAGGCCTATTATTAGTGACTACACCGACCGTGATGTCATCCTCATAACTTAGCATGTTCAGCGTGTAAATATATGCGGCAAAACACAAATGTTTAAAACTCGTATTATATCTTGATGCCACTTCCTCCAATTCATTTCTATAGGCAAGACCTAATTCAAATACATCAGTTATAAACTCATGTGTTGCTCCGGTAGATGGCAATTCAAACCGGGTGTAACCATCCAGCTCTTCTTTCCAATATTGAATGGATGCTTCATGTTTCGCCGCAGCCAATTCTCCGACAATCTGATCTTCATAAGTGCTTTGTAAACGTTGTGGCACGAAAGTCCTGTCTTTAGATAAAATCGTGTACATATTTAATAATTCGGTCAGGAATGATGATAAACTCCAGCCGTCGAACAGGGAATGATGAAAATCAAATAGCAAATATTGAAAATCATCCCTAATCTTTATGATATTTATACGCCACAATAACGAAAATGACATACTCGTCATTCTCATCTTCTCTTCCAGCATTTTATTCGCTATAAAGAGTTCCTGATCTTTCTTATCCAGATGGCGTATATCGATAAAATTAATTTCAGGGTCTATCTCCTTCATAATAACATGAGCGAAGCAATCTAAATCATATACCTTACGCAAGGTCGTATGTTTTGCGATCATTAAATCCATAGCGTTTTCAAACAATCCAAAATCAAAATCCTTAGCAGGATAATCATACATATTCTGCTCATGATAGATAATTTCATGAATATTTTCTGGAGTAGTTTTCAGGTATTCAAAAACCATCCCTTTTTCTACTCCGTTCATCGGGTAGACTTGTTCATAAGAATCCAGAAAATTGTGTTCCAGTTTA
This sequence comes from Pedobacter sp. UYP1, assembly GCF_040547305.1. Classification (NCBI taxonomy): domain Bacteria; kingdom Pseudomonadati; phylum Bacteroidota; class Sphingobacteriia; order Sphingobacteriales; family Sphingobacteriaceae; genus Pedobacter; species Pedobacter sp. UYP1. The sequence continues at coordinate 129,893 of NZ_JBEPPL010000009.1, read as the reverse complement.
TAGGTCTCCTGAAATAGCTGAAGCTCTTGCCGTGCCGCTTCAAATATCCGCTCGCTTTCCTCATCTTTTTTCGAATCCAGCACTCTCAGTGTCAACTCTTCTACCGTTTGATAGGAATACAAATCTGCAATGGTCAGCGAGGTATTGAGCTTATTATTGATATTAAAAATTAATCCGATCGCCTTGAGGGAATCCCCTCCCAGACTAAAATAATTATCCCGGATACCAATTGGTTTCATGCCCAATACTTCTTCCCAGATCTGGGACATTAACGACTCATCTTCTGTGACTGGAGCCACATAGTTTCCTCCAGATAACTCCTTGTCTGGTGCAGGTAATTTTGAAATCGCTATTTTATTGTTAACGGTCGATGGAAATTCTTCCATTTTTATAAAATAGGATGGAATCATATAAGCTGGTAAATGTTCTCCCAGATGTGAGCGAAGAACAGAGACCTCCAAAGCCTCATCTGCTATATAATAAGCACATAAATAAGGATGTCCATCCTCTGAATCCCGCTTGATCACTAAAGCATTACTGATGGATTCGTAGCGAAGCAGCTGATGCTCTATTTCCCTTAATTCGATCCTGAAGCCCTTTAATTGCACCTGATTATCTATTCGTCCTAAATATTCCAGCTCTCCATTTTCCAGTAAACGACCCAGATCTCCGGAACGATAAAAACGTCCTCCTTCGCGGTAAGGATTTTCAGAAAAACGGCTTTTTGTTAACACCTCATTATTCAGATACCCCCTGCCTATCCCCACTCCTCCTACGTAGATCTCACCAGTTATACCTTGTGGAACCAGCTTTTTATTTTTGTCCAATATATACAATGATGTTGTTGGAATAGGCTTACCGATAACACTTATGTTTTCGTCGATCTCCTTTTTCCCGATCTCTTTATAAGTGGTATGAACAGTCACTTCAGTGATTCCATACATATTGACCAATATCACATCAGGGTACTGCTGTTGCCACGACTTCAATTTTAATGGAGTTAGCGCCTCTCCTGCAAAAATAACATAGCGCAAATCGCGTAATTCTACATCTTTCCGGCCTATCTCCTCCATCAGGCTATTGAATGCTGTTGGAGTTTGGTTTAATACAGTCACCTTATGCTGCTTAAGCACCTCTATATATTGAGCAGGGTCTCTTGCAACGGATTGTGGAATGATGACCACTTTACCGCCATAGAATAACGCGCCATACATTTCCCATACACTCACATCAAAGCAGTGACTATGGAACATAGTCCAGACATCATTTTCTCCGAAATTATATTGAAACGCATCATTACACAGCAGCCTTACTACGTTCTCATGCTCAATCATAACTCCTTTAGGATTACCTGTAGTTCCAGAGGTATAAATGATGTAACATAAGTCTGCAGGCGCATTGATCCTGGCTGGATCCGGTACTTCCTGAGCTGCTCCTGTAATATCTTCTAATAATATTTTTTGAATGGTGTTCGCCAGGGCAGTCTCATGTTTAGTATCAGTAACCAGGATCGTTATTTTACTGTCCTCCAGCATATAATTTATCCGGCCTTCAGGATAACTTGGATCCAAAGGCAAATAACAGCCCCCGGATTTCAATATTCCTAACATACCAACAATTGTGTACAGATTTTTGTCTGTAAAAAGCCCCACAATATCATCTCTGCCTATGCCCTTTGACCGTAGTTCATTGGCCAGAATATTTGACAGATTATTTAGCTCAGCATAGGTTAGACTATCTCCTTCATAAACAACCGCAATTGAATCCGGACGATTTTTCACCTGTCTTTCAAATAAATCAACAATCGTACAATCCTTTGGATAAGCAATATCAATAAGTGAAGTTGCCTCTAGTAATTTTGCTTTATCTGCTTCTGGCAATATTGAATTTTTGTCCAGCGTTTTATCGGCATTATTTACAAACTGGTTCAGGACTGATTTAAAATAACCAGCAAGTTTACCTATCTGCTCTTCGTTAAAAACAGCGGCCGAATGTGTCAGGGTCAGGTGAAAATCATTGTTATCGGCATAGATATGAAAATCTATACTTGTATTATTATTCAGATAAAAACCCGATGCTTTAAATTCTTCTGGTTTTATTAATGATTCGACTTCTTCTATCTCCTCATAAATTCTAAAATCTGTGTAATTAAAAGCAACATCAAAAACAGGATTATTCTGACCTGATGGTTCATCTGTAAGTTCTAATATTTTATAAAAAGGAACTTTTTCGTGATATTTTAATTTTCTGAGTTTGTTCTCTATATAGTCAATATAGCCTCCCCAGGTTAAGCCCTCTGCAATCTTTGCTCTGAAAGGAATGGTATTTAAAAAGCACCCCAGTATTCTGTCCCCATCAGGAGTCAATGGTCTGTTATTGGTGACTACACCAACTGTGATGTCGTCCTCATAACTTAGCATGTTCAAAGTGTAAATATAAGCGGCAAAACACAAGTGCTTAAAGCTTGTATTATATTGTAATGCCACTTGCTCCAATTCAATTCTAAAATCTTTCCCAAAATCAGACCACTCTTTTCTGAATTCATGTGCTGCTCCGGTAGATGGCAATTCAAAACGGGTATAACCATCCAGCTCTTCTTTCCAATATTGAATAGAAGCTTCACGCTTTGCGGCTGCTAATTCTCCAATAATCTGATCTTCATAAGTGCTTTGTAAAGGTTGTGGAACAAAGGCCTTATCTTTAGATAAAATGGAATATATATTTAATAATTCCGTCAGGAATGATGATAAACTCCAGCCATCGAATAGGGAATGATGAAAATCGAACAGTAAATACTGAAAATCATCCCTAACCTTTATCATGTTTATACGCCACAATAACGAAAATGAAAGGTTAGTCATTCTCATCTTTTCTTCCAACAGTTTATTCTCTACAAACAACTCCTGATCTTTCTTATCAAGGTGACGGATATCTATAAAATTAACTTCAGGATCCGCCTCCTTCATAATGATATGAGCAAAGTGTTCCAAATCATAGACCTTACGTAAGGTTGTATGTTTTGCAATCATTAAATCCACAGCATTTTTAAACAGGCCGAAATCAAAATCCTTAACCGGACAATCATATATATTTTGCTCGTGATAAACAATTTCATGAATATTACGGGCTTTAGCTTTTAAAGAGAGGAAAACCATCCCTTTTTCCACCCCGTTCATTGGGTACACTTGTGCATACGAATCCAGAAAATTGTATTCCCGTTTATAGGTCTCCTGGAACAACTGAAGTTCTTGTCGTGCTGCTTCAAATATCCGCTCGCTTTCCTCATCTTTTTTCGAATCTGTTACTCTTACAGCCAAATCCTCTATGGTTTGATAAGAATACAGATCTGCGATGGTCAATGAGGTATGCAGCTCGTTATTGATATTGAAAATTAATCCGATCGCCTTGAGGGAGTCCCCTCCCAAACTAAAATAATTATCCCGGATACCAATTGGTTTCATGCCCAATACTTCTTCCCAAATTTTGGCCATTAAAGATTCTTCGTCTGTACTCGGAGCCACATAACTTCCTGCTGACAATTCCTTATCTGGTGCAGGTAATTTTGAAATCGCTATTTTGTTGTTAACAGTCGATGGAAATTCATCCATTTTAATAAAATAGGACGGAATCATATAATTCGGCAAATGTTCTCCCAGATGTGAGCGAAGAACAGAGATCTCCAAAATCTCATCTGCTATATAGTAAGCACATAAATAAGGATGCCCATCCTCTGAATCCCGCTTGATCACTAAAGCATTACTGATAGATTCGTGTCGAAGCAGCTGATGCTCTATTTCTTTCAATTCTATTCTAAAACCCTTTAACTGTACCTGGTCATCTATTCTTCCCAGATATTCCAGATCGCCATTTTCCAATAACCGGCCTAAATCTCCAGAACGATAAAAGCGCTCTCCTTTACGATAAGGATTATCAAAAAAGCGGGTTCGGGTTAATGCCTCATTATTCAGGTATCCCCTGCTTATTCCCGCTCCTCCTACATAGATCTCACCAGTTATACCTTGTGGAACCAGCTTTTTATTTTTGTCCAATACATACAATGATGTGGTTGGAATCGGTTTACCAATATCACATATATTATCGTCGATCTCCTTTTTTCCTATCTCTTTATAAGTGGCATGGACAGTCACTTCAGTAATTCCGTACATATTGACCAATAGCACGTCAGGGTACTGCTGTTGCCAGGATTTCAACTTCGAAGGAACCAAAGCTTCTCCTCCAAAAATAACATAGCGCAAATCTTTTAATTCTACGTCTTTCCTGCCAATTTCTTCTATCAGGTTATTGAACGATGTCGGGGTTTGGTTTAATACCGTCACCTTGTGCTGTTTAAGCACCTGTATATATTGAGCAGGGTCTCTTGCAACGGATTGTGGAATGACGATCACTTTACCACCATATAATAATGCGCCATACATTTCCCATACACTAAAATCAAAGCAATGACTATGAAACATAGTCCAGACATCATTTTCTCCGAAATCAAACTGAAATCCATCGTTATATAGTAACCGTACTACGTTCTCATGCTCAATCATAACCCCTTTAGGATTACCTGTAGTTCCAGAGGTATAAATGATATAACATAAGTCTGCAGGCGCATTGATCCTGGCTGGATCCGGTACTTCCTGAGCTGCTCCTGTAATATCTTCTAATAAGATCTTTCGAATGTTATTCGCCAGGGTAGCTTCATGTTTTGCATCAGTAACCAGGATCGTTATTTTACTGTCCTCCAGCATATAATTTATCCGGCCTTCAGGATAGCTTGGATCCAGAGGTAAATAACACCCCCCAGATTTCAATATCCCTAACATACCCACAACCGTGTACAGATTTTTATCTGTAAAAAGACCTACAATATCATCTCTGCCTATACCCTTTGACCGTAATTCATTGGCCAGAATATTTGACAGATTATTTAGCTCAGCATAGGTCAGACTATCTCCTTCATAAACAACCGCAATCGAATCCGGACTTTTTTGTACTTGTCTTTCAAATAGATCAACAACAGTACAATCCTTTGGATATGAAATTTCTTCAACATTATTAAGTTTTATAATATCATTTCCCTCCGATTTTGAAAGCAATGATAGGCCAGATAAAGATATTTCCTGGTTTTCTATAACTTGTTGCAACAACACTTTGTAGAAACCAATAAATCTTTCAATCGTAGCAGCTGTAAAAAGATCAGTAGAATATTCCAGGTCAAAGCTTAATCCAGCAGCATCTTCAGTTGCTTCTAAGGTAAGATCAAACTTAGCAGTTGTTGACTCAAACTGGAATCTTTCGATATTTGTATCTTCAATTTCAAAAGACTCTTGTCTGATATTCTGTAATACAAATAAACAATCAAATAATGGATTACGACTACGGTCACGCTCTATACGTAAATCGTTTATTAACTCTTCATATGGATAATCATCGTTATCAAGACAATTGAGCAATCTTTCGTGCAGTTGTTGTATATAAATGTTAAATCCCGAATCATCATTCAGACTTATCGGCAACGCCAATGTTTTAGCAAACATTCCCACTATACCTTCCAGATCATCATGCTTTCTTCCAGCCACCAACGTACCAATAACTATATCAGCATTTCCACTAAGTTTTGATAATAGTATACCATAAACCCCTAATAATATGCTATAGAGAGTTGTATTATATTTCTTGCTGATTTCATTTAACGCAAGCCTTTCTTTATCAGACATATTAAATTTTGCTACGCGCCCCTCAAATGTCTTTTCTTTTGGTCTTGGGAAATCATAAGGCAACTCTAAAGGACTATAATCTATAGCAAACTCCCGGATCCAGAATTCCTTTTGGCTTTGCACAGAAATTTGGTATTCATTGCTTGAGAGCCACTCAGAATAATCTTTATATTGCCTTTTTAATGCCGGTAATTTATTCCCTCTGTAGAGCTGAGAAAATTCCTTCATTAATATTTGCAGAGACATACCATCAGAAGCAATATGGTGCATGTCTAGCAAAATGAAATGTGTATCGTTCACCTGAACTACTCCAACCCGAAGTAAAGGTGGATTCTTTAAATCAAAAGTTCTGATGAATTTATGGATGAGGGATTCCATATCAGACTCCATTATAAGATGTTCAATCTCAAAATGGACATCGGTCATCACTTTCAGATGTGGTTTATTATATTGATCTAAGCTAAAACTCGTTCGGAAACATTCGTGCCGCTCTATTAGCGATTTAAAAACATGAGTAAGTTTTTCATAACTCACTGCGCCATCTATCTTTAAAACCCCGGTTTGATTATAAGCTAAAGAAGACTTATCTATCTGGTTTAACAGAAATAATCTTAACTGGGAGGAAGCTAATGGGTAATATTCTTTATCAATAGCTTTTGGTATCTGTGCTGTGGTCCTATTTGATTCCCTTGAATTATTTAAATAATCGATTATAAGACTCTTTTTGTTTTTCAATTCTAAAATAACATCAGGATTGTCAAAATCTTCAGGAACCGTTATTTTCAGGTTCTCGTCAACAATTTTAATGCTTATATCAAGCTTTTTAAGTTTTAATAACAGTTCTTCCAGGCTTTGTTGCATAGGTATAGGAATGTAGATTGAAAATCAGTATATTTTGAAATGTGGTTCTTTTGGATTTCTTTTTCAGCTTTTTTTTTCTCTAGTAGAAAAACAGCTGTAAGCGATAGATAGCAAGATCTTGTTATCTAAAAATTATATGGTAATAGTGGCTTTCGCCTTCAGATAGTTCTTTAGCTCTCCTATCGTTCTATCATCATTCTTAATCATAAAATGAAGAATATTTTGATGGCATTCTATGATATCTTCTATTAGTTCTTTATCAAACAGAAGCTTGTTATACTTCCAGTACAAAATAAAACCGTTGTCATATTCGCACGCCGTATTTTTTAAAGGATAATGGTTAATATCTGTATCAATATGCCTTTCCTGTATCGCTGTAATGTCTGGCAGGTTTTCATAATATTTAATATAATTTACCACCATATCGCAACTCGCCCGAAGCTCTGCCCTATCCAAATCCAGATAGTCATAATTGATAATCAGGTTTTGGCAATTGGTAAGTATATCATAAAATGTTTGGTCGATCACATCATTAATAACCAAACGGTCAGAAAAATCTCCTGTGAAATAAGCTTCGCCAAGTAAATTCCCTATGATCAGCTGGTTTTCAGAAACAAATCTGTCAGCGATAATAGCTGCAATCAATATTTTACGTTTACCAGTATAAGAATGTAATAAAATGGACAAACTTGCATAGATAATAGCTGATATGGTACAGTTATTATTTTTTGCAAATGCTGTGATGGCATTAAAGTGCTGACCAGAAATTTTAGTTGTGTATAAAAGCGCCTGGGGATGATCATATATTGCGAATAATTCCTTTTGAGTCTCTACTTTCTCAATTGTTTTTTCTGCTAATAATCTCTGCTTATTTCTTAAAAAATACCCATCATAAAAATCACTTATATTAAAAATATAATCATAGCCTGATGTTTTGGCTTTCCAATATCTTTTTAATTCTTCTCCTTTTTCACTGATCCACGTTTTCCGCTGTTCGGCATAGTCTCTTAATTGCGCCTTCAATGGCTGAATATCTGGCTCACCTCCACCGCTATAGCATTGATAGAACATCATGAGTTCTTTCTTGATGATCTTTTCCATTGACCAGTCATCACAACTAATGTGGTCCACTAAAAAAAGAAACATATATTTCTCCCCTTCTAACTTAAACAAGAAAAACTTGGTTAGCGGATCTTTTTGCTTATCAACAAACCATACTCCTGCATTTTCAAAATACTCAGCCCTGATTTCTTCATAAGATTTATGCAATGTATTAGTATCAATAAATTCTAAAGCGAATCTCTCATCAGCTGGGAGAATTACTTGTTTTAATTCACCATCAATCAATGGAAAAATAGTCCTCAGGCTTTCATGTCTTTTTACAAAAAATGCTACGGCTTTTTCTAATGCAGCGACATCAGCATTATTCATTTCTAACTCAACTCTCATAAAAAGCGCTACTCCTTTATCACGTTTTAAATACCGGGCCTGTTGTAATGATAGTTCAGCAATTATGTTAGAATTATAGGTCATATTAACAATATTAATTAGATTAAAAATTGGACTGTGTTAAGGAAATCAGCATTAAATATTAATTTCCCTGTTACCCATTTTTGGTAATGGATCTGCTTCATTTATCCATACAGACGCATCAATAAAATTTGCCTGTTGTACAACTGTATTTTTTTGAAAAATCTCTACGAGTTTTATTTCTATGTTAAATTCTCTTTTTATTTTATTGGCTATTTGAATTGCCATAAGCGAATTTCCTCCTAACTGTAAAAAACTTTGCGTAATACTAATAGCTGATGGGTCAATCTTCAATACCTCTGCCCAAATCCCGATTACTTCTCTTTCTGTTTTGGAAGATGCACCTACATACAGCTCCTTATTCACCCTGTCTGGAATTGGTAATGCATCTTTGTCCAGCTTGCCATTAGTTGTTAAAGGCATCTTTTCTAACTGGACATAAAATGAAGGAACCATGTATTCAGGAAGAATACGGCTTAGATATTCTCTGAGCAACTCACCATCTAATTTTTGTTCAGCTAGATAATATGCTGATAAATAACTTTCTCCTTCTATATTTTTCAAGGAAACAACTCCCTCTAATACAGCTTCGTGAGATGATAGTGCATATTCAATTTCCCCAGGCTCAATGCGATATCCGCGCAGTTTAATCTGGTTATCAATCCGGCCTTTATAAGCTATATTACCATCTGGAAGCCAATATGCCAAATCTCCACTTCTATAAACCCGCTCTTCTCCCTCTATCCAGTTTGCTATAAACTTCCTGTTCTCAATGCCATTCCCTACATAACCACGGGCAAGACCAGCTCCAGCTATACAAAGTTCACCAATAACACCTTGCGGAACAGAATTACCCAACTCATCGACTATGTAGATCCTTTCATTTGGCAATGGGCGGCCAATTGGTATTGCTTTAAATTTATCTAAATCTGCAGGGTCTATCCGATAATAAGTAGAATCCACACAGGTTTCAGTAGGTCCGTACAAATTATACAATGTCATGTTTTCTGTCAGTGAGCAGGTATAGAATTCCTGCACAAGCTCCTTTGGTAAAGCTTCTCCTGCTAATAACCAAACTCTAAAATCTGGCAATTCTATCTTCCCTTTAAGACTTCTCAGAAACATACTAAAATGTGTTGGAGTACCATCACTTACATTAATCCTGTGTTTTTTATAAAAGTTATACAACTCGTTTCCATCCATCCGTTCATTTTCCTGACAGATATACAGGCTATGACCATTCAATAATGCACCGAATATTTGCTGACATGAAGCATCAAAGCTATAAGCAGCTATTAATCCCACACTTAGTCCAGAATCAAGGCCTTTATAGACAGTAGCTGATAATCCTTCTGCTAAATTCACTACACTGCCATCTTCCATTAACACGCCTTTGGGAGCCCCTGTTGAACCTGAAGTAAAAATACAATAGGCCAGATCAGACGAATTGCGCTGAATACTTAAATTATAATTCTCCTGTACTTTAATGGAAGAATCATTAATATCATGTATGGCTATTACCTCCTTAAATCTATCCAGATGTTCTTTATGTCCCAATAACAATTTGGAATTGCAGGATTCCAGCATATAGTTAATCCTTTCAAAAGGCAACTTGAAATCAATAGGCAAATAAGCCGCACCACTTTTCAGTATTCCCAATATCCCTATGATTATATCTGAAGACCTATCCAGCAACAGGCCTACAATATCCCCCTTTACTACACCTTGATTCACAAGATATGCAGCAAGTTTATTGCTCTGTTCATTCAGCTCTTTATAACTTAGATTTAATCCATTGTATACCACTGCGTATCTGTCCGGAAACATCAGAACCTGTTTTTCAAATGATTCCACAATATTCTCTTTGATCTCAAACGAGATTTCAGAGGTATTGAACCTTCTTAATTGATTGATTTCGTCAACTCCCAGCAGGCTTATAGCTGCAATAGGGATATTTAAAATTACCTGATCAGTTATCTGCTTAAAATATTTAACAAAATTTTCAACGGTCGATCGCTGGAACAAATCCGTTGCATATTGAAAACCTAATTGGATCTCGTTTTCAGTAGCATTCACATGCAAAATCAAATCCATTTGTGAAGTGTTCGAATCAAGCACATATGTTTTAAGTTCAAGATCCTGCAATTTTAGTTCTAGTGGCTCTTCATTTTTGTATACAAACATCACATCGAACAGGCTATTGCGATTAAAATCTCTCGCAATACCCAGGTCATTGATTAACTTTTCATAAGGATAATCCTGATGTTCTAAGCCCAGGATAACGCTTTGATGAACTTGTTTTAGAAAATCGTATAAATTGCCATGATCTTCAACATCATTTCTCAGGGCTAACATGTTAATAAAAACCCCCATAATATCTTCAATCTCCGTATCCCTCCGACCCGAAACAGGAGTACCTATGATTAAATCTTTTTGCCCTGTAACTTTATATAGAAGGATCTTAAAAATCCCAAGAACTACAGAAAATAAGGTAACCCCCAGGGACTTTGCCAAATTGTTTAATATTTTGGTTTGTGCTAACTCAAAAACAAAATCAATTTGAGCACCATGATAGGTAGGTATAACCGGACGTTCGTAATCTGTTTGTAAAGCAAGTATTGAAGGCGGTGTTGCAAACACACCATTCCAGAAATGTTTTTGGCTTGCCAGATTCTTTTGATAGATTTCACTTTCCTGCCATGCAGCATAATCTCTATATTGCAATTCAATCGGAGAAAGTTCCTTTCCCTGGTATAGAGAAATAAAATCACGAAGAAAGATTCCCAAACTAACTCCATCTGAAACGATATGATGTCTGTCAGTGATTAAAATATGTCTTTCTTCATCAATACGAATAAGGCCGGCCCGTAATAGCGGAGCCGTATGCAAATCAAATGGGCGAATAAATTCTTTAATGATTTCCGCACTCTTTTCTAAGGAAGAATTAAAATATTCCAATTCAAAAGTCGCTTCTTCTAAAACATATTGTACCGGCAAATCATTTACTAATTGAATGCGTGTCCTGAAAATCTCATGACGCTCAATTATCTGATGGAAAATATCCCTGATTTTTTCCCTTTCCAGCAGGCCATTAATTGTAAAGGCCTGAGGTTGATTATAGACAGTTGAATTTTTATTGAGCTGATTTAAAAAATAAAACTGTTTCTGAGCAGAAGACAGCGGATAAAAATCCATTTCACCTGCTTTTTGAATCTTAAAATAATCACCCTCAATACCAGAATTTATTTCTTTTGCCAACTCCTGGATATCTTTCAGAGAGGTAAGTTTGATTAAACTTATGGATAGTTTAAATGTTTCGCGTATTCTGTTTGCTAAAAACACCAATTTTAAAGACTGCCCGCCTAAATCAAAAAAGTTATTATTGATGCCAATCGTAGCGACATCTCGTTTGAGCACATCTGCCCAAATCTTAACCAGCTTTTCTTCGGTTTCAGTAGTAGGAGGAGTATAATTACCTGCAACTTTTAACTCATAGTCAGGCAGTGCATTCCGATCTATCTTGCCGTTGGCAGTAAAAGGTAATTGATCCATCTGCATATAATAAGATGGTATCATGTAATCTGGCAGACGCTGAGCTAAATGATACCGAAGATCAGAAACCTGTAACTCGGCAGCCGACTCATAGTAAGCGACTAAACATTTTTCATGTTCATAGGCTTTAAATTCTACCACACAATGATTGATTTCGGCATGTGTGCTTAAGTGATGCTCTATCTCCGATAATTCTATACGATACCCCCTTAATTTCACCTGATTATCTATCCTGCCGCGATATTCCAGATTTCCATCTGGCAGCCATCTGGCCATATCACCTGTACGATAGACTCTCTCTTCGCCTATAACCCATCCGCTACGGAATTTTTCTGAACTAGTTGTTTGGTCCCCGACATAACCTTTTGCAAGGCCATCTCCAGCAATACATAACTCACCGATCACACCTGTTGGCACCAAACCACCGTGAGTATCTGTAATATAGATGCGTTCATTTGGCAAAGGCTTTCCTATAGGTATAAAAGGATAATCTTCCAGACAATCTCTATCAACTTTGTAACTTGTTGAATCGACACAGGTCTCAGTCGGACCATAAAAATTATACAGTTGTACTTTATCGCCTACCTTGCTATAAAATTCTTTAACAAATTCTTTTGGTAAGGTCTCTCCTGCTAATATCCATGATGAAAAATTACCCACTGAAGTATTTTCACCTAAAGCATCAAGCAACAGCCGGAGATGAGTCGGAGTACCATCAGAGATATCAATATTATTTCTTTCATAGAAGGATCTTAATTTCGCCCCATCACGACGGCTTTCGTCATCAGCAATGTACAAACTATGTCCTTGCAATAAACTACCATAGATTTGTTGTACCGAGGCATCAAAAGAAAATGAAGCCAATAGCGCAACTTTTAAAATCTTATCTTCATAAGCCCTATAAACTTTTTCTTCCAGTCCCTTCACCAAATTGATTACACTCCGATGATTCATCATCACCCCTTTTGGATTACCGCTGGAACCCGAAGTAAATATGCAATAAGCCAGATCAGCAGGCTGAATTTCAATCCCGGAATTTGCGACACTTTGAAGCTCTATTTTAGATGAATCAATTGCTTGAGTTGGAAGGTAGGCAGTATGCATTTCCAAGAATTCATTTTGCGATAGCAAGAAAGCAGCCCTGCTATGATTCAACATATAGCTGATGCGTTGTTCAGGAAGGCTTGGATCTATTGGTAAATAACCACCGCCTGCTTTTAATACGCCTAGAATACTCACAATCATATTTAACGAACGCTCAAACAGCAAGCCTACTATATTTCCAGGCACAATACGCTCAGCGATCAGATAATTGGCTACTTTATTAGCTTGTTCATTTAACTCCTTATAAGTAAGTTCTTTCTTCCCATCACTTACAGCGATCCGGTCTGGATGTAATTTCACTTCATGTTCAAATAGAGCGATCAGATTTGTGTCTCTTAAATAGGGTAATGCAGTATCATTATACTGATTCATTAACAGCTCTTTTTCTTTAACAGTCAGAATATCAATATCACATAGGCCAACTTCAATATTTTGTACTACTGCTTTCAAAATATTCTTATAGTAGGCTACGAATCTTTCAATAGTTTCTTTTTTAAACAGATCTGTTCTATAATCCAGATGAAAAACATAATTGTTTTCTTTCTCCAGAACACGGAATGACAAATCTAATTTCGAACTCGTATTTGCATGTTCAACATGTGACAAATGCATGTCTTCAGATTCGAATTCCGACAAATTAAAATTATAGTATTCGAACATGATATCGAATAGAGGATTATGACTTAAATCTTGTTTCAAATCCAATTCTCCTATCAGCTGCTCATAAGAATAATCTTGATTAGCAAAACATTGCAGCACATTATCTTTCACCTGATTAAGGAATTCTACAAAGCTCTGCTCACCTTTCGGAGCATTCCGAAGCGCCAGCGTATTAATAAAGACGCCTATCAATCTTTCAATATCCATATGCTGACGACCAGCTGTAGAAGTACCAATTGTGATATCTTCCTGACCAGATAATTTTGAAACCAGTACATTCAAAGCACTCAGTAACAACGTGTACATGGTAACCTCTTGTTTTTCACAAACTTTTCTTAACTCTTCACTTTCCTGCGCGTTGAAATCAAAAGTTACTGTAGCACCCTGAAAACTATTAAGCTGAGGTCTCGAAAAATCGGTTGGGATATTCGGGATATCCGGGATACTTTCAAACTGATTAAGCCAAAATGCCTCTTGCTCTTTCAATTGACTTTCTCTTTCCCCATTCTGCTGCCATTCTACATAATCTTTATATTGGACCTTTAAAGGTTCCAATTTTTGATTATTGCAAAGTGCCATAAACTCCTGAATTATATTCACATAAGAAACTCCATCAGTAACAATATGATGCATATCTATGATCATGTGAGCCATTCCTTCTTCCTCTGTTTTCAATCCCACTCTGATTAAAGCGGGTGTACTCAGGTCAAAGCCCCGAATGAAACCATTAATTAGCTGGTCTAAACTTTCTGTCTCATTTTGGATGTATTCTACTTTAAAGTTAACATGCTTATGAATCCTTTGAACTGGCTCTTCATTTAACAAATGAAATGAGGTTCTTAAAGTTTCATGCCTGTTAATTATTTCCTTAAAAACATTTTCGCATAATTCAATATTAAGCTCTCCTATAACCTTAAAAACTATAGGAACATTATAAGCAGTCATTCCAGGATTCATTTGATCCAAAATAAATATCCTCCTTTGGATACTGGATTGCGGATAATAAACCTTTACCGGAGCGGATTTTATATGAACAAAACTTACTTTTGGAGCAGCCAATATAAGCGCCGCCTGCATACTGATATTTTTATTTTCAAAAGCGTCTTGCAAACAGATTTGCACACGCAAAAATTTATGAATTCTGGAAATCAATCTGATCATACTTAACGAGTCTCCGCCAAGCTGGAAAAAATCGTCCCGAATGCCAATTGGGGTATATCCGAGTATTTCTTCCCATATTTCTACTAATTTTTGTTCTAAATCTGAACCTGGTGCTACATATGGTGTTGCTAAAACAGGCCGGGTATTTTTTACAGTAAGCTGTAATTCTTCCGCAATATCCTCATGATATGGATTTACAGACTCTTCTATAAGAGATGGCAAATCAACAGGAGAAATCATAATATGACTTTCCTCATTATTCACCAATAATATTCTTTTAAAGACTTCATCCCCCTCATCACCAGTAATAAAACTGTTTAGAATTCCACTTTTTAATGCAGATGACGTTAATAGTGAGTTCTCTTGGAAACTGACCTTTTCTACTGTATCATAACTCAAATTTAAAGTCATCCACTTAGCAGGATTGTCCATTCGTTTATTTTCGTCCAGCACTAATGAATCAATGAAATGCTTGATTGCCATTTCGCTGACCATACCAGGTCCTCCCAAAACTGTAGTAAAAGAAGATACCACTATCACAAATTCTACCAACTCATTCTTTACAAGTTGCTGTAAATGAAACAATTCTTCAGTTTTCAGTAAAATCTCATCATTTAATTGATTCTGTGTTTTGTCACTGATCAGGCCCTGATCACGCTTACTGACCAGCTCACATTTAGTGGTCTGATCACGTTTCGTGATTTGATCATTCACATAAAAAACACCATTAATCTGCTCAAAATCTAATTTAACTTTTTCAAAAACAGCTGACATTTGAGTTTTTGAGGTTATATCTGCATGAATGATCAATAAGTTACCTTCCTCTTTTCTCAACTTAGAAATTTTGGTTATTTTCTTGCTGATCGCATGTTCAGGCCCATAATTCTCCAACCAATCTGCCCATTCTTCCTGCTCAGGTATATCCGAAAACCCAACCAGTATGATATTTAATCTGTTACTTTTTAATAAACCTTCCGCAATTGTAAAACCTGCTTCACCGGCACCATCAATAACTAGATAAGTACCCCAGTCTTTTATACGCGATTCACCCGAATCCTGCAAAAGAATCGGATAAGATTCTACAGTTTGGGCCCATCTGTTTAATCCACGATAAGCAACTATTTTATCTTTGGAACCAGCCTTAAATTCCTTAATTATTTGTTTAAAAAAAAGCTGGGTATTTGTTCCATAGGCCTTATCATCTACTTCAATTAAACGACAATTGATATTGGGATACTCTTTAGGAATACTATGGATAGCAGAAAGGATCCCCCCGCCAAACAAGTCCGTTCTTTCTTCACCGAAAATAGAAAACATCTGACTACATACCGCCACATATTCAATTTGAGTTTGATCAAAACCAGTTTCATAAACAGCTTGAACCAAGTTAACAGTCCGGATCAGCTTTTTATCGTCAACAGCAACTTCAACGTGAAAATCAGTCAAATCAAAGATTGCATCTATACCGATTTTTTCAGTTCTTAAATGCCAGAATAATTTCAGTAAATCATCCTTATCATCATAATTAAGTTCATATTGATTTGCATTAATTCGTTCAAAATGCTCCGCGTAAGAAACAACGATTACAGTGTCAAAATAAGGGTCCAAAAAATTCTGCACAGCCTCAAACTCTTCGCCACCAAAAATCAGTAGATTTTGAGTTTTCTGTTTAAGATTATCAGTACTTATTATTTGAGGGATTCTTTTCCACGACGGAATGTAAAACCAGGAAGATAGCTCATCATTCCTTAAAAAATTCGTTGTATTAAAAGGGTTTTCTTTCGATTTACTTATTTGGAGACTAAAAGAGCTTTCTTCAAATGGATAGGTTGGTAAGGAGGCTTTCTGCTTAGGATTGCTATAATGGTAAGCGTTCCAGTCAACAATCCCTCCATAACTCCAAAGCATTCCGATGGCCCTAAGGAAAAAGGTATGCGTGATTAAAGCCGAACTTTCGTTTTTTAAAACTTCAATAAACTTTAAATGATCCTTTGAATCATTAAGCTGTTGTTCATACAAGCTAAGATGATCTCCAGTTCCTATATTAAGAAATACAGCATTTGGGCTACTAGCCGTCAAAGTATCCAGACTTTCTGCTGGCCTTATCGTTTCCGATAAATGTTTAACCCAATACTCAGGCTGATAAACGAATTCTTCACACCATGTTCCTGTATGGCCTGATACCATAGGGGTATTAGCTTTCTTTAAATCATACCTGGAAAGTATTTCTTTAAATTGTTCGCTAACCTGTTCCATCTTCGAAGACAAATCAAATGACAATCCTGCTTCATTTCCTTTTAAGGGCGCTCCTATTTCATCAGATAATACAGGCAAAGCCACTTCCAAATCTGCAACAGAAGAATTAAGCAGACGATCTCTTTCTATTAATATTTCAAGTGCATCTTTAAGACTAAAAACACCTGCAAAGCATGCAGCTACATATTCTCCAATTCCATAACCGACCATATAATCTGGTTTGATCTCCAAAGAATTAAGCAGCGTTCCCAAAGCATATTGAAACGAAAAATCCAGACCTTGAAGAATTTGAGAATCCTGCAAAAGCACAGACTCATTTTCACCATAAATAATTGATTTAAAATCCCTGCCGGTAAACTCATTTAAAATTCGGAAACAATTGTCCAGTGCATCTCTAAAATATACCTCATGGCTATACAGATCTTTTGCAAAATTGAGGTGCAGATTTTTTATCCCAGAAAACACCGCAATAATTGGAAAAGAATCTCTGATCATATCAGACTCGTATTCTTTAGCAAGATCCTGTGTTAATTTTTCAAGTTCTTCAGCAACTAAAAATCTTCTGTGCTGAAAATGTTCTCTTCCTGTTTGTAAGGTAAAAGCCAAACTATCGATATCCAATTCCGATTCATTTTTTGCGATGAAGTCCGACAAATTATGCGAAAGTCTATTTAATCCTGATGGTGTTTTTGCTGAAAGGCAAATCAGTTGATTCCTGTCATCAAAAAAAGTTTTTTGATTGAATGGGGCTTTTTCCACTACCATGTGAACATTAGTTCCTCCAATTCCAAAAGAACTAATTCCTGCCCGAAGCGGAAATTCAGTATTTTCCCAGGGGGTTAACTTTTCATGTACGCGAAAAAGGTTACCTGATTCTGCTAATTTTGAATTTGGAGATTTAAAATTTACGCTAGGTGGGATTTGAGCATGCTTTAGCATCAAGCAAACTTTTATTAAACCTGCCATGCCAGATGCGACATTAAGGTTGCTTAAATTAGCCTTTACACTACCTAATGCACAACTGTAATCTTCCCCAGCGCCCTGAAAAACTTCCATTAAAGCACCTATCTCAATTTTGTCTCCTAACGGTGTAGCACTTCCATGCCCTTCAATATAGCTGATACTTCCGGGTGTAACTTCTGCCATCGAATGTGCATTTCGAATCACCTCAACTTGTCCTTTAGCACTATATGCGGTAAATCCTACTTTTCTGTTTCCATCGTTATTTGTGGCAATTCCTTTAATAACTGCATGGATATTGTCACCTTCTTTCAAAGCATCCTCCAGGCGTTTCAAGATCACAACCCCTGCCCCATCACCCCAAACAGTACCAGTTGCCTCTGAGTCAAATGGGAAAATACTCCCCTCTTTAGACATCATCATTGCAGAATTATAGGTATATCCAGATTTATAAGGTAAGGAAAGAGAAACCCCACCTGCCAATGCAATGTCACACTTACCCGTTAACAAACTTTGCAGCGCTGTATCTATAGTTACCAATGAAGTAGAACATGCAGTATAGATAGAGCTGCTTGGTCCATGTAAATTCATCAAATAAGAAACCCTCGAATTTATAAAATCCTTATCTGTTAACAACATTGATGAAAATCGTTCGGAAAACTGGTGTCCGGTTTTTCGCAAATGATCTGCCTGCCAGTATATACTTGGAGTCGCTCCAACAAAAACCCCAACATTATTTTTTTCCTTTCCAAAATGATAACCAGCATCTTCTAGAGCATGGTAGGCACACTGCAAAAAAATCCGTATCTGAGGGTCAAGTGTATTCGCTTCAGTTGGAGTGAGTCCGAAAAATGATGCATCAAAGAAATTCGCATTTTCTATAATTCCCTTAGCCTTTACATAGTTAGGATCTGATAAATCTTCTTCAGATATACCATATTGTCTGAGTTCATCATCAGAAAATCTTGAAATTGAATCCACACCACCTTTGAGATTCTCCCAAAACTCATCAACGTTAGAAGCTCCAGGAAACCTGCAAGACATTCCAACAACAGCAATCTCGAATCCAGTATAGTTATTGTCTTTCATTTATTGAAACATTAAGGAAATAAAAAATCTAATTAAAATTTATCTTTTCATATTAAAAGATACCCACAAGAAATTAATGGCCAAATTTTCTTTGACAAGTGTATTTTTTAAACTTGTTTGGTTTGATGTCACATCAAGACATCTAAAAGCAAAGGATATGCTTAGGAAGGTTGAATAAGTCGTCTCATTCTATTTTTAGAGAGTGACCTGTCTATTTGTTCCGCATTATTTACGGTATTGATATTGAGTATATCTTTATAAAGATACTCCGACAAATCTTTTACATTAGTATACTTAAAAAGTATAACCTCATCTAATTCATCAAATAAGAAGGATTCAATATTGACTTTAAGATGAGTTAATTGTATGGAAGTCAATCCAAAATCAAAGAAATTACTAGTAACCGCAAAATCTTGTATATCGAATAGATTACGCACCAATTTTAGAATTTCTTCTTCTATCTGTCTTTTAGAAAGTTTTTTGAATTCTAATTTTATCCCATCATTTTCAGACTCTATTTTTTTAATGAAGTCATCATATTTTCCTTGTAAATATTCTTCCACTAATAAAAACCGTTGAATTTTTCCGCTTGTGGTTTTTAAAATTTTGTCAACTGCTATAACTTTTTTGACGGATAAACCAGTTCTTTCTCCAATATGCTTTTTAATTAAATTCTCCAACACAATAAAGTCTTGAGTTGTCCCATTATAAATCACAAAAACCAGGATATCATCCTGATATTTTTCTTCATTAAATACATTACATGCTACCGCTTGTTGAAATTGTATTTCCGGGAGTTCTTCCATCAAATTATCAATATCATGCGGAAAATAATTTTGACCATTGATCAAAATCATCTCCTTATCTCTTCCAGTTATAATAAGATGCTGGTCATGAATGAATCCCAAATCACCAGTATTCAGCCAACCATCTTCAGAGATAGTTTTCCGGGTCGTTTCAGGATCATTATAAAATCCTGAAGTAATTGCTTTACTTCTTAGATGGATTAACCCAAGTGAATTTTCCGGAAGTGATTGCATAGCCTTATCTGTGATCTTAATTTCGGTATGCGTATACAATCCCAAATTGGCAAAGGAAACTGCATCAGGAGAACCGGCCTCTGCAAATTCTACCCTGTCCCCTACTTTCAGTTTATGCCGGTTTAGCAGACACTCCCTTGTTATACCTTCTTTTTGAGAGAAAAAGGACACTCCTAATACTGCCTCCGCCATTCCAAACCCAGGAATGATCACGCCTTTTGCAGCGCCATAAGGTAAAAGCATCTTTTCAAAGTCCCGGCAAACAGCAACAGATACTGGCTCTGCGCCATTTGTCAGTGCTCTTAATTTATTCAATGATAATCCTTGAAGTTCGCTGGCCTTAAAGTTGTCAATCGCATGTCTGAATCCGAAGTTTGGAGAGCCGGAAATTGTAATACCATGGCTTGCCAAACTTTTAAGCCATAAATTTGGATAGGTATAAAATACCATTGGTGGCATCAGGAATTGAGGTACATTCTTTAACAAGGGAAATAAATGAAAAAGAACCAGGCCTAAGTCATGCGTCAGTGGCATCCATCCAAGAAGCTTATCCGAAGCTTGTATATCCAGGTGATAAGACGTTGTATTCACATTATAGATAATACTATCCTGTTTGTTTTCAACCCCTTTAGGATATCCAGTTGATCCAGAAGAAAATTGAATAAAAACCAGATCTGAAGAATCAGCAGGAACCGGGGTTGCCTGTTTTGAATAGGTACTATCCTCATATAATAAGAATCTGTTATCTATATCAACAGAAACTTCAGCTTTATCCTTTAAATGTTCTTTCCAGGTATTTTTTAAGGTAGGCAGATCAGTTATTAAATATGGATTTTTGAGCCTTTCCCATACTTTACTAACCTTATTTACGGTATCAATAGTTATCCCAAATACAATCGGAACAGGTATGATTTTCCCAAAAATACATGCCCAGAATGTGATCAGAAAGTTTTTATTTGATAAAAACTGAAACACTAATTCATCACCAGGCTGAAGGTTTTTCTGTTGCAGATCATATAGCATATATCTCGCCTCCATGTAGAGCTTTTTATAAGACATATACTCTTCTTTATTCTCACTTTCTATAAAGGTAATCCCAGCCTGATTACCAGATTCTATATTTGCCCGAAAAATCTCTTGTATTGTTGACAATTCTATCATGTTTTATTACTATTTAAAAATTAAGCTAACACAGCCTGAAACATATTATTAATAATTTTAGCAGATAAATTCTTTAAAGAAGGACCTGTTAAAAATTCTATAGGTGGTATTTCTACTGCGAAGTTATTTCTGATCACAACCATTAATTCTATCGTTAAAATGGAATCAACACCTAGTAAATTTATCCCTTTATCCATTTGAATATGATCAGTTGATATTTTCAAAATTTTCCCTAATTGTTCCTGTAAAAGCGCCGCTACGAATTCATGTTGAAGATTTGTATCCAAGCTCAGCAACACGTTCCTGTTACCGAGCTGTTTTTCAGTCAACTGCTCTTCTACAGCATCTATATTTATAGCATTCAGTTCACTGAATAACGATAGTGCACTTTTTCCTGCATTCTTGAAGAATGCACTCCAATTGAGATTAAAAAAACCAACCTCTAATGGTCTTTCTTTTAGGATAAAATCCAGCCCCTGCAATACTTGTACATTTGTAAAACTATTAATTCCTGATCCTTCAAGGATTGTTTCCAGATTTCCACTTCTTGCTACAACTCCTGACTCTGCTAAAGCACCCAGGTTAATTGTTGTGGCAGCTAGTCCCATACCTTTTCGCCAAAATGCAAACGAGTCTAAAAATGCATTAGCTGCTACATAATTTGCCTGAGCTATATTGCCGATCCAGGAAGAGATAGAGGAGAACAGCACAAAACAATCAAGATTTGCCCCCTTACTCAACTCATGAAGATTCATTGCACCATCTACCTTAGGCCTAAGCACATTCCTGAATCTTTCTTCAGTCATATCTATAAGGAAACCATCGTCTAAAACCATTGCCCCATGAAAGATCCCAGCAAGTTCTGGCAACTCTTCTTTTATCTTGTTAAAAACAAGCTGCAACTCATCAAACTTCGAAACATCAGCAGCGTAAACCTTAACTTTTACACCTTTCTTTTCCATGAGCTCAACTTCTGCTTTGGTCCTGGCATCCTCCAGTCCGCTCCTGCTAAGCAATGCTAAATTTTTAGCTCCATTCCTGACCAGCCACTTGCCAACCTCTAATCCCAATCCCTTCGTTCCACCTGTGATTAAGTAGGTTCCTTCGGTCTTTATGGTATTGTTTTTATTGTTTACAATTTCGACAGCACGATTTGAAAAATCAATTACAACGTTATTGAATACCTTGTTTTCATCAATCAATTGAATTGCTTCTGAAATTTTATTACCAGGAAAAACCTGTACAGGTAATGGAGGTAAACAGCCTGATTCTATATAATCAGCCAGATCATTAAGCAAATAAGCTATCGTTTCTTGTTTTTCAATTAACATCCGATCGATATCAACAGCTATGTGAGAAAGGTTATGATTAAAAAGAGCTTTATCCAACGAAGAATTTCCAGCAGTATCTTTCTTACTGATATCTAAATAAGCGCCATATGGTGCTAAACAAGAAAAATTTTGATATAGCATTTCACCAGACAGCGCACTTAATATCACATCAACTCCTTTTCCATTGGTTATTTCCCCAATCTCAGTTGAAAAATCAAGGTTTTCAGAGTTAAATACATGATTAATTCCTATAGCTTTTAAATAAGTCCTGCCTTCATCTGATTCAGCAGTAGCAAAAATTTCTGCTTCAGCATATTTCGCATAATAAACTGCTGCTAAACCTATTCCTCCCGCAGCATTATGAATCAATACTTTATCACCTTTACGCAAATTTGCTTTATCTCTTAAGCAATAAATAGCCGTAATATAATTGATGATTACGTTCGACTCAGCTATAGTTAAATTAGATGGACATTTAACAGCCAGAAGTTCTGAAGTGTTCGTAAATGTTCGTAACGTACCTGGAGCTAATGCTAATACTTTATCCCCTTCTTTAAACCTGGAAACATCAGAACCTGTTCGGGTAACCGTTCCAACGCATTCATAACCCAAACTTTTATCAGAAAATGCCCCTTCCGCCGTGTCATCAGTAACCTGATGAGACAATCTCAGATAATCATTGTAATTAATTGAAGTATTACTGATCATGATCTCAATCTCGTTAGACATGGGGTCAATACGATCCGTACTCTCAAAATAAAAACCTTCCGGGCCGGCTGTTTGAGCAATAGTCAGTTGTAATGCTTCACTCTGAAAATCGACCGTCTTCAATGTCAAATCCTTATCTATTTCCCGTTCAATTATTTTCTTCTGAAAGACACTACCATTCCGGAGCGCAAGCTCTTCGTAAAAGACATCTCCTGTATTTATAATAGCCGCAACCTTCTTCCATATATGCTCACGATCCTCATCCATTGCCCCCTCTTCCAAATCGATTAAGCGAACCTGGCAATCAGACAATTCATTTACGATTGATCGCGCTAACCCATGAATAGCACTATATTCCAAAGAAGAAATAATATCATTTTCAGTAACCACCTGACTTCCTTTGGTTATCAAATTCAATCTAAACCTGCTTCCTGCACTTTCAGAGAAACTTTTGACAAGATTTAAAAGCGGAGCTATCTGATTTAAGCACTTTTCACTTGTCAGAAGTTCATCCGGATGACCAATTACATTTAAAGGAAAAACTAAAATTATATTTATCTCATTGTAATTATTTCGCCATAAGCTATCGATGCTTTTTTTATTTTTAAAGTCTATTTGATAATGATTCTCGTTCAACTGCTCATGTTGGTCCCCAGGTTCTATGATAATAGAATCTTTCAGCAATTCCCCCAAAAGCAAACAAGAACTATAGTTATTTGTAATGATATAATTTACCGAATCTTCCGCTGGTTTACCGGAATCTACTTCCAATTGTTTCTCTATCCATTTGGTTTGAAATAAATTACCCTTTAAAGCATCATTGGATTTAGAGACATCTTTCACAAGTTGCTGGCATTTAAAGTTTTCTAATCGCATCAGCACTTCGCCCATTTCGTTACAAATAGTTAGATCAGCTATCACGCAATTTTCATCTGCAAATCTCAATTTTGAATAACATATAATGTCATTTCCAGGAGGCGAATAACAATGAATTTTTCCAATTGATACAGGAACAAATTCTCCGGCAGCAAGAATAATAGTGGCCTGAAAACAAGAATCCAATAACGTTGGATGAATAAAATAATCACCCATATTTTCTATCATATCCGGATGAATACTAATCTTGGCTACCAACTCTTTGTTCCCCGCTTTTATCTCTTTTATACAGCTAAAAAATGGTCCGTAATCAAGTTTAGCTTGTCTTAATCGCTCATAGATTACTTTTGCGCTTAAAACAGTTTGCAGACGGGAATCTATTTCCTCCAAATCTATTAATGGAGAATTCACGTCAAAATTTCCAACAGCAAATTTCCCTGTCGACATCTCCATCCAGTTAGAATCAGCTGTCCCACTCTTACATTGAATACTATATTGACCGCTTTTAGGATTAGAGGTGATGTGCAATTTTTGAATTTCATCATCAAAAACAGGCAGCACCCGAAGAAATCTTATGTTTTCTAATTTTAACGGCAGTTTTTGGTTAATCTCCAATTGATACATGGCAATTGCTAAACCAATATATCCGGCGCCGGGAAAAATAACCTTCCCATGTACAGTATGATCATTCAGAAAAGGGAAAAAGAATTCATTCAATTCAAATTCATAAGCCGCTAACGGACTATCAACTTTCGAATTAAAAAACAGGCTTTTATTTTCCTTTCTATTTGTTAAGGCTTCTTTTGATTCTCTCCACAGATATTCTTTTTGCCATGGATAAGTTGGTAATGGCATATAAGGAGATTTTTCAATCCACCTGTCCCATTTTATTGGATATCCCAGCGTAAACAGTTTCGAAACATTGTCAAAGAAATTTGTTTGTTCTGCTTCTTTATGATTTAAAGTTTGTAAGAAGTAAAAATCCTTACTATTGTTGACACATTCCATCATGGAGTTTCTCAAAACCGGATGAGGACCGATTTCAATAAAGATCTTATAATCATCCCCGGCTATCGTGTCTATAGCTTTTGAAAACAAAACAGGTTCTCTGACATTTTTCCACCAGTAATCATTATTGATTTCATGTCCGGAAATTTTAGCTCCTGTTACTGTAGAATAAAGATCTATTTTGGTTTCAGCACCTTTAATATTTTCAAGCGAATCTAATAGCTCATCTTTAATCAAGCTCATTATTGGACTGTGGTAGGGTACAGTTACATCCAATAACCTGCAAAATGCTCCTGCAGATTCAATCTTTTCCAACAGCTCTTTCAATGACTCCGAATCACCCGATAGCGTTAATGCTTTTGGACTGTTAATTGCCGCAATAGAAACATCTTTATAGGGCTTTATCATTTCCAATACCTCATCTTCTAAAAGTCCTACTGCCAGCATTGCCCCTTTACCAGCAGTTGAATGTTGCAGCCTGCTTCTATGATAACTCACATAAAGTGCTTCTTTTAATGATAATGCCCCTGAAATGTAAGTAGATGCTACCTCTCCAACACTATGCCCAACAACCGCATCCGGAGTAATTCCATAATATTCCATTAACCTGGTCAGCGCAACCTGGATGACAAAGTTTGCGGGTTGTGCTATATTAGCATCCTTAACTCTCGAAGTCTCCATTGGTTTACTCAATTCTTCATAAATTGACCAGCCGGAGATCTCTTTGAAATCATCATCACATTCCTTAACTGCCCTATTGAAAACAATTTCTGTTTCCATTAATCCCCTGCCCATTTTCCACCATTGTGGCCCCATACCAGTATATACAAATACGATCTTAGGCTTCTGGGTCATAGCCTCTCCTTGATTTACGCCTTTTAGTAAAAGATTCTCTTCATACGCCTCTAATTTTTCAATGATATCTTCCCTGGATGTAGCAAAAATGGCTAACCGTTGGGATAAACTGCTTTTTCTATAAATTGCATTACTAAGTATTTGTTCAAATTGATCACCATTCTCCTGAATATGCTTCCTGAATTTCGCGGCCATTTCCTTTAGTGCAGGAATACTTTTTGCAGAAACCGGAAGTATAAAATGATCACTTTTTAATGGGGTAGCATGCACATCCACATGGCTTGAATTGTACTGTTTCAAAACAATGTGTGCATTTGTTCCTCCAAAACCAAAAGAGTTAATGGAAGCTAAAGAGTCTTCATCTTCCGGTAACCTTTCCAAACTTGTTGGTACTTTAAGATTACTAGTCTCGTATCCTAATGCCGGGTTAGGATTATTAAAATGCAAGTTAGCCGGAACTGCATTATGTTTAAGGCACAGTGCCGTTTTAATCAATCCTGCTATACCAGAAGCAGCTTCGAGGTGACCTATATTAGTTTTTACAGATCCTACCAAACATTTTGATTCCCGGATTACAGAAGAAGAAACAACCTCGTTAAGAGACTTAAACTCGATAGGATCACCAACCGGAGTTCCAGTACCATGAGCCTCCATATAATGGATACTTTCTTTATTTATATTATAGTCCTTATGTATTTTTCGTATTAATTTCAGCTGTGCATCTCCATTAGGAACTGTAATTCCATTAGTTTGACCGTCCTGGTTTACACCTGTACCAACTATAGTTGCATAAATTCTATCATTATCTTTTAATGCCTGCTCAAGAGGTTTTAAAAGCACAATACCTGCGCCCTCACCTCTAACATACCCACCTGCGTCACTATCGAATGTCTTACAACGACTATGAGTTGAAAGGAACTTCCCTTTACTTACAAGAATAGTGCTTTCAGGAGAAGACATATAATTAGCACCGCCAACTAAAGCCATAGAGGATTCTCCGCTCCAGATACTTTGACAAGCATAGTGAGTTGCAACTAAGGATGATGAACATGCTGTATCAATAGAGAGTGATGGTCCTTTTAAATCATAGACATAGGATATCCTATTTGATAACATGGTTAAAGCCGCACCAGCAACAGTATGTGAATTTATATTATACTTATTTTCACCAGAAGCCTGAGTCAACAAATTATCCAGTATAAAGCCACCGATAAAAACACTCGTGTTACTCCCTTTGAATGCTTCTAATGTCATTCCAGAATCTTCCATAGCTTCGTACACAATTTCTAATAACATACGCTGCTGAGGATCCAGAGATTCAGATTCCCGTGGTGACATATTAAAAAATAAAGAATCAAACTCCAGCACGCTTTCACTAAGAAAACCGCCCTGTTTAGCTCTTATTTTTCCTGGTCTGGCATCATTTTTACTATAAAATTTTCTATTATCCCATCTTTCAACAGGGACATCACGAATAGTGTCTGTCTTATTAACCAACATTTCCCAAAACTTGTCGGGAGATGAACTCAAGCCAGGAAACCTACATCCAATTCCAACAATAGCAATTGGTTTAATTTTATTCTCCATAGTTACAATAGTTATTTTTGATATGTTTTCACTCAATTGAAAGATATTATGATTCGGATACTACTCCTGAATAGTTGTACTCTGATATTGTACCCATCTCCATTTTATAAACCTTGTTGGCCATATCAAAATACTTATCATCATGTGTAATAACGATCAACAGCTTTCCTTCATCTCTCATTTTCTTTAACAACTGGTTATAAAAGAAATCTTTGAAATCAGGATCCAGATCGGCTGCACACTCATCAAAAAAGTAGATCGGACGATCTTCTAAATACGATTTCAAAATAGCCAATCGTTTACGCTGGCCTTTGGAAAGATCTATTGTAGTGTAAGCACCATCTTTGATTTGAACTTTGTTTGATAAACCAAACATATCCAACCACTCGTAAACCTGACTTAACCGCTCAGGATTAATACCATAGATTTTTTTGAATAAATAAAAGTCACTGAAAATAACAGAGAAATACTCGCCTAATATATTTGAGTCCGTCTTTCTACCATTAATTAAGATATGTCCTGAATCAGGGGCATAAAGGCCAGTCAGCAGCTTTAGAAAAGTTGTTTTACCACTACCATTCCCCCCTATTATAAAAACAATATCCCCTTGATTAACTTCGAAATTGATAGGGCCGATACCATAAGATATGTCGTCCACATTTCCATTGACCTGATAATTGTAATAAACATCTTTTATCTGCAATTTATCAACAGTTGATACCCTTATATTCTCATTGCTTTCTAAATAAAGCTCCTCCTTTGTATCCGCTTCACCAAGAAAATTCTGTATTCTCTTCCATGAAATCTTTGCGTTAATTATTCTTGGTATTCCCGCGATAATATTGCTGAAAGGACCCCACAAAAACAGGGTCGCAATCACATAAGTGGTAATGAGCTGTTTTTCAAAGTGAAGAATAAAAGGAAGAACCAAACAAGAAATGCCGATAGCTACAGTAAATGAGATCTCAGATAAAAGCGTCTTGTTTACATCTATATAGGTAGCTTTAAGTTGAGCCTGATAAAATGTAGCACTTCTTTCTTCCATGTCTTTACCATATTCTTCACGTTGTACTTGATGCAGGACTAATTCTTTAAAACCATTAATTAAACCTACAACCAGGTTTGTGAACTCTTCTCTTTTTGTTCTCGAGAAATTCCAGGCTCTGGTTAACGGGCCTCCCATGAAACTATAAAGCACAAATATGAATCCTATCGATCCTAAAAGTGTTAAAGTACTGTACAGGTTTAATGAAAAAAGATAGACGAATACTAAAGTTGCTGTAACTACATTTGTAAAAATGTGAATTGCCACTTGTGAGAAAAAGAATATCGATCCTATATCATCATTTAAAATAGTGTAAATCCTGCCGCTTTTAATATTCTCAAATTTTCTATAAGAGAACTTGAAGACTTTATTAAATACCATCATATTAAACTCCTGCGCCATTTCAGCTCCTAAATACGCTGTTTTTCTTTTACTGATCCTTATGGTTACTACATATGAATAGGTAGCTAAGGCAAAGAAAATTAATGAATATCTGACATCCATGCCACCATTAACAAACTGGCTCACAATACTCACAATAAATGAGTTCGCTATTCCTGGAATAAAAGAGACAAGAATTAAAGATGAAATGATGTTATGGAATTTATTTACATGCGGAAAAAAAATTGTGGTTCTTGTAATAAAATAAAAAATGGTAATTAGCAAGCCTAATTGAATGACAGAATTTTGTACTACTTCATAATTTGGTGACTTAATTGACCAAAAATTTTCATTGTATAATGCAATTGGAAGAAAATATAAGGCAATAAATAAAGGAGTTACAGCCAAAAACCCCAGAAAATAATTATAGAAGTTTTTCGAAGAAAAATCCTTTTTTCGCTTCTTTCGTAAAAGTTGGGTAAACGCAACTACTGAATAAGTAACGCCTATAAAAGCGATAATTATTCCTAAAACATGAATCTTAAAAACAGCATTTTCCATT
The DNA here is from genome assembly GCF_040547305.1 of Pedobacter sp. UYP1. Classification (NCBI taxonomy): domain Bacteria; kingdom Pseudomonadati; phylum Bacteroidota; class Sphingobacteriia; order Sphingobacteriales; family Sphingobacteriaceae; genus Pedobacter; species Pedobacter sp. UYP1. The sequence goes on along the minus strand of NZ_JBEPPL010000009.1, from coordinate 100,440 downwards.
TTAAATTGTTTAGAATTATTTATATATTTTTTTTTAGATGAGCGCACTAAAGCATACCAGATAAAATCTTCTGGTACACAGTGTAATTTTAGCTTAACTAGCTATTGTAAAAACTTAATCTTCAAGTAAGAGACCGGCATTAGCTTCCTGAGCTAACTTTAGAAAGTTATCGGCCATTGCAATATCAAAAACAGCCATCCCCATTGGGTTAAACATGACTGGCTGATTTTCATTTAAAGAAGCAAAAAAATCCTTTGTAAAAACATCCTGAATCTCTTTAACATCAGCTTTTTGTAATCCATTAACTTTATGAAATACTTCTATGTCCGTATTTTCCCGGCATACTTCTTCCCAATTATCAACAATCATAGTCTTGGCAAACCACGGAAATACATCAGGCTTATAATCACGTAATGAAACATTTAAATGAAGAGAACCGTCTTTGGGCTTTTTATCTATGTAACATTCTTTCGAAGCTGTACAAGTAATAAATATATCTGCTTCAGAATAAGCTTGTTCCCAACCCTCAGTGATAATTACCTTTTCACTCATATCGCCAGGAATTGATTCTTTCTGAACAGGTGTTTTATCATATAATAAAACTTTTTCAATACGATCCCCCAGTAACTGATTACACATACTCAAATGATGCTGACCTATAGGTCCAAAACCAATAATCCCTATTTTTAAATTTGTAGATTTTCTTTGCTCCGTAAACTGCTTAATTATAAACCCACTTACTGAAGCTGTTCTGATTGCAGAAATAGATCCACTATTTATAATACCAACTGGTACACCTGTATCTGCTTCATTCAATACAATTACGCTATGCGCTCTTGCCAATCCTTTATGTATATTATCTGGAAAACTTGCTATCCATTTAATGCCAGCCTTGTTAATGTTTCCACCTACAAATGCAGGCATAGCAATAATTCTATTTTTAACATCACCATAACGTAAGTATGGTTTTATAGGTTGTACTGTACTATTTAAACGTAAACACGCTATGGCATCAATTATCACCTGGATATTATTATCCCAGCTTACGTTTAGTTTTTTTACTATTTCGTCATTCAAATATATCATCTTGTAGTCTGCCAGATTTTAGAATAGTTATTAAATTGATACGGATTCTGAATGGTATGCCGTTACCATTTTTCTCCAGTCGTCATTATATATTGTACTTATATACCTCTCCCCTTTGTCTGCAAACACGCACATTATATTAACCGGTTTATCAACCGCATTTGCTTTAAAATATTTCCTTACAGCAGCATGAACAGATCCTGATGATCCACCAACAAATAAATTATGTTTTTCAAGTAATTCTCTGCAAGAATCCATAGTCTCATATTCATCTACAGTTACCACATCATCAATCTTTGCTGAACCGAGTATAGCTGGCCTTATGCTTGATCCTATTCCCGGAATAAATCGTTTACGGGATTCACCACCGAATATTACAGACCCTTCGACATCAACTGCAATGATCTTCGCATTTGGATATTTTTCTTTTACTTTTTGCGATACGCCTGTGATTGTTCCTCCAGAACTCACTCCCATAAATAAATAATCCAACTGCTGTCTTGGAATTTCAAAACAAATTTCATTTCCAAGTGAATTATAATATGCCTCAGCATTTAAAGGATTTTCATACTGATTAATCCAATAGATATTTTCGGATTTCTGAATTATTTCATTTACTTTTTTTAATCTGTTTAGTAAATATCCTCCACGCTCATCAGGTTCTGTAATACAAATCACTTCTGCTCCCTGCAATCTGATTAACATCTCATTTACGGGAAGGGTGGTTTTATCAATGACACAAATAAACTTCAAGCCTTTCTGCTTTGTATAGGCCGATAAAGCAACTCCAAAGTTACCAGACGAAGATTCTATAATAGTTGTATCCTGGTCTATCAATCCTCTATTTAATAAACTATTCAGAATGTAAATAGCAGCGCGATCCTTAACACTACCTGTAGGATTGTAAAACTCCAACTTTGCAAAGACATTCAAATTCGACTCTTCCTCATTTCTAAGTGCTATCAGAGGAGTATTACCAACTTTATCTAAGATATTATTTATCATAAGTATTATTTTTCATAAGTGATGTGGTTTCAGTTTTATAATTTAAGCGTTTAGAACGCTATAGATGGTAAAGTTTAAACAGCTATCGAAATACGATATCAGGCGCGAAAATAATTTCCACGTGAATTGTATTCTTATTAATCAAGATTTTACGTCTGTTTTAAGATAGACTATTCAAAAAGAGGAAGAAAAAGATTAGAGAGGAAGCGTTATCTACAAAAAAGCTAGGAAGCTATGGAATAGTGGGAAGGAAAAAGTGGCTTTAGTATACTTTTTTTACGATCACTCCATTGTCTTTCAGACTCTATTAATGGTAAAAATGATTCCAACGAGGCTTCATTGAGTAAATCATGAACTTTTCTTTCATACCGCAACTTGATATATAATACATACCAGCCATTATAGTTATTATTTATTTTAGGAAAATGTGTTGTTTGATTTTTAGATATAGCTATGCTATTCTAAGTCACACTGATAGAAATTCTTGGTAGAAAAACAAGCAGAATGTCTTAATAATATTTTCGTTCACACTACATAAATGTAATATCGAATATACATTTATTATTATCAAATAAAATAAAAACATTATCAAATTTTCATTTTATTTATTAACACAATCATATGTCATTAAAATATAAATAAATTTCATTATCCAATTAAATTCAGTTAAGTTCTTTCACTCCTTATTTTTTATGAATTCAATAAAAGATAAGGATTAATATTGAAGACAAGACGTATTAATTAACATAATAAACACAGTATGATAACAAAAAGATAACACGTTATTTCGTTAAATAATTTCCGGAAGAAAAGATTTAACAATTGGAGTGCAACAAGTTGTTTTATTCGAATAATATTTACAGTAAACATACTGTATTTCAGACTATATAAATATATTAAACGACTAAAATAAATCTTATCCGAACAAATAAAAAAAACATTTTCATAGCTACAATTTAGCAAATAAGACCTACCATCCATTACAGTTTGCAAGCCATTATAATTATTATTCAGGGTCGGGAATTTGAGTATTTGACATTCAGATACAGCTCTGCTATTCTAAGTCACACTGATAAGAATTCGTGATAGAAAAACAAACAGAAGACTTGATATTAATTTCGTTTAAAATACAAAAACTGATCGGCGAATATATATTTATTATTGTTAATAATAAAAAATAAAATACTATCAATTTGTTATTTTTATATATAAATGCAATCATATATCTTTATAATAGAAAAAAGTTTCATTAATTTGATTTCACCTACAAAATAAACACAGCATGACAACAACCAGACGACACCTTATTTCATTAAATACCCTTTCTGACCAAGAGCTTTCTCAATTGGTTCATCGGGGGTTATCTTATGCAAATGGTGTTATAAAAAACCACTTTCCTTTGCAAGGGTTAATCGTCGGAATATATTTCCGCAAGACATCCACCCGTACAAGAACTTCATTCTCTTCTGCCGCCTTGCGCTTAGGTGCTCAGATCATATCTTATGGTCCAAACGATTTACAGGAAAACACTGGTGAAACGCTTCAAGATACAGCACAAGTCCTTTCAATGATGCTGGACGGCGTAGTTGCAAGAACTGCAGGCACCCAAAAAGAGATGGAAATAATTGCTTCACATGAGAATATGGCAGTTATTAACGCAATGACAGAAAATGAACATCCAACACAAGCTTTGGCTGACCTCACCACAATGCTACAGCATTTCGGCAACCTTTCAGGCTTGCGTATTTTATACATGGGTGAAGGAAATAATACCGCAACTGCTCTAGCTTTAGCTGTTCCCAGATTTCCTGGAACACAGTTATTTTTTCGCACCCCCCCAGGATATGGCATCCCCGAAGAAACGCTGTTAGCTGCACAAAAACAAGCTGAAATACACGAATCTACTGTAGTGCAGCAACATGACATGAAAAATCTTCCTGAAAATATTGATGTAATTTATACTACCAGATGGCAAACTACCGGCACAACTAAAACAGATTTAAATTGGAAGGAGATATTTGAGCCTTTTAAAGTTTCTCAAAAATTACTGGACAAATATCCTAATGCAATATTTATGCATGATTTACCCGCACACAGGGATGAAGAAGTTGATGCTTCAGTTCTGGACGGTCCCAGAAGTATCGCTTTCAAGCAAGCTGGGAATAAATTACACAGTGCGTGTGCTGTGTTGGAATGGTGCCTAAATCCGACCGATTTAATTTAGCTATTGAGGGTAAACTAAAAAAGCAATTTTTCTGTATAGAAAAATTGCTTTTTTATAATTTTATTTCATTAAGAGAAATTTATCAGATTTTCAATTACATTTAGTAATAAATCTACAGTCCATAGTTATAAACTAAACAAGGTCGAAACTATCAAATAATAAAATTCTGATTACTGGTGATGCGGGTCTTATTTCCAGACCAGCAGAACATCTCTGAAATCGGGTATTATATTTTTGATTTTCATACTATTTTCTTGTTGCAAATAAATGCAATTTTGCTTATGTTCGCAATAAGCATATCCATTTTAAATAATTATCCTGTAATTTCTTTTATGAAAAAGTTCATCACATTAATCACAGCCACCGCACTCACTGTTGCCATTATCACTTCATGCAATTCTCCGAAGCTTAAAGACAACGAACTCTCCGGGCAGGAGAAAGAGCAAGGCTATCAATTATTGTTCGATGGCAAAACTTTAAATGGCTGGCACCTTTACAATCAGGGTAACGTTTCTTCAGGATGGGTAGCCAGCGACGGAGAACTCAGATGCCTTCCCGGTACAGATGCCAGACACGGAGATCTCGTAACCGATCAGGATTTTGAAAATTACGAACTTAGCTTCGACTGGAAGATATCCAAAGAAGGAAATAGCGGAGTATTTATTAATGTACTTGAGCGTCCCGATATCCCTACTGCCTGGGCTTCGGGTCCGGAATATCAACTACTGGAGAAATCACATCATGATTATGATAAGGAAATGAAGCGTGCCGGTTGCCTCTATAACTTCTCCCCTCAGTTAAACTCAGCTGAGGTCAAACTGCCAAATGAATGGAATCATTCAGTAATCAAACAACAAAATGGGAAGATTGAATTTATGCTAAACGGCATAATAACTGCTAAAGAAGACTTTAATTCCATTCACTGGAAAAAGGCAGTTGCCAATTCCAATTTCAAGAATTTTCCAGAATTCGGGAAACAGCTGAAAGGACGTATAGCCCTACAGGATTGGAACAAAGGAATCGCGTTTAAAAATATCAAAATAAAGAAAGCCTAAAACAAAAAATCAGACAATCTTAAGCTTTTTAAAACGCAACTCGTCCAGTTTGGAATCATCACTAGGAAGTTCAGTTACCAGCACATTAATTTCTTGCAAGCCACAGACTACGAAAGGTTCGTTGGTTCCTACCTTTTTACTATTGCTAAGCACAACCACCATCTTCGAACCTTTGAGCATTGCCTTCTTTACAGCCCCATCCTCTCTTATTGCCGAAGTTATTCCAAAATCCTTCGAAATTGCACAGGTACCCATCAGGTATAGGTCAACGACGAACTCAGCAGCCTCATCACATGTTCTTGCGCCCGTATTTGTTTGTGTATCTCTGTTATAATTCCCGCCAAGAACAATGACCTCTATATTCCGGAACTGCGCCAATAAAGGAACCAATGCTATATTATTCGTAATAACCCTCAATGAGGCATTAGTTGGTAAACATTCAGCAACCGCACATACTGTAGTTCCACCATCCATAAAAATGCTCATCCCAGCCTTTAGTAGAGGTTGGACCTTCATCCCAATGATCTCCTTTTCAGTAGACTGAAAATCAGCGCGGTCTTGAAAGGAAAGAGGATTCTTATCACGCGATATCGCTCCTCCTCTGACTTTTGACAAAAGGCCGTTCTCATCCAGATAATCAATATCCCTGCGGATGGTATCCTCAGAAACTGACAAGTCTACAGACATTTGGCTATAGGTGACCGTACCTGTATTCTTCAATCTGGAGATTATATGCTCGAACCGTTTTTCTTTGATCATTTCCCAACAAATATAATTCTTTCAGCCCGTTGCATAAAATCCTTATCTCGTTAATTAACCAGGTAGTGTATTGAAATAACAATCAATTTTTCAACCGGTGTGATTCGCAAATATTTGCAAATTTGCAAATATTTGCATTAATTTGTGCAATGGACAATAATCAGATAACAACAAAAGCCAGGAAAGCCACACAATACATATTCCTGGTTTGCGGATTTGCCCTTTCCAGCTGGGCACCCATGGTACCCTTCGCAAAAGAAAGACTGCACTTAAATGATGGTAATCTTGGGCTGCTTCTACTGCTATTTGGGACTGGGGCAATTTCAATGATGCCCTTAAGCGGGTATCTTTCTAAGCGGTATGGTACCCGGATTGTTATATTGATTTCGGGGCTGGTCGCTGCCATCTTCCTGCCCATATTGTTATTGATGCCAACGCCCTGGATGATGGGAGCCGCACTTTTTGTTTTTGGAGGGGGAATCGGTGTTATTGACGTAGCAATGAATTCCCATGGCATCCATGTTCAAAACCGGTATGGACGACCTATAATGTCATCCCTTCATGGTCTTTTTAGCGTAGGTGGCCTATGTGGCTCTCTTGGGCTGGGATTATTAATGAGGGCAGGGCTCAATCCTTTAACTGCAGCAATTTCAATTTCGATACTACTCATAGTCATCCTGCTATGGAAACACCAATTATTGTTCTCCAAAGAGCAGGAAAGCAACATGCCAGAAAACAATACATCTAAGGAAAATAAAGTAAAGACCAAATCAGGATGGCTTAATCCCAGGGTAATTTTTCTTGGTGCAGCATGTTTTGCTGTATTTCTGTCCGAAGGAGCTATGCTCGATTGGAGTGCCCTTTTTTTGAAGGAAAGCAGAGGAATAGATGCAGAACTTGCGGGAGTTGGCTATGCTACCTTTTCGATTGCAATGGCAGCCATGCGCCTTTTAGGAGATCGTATAGTAGAGCGTTTTAGTGGAAAAACAGTAGTGGTTGGTGGTGGCCTGATCGCCGCCCTGGGGATTTTCATTGCTGTGTCTACCCCATGGATTCCGACTACCCTTCTGGGCTTTGTACTTTTGGGAATAGGTGCAGCAAACATAGTACCTATATTCTTTAGTGAAGGCGGCAGACTTAAAGGAATACCAGCTTCAGCCGCTATTCCTGCAATAAGCACTATGGGCTATGCGGGCCAGCTCGCCGGCCCTGCGCTTCTTGGATTTATCGCCTACCACTTTTCCCTGACCGCAGCGCTGACCTTTACTGGAATATTGCTTTTAAGCGTCGCCCTGAGTTATGCATTCAGGAAAACCAATATTAATTAGAAACAATTATACTGTGGAAACATCTGCAATAGAAATAATAGGGTTACTATGAAGACTTTTGGTTAATAGTTGAAGGGGCCGGGGATCCAGTTTAATAAACATTATCTTTCCCCGGTATCCTTTTTTAAAATAATTAATATAAAAAAAAATCTATATGTATAAATCACAGAAAAAACTATCAGGAATATTACTTGTTGTGATCCTGTTCTTTACGGGGATAGCAACATCGAATGCACAAAAAAGAAAAGACGTTGGCCTGCAACTCTACTCGCTACGTGAACTGATGTCAAAAGATGTTCAGGGAACCTTGCAAAAAGTTTCCACTGCAGGTTACACAGAAGTCGAACTTTATGGCTTTAGCATCAAGGATCAATTTTGGGGTTTGAAACCCGTTGAACTCAAAAACATTCTTGATAGAAATCATTTGAAGCCAATCAGCGGTCATTTTAATATGACTCCCTATTTTAAGACAGGTGAACAGGCAGAACTTAAGGCTGCAATCGCTGCTGCTAAAATTCTTGGATTGAAATATGTTACTATTCCATGGCTAAACCCAGATGTCAGAACCAGTGCCGCAGATTATAGAACTACCGCTAAAAGGCTTAACTATATAGGTCAGCTTTGCAAAAATGCAGGACTGAAATTGGCTTATCATAACCATGATTTTGAGTTTATCAAATATGGCAATGAAACAGGAATGGACATCCTTCTAAAGAATACAGATAAAAAATTAGTCAACTTTGAAATGGATATCTATTGGGTGATCCGTTCAGGTATTCAGCCATATACACTATTTAAGGCCAATCCAGGAAGATTCGTCATGTGGCATATTAAAGATATGGATAAATCAGATCCGCATTTGAATGCAGAAGTTGGTTCAGGAACTATCGATTATAAAGATATTTTCAAACATGCGAAGCTCTCCGGCATGAAATACTTCTTTGTGGAACATGAAACAAATTATAAGCCAGACATGATTGGTTCCATTACACAAAGCTGCACTTTTATTAAAGATCAAATTTTAAAATAAGCATAAAAGAAAAGCTGAAATTCATTTGCCATAACAAGCTTAAAAAGCCATTTCTACAAGTTAGAAATGGCTTTTTATGTTTTAATATCAGCTCATATAATAAAGCAATCCCATTTCTGGAAAAACTGTCCATTTGTATGTTTTTGCTTTTCTCAGAAAGGAAATTTCTCCAATAACATTCTAATGTTCCATAATTTTTGTTATGAAATCAGTACAGCACTTCTTTCACAGCTGTCAGCGTTTTAGAAACTACATATTCCACAACCAATTTTCTTATTTCATTTGGATGTTTAATAACACAGTACAGTCAATGTGATCAGCATTAATACCATTAAACACCTATTTATCAACTATAAATAGCATTAACTGAGAACTTCTTGAAATAGTTAGCCCGCTTACGGTTTTCCGTAAAAATAAGCCATAAAACCGATCTAATTTTGGAGAATCAAATCAATAATAACAAATGCTATGGAATATAAAGTAGTTCCTTTTTTCGCAACGCTGAACCAGCAAAAGGAAACAACAAAAGCTGTTGCTGATCAATTAGAAAATCTAATTAAAGATGCCACCAATCAAGGTTGGGAATATGTCAGATTAGAAAGTGTTTCAACCTATGTACAACCTGAAACCGGGTGTTTCGGAATTGGCGGAAAACCAGGTTATATCGCATCTTACCAAATGATTGTTTTTAGTAGGAGTTAGTTATGAAGATCCTGCTCATTCTACTCATTAAAATTTACTGGGCTGTTATCCCTAAAAGTAAAAGACGCAGGTGTATATTCAGAATAAGCTGCTCTCAGCATGTATATCGGACAACACAAAACAAAGGTCTTTTTAAAGGATTATTAGCACTCAAATATCGTTTTCTAAATTGTAGAAATGGCTTCCATCTTCTTGAAAGTCCAATTGACAAGCGCAAAATGATAATGCTACCAAATCATCAGATACTTACTGAAGATGAGATTGCTGAAAGATTCATCAAAACAACTTAAGAGCAAGAATAAAATTTATAAAACAAAATCAGGTATGGCAATTAATTTACAAAAAGGTCAGAAAATAGACATTGGCCTTAGCAAAATGACTATTGGATTAGGATGGGATCCTAATGAAGGGACTGGATTTGACTTTGATTTGGATGCATCAGCTTTCATGATTGACGAAAACAGGCTAATCCCAACAGAACCGTTCTTTATTTTTTATGGTAATACAGATTCGCCAGATGGAGCTTTACGCCATACAGGCGATGACCCTACTGGTGGCAACAGTGTCGATGGAGATGACGAAAGCATTCAAGTTGATCTGTTAAAAATTGATTCTCGCATTCAAGAAATCCTCTTTGTGGTGACTATTCATGATGCTTCTGAACGTAAACAAAATTACGGACAAGTACGCAACTCCTACATCCGTATTGTAGATGACAGCAACGGTCAGGAAGTCGCAAAATACGAACTTGGCGAAGATTTTTCTATTGAAACAGCAATTGAGTTCGGTCGTCTCTACAAACGAAACGGGCAATGGAAATTTGAAGCATCAGGAATTGGCTACAAAGAAGATCTTTCATTTTTCCTATCAAAATATTATAAAGGTCAAATCATCAAATAATTATTTATGTCAATCAATTTACAAAAGATTACACTTAAAAAACAAGGTGACAGCCATTCAATCGACCTCTCCAAAAAAGGAGATTCAATTTTAAAAGAAATCACCATTAATCTAAACTGGTCTCAAGGAAACAAGAAGAGTTTCTTTTCCAATCTTTTCAATAATAACGCAGAGGTCGACCTCGACTTAGGTTGTTTCTATGAGTTAAACGATGGTCAAAAAAACGTGATAGACGGGCTCCAATTTTCAAAAAGAAGAGGTGGTTCAAAGGATAAATTAACACTACAGGGAAGATACACAGATACACCATGGGTTTGGCATACAGGTGATGACAGAGGACAAAGTGCTGGATCCGGGGAGAACATTTTAATTAACCCAAAAGGAATTCATGATTTAAAAAGAATTGTTATTTACTGCTTCATTTATGACGGTGTTGCTAAATGGGAGGAGACTAACGCTATTGTAAATATAGAAGTACCAGGAAGTCCAGCAATCGAAGTCGAAATGGGAAGGCAATCCAGCCAACACAAATTTTGTGCAATAGCCGAGATATTATTTACTTCTACTTCGATCAAAGTAAAAAAACTAACAACTTTTCATAATTCACATGGTGATTGCGATAAGAGTTACAACTGGGGAATGAAATGGACTTCCGGCGCAAAATAAACAAACATAAATCACCTCAAGAACTTCAAATATAAACTTTATTATAAAATTATAAATTATGTCTATTAATCTGCAAAAAGGTCAAAGAGAAACAATTAACGCACAAAAATTCATTATTGGATTAGGCTGGGACATCAATGGTTCAGCTACCGGAAATTCATATGATCTGGATGTGTCGGTATTCATTTTAGGAGAAAATAAGAAAACATTATCTGATGAACATTTTATATTCTACAACAACCTGAAAAGCCCGAATAATGCAGTGGAACACACAGGGGATAATCTAACTGGTGACGGCGATGGCGACGATGAGCAAGTGATAGTTGATTTGTCGAAGATCGAAGCAGAAGCATCTGAGATAAATATTGTGGTGACCATTCACGATGCAGAAACCAGAGGACAGAACTTTGGTCAGGTGAGAAATTCCTTTATTAGGATAGTAGATACATTGACCAGCGAAGAAGTATTGAGATTTGAATTAGACGAAGACTTTTCTATTGAAACCGCAGTCGAATTTGGGAGAATATACAGAAAAGGTGGTGCCTGGAAATTCGAAGCTGTTGGAATGGGGATGAAGGGTGGATTACAAGATTATTCAAACAAGTATAATTAAGAGCATATGGCAATTAACTTACAAAAAGGTCAAAGGATAAATCTCCAGAAAAACAATGGAACCAAAATTCAGAATATCTGCGTTGGTATAAATTGGGGGGCCATCGAAAACAAAAGCTGGTTAGGTGGAACAACGAAAGAAGCTGTGGATTTAGATGCAAGCTGCGTGCTATTTGACAGTTCAAAAAACAGAATCGATACAATTTATTTTGGAAGTTTAAATTCAAAAGACGGTGCGATCAAACATAGCGGTGATGATCTAACAGGTGATATGGATGGGGATGACGGGTTAGACAATGAGATCATCACTGTAAATTTCAACAAATTAAATACAAACGTCAGTTACGTTGCTTTTGTCTTAAATAGCTTTAGAGGACACGATTTCGGAAAAATCCCCTTTGCCACTATCCGTATTTACGAAGGCACACCAACAAAAGTAAATGAAGTTTTCGCTGGTTATGATATTGTAAAGGGGGAAGGATTTGCAGGGCATGTGTCCATGGTTCTTGGCACATTATATATAAAGAATAACGAATGGAAATTCAATGCCATTGGAGAACCTACCAAAGATAAAGGATTAGAAGAAACTATAAAAACTGTAGCACAAAATTACCTGTAACATGAGAAGACTACCCGTATATCTTTTATTAGACACCTCAGGTTCAATGAGCGGAGAACCTATTGAAGCTGTAAAAAATGGTGTTCAGGTAATGATTAGTTCATTGCGCCAAAACCCACAGGCTATCGAAACGGCTTTTATAAGTATAATTACTTTTGATAGCACAGCAAGACAAATCATCCCGTTAACAGATTTAGGAGCTTTCCAAATGTTAGACATCAGAGCCTCAGGCACCACTGCACTTGGCGACGCTTTGAAAGTAGTAAGCAATTGTATAGACAATGAGGTAGCCAAAACAACTGCAGAAACCAAAGGTGACTGGAAACCATTAGTCTTTATCATGACAGATGGTATTCCTACCGATGACTGGCAAAGTGGATTAAGAGAATTTCAGAAGCGCAAAACAGCTTATACTATAGCTTGTGCTGCAGGAGCTGGTGCCGATACTGAAGTATTAAAACAGATTACAGAGAATGTAGTAAGCCTGGATACAGCTGATAGCCAAAGTATCGCCAAATTCTTTGCTTGGGTTACGGCATCTATCGGGGTCTCCTCTACTAAAGTTGAGGATTCCGGAAAAGAGGCCACCGGCTTAAATGAACTGCCACCTCCCCCATCAGAATTGAACATCGTAGTCTGAGTTAATTCAATCAACTATGGCATTTAAAATGTATGGCCTCTCTTTTTCCTGGAAAAGAGCCCTTGGCATAACCTCAGCGAGACAAAGTTTTGCCAGAAACACAGGAATACCAACGACGAAACAAGGGATGGAGAGAAAAATAGGAAGTCTGTTTTCAAAAATGTTATTCGGAAAAAAATAGGATGAGAAGATTACCCGTTTATTTTTTATTAGATACCTCCGGTTCAATGACTGGTGAGCCTATTCAAGCGCTCAATAATGCTTTAAGTGGCATGATTAATAATTTGCGTGCTGATGCACAAGCTGCAGAAACACTATGGATTAGTATGATCACATTTGACAGAGAAGTTAAGGAAGTTGTTCCTTTAACAGCACTAGAGTCCTTTCAGCTACCCGAAATTATCTGTCCTCCAAGCGGGCCCACCTTTACCGGGATGGCATTAGAGGTTTTATATGATAAAGCAAACAAGGAAATCAGGAGAGGTTCACCCACACAAAAAGGTGATTGGAGACCTCTCCTATTTATTTTTACAGATGGGAAACCCTCGGATTTGCAGTTGTACGCACAAATGGTTCCAAAAATCAAATCCTTAAACTTCGGTACTATCGTGGCTTGTGCAGCAGGTAATACCGCTGATGATCAAAAACTCTTAGCACTTACAAATGATGTGGTTCATTTAGACACTGCAGACAGCTCTACCTTAAAACAGTTTTTCAAATGGGTTTCGGATACAATTGAGCAAGGAAGCAAAAGCATAGGAACAACGGCTAACCTAACCTTACCTCCGCCCCCATCAGAAGTACATTTAGTCAGCTGATCTTAATCAAACATTGGTAATTATTCATTAAAAGATATGACAGAAACAAAATCCTATATAGAAAATCTTTTTACAGCCAAAGCAGTAATGATTGACAATACCAAACAACAATTATTTGATGAATTTGCACAAGATGAAGCTAATGCAGACGCTGTGAAAATAATAACAGCGCAGCAAAAGTATTTAGTAGACAAATGGAGGATTAAAAATCGAATTGCCGATATTATTACCTTAAAAATACCTCTTCCAAATGCCACCGCAGGTAAACCATATCAAGCTAAGATAAACTTTAAACAACTTGGTGTTGATGATTTAATTACCGAAGAATGGCAAGGTCTTGAAGAAATAGGATTGGCGTTCAATAAAGAACTCCATAGTATTGAAGGCACACCTATTCAAAGCGGAGAGTTAAATTTTAAACTGATTTTTAAGATCGACGGACAGACTGAAGATTCGGAAATAAATGAAAAGAATATCCCTTTAATTATAAATGCCGATCCAAAAACGCTTTGGAAGGATATACCAAGTAATAAAGAGGCTATATTCTGGAAAGAAGATGATATAGAGACCTCAGGGAAAATTGGCGAAAAACATATCGTAGTAGCTTCAAAAAGAGGACGCTCACATGAAAACGCAGGTTCTTTCCGGGATGATGACTTTTCTTTCAAACACATAGAAGCTATCGGCTGGTCTATTGTTGCTGTTTCAGATGGAGCAGGTAGTTATCCACTCTCCAGACAAGGCTCTCAACTGGCTTGTTTATCAGTTATAGATTATTTCGAAAACCAGTTGGAAAAAGATTCATTTCTTGAATTCGAAAACCAACTTATGGAATATAACAAATCTAAAGATGAGAATTTGTTAAAAGAAATTGAGGTGCTTTCAAAACAGAATCTTTACAGAGCTGTATTATTCGCACATCATCAAATCAAAGACTTAGCCGAAGAGACCCAAAAATCAAACCCTGAATTGTTCAATAATCGTAAAGCCAAAGGTCCAATAGAATACTTTCATTCGACCTTGATTTTTGCTTTGTTCAAAAAGTTTGCCTTTGGCTATGTGATTATGACTTTCGGAGTTGGAGACTGCCCAATAGCCTTGATGAATAAAGAGCAAACCGAAACGAGTTTATTGAATTGGTTGGATGTAGGTGAATTTGGTGGAGGCACAAGGTTTGTAACCCAAGCAGATATTTTCCATTCCAAAGAACATCCAATGGCCTCAAGATTTAACTTTAAAATAATACCAGATTTTAGTTATCTGTTCCTCATGACCGATGGTATTTACGATCCCAAGTTTGTTGTGGAAGCCAATTTGGAAAAACATGAAAAATGGATAGACTTCATAAGGGATCTTGAAGGAAAAAATGAGGATGAGATCAAAGTCAGACTTTCTTCAGAAAATGGAGAAATAGCGCGTCAATTTTCAGCGTGGATGGATTTCTGGAGTGCAGGAAACCACGATGACAGAACAATGGCAATCATCTTTTAAACTAAAATCATGAGTACCAAAAAAGTACAATCTATCATTACTCCTGGAAAAACTTATCAATACCTGGATAATGGACAGCCAAAGCAGGGTGGAATGAAGGATGTTTACTTCAGTCCAGACAAAAAATATGTGGTGGCATTTTATAGAGATCCGCAAGACTTCAATTCAAAAGAACGATTGAAAAGAATTGCGACTCAATATTTTGATAGCTTTTTTATTAAAGAACCTGTTAGCGGAGCTTTCTATAAAGAACTTTTCTCCTGGCCCACTGATGTAGTTGTTGAAGGAGAAAGAACAGGTATAATTGTACCTTTTTACAATAAAAATTTCTTCTTTAAAAAGGGATATTCAAACAATGACATTCTTAAAGGAGGAGAAAAGGAAGGGAAATGGTTTGCCAGTGCTAAATTTAGAGCTGATCAATCACGAACAAAATTAGATCCTTCTGAACTGGGAAATTGGTTAAGTTATTTTCAGGTTTGTGTTCATATCGCAAGAGGCGTAAAGCGTTTACATGCAGCGGGTCTGGCACACTCGGATCTATCTTACAAAAATGTTCTTATCGACCCTGTAAGTAAAACTGCTGCAATTATTGATATTGACGGATTAGTTGTTCCTGGATTATTTCCTCCTGATGTAATTGGCACAGCTGATTTTATAGCTCCAGAGGTACTAGCTACAAAACATCTGGGTAAGAATGATCCAGATAGGAAATTACCGAATCGTCTTACAGACCTTCATGCCCTTGCTGTACTGATTTACATGTATCTATTGTACCGGCACCCTTTAAGGGGCGGTAATTATTTCGGGGCGATGGAGACAGAAAAAGAGGAAGATCTGCTTATGGGTGCGAAAGCATTGTTTGTAGAGAACCCTACAGACCCTAAAAACCGAAATTTCAAACGAGAATACGGTGATAACTTACAAAAATTCGCTCCCTGGACTGACCTGCAAAAAACACCTTATACAATCACAGGACCTTACCTTAAAGAATTATTTGAACAAGCATTCATAAAAGGTTTACATCAACCTATGGAACGCCCACCAGCAGAGGCCTGGGAACAAGCATTGATTAAGACAAATGACTTAAAATTAGAATGCAGTAATTTATCCTGTGAACAAAAGTGGTTCATTTACAACAATACCAATAACACCTGTTGTCCATTTTGCGGTACAAAGTACAAACATGCTATTCCAGTGCTGGATTTCTACTATCAATTCAAACCAAATGTCTGGAAGCCTGAAAACCAGCGTTTAGTTGTTTACAACAATTCAACGCTCCACAATTGGCACGCCAACAGGTCTATTATAAGAAATGAGAGATTGACTGAGGTGGATAAAAAACCTGTGGGCTACTTTTCCTTTCATAATGGAAAGTGGCTTTTTGTTAATCAGAACCTCAAAACGTTGAAAGATAAAACAGAAGACAAAGAAGTACCTATCGGCTCTATGGTCGAATTAACCAATGGCAAGCAGCTAGTACTCTCAAAAGAAGAAAATGGACGGGTGGCCGTCATCTCAATAGCTAATCTATAAATTATAAAGTAAAGCAAAAATGAAAACAAGTATTTTAGAATTACATCCCGGACTGGTTTGGGGTTTCATGATAACGATAGTGTTTATGCTCCTATTAGACCTTGGGGTATTCAATAAAAAAAGCCAGGCAGTTACTTCAAAAGAAGCGACCATATGGACTATCGTCTGGATATCGCTGTCCATGGCTTTTTCGGGGATTATTTATTGGGTATTTAACCAGGATGCCGGCGGACATGATTTAGCAATTGAAAAGTTCACTCAATTCCAAGCAGCTTACTGGATAGAAAAAGCACTATCTGTTGACAATTTATTCGTGTTTATCCTTGTATTTTCGTACTTCAAAGTATCCAGGGCTTTACATCATAAGGTCTTATTCTGGGGAATATTAGGTGCATTGGTTTTCAGAGCGTTATTCATATTTGCTGGCGTTGGAATTATAAACTTAACCTTTCTGCCTGAAATGAAAATATTTGGGAAGTTAGTTGAGTTAAATATTGTATTGACTTTATTTGGCTTCTTTTTAATCTACGCTGGGATAAAATCATGGGGCGGTGGAGATGACGGTGAAGAACAGGATTTCAATAATTCCGCTGGAGCAAAATTGGTTAAAAGACTATTTAAAGTGAGTGATAATTATGATGGAGACAAGTTTTTCACCATTCAAAAGGGTATAAAAATAGCTACTCCTTTGTTAGTTGTCGTTGCTGTAATTGAGTTTACTGATGTTTTATTTGCTGTCGATTCTATTCCGGCGATTTTTGCAATTTCTAAAGACCCATTCATTCTGTATACCTCTAATATTTTTGCCATCCTTGGTTTACGTTCCTTATACTTTTTGTTGTCGAATTTTATCCATATGTTCAGTAAACTCCCTTATGGGCTATCTGTAGTATTGACATTTATTGGAGTAAAGATGTTAATATCACCATGGCTTCATATCTCCTCTCCAATTTCTTTAGGTATTGTGGGTGGAATACTAGTCATATCTGTAATTGCTTCATTAATATTTCCAGAAAAACAGGTACCCTCAGTTGAATCATAATGTTAATTAATATCAGAAATAAATACAATTGCAGCATGTAGACACATTTACATTCAGAATCTTTTTACCCCAAAGAGTACCATCATTATAATCAGGAGAATATTTTCACACATGATACTTATCCATCCTCACTGTACCCGCCTTCAATATGACAAATAGTTCTTCTTTAAGATAGGCTGGCTCTATAATCTCCCCGACATCGATAAATCTTAAGAACCACCTTACGAACGATGTCGGATGAGTTTTGCAATTAAAATTCAGGACTACAGTTTCACCAATTATAGTTTCTTTAACGTAACCAAAGTTATCTCGTTCAGATGATAAAAAATGCGCGTATTTTTTATCAATACTAACTGTAATTTCTGTAAAGTACTGGGAGTGATAGCGTTTATTTAATTCGCTTACTGAAAGGTGCTCTTTCTCAAAATATTTCTCCAGAACATCTAATTTTTGTATTCTATCCAATCTGAAATTCCTATAATCGCATCTGGAATGGCAAAAGGCTAAAAGGTACCAATTGCCATTTTCATTGAAAACACCAATTGGCTCTACCGTCCTGAAACTTGGTTGATCACCTTTTGCATTTCTATATAAAATCCCGGTTAGCTTCTTCTGGACAGAACTTTTAAGTAAAGTGTCCATGATATTGGGAACATAGTCTTTTGAATCAAATTTCTCCTTAATGAGGAGTTTATCCTGTAGATGCAGAATTTCACTTTTCTGGTAGTTATGGAATGAGCTCTTGATCTTAGTCAGAACCTGCTCGAAATTTCTTCGGACGGATTCAGTTTCATGATTGCGCATAATTTTTTCTGCAATCATTACACTCAAGACTTCTCCTTCGGTAAACCTGGCTGGAGGCAGTCTGAAACTATCAACGATTGAATAACCAGCTCCAGGGTTATGAACCATTGGAATTCCCACACGCTCAAGCATACTTAGATCCCTATATATCGTTCTCTTGGTTACCTGAAATTTCTCCATCAATTCTTCGATTGGTATGACAGACCTCGATTGAAGCAGAAAAAATATATGAACTATCCTCTCAAATTTTTTTATGTTATCCATCCTTCTTCATTATGAAAACTGTTCAGGCAGTTTGCCTTCGCTTGTAAACCTGATGATTTCAGCAACCCGCCGATTTCTTGTTTCCTCCTTTTTGGCAGACAAGAGCCAATAAAAAATAGCTTTTTTAACCGAATTACTAAGTGAAGTAAAAAAAAAATTGCAATTGCTGTGCGCTTCCAGCATTAAAGCCAGGTCTTTAGGTACAGTAAGTCTTTCTACAGCATCCAGCGCTTTCCAGGATCCATCCTGTTTTGCCGCTTTAATAGTTTTCAAGCCGGCATCAGTCATTAGTCCAAGATCAATTAAATTTCTAACCTTTTCCTTATTAATCCTCGACCAACCACTTTTAGGCTTCCTTTTGGAGAAAAACTGCATAAATGTCTTTTCATCGACAGGCAGTTTTTTACTATCTATCCAACCAAAACAAAGCGCTGTATCTACAGCTTCGCTCCAGGATAGTCCCGGTAATTCCTTTCCTTTAATCTTCTTATTATAAATTAGCCAAACGCCTTTACATTCTAAATGGTTTAATGCAAGCCATTCCCGCCATTGCTTATTATCTGCTGGATATATCGTTGATTTGTTTTCCATAGCTATTGCCTCAGGTATTTATTGGAACGATCGGTTTTGATATTAACAAATTTAGGGATACCAGTGACAACAGTATGTCACAACGATTATTAAATACAAGTAATTATAGCATATGTGCATAAAAACCATAGCATATGCGAATAAAAAACAATAAGGCTTTTTAGTGTGACAAACGGTTGTCACTACCAGGGTTTAGGTTTGTAGAAATAAACAATACTTAAATCAAAAACAATGGAAAAAAGATCAATTGACCCGTGGAAATGGGGAGAATACACGAATTCAGTACAAGCAGTTGAGGTCAAAAATGTGGAGAGTACGCTTTATTGCTCAGGACAAGCAGCAATAGATGTGAACGGACAACCAAGCACGGCAGATATGAGAACTCAACTTATCCTTACTATTCATAACCTGGAAGAACTAATACAGAGCGCTGGATATGATTGTGCCGGCATCGTTCGTTTGAATGTTTATACGACCTCTGTACAAGATTTTTTCAGTACATGTACAGCTGTATATCAGGAGTTTTTACAGAAGTATGGTATAAAACAAGCCACCACCCTACTAGAAGTTAAAGGTCTTTTTGCAACGCTGACGGTTGAACTGGAAGCTACTGTAGTAAGATAGCAGAATGAAAAGCCGCTTTTCTATAAATAAAAGCGGCTTTTCATTCTGCAAATTTTCGTTAATTCAGATCTATGCTTATTTACTTAGCTAATTCAAACCACATTAGTCTTCAAATACTTTCTCAGACCGTTTTTATCGCAGACATCACCACAAAATTATTGTACTTGTAAATACAATCTGTTTGTGAAAATCCTGCATTTTCAAGCATTTGCAATTGTGTTTCAAGTTTGGCAAATTTATCCAGTTTGATTCTTTCAAAAGCGCGGTCTATAGCCTGCTGATCAAGACCAGAATTGAGCACAGTCTCTTTCCAGTTTGATTTATAATAGTTGTCAAACCATGGTGTATGTCCTTCAACCTGATCCGCATTGATGAATATCCCTCCGGTATTAAGAGCATTAAAAACAGTTTGATAAAGTGTTGCTTTCTGTTCATCTTCCAGATGGTGGATAGCCAATGCCGAAATGATGAGATCATATTTTTCAGAAATCGGCCCGACTGAAAAATCATGTTCCAGGAACTCAAAATTATTCAATCCATTAAAGCGTTCTTTTGCAACAGACAGCATTTCCGTAGAAATATCAATTAAGGTGAAATGCAGATCATTTCTTTGCTCATAGATAAACTGAGAGAAAAGGCCGGTTCCTGCCCCGATATCCAAAACAGTTTTTGCTGTGGATAATGTATCGATAATGGGTAGGCAGCTGGTATAAAAATCATGAAAACAGGGAATCAGGTGTTTTCTTTGTTCGTCATACTGTCTGGATATACTGTCGAATTGTTCTTTGATATTTTCCATACTAATTATCTTTTGCTGTAAACGAGTATTGATTGTAAAAAACCTGGCAGGAGCCTGATATCAGGTATATTGTTGTTATTATATTCTTGTTCATCCTAGTACAAAAATCTGCTATGATCAAGATATACCCTAGTGAATTGAGTTCAAAATATAGTGTTTTTAGCTCAATTTTTCATTTTGGCCTGATAAATAACAGGAGACAAACCGAATCTCTTTTTAAAAGCCGCCGCAAAATTTGACACGTTATCGTATCCCAATTGAAGGTAGATTTCATTTACAGAAGTCCCTCCTTTCAATTGATGTTGGGCAACATCCAGCTTCCTCTCCCTAATATACTTTCCAGGTGAAACATGATACTCCTTTTCAAAATCACGTTTAAACGTAGCAAGACTGCGATTGGCAAGAAATGCCAATTCAATCAGGGTCAGATTTTTTATGATATTGGCCTCCACAATTTCTCTGAGTCTATTCCCATTGTCCGATACCACCGGCCTGAAAATCTGGTAAAGTTGTGCTGAAAAGCTTTCCATAAGGAGAATAAAAAGTTCTTCTAATTTGTGCAATAACAAAGCTGACGGCACAGACACCCCCATCTTTATCAATTGAATTAACCCATCGAGATATACTGTAATATAAGGTGTTTGCTGAAACTTTAAAAAAGCACCTTTTTCGTATGCTTCATCCAGATATTGAGCATCCAGCCTGTTGGTCAGGTATTTTTCTATAAATGTTTGTGCCAGTTGTGCAGGAAAGAATACAACTAAACTACTATACTTTTCTGTGTTTAGTTGTCTTTCGGCTATAATCGCATTTCCATTTGGAATTAATATTCCTTCCTGTTCACTAACAAAGGTACATTCAGCACCACGATAAAGTTCTTTTTGCCCACTTAGAATAAAACTTATAGCGCATTTATTAAAGGTGATCAAGTTTCTTCCAACAGGCGTAAATTCGTTAAAATACACAAAAGAAACATCTTTTGTGGCCAACTGCTGGTGACTTGTTAAAATTTCTGGTACCTGGATATTTACCATAATTACATTTATTTATAACGCAAAGCTAAAATGAATTGCAAATAAACGTATTCATAGTAAATATCCAGGGTATCAAAATTATTAAAACAGTCAATTAATCTGGAAACTATCACCACTGGTCAGAAGACTAGTAATTAAATTGAAGGACGGATGGCGTAATTCCAGCATACTTCTTAAAAAACCGGCTGAAATAACTTTGGTATTCATAGCCAAGACCAGATGCTATCTCGGCTACCGTATAATCTGTGTAACCCAGGTAGTGATTTAGTCTCTGCAAACAGTCGCTCATTAATATGTGTTGTTGTCGATTTACCAGTAACTTTTTGAATAGCTGTATTCAAATGGTTAATATGCACTGCGATACGATTCGCATAATCAGCAGGTTTCTTAAGCACTATGGTTTGTAATGGCAGATCAACTGGAAATTGCCGGTTAAGCAATCAGATAAATTCAGCAGCGACACGGGGCGTCTGATTCTCTGTGGGAGTTATGGCACTTCGAATCTGTATAGCTTGATGAAATATCAAGTTAATCCCACTTCTTTTTGCAAATTGCAATCTTGAAACTGAAGCATTAAGGTTAAAAATTAACTTAAGTTAAAATCCTATCGGAATTGATTGCTGAAATTTGACGTGTTTGCCAAATGCTACCTTTAACAAAAGGCAGTTTTGTATTATTAATAACCCTATCATGAATGACAAAAATGAAATCATAACCCAGCATCTGCGGAATTTTGCTGCTATGACAGATAAGGACATTGCCGAAGAAGCGAACTCAAATTGGGCAAAATTCGGCAGGCTTCTGGCCGAACTGTTTTTTTCTTATGCGCAGACACGCACTGAGGAATTTGTCTTTTTCTCCCATGAGGAACGATACCTGAGGCTACTGGAAGAACACCCAAATATCGTAGAGCGTATTCCCTCCTACCACATTTCCTCTTTTTTAGGTATAACAAATCCATCATTGAGCAGGATAAGAAAACGCATAAAAAAATGAGATCTAAGTTCAGTAATTTATAATCCTTATTAGCTCTTAGAAATTTCACAAATCAGTTTCTTACCTATAAACAGGGCAAATATAAATTTTCATATGGAATAAGTCTAAATAGCTTTTCAGGTTATCAATTTCCTTCAGGATTTATCTACCCGTAATTACTTTACGATGCTCTATTCCCCACTCTGCCAGGTTATTGATGATCGTCTTTAACGTCATGCCATATTCTGTTAATTGATATTGAACAGCTATCGGCTGAGTATTTAACACAGTTCGTGTTATCAATTTATTGATCTCCAGCTCCTTTAATTCTTTACTCAACATTTTGTTTGATATTCCTTCTACATCATTCAGAATGTCAGAAAATCTTCTTTTGTTATAATAGCAAATGGAAGAAATGATGGAGATTTTCCATTTCCCATACAAAATGTCCATCGCATCGTGGACAGCCATAATCTCTCTTTTGTGCCCTAATTGGCATTCGTTTTCAGTCATAAGTTACTTTGTTACCCAAAAGTTACTGTTACTTTTCGTTACAAAGTAACCTAAATAAATTAACCTGTTCTAACTTTGCACTATAAATATTTAAAAATCTAATCATGGACTTTACAAATAAAAACGTCGTTATTACAGGTGGAACTACCGGAATAGGCTTGGCAACAGCAAAAGCATTTATCAGCGCAGGCGCAAACGTGTGGATTACAGGAAGAAACGCAGAAAATCTACAAAAGGCAGCCACAGAAATAAACAACCCCAAATTATTTACCGTAGTATCAGACACTTCAAAACCCGAAGACATTTCGATCCTCGAAAAAGCAGTTGCAGAAAGTGGAAACAAATTAAATGTCCTTTTCCTGAACGCGGGAATTGCAACATTTGAGCCAATAGAAAAAGTAACTGAGGCAAATTTTGATGCACAATTCAATACCAATGTAAAAGGTCATTTCTTCACCTTGCAAAAATTACTTCCATACCTGGCAGATGGAGCAGCAGTAGTATTCACCTCTTCAACGGTTGCCACAGCTGCAAATTCGGGAGCCAGCGTATATTCTGCGACCAAAGGAGCATTGAATAAAATTGCCCAAATTGCAGCAAATGAGCTGGCGGGAAGAAAAATCCGTGTAAACATTGTTAGCCCAGGGCCTATTTTAACCCCTGGTTTAGAAAATGCCGTTCCCGTAGAAGCTAAAGAGTTTTTGGCCGGTGCTACAGCGCTGCAAAGAATTGGTGACCCAGATGAAATTGCAAAAACAGTGTTATTCCTGGCTTCTGATGCTGCGAGTTTCATTACAGGAACAGAGATCGTTGTAGATGGCGGTTACCTTAACTATGCAACAAAATAGGTTCTGATATCATTATTCAATACCGGATAAGAGAAAGCGGCAAATGCCTTTCTCTTACTCTTCAGTAATTTATTATTACAAGAAAAGGCACTTTTCTTAAAAGAAAAGTGCCTTTTTAAACATCAGGTTCAGTTGAATGCTTTTCGAACCACTTCCCTTGTGAGTTGTGCTGCCTGATCAGTTTAAATTGGCAATCTGACACTTCACCCTCAAATTTAATCGCTTCAACTGAAAACTGACTTTTCTCAATCGGGGAACAATGCACCTTTGTATTATAATTAAAAATCTAATCTTAGAAATATGAAGAAGTCAATTTTAATCTTATTATTTGGAATGTTTTTTTTGAGTAATACATATGCACAAAAGTATTTCGGAAAAACGTTTACACCAACACAAACTGTAGATGAGTTCTATGCAATTGCTGACGTAACAAAGGGATATACCGTTATGGGAAAAACTGAACTCGATAAAGGTTTTCGTTCGTTGGAAAAGACCCAGGCAAAAATAATCGAACTGGCGAAAAAGAAAGGTGCTGATGGTGTAATCTTTACAATGGATGATGAAGTTGTTGCTACAACCAGCTCCGGTAGCGGGACTGTAAGTACAAAAAAGGAGAATAAAGCAACGGGTTTTTCATCTAACACTACTACCGATATAAAAGAAAAGAAAATCCGGGCAACGTTTATTAAATACAAATAATTCTTTCTCGCAACAAAGCTGTTTTAAAAGGCAGCTTTGTTGTATTTCTGACCATATGCCCCCTTTTTACAGGTACAGACGAGCCCCTGAAATCCTCTTGCAGCCTGTCAGTTTTGGCTATTAGTTTTTTTAGATTAGGTTTGAATTATAAAAAACGGCTATGTTATCCAGGACTTTACAATTTTTCTTTACATTACTTTTGCTTTTTGCTGAACCCGCATTTTCAAAAGCTAAAGTACCTCAGGAGTATCCAGAGATTAATGCGGTAAATAAACTGATTGGTGAGAAAAACTTCAAGGCTGCCAGTACCCTGCTTGATCAGCTCATTTCTAAAAACAGAAAAACTAAAAACAAGGAACTTATAGCCAAACTTTACGCTACCTCTGGTAATTTAAATCTGAGTCAGCGAAATATTGATAAAGCACTGCAAGAATATTTTTTAAGCCTTGACAACCTGGATTCCATTCAGAATCCATTAGCGATCAGTAAAGTTTATACGAATATAGGAACCCTGTATGCTATTTTGAAGAATCTGCCTAAAGGAAAAGAATACTACCTCAAGTCCCTATCAATCAACAAAGAAGGTAATTCAGATCATCTAAAAACATTATCAAATATTGCTGGTGTATATGTAGAATTAGCCGAAGATAACAATGCTCTGAAAAGTTTCAGCGCGGCCATTAAGCTTGCCGAAAAACTAGCTGATCTACCCATGGAGGCTGTACTACAAACTAACCTGGGTAATTACTTCCTTAAAAAAAAGCAATGGACAAAAGCTATAAATGCCAGTAAAAGAAGTATTCTTATAAGAACTCAGCTCAAACAACCCGTTTCGGTTATTACACTGAATAACCTGGGATATACATTGGCGCAAACCGGTAAAAATACAGCAGCGATCAGTTATTATCAGACTGCATTACCTGCAGCTAACCCGCTGGAAAAAAAGCAACTCTATTTTAATCTTTACAATGCCTCTAAAGCTATACATGAGCTTCCCGCAGCTTTGAAGTACATGGAGCAGTATAACAGTATCAGCGATTCTCTTACCCGTTTAAATTATGATAATAAGGTGGCTGAGCTGACTGCATCCTATGAATCTGCTCAAAAAGAAGGGAAAATCAATGCACTTCAAAAGGAAAATATACTACAGAAACTACAGTTGCGTGAGCAAACTTACCTTATTCTGGCGGCAGTAATCATTGCGCTTTTCATTTCGATACTGCTTTATATGCGGATAAAAAATCACAATGTAAAAGAAGCACTCGAAAAATCACAGCTTAAACGGCAGATGCTCTTGCTGCAGCTTAATCCTCATTTTATTTTCAATGCGCTCCAGTCTGTACAACATTTTATCCACAGCAAAGACCAGCAACATTCTATGGACTACCTGGAAAGCTTTAGCCGGCTAATCAGGCTAATCCTTGAAAATTCTGACAGGGATCTTATTCCTTTAGCTCAGGAAATTGAAATGCTGGAACATTACCTGCATCTTCAGCAGTTGGCAAAGGATTCATCCTTCAGCTACCGGATAGAAACAGGACCAGGTATTGAACCTGAAATGATGGAGATTCCAGTCATGCTATTGCAGCCTTTTGTAGAAAATGCGGTGGTACATGGGGTTAAAAATCATCCTCAGGGGAAAATTCTGATACGTTTTGAATTGCAACAACAGAGCCTGCATATCTGGATCAAGGATAACGGAAACAATTTTCAAGAAATACCCGACTATAGCAACAATTCCCTTCACCGCTCAATGGGCATGACAATTTTGGAACAGCGCATAACGGAACTCAATAAAGAGCGGCGGCAATGCATT
Source organism: Pedobacter sp. UYP1 (assembly GCF_040547305.1). Taxonomy (NCBI): domain Bacteria; kingdom Pseudomonadati; phylum Bacteroidota; class Sphingobacteriia; order Sphingobacteriales; family Sphingobacteriaceae; genus Pedobacter; species Pedobacter sp. UYP1. Next base: position 73,960 of record NZ_JBEPPL010000009.1, on the reverse strand, counting down.
CAGTTATCCATACAACACCCAGGCTCGACAGCTGTAGATTACCCGGGCACATCAGTACATTTCAAATTCAATAACTAAAATGAGCATTATACAAACCATGGGAATTTCCTGCCTGTTACTGGAGGATGATCCTGCTGCACTTGATTTCATAAAGCAAACCATGAAAATAAACTATCCTGAACTGGATATATATCCATGCAAAAATCTTGCGGAGGCAGATTTGTCCTTTAAACAACAGCAGCAAACACTATTTATTCTCGATGTAAATTTACCCGATGGTAATTGTTTTGACTGGCTGAAGGCAATTACAGAAGAAACAACTGTGAAATTCAGTGTAATTTTTATTACCGCCTTTGCAGGGTATGCCGTACAGGCTTTCCGGTTCAGTGCGATAGATTTTTTATTAAAACCCTACCTACCAGCCGATTTGATCGTTGCAATAGATAGAGCGCTCAGAGACATTAATAACAGCCAGTACCATAAGCAGCTGGAAACCTTTTTCTATAATCACAATCAGCAGGTAAAACAAGCAAAGAAAATCGTTTTGAAGACCCTTGAAGAAATCTTCGTAATCCAGATTGCAGATATTCTGGCCCTGGAGGCAGATAACAGTTATACCCGCTTCAGATTGCAAAACGGAGCTTGCATCCTGGTTTCGCAGCCCATCAAAGAATACGATAATCAGCTTACTCCACTGGGATTTATGCGCGTGCACCAGTCTTACCTGATCAATCTCCAATTTATAAGGACGTTCAAAAAGAAGAACAACTTCCTGATGCTGGAAGGTGATTTAGAAATTCCGGTATCTCAACACAAAAAGATAAGTTTAATGAGTTACTTAAATAATTTATAGTACTTGGAAAGCCAATTACAATGCCAGCTTTGTTAAATTCAAAACGGATCGCCCCGGATACAAATCGGCTTGATATGCTGATGTCTTTCTAGTTTCGTACTACGTAAATTTGAGTAATCTCTTACCAGGCTTACAATAAAACATGAAACATAAAATATTAATATACAGTGTACTGATCGCTTCTACATTAATTACACAGCAATCACATGCCCAGTTTTTTAAAAAGATACAGCAGAAGATTCAGGATAAAGTAGATAAAAAAGTAGACGATGTGATCAATGGCAATACAGGTACAAATACAAAAACCTCCAGCACTAGTAGTTCTCAAACAGGTAATTCAGGGAGTAAATTACCCAATATCGAAGAAGTTTATTCATTTACTCCTGCAAGCAACGTATTTTTTGCTGATAACTTCTCTTCTGATCCTGCAGGACGGATGGCCAGCCACTGGAAAACAAGCGGAACAGGCAGCGTAACCACTATTTCGGATGTTCCAGGAAAATGGCTTGCCCTTTCTCCCAGAACAACTTATCGTTTAGAAAATTTGCTTGCTATGCCGGGTAATTTCACAATCGAGTTTGACCTGATTACCAGAAGTACCGAAGTAAAGGATATTGGAGCTATGCAGTTTGGCTTTGCGAAGGATAATTCCAATAGAGAGTATATTTCAGATGCTTACAATAGCAATGCTATTACCGAATCGCAACTTCATTTCTGGAATAAGGAAGTTAATAATTCAAGCAGCGACACCAAAATTTCGAATCAGCTTAGCTTTCCTTTAAACAATTATGCCAATGCACTGATCCATGTTGCCATAGCCGTAGAAGGGGAAAACATGCGGGTCTATATCAATAAATCAAAAGTGGTGGACACCCGTATGTTTAAAAAGGGAACCATAAAATATTTTTACCTGAGTGCGCCTTTCGATTACAGCTCGGATGCAATGGTTTACTTTGGAAATTTGGTCATGGCTAAGGCTATTTAAGTATCTTAAAATTATCCCATCAATTGGTTTTAAAAAGCCGTTCTTCTGTTACAAAAAAATGGCTTTTTAAAACCGATTAACAGGTAATTTGTTCACCTTTCCAACCAGTACTGCGAAGAAACTGTTCCCAATTAAGGCTATGCTGATTTATTTTACGACTCCATAGCAAGTCACGGTCTTTACCGAAATAACCATATTCAACTGCGTACTCTGCCATACCCAGAATCTCACGCACTAAAAGCTCATTTGAGGCAAAATCAGGAAAATAATGAAGCATATTATCCCGTGTGAAGGCAGAACTATAAATAGCTTTCTTGCCCGTGACCCGAACAAAAGTGTCTACCATTTGCTGAGGTGAAATAATATCGCCAATTACTGGCAATGACTTACCGGCATATTGATCTGGATTAGAAAAAATCTCCAAAACGGCTGGCCCTGTGGCAGTAAGGGGATCAACAAATGGTGCATGAAAATCCTTTGGTAAATAAATAGGAAATACAAGTGTATCCCCTTCTATAACAGGAGTGTAAAACTCCATAAAATTAGTATAAAAAAAAGCCATGCAGATAAATGAGCTTGTAATTGGAAGCGTGCAGATATATTCTTCAATCATAGCCTTATCTGTAAAATGAGGAGCAAACTTTTTCCCTTGCGTAATTTTGTCTACATTTTCCAAACTGCTAAAAATGATATGCTGTACGCCTGCTTCAACCGCTGCGTCTGCTAACTGTTTACCCAACTCTATCTCGTGAGTTTGCGGAGGGACAATACTTGGCGTCATCATGAAAATACCATCCGAGCCACGAAATGCTTCAACAAATTCTTTTTGATAACCCAGGTTAAGTGGTAAACTTAGAAGTTCAGCTCCCTGTCCGGCCAAACAGATCGCCTCTGGTGAATCAATGCGCCGGGTAATTCCGCGTACCCGATAACACCCGCTCTGTAATAAAGTATGCGCAGCACTGCGTCCTTGTTTACCCAAAACACCGACTATGGTAATCAGCGGTTTATCTTCTTGTTTCAATGCTCTATTTACTTTTAAATCCGATACCATTCTTTTATTATTTAAGTGAAACCTTATACTATAAATATTATAGTTGCAAAAGTATTTTTAGCCCACTACATTTGCAATAACTATCCAAACAGATAGGTTAAAAAAAATGCAGGATGAAAACAGAATGTATTGGCGATTACGTAAAACTAATGGGAAAAGTTTATCCATGCACGATAAGTCTCGCGATGGATCTGATAGGTGGCAAATGGAAAGCGGTAATTCTTTATCATTTAAAAGATGCCGAAAAACGGTATAGCGAGCTTCGCAAAGAAATACCAAATATTACCGAAATGACATTGAGCTTACAATTAAAACAATTAGAAAAGGACGGTTTAGTATTCAGGAAAGTATATGGCAAAAAACCTCCTATTAAAGTTGTTTATAGTCTAACAGGTTTTGGAAAAACATTTATACCAGTCCTGGAAACAATTACCAGCTGGGGAAACCAGATAGTTTTAGAAAAAGGTGATTTTGTCAATAACTCTTTTTAAAAAGACCTGACTTTCCTAAAGTCTATTCTTTTTACGCTAAAAATTAATTAGATAAGTATAGAAAAACAGGACTTGTTCCAGTATAGCCTGACGATTTTTGAGTCTAAATAATCCTTTTCACTCCCGGAATCAATAAAATAAATTTACCGAGCATAAAGCTGCCCAGCAAGGCTAAAGGGGCTACCAACAGCAGCTTAATTGAGGGATCAACCGCCCAGTTTCTTACCTCAAGGGTTAGCGAAACTATTACTAGTGGGTGAAAAATATAAACTGCAAAAGAACAACGGGATAATCCATTAAGCAGTGGTGATGAAGTATTCCACGACTCCTTTGCCCAACTTAGCATTGCGGTCAGGATAGACATCCCGATCCATTGCTCCCATACAGCATATAATAACGACTGCCAGTGAAAGCCACCAGTGTACCAGGAAACCGGCATATTCAATTTGATCCGGATAATAAAAAATACCGGGAAAAACAATAAACATAACCATGCAGACCATTTGAGACATTTCCCAGTGCGTCGGGATAAACCGTCAAACCATTTGTTTCGACAGGCCAGTAAGCCAATAATAAATAATGCGATGTATTGCGGGAAATGTCCTAATTGAAAACCCAACGGCTTAAGCACCCATCCTCCGGGAAATAATATTCTGGTCAAAAAGCTTATCACCCCCAATGAAACACCGAAAAGCAAGATGGTAACGGGACCCGGCGCAGGCAGCGGCTTTTTGAATGTAATATTGATCAGGCTCCGTCCTGCCAGGTAAATCAGGGTAAAAATCAATAAAGCTGCAACAAACCACAGTACACCAAAATCTATCCAGGTATTATACCCTGACAAGTATTGCAGGTAAGTTATATGATGCCCCTTAGCGAAATAATAAACCAAATAACTGATAAAGGGTGAAAACACAAAAGAATAGAACAGCAAAGGAATACCCAGTCTCAGCAAACGGTCAATAATAAACTGGCCTGATCCTTTCCTATCATAAGAGGGGGCTGTAAAGTAAGCCGAGAGCAGAAAGAAAAAGCCCATAAAAAAAGATTGGTTTATACTCACAAACATCGTCATGGGAACAAGCGCACCAACATGGGTTGTTTTTTGCGTATAATACCAGCCAGTGGAAGAGCTGTATGCAATAAATGTGTGATGGAGCACCACAAGAACAGTTAGCAGTATTTTAATATTATCGATGTAAAATAGCTTATTTAACTGGTGAGATGGAGTTGGCGTTGTTGACAATGACATGGTCGGTTTTTGTTTAAAATTGATAGGTTAAACTGTTACTGACGGCAAAACTACCACAACAAAAAACACCTTCCTAAGCACTTGTTACGGATAACAAGTCTTTGTGATGAATAACAAGCTTAAGTGATATACTTCTGCTTGAGCTGTTCGTACAGACTGTTAAAACTGTCTAACTGTGCCCTTGAGACAGGAACCTTTGTTTCACTATCTTTGAAAGCAAGTAAGTAGCCCTGAGCATTACCCGATACATTTTCGATCCGGAGCATATTCACTAAGTAAGCCCTATGGCATCGAAAGAAGTCTGGGTGACTGGAAATTTGTGAACCAAACTGTGTAAGGGAAATCCTTTTGAGTTCGGTACTGATCTGAGCATCTTTATAACTGGTGAGTTCAATATAATTGCCTTCCGCTTTAGCGAAAAGCAAATCGCTTAAATACAAACTAAAATCGTCTTGTTTAACTTGTGTTTTGATAAAGACCGGAGATTGAATAACCATTTTCGGCTGTTCAACAGTTAATGGAATAAATTGAAGAACAAATGGAGCCCCTTTTTTAGATTGAAAATAGAAATTGGCGACTCGAAAAATAAGATAAAAGAAGCTACCTGCCACTAAACTATTCCTTAATTCTTCCCACAAATAATACCATGACAAATTATCGGCGTTATGATAAATTATGTCGCGCATAAAAAAGCCGGCTGTTCCTGTTAACAGGAGAACAATTCCAATATGCTTGTATTCCTGAAGTAAAGTCCAGCCTTTTGATTGTGACCGCCTTCTTAAATAATTAAGTGTTCCAAAATAAATATAAATGATGATTGCCGGTGACAATGCATGGAAACTACATATAAAGAAATAGTTTATCTTTTGTTCTGGTGCAGACACGCCGAAGGGCTTAAATAATAAAAGAAACAGTAGAATAACACTAAAGATAACAGCCGAATTTTTGAGCAGATTACCTGGAAAGTAGCGGTTTGGATATTCAATCTCCTTCAATAAATGTTCTCTGTTAATATAAATTTCCATAGTTTAAGCTATCCTCTGCCTCACTTCAAAAATATCATTTTTTATTTAAGCTATTTGGTTATTGTTTCGTCCTGTTAGTTTGATGATAAGCTCGAACCATCAACCAAAAGATAATGAGTCTTCAGAATCTACCTGTACAGGAGGGGCACATTGACGATACCCGGAGAATGTATTGAAATTATTAGGTATCTTAAATTCTAAATTTAGTTTTTAAACGGAAATACTATGAAAAATTATTGCTTTTTGTTGCTGAGTATATTTATGTTTTCTTGTTCTCAAAAGAAAGTGAGTTCAGCTGTTTTTCAAAATAAAGCGGGTTTAGATTTAGAAAAGGTTGATTTCCACGAAAATCCTTTAGAAATTTTAAAATTGAAAATAGATAGTAGTGTGAATGATCAGGAAGAATATGTTAAAAAGGGTTATTCTGCACCCTTTGATTACCCTGCTGGGTATAAGTTTGATTCCTGGAATGGTAAAGATTCATTTTATGGAAAGGCTTACTACAGCAAAATAATAGACAGCATCGCTTATTATCAGTACATAAATTTCAATAGAATAGCTTTTTTAACGCATAAAAATAAAACAGTGGCTATTCTGGCCGATGCCGAAATTAAATCAGATACGGTATACAATGATCTGGTTAAACAATTAACCAAACAATATGGAACGCCTGGTTTCAGGCCAGCAACTACTGAAGATGTTTTTTATGAATGGACCACTAAAGACCGTTATATTCAGATTGATTATTCTAAAGGTATCTCGATTTTGGCCATGTCAGGTAAAGACACAGAAACTAAGCAGACTTTTAATTTGAAAATGCTTATTTTCAATAAAGATGCAGCAAAAGATATTCAAGCAATACAACAAACCAATTATGCAAAAACAAAGAACTATAAAATAATGGATGGTGATTTCAAATTATATAAAGGTGATCCTTCAAAAAATATAATTTTAAACGATAGCTTGTTAAATGAAAAGTTCAGAAAACAACGATAAAACACGCCGCCAATCTATCTGGTTTTTCAATTCTTAGCCGTTACTTACGCGAAAACCTAATCTATAGCCCAGGATCAGCGCTATCTGTGAAGCACCAAAATAAACATACACTTACTATAATGCAACACCGTTTTATGGAGGGAGGGCATCACAGCAATTAAAAACAAGACTATACATAGCACAATATGGAATTGCAACAATAAAATGGACATTTAGTTAAGCTGCAATATTTTGTTTATTTAAGTTTCTTCCAAATTCCTCCGGGGACATGTACCCCAGTGCAGAATGTAGTCTTTTACGGTTGTACCAGGTCTCTATGTATTCAAAAACAATGAGTGCTGCCTGCTCTTTATCTGAAAACTTATGTTGGTATACGCACTCAGCTTTAAGTGATTTGAAGAAGCTTTCAGCTACTGCATTGTCCCAGCAATTTCCCTTTCTACTCATACTTCTGATGATCAATGGATTTTTTTCCAGTAAACACCTGAATTCATTGCAGGCATACTGTACTCAACGATCAGAATGGAAGATCAATTGCTGTGTTATTGGTCGTTTTTTTCGAGCCATTTTAAATGCAAGTATCACTGTATCAATTGCTCTCATCGTTACGCTCAATGCACATCCTATAATTTTTCGGTCACCAAGATCAATCACTGTGGTGAGGAAAAGCCAGCCTTTTTTAGTCCTGATGTAAGTAATATCAGATACCCAAACCGCTCCTAATACACCTGGTTTAAAGTCTCGGTCCAATATATTTTCCGGTACAGGGAATTTATGAGTGGAGTCGGTGGTGACTTTAAATTTTTTCTTCACGATACTTCTCAGTTTTGCCCTTTTCATCATTCTGGCCACTCTGGGCTTGGATACTTTGATGTCTTTTTTATGTAGTTCATGGGTAATTCGAGGGCTACCATAAATCTTCTTACTATTAACAAAAGCTTCCAATATTTCAATCTCAAGCATTTGATTTTCAATACTTCTGTTAGAAGGAATACGCTTCATCCAAGTATAAAAACCACCTCTGCTTACTCTAAATACCGAACACATCTGCTCGACTGGAAATATTTTCAAGTGGTTCTTTATGAACCTGAATATTTGTTGTCGCTCTTGGAGAAGATGCCGACAGCCTTCTTTAGTATATCGCGTTCCATCTGGGTTTCACGGAGTTCTTTTTCCAATCGGGCTAACTTCTGCTCTGTTTCTGTTAGTATAACTTTTCCATTCCCAGGAAAACTACTTCCTTGCTTTGCCGTAAATTCTTTCCGCCAGCGGTATAATATCTGGGGAGAAATATCTAATTCTTTGGCCAAAGCTGGTAAATCAGATCTGGTCTTACTCAGTTCAACGCTCATCAACTTGAACTCCTTCGGATACGACTTTATTTCTCGTGACATAATTTCTGTTAAGGTATATAAAACTCTTAACTTAATGTCTACTCAAAGGTAGCAACTCCAGCCAATGATAATGAAATATAACTAAATTTCTTTAAGAGCTCCAATAAAAACTATAATATAAAACTGTATAAAAATACAAAACTATACTTTTATCGATTGCTCTACAAGTTTTGGTATTGATCCCCTATAATAGGATCAAGTCATAAACTTGTGGATTAGGGATTAAATTTCAAGTTTTGGGTTTGATATTTTCTTAGTTCAAAGCAGATGGTTACGATTCTTTAATAAGCTAATTACTTCCTGATTTTATAGTTCAATATATCATTATTAAACACCCTGATTACTTTGATAAGAGATCGGCCAACGCTTCAGCGGAATTCTTAGGGAGAGGAAAGATCCTGATTTTTACAGGCTTGCTACTTTTACGAAAGTTCTCTGATGCCTTTTTCGGTTTCCATTGATTGTTTCATTATGCCCGGTACAGAACTTTTGAAACAACCAGTACTCCAAACTGCTGCTTTAAAAATGAAACCGCCCAGGATTCCCTTTGAAAATTTACCAGGCCGTATAATATCTTGACAGTACTTTCTCTTCTACTTCCTCTAATCTTCCTAATCAAATTTTAAGGTTATAGATTTTTATTGTTATTTTTGTGTAGAGCAGTTTTCTGTTAACATGCTTGTTAAACTAAAAGTTATGACAGTTGCGACAAAAAATATTATTGATACATATTCTTCCTTATTTGAGGGTTTGGATTCATTTACCAAACTGGAACTAATAGAACGTCTCTCAAGATCACTAAAGAAGGAAAAGGACACTAAGGAAAAAGCATTTTTTAAATCTTTTGGCGCATTCCCCGAAGGCAAATCTGCTGAAGCGATTAACGAAGAAATCAAAGCATCCAGAACTTTCAGAGATAAAGACCTTAAATTCTAATGCAATATCTCTTAGATACTAGTACCTGCGTATTCTATTTAAGAGGTAAACTTGATCTTGCTTCTATCATACGTGAGAAGGGAAGAAAGAACTTCTTTATTTCTGAAATAACTGTTGTAGAATTGAGATTTGGCGCTGAGAATAGTGATAATCCAGAAAAAGCTCATAAGGCTGTAGATGATTTTGTCAATGGGTTATCCATAATACCCATAATTGGTTCTATAAAGCGTTATACAAAAGAAAAAGTCCGCCTTCGTAAAATGGGGAAACCAATTTCTTGTTATTCAAATTATAATCTGATTTCTTATCTATAGAACTTGGGCTGCCGAAAAAGAAATAGATTGAACCTTTGAGAACTCTTCTTATTGTTTTAAAGAGATTCGTTCATATTAGCTATTTTATAAAAAAAGAATTGTTTTACACCTATTTTTCCGTAACAGTTGCGTAACAGTTTTACGTATAGTTCAACAAGAATTCCTGCTGAACTTAACTTCCAAACAACTTTCAGTATCATTGTTGTGTACCAACATTTGCTCACAAACACGAAAAAAGCCGCTTTCCTATAAAGAAAAACGGCTTTTTAAGCAGTGGGCCATGATGGGCTCGAACCATCGACCAAAAGATTATGAGTCTTCTACTCTAACCAACTGAGCTAATGGCCCGCGTAAAATCTATTAGATTTTGCGAGTGCAATGTTACATATTTGTATCGAATTTTAAAAATACTTTATGCAAAAAATTAAGAATATAATCTTTGATTATGGAAATGTGATCTTTGAAATTGACTTTAGAATCACACAAAGCTCTCTGGCACAAATCGGTATACCAAATATAGAAACTTTTTTCGGGCATTCAGGACACCATAAAATATTTAACGAATTAGAGACCGGAGCCATCACTCCTGCTCAATTTAGAGACGGAATCAGAGAAATTGCACAAAATTCTGAACTAACCGACCAACAAATTGACGCTGCATGGAACAGTTTATTGATAGGTGTACTCCCTGAAACGCATAAAGTACTACTCGAAGCAAAGAAAAACTACCGGACATTTCTATTGAGCAACACGAACCAGATCCATTACGACTATATTATGGATTATCTTCAAAAAGAACATCATGTACCTAACAATGATCACCTGTTTGAGAAAGCCTATTACTCTCAGCTGATGAAATTTCGTAAGCCACATGTAGAAATATTTGAACAGGTTATTAAAGAAAATAATCTTAATCCCGCAGAGACGTTATTTATAGACGATACTCCCGGTCACCTTGAAGGTGCGAAGAAAGCAGGATTACAAACCTTACTGATGACAGAAAAACCAGAAAACCTGGGCGCATTCTTAAAAAGTAATGGTATATTAATATAGATGAACAATAATCAACAAATGCCCGATCATAAATACAAAACGTTAAAAGAATTTTACCCGTTTTACCTGCAGGAACATCAGAATACCACAAACAGGATATTACACTTTATAGGGACAGCACTTATTGGCCTCTGCTTTATTACAGCCATGCTTTTCCACGCTTTCACCTTCTTCGCATTGATACCAGTTGTCGGCTACGGCTTTGCGTGGGCAGGACATTTCTTTTTTGAGAAAAACAAACCTGCTACCTTTAAGTATCCCTTATTTAGCCTGGCAAGTGATTTTTTATTATTCGGTGATTTAATGATGGGCAGGCAGCCCTTCAAAGTTAAATAGCTGATATTGATAACACTTATAAATCTTAATAGACAAACTCTATATCAGTATAGAAATTAGGTGTTGGGATACCGGGAGAATACTAGCTACTTTTAGCCAAGCAAAACGAAATAACCATGGAAGAAACGAACAAACCAACGCGCAAATTAACTACTGCATCCGGCAGACCTTATGCTGAACATGAAAATAGTCAGTCTGTAGGCAGAAGAGGCCCTTTATTATTACAAGACTTTGTCTTACATGAAAAAATGGCCCACTTTAACCGTGAACGTATCCCTGAAAGAGTGGTACATGCCAAAGGAACAGGCGCGTACGGTACCTTGACGATCACCCATGATATATCAAAATATACAAAGGCAAAGATTTTCAATCAGATTGGCAATACCTGTAAAATGTTTTTACGTTTCTCTACCGTAGGTGGCGAAAAAGGAAGTGCTGACTCTGAAAGAGATCCACGTGGCTTTGCACTTAAATTTTACACAGAAGATGGTAACTGGGATTTAGTAGGGAACAATACTCCTGTTTTCTTTATCAAAGACCCTAAAAAATTCAGTGACTTCATTCATACGCAGAAACGTGAGCCAAGAACAAACCTGAAAAGCCCTACAATGATGTGGGATTTCTGGTCGCTGAACCCTGAAAGTCTGCACCAGGTAATGATCCTGATGTCCGACAGAGGTACGCCATTCTCTTATCGTCATATGGATGGATTTGGTAGCCATACTTATTCGATGATCAATGCTGACAACGAACGCGTATGGGTTAAATTCCACTTTAAAACTCAGCAAGGGATCAAAAACTTTACAGGCCCCGAAGCAGATGCGATGCGTACACAGGATATGGATCACTCGCAACGTGATTTAGTAGAAGCAATCGACAACAAAGAATTCCCAAAATGGACCATGAAAATCCAGGTGATGACAGAAGAAGAAGCAAAAACCTTCAGATGGAATCCATTCGACCTTTCTAAAGTATGGCCACATGGAGAATTCCCACTAATCGAAGTAGGTGAAATTGAATTGAATCAAGTTCCAAGAAACTATTTCGCACATGTGGAACAAGCAGCGTTCGCTCCTTCTAATCTGATTGACGGAATTGGTTTCTCTCCTGACAAGATGTTACAGGGTCGTATATTATCATATGCGGATGCACACCGTCACCGTTTAGGCGTAAATTACGAGCAAATACCTGTAAACGCCTGCCCGTTCATGGTTAATAACTATCACCGTGACGGACAAATGCGTGTAGATGATAACGGAAATGAGGAACCTAATTACTATCCGAATAGCTTTGGTGATGTAATTCCTGATGAAAGTTATAAAGAACCAGCCTGGGAATTAGAATCTAACGTAGCAGACTGGTTTGATAGAAATGAAGGTCCAGGTGATAATGACCATTATACACAGCCAGGCGATTTATACCGTAAAGTAATGAGTGATGCTGACCGTAAAAATTTAATCAGCAACATTGTTGGTGCGATGAGCGGCATTAGCGGCCCTAGAAAGGATCAAATTATCAACTTGCAGCTATGCCATTGGTTCAGAGCTGATATAGGCTTAGGAATGGCTATTGCAAGCGGATTAGGCATTGACGCTAGTCAAGCTATGCAGCAACAAAAGCATTAAACCAAAATTTATCACCAAAACACACCAATTAGTTCCTTTTCCAAACCCCTGTTTACTTCACGTGAGCAGGGGTTTTTAGTGTTTAAAGAATTGCTATCAACCTGCTATACAAGCTAATAGGACCAAGGTCTTATACTGAAATTACTTGACACTTTAAATACATTCAGACAAAAACCTCTAAACAGCAAAAACCGCCTTATAAATTAATATAAGGCGGTTTTCATTTATAATTTCAGGAATTACCCGTTTCTTCTTTGTTTTTCTCTTGCAATTAAATCAAGTTCTCTGCTGGTTTGTCCGGCAACCGAAGTATTCTCTTGTGCACGTCTGAATAAATACGGCATAACAGCTTTAACAGGTCCATAAGGGACATATTTAGCCACATTATAACCTGCGTCAGATAAATTGAAACTTAGGTTATCGCTCATTCCCAATAACTGTGCGAAATAAACATGTGGGTGGTTATGATTAATTTGATGCGCATCAAGCAATTCTGCCAATACTCTGCAGCTGGCTTCATTATGCGTTCCGCAAACTACACCAATCTGCTCTACATGATCTGCACAGTAAGTGATAGCCGCATTATAATCTCTGTCTGTAGTTTCTTTATCTGGCTGAATCGGAGAAGAATAACCTTTTTCGGCTGCTCTTTTACGCTCTTTTTCCATGTAAGCACCACGAACAATTTTAGCACCTAAAATAAACCCAGCTTCTTTAGCAACCAGATGATCAGCTTTTAAATGCGCAAGTTTATCATGACGGTATAATTGATAAGTATTATAAACGATCAGTTTCTCTTTGTTGAATAAGATCATCATATCTAAAGCCAGTGCATCGATCGTGTCCTGAATCCAGGTTTCTTCCGCGTCAATCATTACAGGTACATCTTTTTCAAATGCTGTTCTGCAAATCCGCTCACAACGGTGCTTTACTTTTTCAAACTCAGCTTTCTCTTCAGTTGAAAGTTCAGCTTTAGCGTCCAGTTTCTCCAATAAACCAAAACGTCCGATACCCGTCACTTTAAAAACAGTAATAGGTACGCGTTTATCTCCCGCAGCCCGGTCTATCGTTCTGATAATCTCTGCACAGGTAAAATCAAATACGTGCTCCTCTTCTTCACCCTCTACAGAATAATCCAGGATCGTACCTACTTTTCCATCAGCTAACAGACCGATTGTACGCTCACACTCTGCGATAGTCTCTCCACCGCAAAATTGCTTGAAGATGGTAGATTTGATAATACCCTGAATCGGTAATCCGATGTTTAAAAATAAATTTGTCACAGGCGGGCCCACCTGAGTCAAAAAATTGCTACTCATTATTTTGAATAACCAGTACGCGCTGTTTAGTTCTGATTTTGATTTATTACGAAAAGCTATCTCCGTATTGTCAAAATTTAGTTTTTTCCCTGGGGATACTTGCATTTGGATTGATGTATTAGTCAAACGGACGCAAAAATATAAATTCCGGGACTATCATTTGCAAAACCCTTTATAAATAATTGTAAATTTGCAGTACAATGATAGAATTTAAATTAGAAGGCGAATTTATTCCCCTTATTTCTTTGCTAAAAGCGACCGGACTTGTTCAAAGTGGCGGCGAAGCGCAAACAGTAGTAGAAGATGGTCTGGTGAAGTATAACGGCAATGTAGATTACCGCAAGCGTTTAAAAGTACGTATCGGTGATGTTGTTGATTTTATGGGTAACCAAATTAAAATAGTATAATGAATAAACTGGAAAGTGCTGGTCACAACATATATTTTGATACCAGGTTAGCACCATTGGCAGAAATCATTGAAAACGGGAAATACAGTAATGTATTTGTTTTCGCAGACCGGAATACAGCTGAACTCTGTTTACCTGTATTCAGAGAGATGCTGGATGATTTCAGTGGGTTTGACCTGATCGAGACTGATCCGGGAGAAGAGAACAAGAACATTGATTTTTGTATCGGTATCTGGAAAACTTTACTTGATTTTGGCGCAGACCGCAAATGCCTGGTTATTAACCTTGGCGGTGGTGTAATTACGGATATGGGTGGCTTTGTAGCCTCTACGTATAAACGCGGGGTCGATTTTATCAATATCCCTACGACATTACTTTCGCAGGTTGATGCTTCTGTTGGCGGGAAAACTGGTATTGACATCGATAATGTGAAAAACATGGTCGGTACTTTCAGTTTACCACAAGCCGTATTTATTGAAGCAGAATTCTTGAAAACAGTACCACAAAGGGAATTGCTTTCAGGATTCGCAGAAATGATTAAACACGGATTAATTGTAGATCAGGAATATTATCATCAATTAAAAGCTGCTGACTATAAAAACATAACAACTGCAGCTATACACCGTTCGGTAGAGATTAAAAATGAGGTGGTAACCGCTGATCCGCAGGAAAAGGGCTTACGCAAGATCTTAAACTTTGGTCATACCATTGGTCATGCTGTGGAAAGTTATTCATTGAGCAAAGATAAAAAGCCACTTACCCATGGAGAAGCAATTGCTATCGGCATGATATGTGAAGCCTATCTTTCTCATAAAAACAGTACCCTGAGCGCAGAAGAACTGCAAGAAATACGTCAGTATATCTCCAAAGTTTATCCTGCTTATAAAATTAAAGAAAAATCGTTCGCCCAACTTTCTGTATTAATGCAGAGCGATAAGAAAAATGAACATGGTAATGTACTGTTTTCATTATTGCAAAGCATTGGAAAATGTACTTACAACTGTAGAGTTTCAGAAAGCGACATCGTCGAAAGTTTGGAATATTACAATTTAACTTATGCTAAATGATCCTAGAAATATAACGCTCTCCCTGTTGTTCGGCTTACTGATTGTGATTTCTATAGTGGAAATGTACATCAGTTACATGCACGACAGGAAGTTATATGCTAAAAGGGATACGTGGACAAACGTATACCTGATGGGACTGGCCTTTTTAATCAATATATCGACTAAAACTGCCACGTTCTTTTTATTGAATTACTGTTATCAGTTCCGCCTGTTCGAAATCAAAAATATTTTTGTTTACTGGGTAGTGCTGGTACTTGCACAAGACCTGTTGTATTGGGTATTACATACTTCAGGTCATTATATCAGGTTTTTCTGGGCGATGCATGTGACACATCACTCATCTCCCCTATTTAACCTGACTACAGGATTCCGGTCCACGGTTTTTGAACCACTGTACCGGGTGTTCTTTTATTTGCCACTGGCATTTATGGGTTTCTCAGCAATAGATATCCTTTTTGCCTACCTGGTTACGCAATTGTATGGAAATATGGTGCATACGCAGGCAGTAGGAAAATTACATCCGATCATAGAATATTTCCTGGTTACGCCGTCTCATCACCGGGTACACCATGCCAGCAATATCCGTTATCTGGATAAAAATATGGGCATGGTCTTGATTATCTGGGACAGGATGTTCGGAACCTTCCAGGAGGAACTTCCTGACGATGAAGTTGTCTACGGACTGACACACCAACCAGAGGATACAGGCCCGGTTAACATCGTTTTTCATGAGTTTAAAGCCATGACAGCAGATGTGAAACGTGCTCCGGGATTTAAAAATAAACTCGGGTATATGTTTAATCCTCCGGGATGGAGCCATGATGGAAGTACACAAGTCGCGAAAGTGATGCAACAAGAATTAAAAGAAGCTGAAGAACGCGAAAAGCTGATTAAAGCTTAGGCTACCTGACGCTGATAATAGAAAAATAAAGCCGCTGTAATTTCATTTACAGCGGCTTTATTTTTTATTAATTGTCCAATATTTATACAGTTTGACCAGACAATCCCGTATATTTTTCCAGAAGCTATCAGCAGCTATTTATTGATTAAAAAAAAGTTCACATTAATAATTATTATATAATGCCTTAATCGATACCAAATCGCTATTTACAACATTATTTTTCCACATCACACAAATAAAACGACTTATCTAACTGATAAATAGATCATTATTGGCTTTATATTTGTAGATTAGAGTTCAGGAGTAAAGAATATTCTCTGAATTATTTAACAATTAATCTTAAAATTATGGCTTTCAAAGCACAATTAACATCCATACCAGCAGATTGACTGGTCCTGTTTCCGGTTCTTACCAAAAAATTAATTGGTCGGCATCAATAGCATTTTGCTAAGGGTGAAATTACCGTATTGAGCAAGCAACCCCCTATTAATAATTGCAGGCTATTAACAACCTAAAAACATGGATGATCAAACAGATAAAAATCGCGTTATCAAATACCCATGCATAAAAATGCTTGTGGTTATTTTAATTATAGGCCAGAGTCTGGCCTGTAAACAGCCTGAATCTAAAAATGTAAAAGCCAGCCAACTGACAACAGCTGTTAAACTTCCGGTAAATGATCAGGTAATTATCTACATAGATAGTATCGCAAGTAAATTTGATAGTCAAAAATTTAATGCAACGCAGCTAAAGCTACTTACTGATAGTTTCTCCAGCTACTTTCCAGCAGGCATATATAAAGGGGATAATTCATTACCAGACAGCAGTATAGCTGCCGATATCAATATAAGTTCTGCTGTTGACCAGCATGATTTCGTCAATCTTTCTATACCAGAAAACATAGGAACAAAACTTTCCTTTAAACAGCTGATTGCACATTTTGGCCCGGTAACAGCAAGAGATACGATGTTTCCTGCCCCAAAAATGCCTTTTCCGGTTATTATTGAACTAAAAAAACATTTTCCCAATCAAAAGAACCATGTATTTCTGAATATACAAGCTTCTGATAACCCGGAATCACCCACTAATCAAATTTCATCCATTAAAATAGTCAGATCTAAATAACCGGAGGAATATTTATGGCTTCTTACTCCATTACAAAAATAAATGAATATGATGCGCATGGCGGTCCATCCAGCGAAAAACCAGGTGGAGATGGTCATGCAAAAACCGCTACCCGCGAAGGCCGTTATGTGATCAATAGTATTGGTAAACATGTAAGTTACGGCAAATATGCGTATTGGTCAGGTGTGGCATGGGGTACAGAAATGCGTTTGGATGGGGACATTACCATGGTCAAGAATGGAGGTGCGTGGGTGAGGCTAACAGACGTTAATGCACAATGGGGCAAATATAAAACCCAGCAAAAACAAGTTACCGAATACATCCGGCAGCAATACACAGCAATTGCTAATAGCAAAGCCTTTCCAAACCGCTGGATCTTCAATGATTTTGGCCATACCTCAGTTAAATATTTCAAAGACACCAATCACAATTGGAAGCTCGACGGCAAAGAACAGGTCCTTGGCGATTTTATTCATACCACCCCACCCGATGAGTACTTGACTAGTATCAATAGAGGCTCCCAAATAAAATTGGCAGAATCTCATGGTTGTATCCATGTCAAACCACTTGATATTGATACGATGATTGGTAATGGTTATCTGAAAAAAGGGAACACTATTGAAGTGCATAGCTATACAGAACGAATGATCCCGGTTAGTTTAACAAGGAGCATTGCAAGACCACCATTTGAAGTACATTTTTATCCAGGCCTATTCAAAATTGCCATTTACCGGGTAAGTGTAAAAAACTAAAATATTTATAAAGCATTTACAAATTACTACCATGGAGAATAAAGTAAAAGTAGAAATCAATATTGAAGGTACACCTATACCGACCTTTTCGAGTTTCAATTTATATCAGAAGTTTAATGAGCATCATACGTTCGAACTTCGCTTTAATCAGGATCAGATTGAATTACCTGGCTCAGTTTCGCTGAACCGTTCCAAAGATTTTATAGGTAAGAATATAGCGATAGAGTTTGGCACTATACCGGGTACAGGAAACCGTTTTTCAGGGATTATTACTAAGGTTGAAATTGCGCAGTCACATGGCTTAATGGGCGATATTATCCTTTCAGGATTTAGTCCGACTATCTTGATTGACCGTGGCCCTGATCTGGGGTCTTACCTGAATAAAGACCTTAAATCAATCATTGATCAGGCAACAAAAGAAGTCCCTGTCAATGATCTGAATATGAAGGTCAAGCCAAGCCGCACCTCTCCTATTGATTATTTGATTCAATACCGGGAAAGTGATTTTGAATTCATCAACAGGCTTGCTGCTCAATATCATGAGTGGTTTTTCTACGATGGGACAACACTGGTTTTTGGAAAGCCAGACGATTTAAAACAAGTAAAATTGATTTACGGACGGGATATCAGCAATATTCAATATGGGATACAAATTGCCCCGCTGAAGTATAAAAAGTTCTCTTATAACCCTAAACAAGATGAGTTATTAGCTGCCAGTGGCGAAGGTCAGAGTGCCGGACCGCCGGATATGGCCCATGCAATTGCCGCGTCCAATAATGTCTACAGCAAAGCTTTTAATCAGCCATTGGTTACCCGCGTTGATAACAAAATGGAGATTGATACTTTTGTAAAAAATGAACAGGACTCACTGATCGCTGGTCTTTTGCATATCAATGGCACTGGTGACAATCCACAGGTAAGTTTAGGCTGCATAGCTGATATCAGCATGAGCACCAGAAAGTTAAATGATTTTGCAGTTGAAGATTTCGGGAAATTCCTGGTTACCTCCGTTTATCACCATGTAGATGGCGTTGGTCATTATCAGAATTCTTTTGAAGCGATATCTGCAGATACAGATCGTGTTCCTGTAAAGGATTCGACGAAACCACAACCAGATATACAATTGGCTAATGTAGTAGAAAACAATGACCCCGCTGGCAATGGTAGAATCAAGGTTAAATTTAAATGGGAATGTGGTTGTAATGATGTCACTGAGTGGCTCAGGGTATTAACGCCAGATGCAGGAAGTTCTGAAAAGGTCAGCAAAAACAGAGGTTTTGTATTTATCCCTGAAATTGGTGACCAGGTAGTGATTGCTTTTGAAGAAGGAAATATTGCGCGTCCAATTGTCATGGGCAGTGTATTCCATGGTAAAAGCGGCAGTGGAGGTAGTGGAAGTAATAATACCAAAAGCCTGACTTCTAAAAGCGGGCATACGATTACCCTGGATGATGGAGGTGGCATGCTGATGAAAGACAAAACGGGCTTAAACCATGTTTTGATTGATGGTAATAATGCAATCACAGTTACTTCTGACAATACAGTCAAACTGCAGACAGGTAATGTAATGATCATTATGGATAAAGCCGCTGATAAAATTATCATACAAGCAAAGAATATAGAAATACGTGCAGCTGATGATTTCAAGCTTACTGGTGATGGTGCTCCTGCGAAGAACGGAAGTATGGAGTTCGAGACTAAGTTATCAATCTCATCAAAAAATGAATTATCGATGAGCGGAGAAAGCAAAATCAATGTAAATGGTGAAAATGTAAGCATAGTTGGCAGCAATACAGTTATTGATGGTTCACCAGTAAAAATCAACTCTTAATTTTATGGATAAACTATCAGAAAAGAGTTATCAGTTGGTTGTCAGGGGAAATGTAAAAATGCTGACCATGATGGATAGCTTTTCTACAACCGGAACTTATGTGCTTTCACATTATGGAAAAAATGCATTTAAGCCTGACCTGCAGGAATATGTACTGGAAGAGCGGGACGTCAAGTTAACGGAGTATTATGATCCCAATACTTATCAACTGATAGAATATGTAAATAAGTTAGCTTATATCTACAGCAGGCAGCATATCTGTATCAACAGCGGTGGGGTAATCAAAGGGTTATTGAATATGCCTGAAATCAAAACGAAATGGGATAAGCTTAAAAAGGAGCTCATGCAGACCAATCCTATTGCTGCTTTTGAAATTATCAGGCATAAAGAACGTGAACTGGCCAATCCTCCGGAATTAATTGAAAATCTGGAGAATACACATTTTATGCATTTGTTTTTATATGCATTTAATTATACCGCCGATGGGGTTGTTTATGAACAGAAAAAGGAGGAAAGAGATCGGATGGGCATTGGTTTTTTAATTCCGGTGAATCAGACTTATACTTCTGAAACGACGGATAATGGGTATACCATTCATGTGGAGTCTTCTTTAGATGAGAAAGGTAAAATTGATAAGCAGATGATATCAAAAGTAACTGGCCAAAAGGAATTTGATATGAAACATTATACACAGGCCAGTTTCAATTATGACCATATGGGGGTATTACAATCCGCGGAAATGAAGGTATTCGAGCAAATAAATAATGACTATAAATCAGATTTATATCTAAATCTGGAAAGCGTATAAGTTATGGCTGACGAGGAATTACAATGGTTAACGGAAAAGCATTATTTAGTTTGCCCTAAAGGTGCAATGTTCAAACAGATGAAAGTAACCAGTCAAAAGCAGGTTACTTTTAGTGGCAATCTTGCAGCAACAACAGAGGATAAGATGATTGGCAATGTATTTATCTGTTTGGGTAGTATGGCATTTATGGCGGGGGCAATTGCAGGTTTGCTAGTTGCTGCTTTAGCATTACTTGCTGTACCAGTAGCAGGCTGGGCATTGGCTTTAATTATCGGCGGTGCCTTATTACTTGCTATAGGTGCTGGTTATATGAAGTGTAAAACAAATGCAGCAGCAAGGATTTGGGTCAATTCCTCTCCTAATTTGGTGATACATCATCATGAAGGGCTTGTTGTTGGTCAAAGTCAGCTGAGTTGCCCTCCGGAAGGCGCGATGATTGATATTAAAGCTACTTTCTGGGAAGCGATGATGAGTACCACAATGAATAATGTGGGGCATATTGCAAACTTTGCTTTTGGATTTTTAGCGGGCAGAGGATTGGGCAGCATGGCGGGAACGTTAGGTACACAAGGTATCAGAGCTGCTGGTGCAGAGTTTTTAACTGTTGCGCGTACTGAAATGGGGTCCATGTTCAACCCGGCTTCTTTGTTTGGTAAGATGAGCTGGTTTTGCAGGGGAATGCGGGGATTCGGTATGTTCGGCGCTTATAAGGGCCAGGCTGATATCTGGACGAACGATGAGATGAGTGTTACGGATAAGTTATTGGCGAGTGGTCAGGAACTGGTCTTAGCAATTTTTGCAGCCAAAGGAGCTTCACTGGTTTGTTTCCCTGCAGGTACTCCGGTACATACAGGAAATGGGGTGATGGCTATTGAGGACATCGCTGTTGGGACATTAGTATGGACGCTGAATGAAGAAAACGGACAAAGAGAGCTGAAACCGATTACAGCAACACATCGCCGCACAACATTGAGTATGATGGTTGTTGAATTGGGAAATGGAACTATATTTGAAGTAACACCGGAGCATCGTTTCCTGGTGGAAAATGAGTGGCGCGAGATCCAGTCGATTACTGCGCTGGATGAACTGGAAGGAATTGACGGGGAAAGGGTAAGGATTAAGAATATCGGGTTGATCAGCAAAAGTGCTGTGGTTTATAATTTCGATGTTTTAGACAATGAGAATTACTTTGTTACCGAAGATGGGGTATTGGTACATAATGGGTATGCTAGTCCAACAGAATTACAAAAGATAAAAGATCGGGGATTCAAAGGAGTAAAACCAACTTCCAATGGAGGCCTTAATTATGCAAAAAGTGATGCTTTGTACCCTATAAAAGAGGGGCAGAAAAACATAGTAAAAATAAAATATACTGGTAATTATGCAGAGGATTTTGAAAAAGCAAGTTCCAAAGCTCTCGGCCAGAAAAGTACACCTAAAGGATATGTATGGCATCATCTTGATGATTACAATCCTAAAACTAATTCTGGTACAATGCAACTTGTAAAAGTGGAAGCTCATAGAGGTGTTTCTCATGTGGGCGGCTGCTCGCAGTATAAAGAAGCAACTGGTAATTCTTATATTTTTAAAACCTGGTAATAAAACGTTATATGGAATTTGAACAAACAGCACAAAACCTTTCCGCTGAAGATTTAAAAGATTTTGAAGTAGAGTTAAATTTGTCATTACCTGAAGACTTCAAGAGCCATTATTTAAAATATAATGGTGGCTATCCTCCATTTGAACATGTCAAAGGAATAAATCATGAATTTACAATAAATGGCTTTATACCAATCAAATATGGTTTAGTACCGATTGAAGAAACTATTTCTGACTATAAAAAAAGTGGTATTACTTTCGGAAAAAAAATGCCTTTTGCGTTTGATAACGGTGATAATATTTATTTAATATCTCTGGACAATGAGGATTATGGTACTATATATCTCATTGAATCTGAATTTTTGAATGTGGAAGACAAAAAATATTATAAAGTATCGAATAGCTTCACTGATTTCCTAAATAGCTTTTACGATTAGGTATCGCATTATTCTAGATTAGATTTAATAAGATATAGAATATCTAATGATAATGAAGTGGCAACAATGAAAAAAAGCAAAAAAGTCTTAGATATGAGATTAGTAGTAATTTCTTAGATATACCTTTCAAATGATTGATATTCATCAAAAGATAAAAAGCCTAGGAGATATTATTTTTCGGGAAGAAAGAGAAAGACATAATGCCCATTACACTTTAGAATTTATCAAAAGTGTGATGGATGCTTTACCCGAACAACGGGTGATAGATTTTATCAAGGAATATGGGTTCTCTACTTTCAAGAATTATGTGATGATAAAGCCAATTGAGAAATCTTCTTTTTTATCTAGTGGAGAGATCGAATTGGGATTGATCTTTGGTTTTGGAGATGAAACAGATAACGTAAAAGATGCTATCGATACTTACTTTATAGAAGAGCAATTGAATTGGAAGTTTTTCCCTCTATTCGAGGGATATCCCGGAGATATCATATTTTATTCTCTGGAACCAGAAACAAAAGGAAAAATATACTATTGGCATCATGAGGGAGACATCAATGCGGATAAGTCATTGATAGCAAACTCATTTGAAGAGTTTATTAATAACTTATATCTCAGACAAGAAGACGAGGAGGAAGAAGAACAGCCAGAATTATATGCGGATGAGCTCGCTTCAGTTAACGAGCGAAGAAAAAGAGTAGGTCTTTCACTTATTGATAAAAACAGAAATGAAATTACCTGATTAAAACAAATAGATAATAATGGAAATAGAAAGGTTTGGAGAAGGAGATATTAAAACCATTGAAGAACTTGAAGAGAAATCAGATATTAAACTTCCATACGATTATAAAAATTTTCTGATCAAAAATAATGGGGCAAGAGTTAATGATGGAATTTTTCACGTTAAGGCATTAGATGAAGATATACTTCTACATATTTTTTTTGGAACAAAACTGGAGAAAAAAGCACTCAATCTTGAATTTTGGAATCAGGAGTATGGAGATGAAATTCCAGAAAACTCACTATTAATAGGTAGGGATCCGGGTGGAGCGTTTATTCTTTTGATTTTTGATGGAGAAAACGATGGTGTTTATTTTTATGATCATGCGTTTGCTTTTGACCAATCTTATGAAGATGAGAACACTTATTTTATTGCCCAATCCTTTGAATCCTTTCTATATTTATTGGAGTAATTAATACTCAAAAACCTATGAAAGAAATCAAAAAAGTGTTAGATACCAGATCAGGTATGTGGTGTATCTGGAATCCAAAAATTGCAAAGGGAGTAAATTCATATGAAGATTGGGAAGAAAAATTTTATGAGGACGATTCTCTTTTAGAACTTATAAAGGAAAAGCTCTTTGTTCCAATTAATTTGCAAAATAATGGAGCTTTAGAATTCATTATTCGAATAGCACCACAAAAAACATGGAGTGAAAGAGAAGCTAAATATCTCTTAAACACGTCCAACAATTATTTGATCGAATCTGATGGAATTCTTAATGTTAGCGGAATAGAATATATCGAAGAAACTATAAATGAGTCTCCTATAGCTGAAGTTGAAACAGCGCAAAATATTTATCTGGTAAGTATTGATATTATAGACTGGAAAAAAGAACCTGGAATGACAAAGAAAGATGGAACTCCTGAAGATGGGGCTTTGCCTGACCTTATTGTTCATTTAAACACTCCATCAAATGATGCTGTTATAAGTCATAAAATAGAAACATTTAAAAAGTAGCTATCCTGTCCTAATAGTAATTTCTAAGATATACCTGGCGAAATGACTTATAAAAACAAAACCTGGAAGTTCGTAAAGCCCTTAAAAGACAAGTCATCTATTCTTTTAGTTGAAAAAGAATGGGGTATAAAACTTCCGGAGACTTTTATTGAGCTGGTCATAAACTATAACTCCGGCGTTCCAGAAAAGACAGCATTTGATACAGAGTTTTCAGTAGGTAAGAGTTTTGGAGAACTGTTAAACTTTAACCTGGAAAACAAGGATAATGTATTAGTTGAGTACAAAGCGATTAAGAACCAGCTTCCACCTGATGTTTTTCCTTTTGCTGCTGATCCAGGAGGAAATTATATATGCTTTGATTACAGAATTGATACAAAAAATCCACAAATAGTATTTTGGAATCATGAAGAAAGATTTATAATTGAGGATGATCAGATAGTAAACCCGGATATTGAAAACGAATTCGAGTTATATGTTATAGAGCCCAGTATCCAATAGCCTTAATGCATTTTTAGATAAATTATATAGCATTGAGGTTGATGATGATTTTGAAGGATTTGAATTGTTATAAAAACACTTATTGCATTTTCAAATTTGTATTGGAAATGCCAATGAATTTGAATCTGAAGAAGAGGAAGTATATTACAATTTTAACTTTATCAAGACGGAAACTCCTGAATTTAAGGCTTTAATTAAAGACAATTATTGCTATAACAATTCAACTTTACGCTTAAAAAACTAAAAATCCTCCTTAAAACTAAGCCTTCATATTGTTTCGTATGCCCATTCAACACCGTTAAGCCACCATAAATAATTTTTTTTAAATTAAATTTGACAAATTAAATTTTGTTGCTACATTTGAAAAAACAAAGATTAAAAATACAGGGTTCTGTTTGCAGAGGCCACCAAAGAAAAAAATGAGAAACATCACTACATATTGGTTTAGCTACTTCTACTATTTTAGTAAGAGCCGGGACTGATATGCAATCAAAAAAATCAACATAAATTGTATATGAAAAGTCCCGGCATCCTGCCGGGACTTTTTTTGTTTAAAGCAAAAATTAACGCAGGAGATTATAAAAATGAAAAAAGTAACAAGAGTAGCAATACAAGGTATTAAAGCCTCCTTTCATGAAGAAGCTGCTTTCAAATTCTTTGGTAATGACATTAAAACTGTCGAATGCAATTCCTTTAAACAAACATGCGAAGTGCTTGAAGCACGGGAGGTTGACTATGTGGTGATGGCTATTGAAAACTCTATTGCTGGTAGCCTTTTACCAAATTACACGCTGATCAGAGAATATAATTTTGCAGTGACCGGAGAGGTTTATCTTCCTATACAATTACATTTAATGGCCCTGCCAGGAGTGAAATTGGAAGACGTAAAATATGTAACCTCCCACCCTATTGCTATTCGTCAGTGCATTGATTTCTTTGACGAATTTCCACACTTAAAAGTAGTGGAAAGTGTAGATACAGCCGCTTGCGCAAAAAAAATCAGAGACGAGCAATTGACTGATACTGTTGCTATTGCAAACACACTGGCTGCCGAGCTTTATGGCCTGAACATTATAGAAAGAAGAATTGAATCGAATAAAAAGAATTACACCCGTTTCCTGATCCTTCAAAACGATAAAACTGAAGATTTGACTGAAATAAATAAATCCTCCATCTGTTTCCAGGTTGGTAACCATGTAGGTGCACTTTCCAAAGTGCTGAACATCTTCGCAGAGCAAAATGTGAATTTAAGCAAGATCCAGTCTATGCCTGTTTTAGGTAAAAGAAGTGAGTATTATTTCTATGTCGATATGGAATGGACAGAAAGCGAAAAATATGATATCGCAATCCGTAAAGCACTGAAATACACAGTAAATTTTAATATAATGGGCGAATATCTAAAGAACGATATCGTTTAACACCACACAAATCAGTATTTAAAATATTTAACACATACCACACACACATTAAATCCCCCTCATCATGAAATTAAACTTAAACATTCAGCCATTATCGAGCTGGATCAATGTCAAAAACGAGCCGCTTATCATCTCTGGACCATGTAGCGCAGAAACTGAAGATCAATTGTTATCTACTGCACATTTATTAGCTGCAACTGGTAAAGTATCTGTATTAAGAGCTGGAATCTGGAAACCACGTACCCGTCCGGGAGAATTCGAAGGAATCGGAAGTATCGGTCTGGAGTGGTTGAAAAAAGCTAAAGCTGAAACTGGATTACCTACAGCTGTAGAAGTAGCAAACGCTAAACATGTGGAAGAAGCATTGGCAGCGGGCGTAGATATCTTATGGATCGGCGCGAGATCAACTGCAAACCCTTTCACAGTACAGGAAATTGCTGACGCTTTAAAAGGTGTTGACATCCCAGTATTAATTAAAAACCCTGTAAATCCTGATATTTCTCTATGGATTGGTGCTTTAGAGCGTATCAACAATGCAGGTATCACTAAATTAGGTGCAATTCACCGTGGTTTCTCTTCTTACGAGAAAAGCTCTTTCCGTAACGAACCCATGTGGGAACTTGCGATTCAGTTGAAAACGCTTTGTCCTGAATTACCAATCATTAATGATCCTTCACATATCTGCGGAAATCGCGAATTAATCCCTTACATCTCTCAAAAAGCACTAGATCTTGACATGCAGGGATTAATGATTGAGTCACATATTGATCCTTCTGTAGCATGGACTGACGCCAAACAACAGGTTACCCCTGCTGCTTTAGAAGAACTGATTGCTAAATTAAGTTTACGTGATCCTGAGTCTAATAACGAAGCCTTTGCTGATAAATTAGCTGAATTACGTAAGCAAATTGATAAAATCGATGATGTTCTGCTTCAGAAATTAAGTGAGCGTATGGCTATCGTTGAAAAAATCGGTCAATACAAAAGAGATAGCAAAGTAACCATCTTACAAGTTAACCGTTGGGATGAAATCCTTAAAAAAGGAACTGCTTTTGCTAAAGCACTTAAATTAGACCTTGGTTTTACAGAGAAGTTCTTAGAATTAGTTCACGGTGAGTCTATCAGAAAACAAACTGCAATCATGAACGAAGGCAAAACTGAAGAAGAAATCGTTGAAGCTTCTGCTGCTTCAAAAGCATAATCATCTGAATTTTCAAAAGCTTTTCTTAGTCACAGATTAGGAAAAGCTTCCGAAAATTCTGAATACAAAATATTAACACGAATGCTCCAATGAAGAAGAATGCACTTGTTTCCTTTAAGGGACAAAAAGATATCCAGGCGACGATAAACCTCACGGGTTCAAAAAGTGAGAGCAACAGGGCATTGATTATTGCTGCAATCAGTAAAGGATTAGTCAAGGTAAATAACCTTTCTGATGCTGCTGATACAGTGACTTTGAACAGGATTTTGACGGAACTGAGTACAACTGAAACTGAAGAAAGAAGAACGGTGGATGTTGGACATGCTGGCACTGCAATGCGCTTTTTAACAGCTTATTTAGCTACAATTCCACAGCAATTTCTACTTACTGGATCTGCCAGAATGCAGGAACGCCCGATTGGTATCTTAGTGGACGCTTTAAAAAGTCTGGGTGCGGATATATCTTATGCTAAAAATGAGGGCTTCCCTCCTTTGTCCATCAATGGAGGTTTAAATAATGTACGTGCTGAGGTTTCTATCAAAGGAAATGTAAGCAGTCAGTATTTATCAGCCTTGCTGATTATTGCGCCAAAATTGCTTGCTGGTCTTTCGCTGAATATTGAGGGTGGATTAACTTCCAGACCATATGTAGAAATGACGCTGGCTTTATTAGCTTCAGCCGGGGTTTCACATAGCTGGAAAGGCGATAATATCTATATAGGCCCGCAGCAGTATCAGGCGGCAACACTGACTGTTGAGCCTGACTGGAGCGCTGCGTCTTACTGGTACAGCATAGCTGCACTGGCTGACCAGGCGGCTATTGAACTGCCTAACTTGAAAGAGGAAAGCTTGCAGGGAGATAGTAAAATCCAGGAAATCATGATTGGCCTTGGTGTAAATACACAAAGAACCACAAATGGTATAGCTTTAAAAGCCAATAAAAACGAACCACAGACTACAGCTATTCTAAATTTAAAAGACTGCCCTGATCTGGCGCAAACTATTATTGTTTGTGCTGCTGCTAAGGGATTAAACCTTGCTTTTACTGGCCTGGAAACGCTTAAAATTAAAGAAACCAACAGAATTCTGGCCTTACAAAATGAGCTGGCTAAAATTGGCGTTACTTTAAATGAAGAGAATGAGGTGTATACCTTAAACTGTGATAGGTTAAACTTCCCGGAAAAGGTAACTTTCGCTACTTATGATGATCACCGGATGGCTATGGCCTTTGCGCCTTTAAGTTTGCTGATTAAAGAAGTAGAAATTGAAGATTTCCAGGTGGTAGAGAAGTCATATCCTGATTTCTGGAAACATTTGCAAAAAGCAGGTTTCACGGTTCAGGAATTAGCCTGATAATTAGAATAACTTACAAATTTAAATTAAAAACATGGCAGGGAATACCTTCGGACACTTATTCAGGATTTCAACTTTTGGAGAATCACATGGCGAGGCTATTGGCGTTATTGTAGATGGCTGCCCTGCAGGATTGCCTATTGATCTGGAGTTTATCCAGTCAGAGTTAGATAAACGCCGTCCGGGACAATCAAAGATAACCACACAACGTAAAGAGAGCGATACGGTACAAATCTTATCGGGTATTTTCGAAGGACAAAGTACAGGTACACCAATTGCGCTTTTGATTCCGAATGAGGATCACCGTTCCAAAGATTATGAACACAATAAGACTGTTTATCGTCCTTCGCATGCTGATTATACTTATGATGCTAAATATGGTATCCGTGATCACCGTGGTGGCGGACGTTCATCTGCGAGAGAAACGGCTGCCCGGGTAGCAGCAGGTGCTATTGCCAAGTTATTACTTCAACATTATGGGATCGGTATTTTTGCACATGTTTCTGCTGTAGGAACCATCAATGCACCTAATTTACAAACCTTGCCTATTGCTGAATTGTTAGCACAGCGCGAAGAAAATATCGTGCGCTGCGCAGATCCGGCAACAGCAAATGAAATGATCGAATTTATCGACAGCGTCAGAAAAGATGGAGATACTGTTGGTGGAAAAATCAGTTGTATCATTCACAATTGCCCTCCGGGATTAGGAGAGCCTGTTTTTGATAAGCTGCATGCCGATTTAGGCAAAGCGATGTTAAGCATTAATGCGGTACATGGTTTTGAATATGGCTCAGGATTTTCAGGAAGTGAGATGAGGGGATCAGCACACAATGATATCTTCCTGACCGATGGAGCACATGCACCAAAAACACTGACTAATTTCTCTGGTGGTATACAAGGAGGAATTTCTAATGGAATGGAAATCAACTTTACAGTAGCTTTTAAACCTGTAGCGACCATTATGCATAATCAGCAAACGGTAAATGCTGCTGGTGAGGCCGCAGAGATTAAAGGAAAAGGCAGACATGATCCTTGTGTGGTGCCAAGAGCAGTTGTGATCGTTGAGGCGATGGCAGCTTTAGTTCTTGCCGATCAATTATTAAGAAATAAATCAAGCAGGTTATAAGTTAAAAACCTGTTTATCCGGACGCCCTGTTATCTAAAAAATAACAGGGCGTTTTTTTTGTGTTAAATCTTTCACTAAGACTATTTTAATTTAAATTAAATGAATAATTATTTCTACTTTACCTACATCTATTGAATACCATCTAACCTATAAAAACAATCTATTATGAAAAACAAAAACAAGGCGGCAATTTTGTGCGCCGTATTTTTAGTCGTTTTGATATCCTGCCGAAAGGATAACCTGACCACCAACAGTCAGGATGCGCTCCATCCAAAAGGCAAACTCTATTCCGTACAGGAAATTAATAACGTAATTCAGTCCAGTTTGCAGAAAACCGGCGATTTTAAATGGAATGAGCAAAGCGATGAATTGCTATATAGTGCTGTTATCCATGGGGATAGCTTGCTGTCTGTGGGGTATGGAAATCCACAATCGTCCAATACGGTCACCGAGAGTTTGAATGCTGAAGCTCAAATGGCAAACATCAGTGTATCAGAAGCAAAAAAAGCAGGAGTAAATATCGATGGCATTAAAAGCGGCATTTTACAGCAGGTAAAAACTGCTGAGGCCAAAGAGAACGTATTGCAATATGAAAGCCCTGTACTGACCAATATGGTGGTTAAAATAGGAAATTTAAGTACGCTTCAGGAGTTACGTAAATCTAAGGCTATCCGTTATTTGGAACCTGCTGATTACAATAAGTTCTTGTTAAAAAGCAGGTCAGCTATTGCTACAGAAAGTCTGAGTTCTGGTGGCGGTGGGGATCCTGCTGAACTTCCGGGCTGGTTTATTCAAGGCAGCGGTGAGCCTTTAATTCCTAAAAGTTACGGAGATCAGAAAATCCCGGATGCATGGAAAGTAAGTACTGGAAAAGGTATCACTATCGGCTTAATTGATAATGGGGTTTATCAAGCTCAAACCGCATTTAGTTCACAAGAATTTGGTGCTGGAAGAACGATTACACTTTTTGGCACTTTTAAGGGGGCAAATGACGTATACGCAAACAAAGACGATATGAGCGCAGATCATGGTACGGGTATGGCTTCATTGATTGCTGCACCTAAAAAAGTAAACCTGCCTGTCGGGATTGCCTATAACTGTAACCTGGTGAGCTACAGGGCAACTGATTTTGTAGCTTTGTGGAGTTCTAAACAGCAACAAGGTGTAGCCAGTGCTTTAACTAAGTTAGCTGATGATAACAATGTAAAAGTGATATCCATGTCCAATGGCTGGATCTTTAATGTATCGGTTTTAGCTGACGCAGTAAAATATGCTAAAAGCAAGGGTAAGCTGATCTTTGCTGCTGCCGGAACTTCTATTAAACCAATCAATCTTGGATTTTTCGTGATTGATATTCCTAAAAGTGTAGGTGTAATATTCCCGGCTTCAATGAGTGAAACTGTTGCGGTTACGGGTACTGATTATAGCACAACGGGAAGCCTGGTGAGTTGTAAGGAGTGTCATGAAGGTGATAAAGTTTATTTTACGACCACTACGGCAACTTCAGCAGGCGTAAATAACGCCGTAGCAGTTTATCATGATACACCAGGTCAATATGGTTTCTCAGGCTCTTCTTCGGCAGCTACAGCAATCAATGCGGGTATCGCAGCACTGGTTTGGTCTGCACATCCATCATGGAATGATAAACAGGTATTACAAAGAATGGTAGAATCTGCTAAATTATATCCCAATAAAGATCCTAAACTGGGCTATGGCCCAATCAATGTTTTAAAGGCTGTCCAGCCTTAAAAACGCTATCAACAACAAAGCCTGGTCCTTCCCTGTAATTTCAACAGGGGAACCAGGCTTTTTCTTGAAAAAATAAATTTCAAATATCGAATTCTGAATTAGAAAATTGCAGGATATTTTGCTTCGTTATGTGCATTCATCATCTGGTAAATTGTCTCTACTACATCATCTACTGATGGTTTAGTGAAATAATCTCCGTCAGATCCATATGGAGGACGGTGAGCTTTTGCAGATAAAGTTTGTGGTTGTGCATCTAAATGGTAATATCCACCCTGATTCTCTAAAATCTGTTGCAGGATATAAGCCGTTCCGCCACCCGGAACATCTTCGTCTACCACTAATAATTTATTCGTTTTCTGTAAAGAAGACGCGCATAAATGATCTGTATCGAAAGGAAGTAAAGTCTGAGGGTCAATGATCTCTACTGAAACTCCGTAAGCTGCCAGTTCTTCAGCTGCTTCTTCTACGATTCTTAAAGTGGAGCCATAAGATACCACAGTAATATCTGTTCCTTCTCTTACAATTTCAGCTTTTCCTAAAGGTACTGTATACTCCCCAACGTTATCAGGCAACATCTCTTTTAAGCGATAACCGTTCAGACATTCAATCATTAAAGCTGGTTCATCCGCTCTGAATAAAGTATTGTACATTCCCGCAGCCTGCGTCATATTACGGGGCACACACAGGTGTAAACCCCGCAAAGAGCCCAGGATCATACCAATTGGTGATCCTGAATGCCATACGCCTTCTAAACGGTGTCCGCGGGTCCTGATAATTACCGGTGCTTTTTGTCCGCCTTTGGTACGGTAAGACAAACTAGCCAGGTCATCACTCAAAACATTCAGTGCATATAACAGGTAATCCAGGTATTGAATCTCTGCGATTGGTCTTAAACCACGCAATGCCAATCCGATACCCTGACCTGCAATAGTCATTTCTCTGATACCGGTATCGGTAATCCTTAATTCACCATATTTAGCCTGCAAGCCTGCAAAGCCCTGGTTCACATCACCGATATTTCCTAAGTCTTCACCAAATGCTACTAAACGCTGATCACGTGCAAAGTTAGCATCAAAACAAGCATTCAATAATTCGCGGCCATCGACCATTTTGCTATTGTCCTGGTAAGAGGCTGGCACGATATTCACTAAAGAAGGGCTTTCCTTACCGTCTGTAAACAGCTTGGAGTTATAGCGTTCTTCGTTGTTTTCTTTTTCTTTCTGGTACCAGCTTAATAACTGGTTTCTTTCTTCAGAAGGTTGGTTTAACGTTAAGCGAAGTGCTTTTCTAGCAGAAGAAATAACTTCTTTACGCTGTGCATCCGGTGTTCCGCCCAGCGTACCTGCAATTTTTGATAAAGCCTGGTTTGAATCAGAAAGGTTATTGATCAAACTGATCACCTGATCTTTTTCTGTTTTGATGTCCCCAAGGAATTCATTCCAGGCTTCTTTCTGCGCTTCACGAACCAGTTTTTTAGCCGTATCTTCTAATACAGCTAATTCCTCTTCGGTCACGATAGCAGATTCAAGCATCCAGAGACGCATTTGACGGATACAGTCAAATTCCTTTTCCCACTCTAATCTTGCTTTGTCTTTATAACGTTCATGAGATCCTGAAGTAGAGTGTCCCTGAGGCTGCGTAACTTCAGTTACATGGATTAAAACAGGCACATGTTCATCGCGGCAGATCTGAATAGCCTGCTGATAGGTTTCACAAAGGGCAGGATAATCCCAGCCTCTTACTTTATATATTTCGTAACCTGCGTTATTTTCATCACGCTGGAAACCTTTTAATATCTCTGAGATATCCTCTTTAGTAGTCTGATATTTAGCCGGAACAGAAATTCCGTAAGCGTCATCCCAAACAGACATCGCCATTGGAATTTGTAAAACCCCTGCTGCATTGATCGCTTCAAAAAACACGCCTTCAGAAGTAGAAGCATTTCCTATAGTACCAAAGCCAACTTCATTTCCATTAACGGAGAAGTTTTTCAGGTAATTTAATTCCGGATTTTGTCTGTATAATTTGGAAGCATAAGCCAAACCTACTAAACGTGCCATCTGGCCGCCTGTTGGTGCAATATCAGAAGAAGAATTCTTCATTTCTGTTAAGTTTTTCCATGAACCGTCTTCGTTAAGTGAACGGGTGGAAAAATGGCAGTTCATTTGACGGCCTGCAGATGCAGGGTCTGCTTCTACGCTTGGATTAGCGTATAATTGAGCAAAAAACTCCTTAATGGTACAAATACCTGTCGCAAAAGCAAAGGTCTGATCGCGGTAATAACCAGAACGCCAATCACCATTTTTAAAGGCTTTAGCCATTGCAATTTGTGGAAGTTCTTTTCCGTCGCCAAAAATGCCAAACTTAGCCTTACCTGTTAAAACCTCTTTACGGCCTAGTAAACTAGCCTGTCTGCTCTCGAATGCAATCCTGTAATCATCGATTACTATAGTCTTGAAGTCGTCAAAACTTAATTCTGAGGCATCGATGGGGTTCGTCGTAAGTTTGTTATTTAGCATCATAAGCACAAAAGTTTATTGGGCAAAGATACGTATTTTCTATTTTCCGTCCCTTACCCAAGTGTAATATATATATTAGCTTTTGACTTTGAAATGTTAATGAAAACATTAAATTTGTTCAAAAGATTTAAATATGAAACCTGCATGAGCCTACAATTCACTGCATTAGATTATCAGGTTCATGTAAGATTCATAACCATTTAAAAAAAAATAACTGATGAAAAAGCTAATTATACTATTAACCTTTGTTTTAGGTGTTACCGTTACTTCATTTGCACAAAGCAAACCAGCTGAATTTAAATTTGAAAAAGAGACGCATGATTTTGGAAAAATTCCATTGACAAGCCCTGTTTCTGTAGAATTTAAGTTTGTAAACGTCGGTGATGAGCCTCTGATTTTGACAAAAGTAGAGACTACTTGCGGTTGTACTGTACCAACTTACACACAAACACCTATTAAAAAAGGAGAAGCTGGCCTAATTAAAGTTACTTATACGCCTGCAGGTTCACCATTGCCTTTCAGCAAAAGCATCACGATCAACTCTAATGCAAAAACACCTACTAAAGTGTTATACATTAAAGGAGAAACAGTAGCAGGAAAATAATCCGCAGAAAAATATTATTATCAATAAAACCTCGTTAAATCAACGAGGTTTTTTATTTTTGACCCATGCCACATATTTCAGAAAAAGGGATACAAATGCCCGCATCGCCTATTAGAAAACTAACTCCATTTGCAGATCAGGCAAAGAAGGACGGTAAGAAAGTTTATCATTTAAATATCGGCCAGCCAGACATTGCCACACCAGAGGGCATGTTAAATGCAATTAAAAATATTGATTTCGATGTTTGGGCTTATACGCCTTCTGAAGGAACATTAAGCTATAGAACAAAACTTACTGAATATTACAATAAACTGGGGTACAATATCACTCCTGAGGATATCTTAGTGACTGTAGGTGGTTCTGAGGCTATCACAATCGCTATGCAGACCTGCGTGAATGAAGGTGACGAAATTATCATTCCTGAGCCTTTTTACGCCAATTATAATGGATTTGCTTGTATGAGTAATGTAGTTGTAAAACCAATCCTGTCTTATATTGAGAATGGTTTTGCTTTACCAGCGATTGCAGAATTCGAAAAGCTGATCACTGATAAAACTAAAGCGATTATTATCTGTAACCCAAATAATCCGACAGGCTATCTTTATTCAAGAGAAGAGCTTCAGGCATTGAAAGAATTATGCTTAAAGTATGATTTGTTCTTATTCTCTGATGAGGCTTACCGTGAGTTCTGCTATGATGGCAGAGAATTCATTTCTCCGATGCACCTGGATGGTTTAGAGGAAAATGTAGTGATCATGGATACTGTTTCTAAAAGATACAGTGCTTGTGGTGCGCGTTTAGGATGTTTAATCACTAAAAACAAGGAAGTAATTAAGTCAGGATTGAAGTTTGCACAAGCAAGATTAAGCCCTGGAATGGTAGAACAAATTGCTGGAACTGCTGCTGTTGATACTCCTGATAGTTATTTTGAAGAAGTAAATAAGGAATATACTTTACGCAGAGATACTTTAGTATCCAGATTAAATGCTATTGATGGTGTTTTCTGCCCTAATCCGGGTGGCGCTTTCTATGTAGTTGCCAAATTCCCTATTGATGATGCAGATGTATTTTGCCAATGGATACTGGAAAGTTTTGACAACAATGGCGAAACAGTTATGATGGCTCCTGCAACTGGTTTTTACTCCAGCCCTGGCTCAGGTAAAGATGAAGTGAGAATGGCTTATGTATTAAATATTGATGATTTAAACAAAGCAATGGATTGCTTAACGTTAGCGTTGAAACAATATCCTGGTAAAACGAACTAAGAATATATCCCTGTAAAAGAAGAGTCCTGCAAATTTGATTTGCAGGACTCTTCTTTTACAGGGATATATTTTATAAGGTCATATGTAGTATTGGAAAAGGTTTTCCCATCCCGTCTAAAGCTGAACGGCTGATTGTTTTAAATCCCATTTTCAAGTAAAATCCTGCTGCCTGCTGGTTATCTTCATTGACATCGACTTTATTCACTTGAAGGGTTTGCACGGCATGTTCCAGCAATGCTTTCCCTATCCCCTTCCCCATAGCCTGCGGATGCACAAACAGCATTTCCAGTTTATCGCTCTCTATCCCCATAAACCCGAGGATAGCCCCATTGGTATCCCTGATGCAAAATAGTTCAACCAGCTTCAGGTATTCACTTAATAACAATGATTTAAAGAACGTAATGTCCTGTTCATTTAAAAAATGATGGGTAGCGCGAACAGAAGCCTCCCATAATTCACCCATTGCAAAGAACTCAGATTCGTTTGGACTCTCTATTTTATATAAACCTGTCATCATATCAAAATTAACAAAATGTGAAGAGCGACTCAGGTTTAGATGCCCGAATCGTTTATTGTTACAGCTGAAAAGGAGAAATATGCCCTTGAATCAAGGTTTTAGTTCCTGATCTTTCTCTTCTTTAGTTTCTACATTTTCTGAGGGATGTTTTTCTCTGCCTGAAGAGACTGGCGCAGGCCCGCTAATTCCCAATCCAAAACAGGCTAAGCTAATCAGCATGACCATACCGGCAAAGCGCAATACTTTCTTGATGCGTTTCATATTAAAATAAAAAGGAATGAATTTTTTTGGTGTTACTTTTAAGCTGAATAGAGAAAGGATTCAGCTTGTTCAGGAGTATAATCAATAACTCTTCTGAACAAAAAACATCCTATAGGAAGGATATGTAATACGCTTATCAGATTTGTGCCCGCCTGTATGCGTATCAGCCTGTCCTTGATGATTAGCAACAAGCTGCCGGAACAAGACAAAAAGATACGCTGAAAATTTACAGTCCGTATTTTCTGAATAAAGCTTCGATAAAAAATATGATTGCTACGTACAGCAGAGGTCTGTCCCGCTAGTTTACTTGTTGTAAATTTTGAAATAGCTATCGGGCTGCGTCCGGATCTGCTGGAGATGATGAATACACTAATCAACATTAAAACGACAAGCATCCAACGGGATACCTTCGTTATAAAAGCCGGAATACTTATATTCATCATACCTGACAAATATAAGTATTCCGGACAAAAATATTCAGTATATCAACTACTTAACGTAGTGTAGCATAGTTATAGAATTGAATTCCACCATTGCCATTCACTTTAATGGTTTTGGTTTCATCTGCTCCCTGCGCATTTTTAAGTGTTAACGTAATTTCGTTTTCACCTGTTTTTAAGGGTATACGGGCATAAGAAATGCTGCTCGGTAAGGATTGCCAGTTACGGGTATCGGCCTTCTCAGACAGCAAGCTATACAGCTGCATGCCATAGCCAAGACCTTCCAGTAAGGTATTATTTTTCTGACCTTCTCTTTTTGCACTTTCGCGTAAAGCATATTCTGCTAATTTCTTAACTGCCAATCTTGAAAGTACCTTACTCATTTCATTCAGTGTGCGCTGTTGCAGTGTCCTGAAAGCAAGTTCATTGATATTTTCTGCTTTTTCCAGTGTTACATCGCCCTGCGTATTCTTGATTACTGCAGAAGCGTAATAGGAAGGTTGTGCTACATATTTAGGGAAGGAAGCTCTTAAGCTTTCTACGGCTTTAATATTTAGTTTATCGCGATCGCCGCTATATACAAATGGAATAAGTAATCCGCCAGCTGCGTTGCTGAAAAAAAGATTTCCACCATCACCTCTGGTTAAAGTAAAGAATAAGTCTTCTTGTTTTTTAACAGGTGCCAGGCCATTTTCCCAAAAGAAGATCAGTTCACCGCCTTCTGGTGCTTTCTCTGGTTTATATTTAATGCCAAATGCAGTTTCAAATTGTACAGCTTCTGAAGTAAATCCGTTTAAATAAGCGGTTCTGATTACATCTTGTTGAAGTCCTAAAGGCATTTTTGTACCGTAATAGGTTTTATCCGGGCTTTTTTGATAGATTTCAACAGCATTTCTATAAGAAATAAAGGCATTATTGACATCTTTATTGCTCTCGTAAATCATGCCTTGCAGCATTAATGAAAAAGCATCCTGAGCGTAACGTTTATCTTTATTATTGAATTTATCTCCTTGTTCTTGTGCCTGAAGGGTGATCCGTCTGGCTTCTACGACTGCTTCATCTGTGTTATGCAGATACAAATAGTTAAGTGCTTTATAGTAATGGATCATGAATTTCTCGAAATCCTCTCCCTTATAACGTTGTGTCATTGGATTTACCAATACGCCAACAGTTGCATCCAGCGTACCTGTCAACCCTATTTCCAGCATTTGATCGGCTTCGTTAAAATACCGGTTACTGTTTTCATAATCTCCAAGTAAATGACTTACTCTTCCTTTCTCCATCAAAAAAAGCAGTTTATTTCTTGGTTTCTGAATCAGGCTGTTCTTGTCGAGTTCAATTTGTGCCTCTTTGTAATTCCCTGTAGAAATGTTTTTATAATACGGGGTAATACGGTCGTTATAACTTGCGCAACCAAATAAAAAAAGCATCAATCCTACAACTGATGCCCGAAGAGTATACGTACGAATGGTTGTCATATGAGTTATAAATTGTCCTGAACATCAGTTATATGATCTTCAGGACAAGGAGAAATTACGGGATTAGTTTTTAACGTATTTGGCTATTTTCTTCTCACCGATCCAAACCACTTCATTAGTCTGAATGTTGGTCAGTTCAAGATTTACCTGGTAATAAACCACTTTTTGGCGTTTGTGTGCATCTACAATAGAGTTAATTGATCCCTGAAGGATATAATCAGCACCGTTCTCTAAACCGAACTTTTTGATCGTAGAGTTAGAAGAGTTTGTTTGCTGATCTGCTTTTTCTGCACGTAATTCCTCGCGTTTTTTACCACCCTGTACCAAACGTACTCTTTGTGTCTGAATGAAAGAGCTTTCGATGTCTTTTACAAAGGTCTCTGCATCGATATGTTCATGACTTTTATTCTGAACAAATCCAACAATTACTACTGGTTTTTTGCCTTGATGTTCATCCTGATGCGTACCTAGCCAGTTTGCAGTCAGAATGTTCTTAGTCAGTTCATCTGCTACCATTCTGGAATCACTGTTATTCCATGATCCGCTAATGTCTATGGTTTGATCTGTACTCACACGTGTTACTTGTCTGGATGAGCATGACGCAATCATCATTCCTGAAGCGGCAAGCGCTGTAACCGTTAATAATCTATTGAATTTCATCTGTGTTATTCTGTTTTTTTATAATTGTTAGATCGTATTTCCGGAAATTTGTTACCAGCCGAACCAGAAATTACTACGCCCGCCGTAGTAGCCTCCATAGTTATATCCTCCATAAGGATAATAACTGCTGCCGAAACTTAATGAAGGATAAAAGTCACCGTAGTAACCATTCATTCTTTCTTCATGTCTCCATTCACGGCGCTGACGACGACGTTCCAGTTTGGCTTCATACCAGTCGTAAGCTTTGTAGGTATTCTGAACAGTAGTTCCCTGCTGACTAGTCAGCGAGTCTGCAACCTTAAAATATTTTTCCTGGCTTTCTTTATACCGCGGGTTTTGATCCGGAGCTAAACCTGACTGTTGTGCGCTTGCTGTTCCAGCGTAAAGAGCACAGAACAACAGGCTTGAAATAATGACTAAATTCCTTTTCATGACCTTAAATTTAAAGTATAACAAAAATAAGCATAATTTGGATTGACTGTATCTTTCTGCCACTTTGCTTCAGTTAATTTAACGTTTTTTAACGAAACTTTGATAAATATGCCGTGCAACTTGTTCAGGATGGGGCCTGATTGGGATAAATAGTATTAAATGATGATATTGGGTATATCTATATATATAAAATGTACTTATGAAAACACTTATTCTTTCCTTATCATTGACCGCAATTAGCCTGATTGGCTATGCACAGGTCACTCCAAAAGCCGACACGACAAAAAGGTGGACTATTCATGGGGAAAACACATTGTTAATTAATCAAAGTTCTTTCTCCAACTGGTCATCTGGTGGTGTAAATTCAGTTGCAGGAAATATCCTGTTTAATTATGATTTCAATTATAAGAAGGATGTTTGGAGCTGGGATAATAAAGTGATTTTAGGTTACGGGTTAAGTAAGCAGCAAGATGCCGGTACCCGTAAAAATGATGACAGGATTATTTTAAACAGTTTATTGGGCCGTAAAGCGTCTCAATATTGGTTATATACTTTCTATGCGAATTTCCAGACGCAATTTGCAAAGGGTTATAATTATTCGGCGACTCCACAAAAATTAATCTCAACTTTTCTTTCACCTGCCTACCTGACCTTCGGACCTGGTTTTGCCTATAAGCGTTCCGATAATTTCAGGATTAATATTTCTCCTGCTGCTGCACGTATTATTATTGTTCAAAATGATACGCTTTCTGCTCAAGGTGCTTTCGGTGTTGATCCTGGTAAAAAGAGTAAATTTCAGTTTGGTGCTTCGTTAGATGCTTACTATAAAGTAAACCTGGTAGAGAATATCAGCTTGGAAAACACTTTAAAGCTATATTCTGATTACCTGGATAAACCAGGGAATATTTATACCGATTATACGGCTAATCTTTTCATGAAGGTGAACAGGTTTGTGACCGTAAATGCGGGTATACAGTTGATTTATGATGATAAAACTAAAATACAATACGTTGATAATGGCGTAAACAGGGACAAAAAGGCACTACAGGTCAAACAGATTTTTGGAGCTGGGGTAACTTATAAGTTCTGATTTTTTTTATTCGGGAAGAGGGGCTGCCTTTATAGCTAGTCCCTCTTTTTGTTTTAGTTCTCCGGGTCTTCATTCAATTTTGAAGTCTCTTTAGATTCCCTCATGAATACGTAAACGACCAGGGAGAGAAATATACAGGTAGTAATATACCAGTAGAAATAAGGTTCATGTCCTATCTTTTTGAACCATAGGGCCAGGTATTCGACAGTTCCTCCAAATATAGCTACCGTGATTCCATAGGGTAAACCAACACCTAATGCCCTGATCTGTGCCGGAAATAATTCTGCTTTTACAATTGCATTAATACTGGTATATCCACTCACAATAATCAAACCTGCCAGTAAAAGAAAAAATGCACTCCATTGTGAAGTTGTATTACTTAAGGTGGTGAGCAGCGGAACGGTAAAAATAGCTCCTAGTACGCCAAAACCAATGAGTAGTGGTTTACGACCGATACGGTCAGAAAGGGTACCGAAAACTGGTTGTAATAAGGCGAAAATTAACAGGGAGAAGAAAGATAGCAATGTGGCATCCCCTTTCGATAAATGAACGGTATTGATCAGGAATTTCTGCATATATGTAGTGTACGTATAAAATGCCAGGGTTCCTCCCAAGGTCATCCCTACTACAGTAAGTATAGCTCTGGGATGTTTAAGTAATTCTCTGATTGTTCCACTATCTTTTTTGCTTTTCTGAGCTTCAAAGGCCTTTGTTTCATGCAGACTTTTACGAAGATAAAGGGCTACAACAGACAGTATAGCTCCGATGACGAAAGGAATGCGCCATCCCCAGGAAACCAGCTGGTCTTCTGTGAGGACTCTTTGAAGTATAATCTGTATACCTAATGCGATCAGCTGGCCTCCGATTAGTGTAACATATTGAAAGCTGGAATAAAAACCCCGCCTGTTTTTGGTTGCCATTTCGCTTAAATAGGTAGCAGAAACTCCGTATTCACCTCCAACACTAAGTCCTTGTAATAATCTGGCGGTTAGCAGCAGTACCGGAGCTACCAATCCTATTGTTTTGTAAGTAGGGGTTAATGCAATTAATAATGACCCCATGGACATCAGTAAAACGGATAGCGTCATACTCTGTTTACGTCCTACTTTATCGGCGATACGGCCAAACATCCATCCGCCAATTGGCCGCATCAAAAAGCCAAGTGCAAAAATCCCCGTAGTATTCATTAACTGGGCTGTCAAATTACCTGAGGGAAAAAAGGAGGAAGAAAAGTAGATGGAGAAAGCAGAATAAGCGTACCAGTCGTACCATTCTACCAGATTCCCCACGGAGCCTCCAAATATAGCTTTCAGCCTTTGCTTTGAGATCTTAGGTGATTCCTGATTTTTATCAGTTAGTTGTTCGGTTGCGGATAGGTCAGTTTGTCTGTTCATAGGTTGGTTCTTATAGCAACATAAGAAAAATAAATAG
This sequence comes from Pedobacter sp. UYP1, assembly GCF_040547305.1. Classification (NCBI taxonomy): domain Bacteria; kingdom Pseudomonadati; phylum Bacteroidota; class Sphingobacteriia; order Sphingobacteriales; family Sphingobacteriaceae; genus Pedobacter; species Pedobacter sp. UYP1. Next base: position 31,621 of record NZ_JBEPPL010000009.1, on the reverse strand, counting down.
AGATTGAGTATCAAATAATCATTAAAATATCATCATAAGTTGTTAACTGATAGTAAGCTGACTTGTTATGATGTATTGATACTTAGATATCTTGAATCTTTTATATATTAATATATTTATTTGCTATTTGTGGATAGAAATTTTGAAATTAGTGCTTGCGGTTTTAAAGCCCCTGCCCTGCTGCTTTTGAAGCACTTAAAAATAAATCTAAAAACCAATAGCATGAAAAATCAACCATTTGAAATTGAAAGAACTTATAATGCAGCCGTAGAAAAAGTATGGCGAGCCATTACGGATAAAAATGAGATGAAGCAATGGTATTTTGATCTGGAAGAATTTAATCCGGAAAAAGGTTTTGAGTTTACATTCGATGCGGGCGATAAGAATATTTTGTACACTCATATCTGTAAAGTGATTGAGGCTTTACCCGATCAGAAACTCAGCTATAGCTGGAGATATAGAGATTATCCAGGTGATTCTGTGGTTACTTTTGAGTTGTTTCCAGAGGGTGAAAAAACCAGGTTAAAGCTTACTCATGAAGGGTTGGAAACATTTCCTCAAGATAATCCTTCTTTTGCTAAAGAAAGTTTTGCTGGTGGATGGAACGAGATTATTGGCAAGTCTTTGAAGGGATATGTGGAGAAGGCGGGATAAGGTTTAAATTACCACCAAGCATAATAATATTAATAACAAAATAAAGCATCAGAAAACACTTATGATAAGAAGATTCATCATTCTATTTAATCTGTTGGTATTTGCTACCGTGATCTGTTACGCACAGCGTACTTCTTCATCAGAAAACCCATATAAGAAGCAGTTATTAGCACAAGCTAATTTAATGGGTAATGCCTTAATGAGAAGTGATTATGACACGTTTTGTAAATATACGCACCCATCTGTCATCAAAGGAGTAGGTGGAAAAGGTGAAATGATAAAATCTATTGTTGAGCTTAATAAAACTTTGAAACAACAAGGTGCATTTATAGCTGGTTTTCTGATCAGTAATCCTGGTAAAATTATAAAAACGAATAATGAGCTTCAATGTACGTTGCAACAGCGTGTTAATATGGTATTTGGTAAAAAAAGAGGCTTCTATTCTTCTACGTTGATAGCTATATCAGCAGACGGAGGAAAAAACTGGTTATTTGCAACAGCTGTAAACAAAGATCTTGCTGCCATGAAAAAAGTGCTTCCTAATCTAAGTATGGATATTGTCATTCTACCCACGACACCATTAAAATATTATAATCAAAAATGACAGGCTGAAGTTTAAATCTGCCATATTGAAAAAATTCTGCTAGTCTGATTCCATTTTTAACAACAAAGAGCCTGTATCATAAAATACAATGCCCCCAAAAAGTCAGACACTTTCTGGGGGCATTTTTACTTTTAGAATATCACATAATTATTTTAAATCGAACCTGTCCAGATTCATCACTTTATTCCAGGCGGCTACAAAGTCTTTGGTAAATTTGGCCTGAGCATCAGCACTTCCGTAAATTTCAGCAACTGCTCTTAATTCCGAATTAGAGCCGAAAACAAGGTCTGCACGGCTAGCTTTCCACTTAACTTCACCTGTTGAACGATCACGACCTTCATAAGCTTCTTTATCTGCTGATGCTGCTTTCCACACCGTATTCATGTCGAGCAAGTTTACAAAGAAATCGTTAGTAAGCTGCCCTGGGCGTGATGTAAAGACACCATAGTCAGAACCATCAAAATTTGTATTTAATGCACGCAAACCACCTACCAGCACTGTTAACTCTGGTGCTGTAAGTGTAAGCAAATGAGCTTTATCAATCAGCAATTCTTCAGTAGATACAGGAACTTTCGTCTTGCGGTAATTACGGAAACCGTCAGCAGCAGGTTCCAGATAACCGAATGACTCTACATCAGTTTGCTCCTGTGAGGCATCTGTACGGCCAGGTGTAAAAGGAACTTTAGTGCCATTTTCCGCAGCTGCTTTCTCAACGCCTGCACAACCGGCCAGTACAATCAAATCTGCCAGCGAAACTTTTTTACCGTCTGCCTGAGCACCGTTAAATTCCTTTTGAATGCCTTCTAATATATCCAATACTTTTTGCAATTGTGAAGGATTATTCACTTGCCAGTATTTTTGTGGAGCAAGACGGATACGACTACCATTTGCCCCCCCTCGTTTATCAGAACCACGGAACGTAGAAGCCGATGCCCATGCTGTAGAAACTAATTCAGATACGTTCAGACCTGATTCCAGGACTTTTGCTTTCAAGGCTGCAATATCACTTTCATCGATTAATACGTGGTCAACTGCTGGAATAGGATCCTGCCAAAGCAATTCTTCTTGTGGCACATCAGGGCCAAGATAACGAGTAAGCGGGCCCATATCGCGGTGCGTTAATTTATACCATGCACGTGAAAAAGCATCTGCAAATTGATCCGGGTTTTCGAAGAAGCGTCGTGATATCTTCTCATAAGCTGGATCAAGTCTTAAAGCAAGATCGGTAGTAAGCATAGTTGGCAAATGTTTTTTTGAACTATCAAACGCATCCGGAATAATAGCTTCTGCGTTTTTAGCTACCCATTGGTGTGCACCTGCAGGGCTTTTAGACAATTGCCATTCAAAGCCAAACAGGTTTTCAAAAAAGTTATTGCTCCATTGAGTTGGCGTGGTAGTCCACGTTACCTCCAGCCCACTGGTAATTGTGTCGGCACCTTTACCAGAACCGTAACTGTTGCTCCAGCCTAAGCCTTGCATTTCAGTATCTACAGCTTCGGGCTCTTTACCCACATGATCAGCAGATGCAGCACCATGTGTTTTTCCAAAGCTATGACCGCCTGCTATGAGTGCGACTGTTTCTTCATCGTTCATGGCCATTCTGCCAAATGTATCACGGATATCTTTAGCCGCAGCCACAGGATCAGGATTACCGTCAGGGCCTTCTGGATTCACATAGATCAGTCCCATTTGTACTGCTGCAAGTGGTTTTTCCAGGTTACGGGAGTGAATATCACCATCGGCATCATCGTCTGAAACTAATACACCATGTCCCTCTTCCACACCGGATGAACCATGTGCATAACGCAGGTCACCACCCAGCCAGGTAGTTTCAGATCCCCAATAAACAGATTCATCTGCTTCCCATACATCTTCACGTCCACCTGCGTAACCAAAGGTTTTAAATCCCATTGATTCCAGTGCGATATTACCGGTAAGGATCATCAGGTCAGCCCACGAAATCTTATTGCCATATTTTTGTTTAATCGGCCAAAGTAGTCTGCGCGCTTTATCGAGACTTACGTTATCAGGCCAACTGTTAAGAGGTGCGAAACGTTGCAGCCCTGCACCAGCACCGCCGCGTCCGTCGCCAACACGATAGGTTCCTGCGCTGTGCCAGGCCATGCGAATGAATAAACCACCATAATGACCAAAATCTGCCGGCCACCAGTCTTGCGAATCTGTCATTAGCGCATGAAGGTCTTTTTTCACTGCTGCAAGATCGAGGCTTTTAAAAGCTTCGGCATAATTAAAATCTTCACCCAATGGGTTTGATAAAGAGGAATGCTGACGCAGAATACTCAGCTTTAACTGGTTAGGCCACCAATCGTTATTTCGGGTGCCACCACCCCCAACATTATGCTTCATAGTCCCATTATGAAATGGGCATTTACTGATGTCATTTGACTCTCTTTCCATATGTATATAAGTTTAGGTATCAAGTACTTTCTTATGCCCCGGTAATTGCAAAGCAGTATAAATTTATGATATTGGATGAAATAATCACAATCAATTATCTCTATACCGAATAGTTTAAGTCTATAATGTAAGCTACTGATTATTAACCGGATTCCCGATTAATGGCTTAAATGACTCTTTTATATAGAAATTGGCATAATATTTCGTAAATTTGTAATGGATATTTGAAAAGGAGTAGTTAACCACAAATATTTGTACGTATTGGGGCCGTTTTGGATTTGACAGGGCGGAGGTACGTATGTTAGCATGCAGTGCGTTGTACGGGGAGCACTTTAAAGTGAACGTTCACACTTTGATTGGCGAAAATAACTACGCCTTAGCTGCTTAATTTAGAATTAAATAGCTTTTGTCCCTCTGGCTGCCGCGTTTTTAGGCCGGAATCAGGGGCATCGAAATAATTACGCTGGCAATTGTAAGGTATGGTACAGTTGTAAGATAAAATACCTAAGGAGAAAGGCAAGGTAGGTTTCCGGCCCGTCTGATCCCGAAAATAGAGTGGAAAATAAGCATGTAGAAGGCATAATTTGCCACGCAACTGGACAAGGGTTCGAACCCCTTCGGCTCCACAGAGGCCTTTGAGATACTCTCAAGGGCCTTTTTTTGAATATTTTACCACTCTTCATAAAAGTGGTATCTCTTAAATTGATCAACTTTAAGTACTAATGACTGCGAAGCATTGCCTTTATTTTGAATTCTAGTAAAATTATATCCCTATAATATCTTTCCTAAATTCATCCATTCTATCAAACCAGCAATGTCATAAATCTTATGCGGGTGAGAAAATTTAGCTATTTTTGTTAAACGAAAAAAGAAGAACTATTAGTCACTATTGCACAAGCTAATAGTCATATGTGCCGATAGTTTAGAAAATATTTATTTATATAATTCGAATGGCTAAAAATAAAGACATTTTATCACCTGAGCAATCATTATTCAATGAACTTTCTCTGCTGATTGAACAAAGTCAACAGGAAGTTATGGCACAGGTAAACAGTTCTCTTACAATGCTATTTTGGCATATCGGAAGCCGTATTAATCAAAGTATTCTTCAAAATAAACGAGCAGAGTATGGAAAGCAGATAGTCGTTACGCTGTCACGACAAATGAAGGATAAGTATGGACGGAGTTTTGATGAAAAAAATCTTAGGCGAATGTTACAATTTGCAGATCAATTCAATGATGAGAAAATTGTCGTTACGCTGTCACGACAATTGAGTTGGTCACATTTTCTTGTGTTGCTACCTATAAAAAATGCAGAAGCAAAATTATTCTATGCAAAATCCGTATCAGCTCAAACAATAGGCGTTAGGGAGTTACGTAAAAAGATTGCCAAAAAGGAATTTGAAAGAACAGCAATAGCCAATCTGCAAAATACTAGTAGTCACCCAGGTATTCATGACAATTTCAAAGACCCTTATTTTTTAGATTTCCTTGGGCTTCAGGATACTTATCTAGAAAGAGATTTAGAAGAAGCCATACTTAGAGAACTGGAGACCTTCATTCTGGAATTAGGTAAAGGCTTTGCATTTGTAGAGCGTCAGAAAAGGATGATTATTGATGGACAGGACTTTCATTTAGACCTTTTATTCTATCACAGAAATTTAAGACGATTAGTAGCTATTGAATTAAAATTAGGCAAGTTCGAAGCTAAACATAAAGGGCAGATGGAATTGTATTTAAAATGGTTGGATAAATATGAAAAAAAGGAAGGAGAATTATCTCCTGTAGGACTAATATTATGCGCTGAAAGTAGCCGGGAGCAGGTAGAACTTTTAGAAATGCACAAAGACGGTATTATGGTCGCGGAATATTGGACAGAGCTACCTAGTAAAAAAGAGCTTGAAAAGAAGATACATAATATTTTAATCGATGCGAAGGAGAGAATTGAAAGAAAAAAGCTATTGGAATAAATTATCAATCTATAAATACATTTCATTGGCTTACAGCTAAATAAATATTAAAACTCTCACCACTGGTGAGAGTTTTAATATTTAGCGCAAAAAAGAGTTCGACACAGCCCCGCCCACCTCCTTAAACTACTCAAACTTCAATTTCTACGTTAGGCTGATTCACCAAAACATTTTCCGCATTAACCGCCCTAATAAGAATTAAAAGCCTTACAAAGGGTTCGTTTAAATCATCCTCAGCTCCATAATAAAAAGGCCTCTCGGAAATCTGAGAGGCCTTTTTATTATGCTGTCCATAATCTGGTAATTCTATACATGATAATTATTTGGCGCTGATATTTGCTAAAAAATCAAATAGACTTTTATTGATGTAATAATTGCATTAACAACAACCTTTGAGGATTTGGACTGGTCCTCAGTTACCTTTACAGCCTTCTGCCTTGATTTAGTTTCCCCATCAACACCTTTACTGACCTCTTTAGATGCCTATGCACCTGCTTGAGCTACTACTTTGCTGGTATTAGCTAAAGTTTTTTTAGTTCAGTATCATCACCACTTATCTTAAAATTTAATTACGGCATGGCGCTAAATTACCGAGCGTAATAAAGCGTAATAAGAAGAGTTTTTACAATGTCATACATTGTAAAGGATTCTCTGTATAGACAAGAAAAGTGATGTAATAAAACGATAAAATACTAACTCATTTAGTTTTATACTTTTTTTTAAAATAGTAGTTTTGGAGACTAAATACTTTAATTATGCTTATAAAACCAAACCTAGTCGCAACGAAGATCTTGAACCGTTGGAAAATCCTGGCCAGGTCACTGGATTTCATCTCCTACTGGTGATTACGCGCAAGATCGGCTGGAGAACAAATGACAATATAGACCAGGTATTAGTCCAAGCTATTGGCCGTATGACTGATCATTATGAGCAATTTGATTCATAAGGGTGATCAAAAATCATGATAAGTGGAAGAGAAATTTGGAAAAGTAGATGTACTGATTGTTAATGCTGGTGTATACGTGCTTGGCCCATTGGCAGACTTTACTGAGGAGCAATTCGATAGCGTGAGCGACATTAATTTCAAAGGCGCATTCTTCTCTGTTCAAAAGGCGCTTCCAGTACTAAAAGACGGTGCTTCAGTTGTATTGATATCTTCAACTGTAAATGGAAAAGGTATCCCCAATCATGCTGCCTACTCAGCAACGAAAGCTGCCGTACGCTCACTGGCCAGAAGCTTTTCTGCTGACCTGCTTGAACGTAAAATTCGTGTAAACGCCTTAACTCCTGGCCCGGTTGACACCCCTGTATTCAATACAGTTACGGCTAATGCAGAGGAGGCAAAAGCGATGAAGGAATCGTTTGCTGGTTTTACTCCGGTTAAACGTGTAGGAACCGCTGAAGAGCTGGCAGCCGCAGCACTTTACCTGGCTTCTGACGATTCTGCATTTATGCTGGGTACTGAACTATTGTTGGACGGTGGTTTAAGAGATTTATAATCCTTAGAAAATAAAATTGTAAACCAACATACAATAGCAGAAAAAACTGCTATTGTATGTTATTCCAGAACATATTTTTGGTATTTTATCTTTACTCTTCACAAAACAAACGTTTTGTATATTACAGCCAGAAAGCATAAAGAAAAGCGCTTAAAATGAATCCACTAATAGATAGATTGCGACAGTATGGAGACCTCTCTCCCGAAGCAGAGCAAGAAGTGAACAAAAGAACCAGGTGTTTTCAGAAACGGAAAGATGACTTTTTATTAAGGCAAGGACAGGTAATGTCAACTCTTTTTATGCTGGACAAAGGATTAGTACGGGCATATTTTATCAGGAAAGATAAAGAGGTTAATACATGGTTTGGTCTGGAAAACATGATTACAGGCTCGATACTGCCCTTATATACAGAAAAGCCTTCTTTTGAAAATATCCAGTTTTTGGAAGATTCCACTATATATTCTATTTCCGTAACAGATTTGAATGAACTTTATAAGATATTTCCGGAACTGAATCTTATTGGCAGAAAAATGGCCGAGGAACTTTGTGTTATTCTGGAAGAAAGAATTACTTCTTTACATACTGAATCTGCTGAAGAGCGTTACCATTCCCTGATCACTTCTTTTCCGGGACTTTTACAAAGAGTAAATCTGGGACATATTGCCTCCTACCTTGGCATAACTCAGGAAACGTTAAGCAGAATCAGAAAACGTTAAGCATAATCAGGAAACGTTAAGCAGGATCAGAAAACGTTAAGCATAATCAGGAAACGTTAAGCAGGATCAGGAAACGTTAAGCAGAATCAGGAAACGTTAAGCAGGATCAGGAAACGTTAAGCAGGATCAGAAAACGTTAAGCAGTATCAAAAAACTATAGTCGATTTTGACATACATCAAAAAAATGGCTCATAATAAATACCTCCTTTGCATTATAATTTTTAAACAACATGAAGTATTTATTTTTAGGACTGGCTATTACATTGGAAGTTATAGGTTCCAGCTTTTTAAAAGCATCTGATGGTTTCTCTAAATTACTACCATCCATCATAACATTTATTGCACTTGTTGGCTGTTTCTTCTTCTTTTCTCAAGCATTAAAATCCATTCCACTGGGTATTGCTTATGCGATCTGGGCGGGATTAGGAATTGTATTAACAGCTGCAGTTTCAGTTGTGATTTTTAAACAGACACTCGATTTACCTGCTATTCTTGGTATTTTATTAATCATTACCGGAGTTATTGTAATGAATGTTTTTTCAAAAACTAACGCACACTAAAAGCTGAAAAGGAAAAAAAGGCGATTTAAAACACATTTCATTGAATCAGCAGTTTAGTCAAGCTGCTGATTCAATGCTTTAAGCCAATTTAACTGAGAGGATCCCCCTCCTGATCGGTCACCTCATCATTTGTCATTCGTTTTAAAATGTATGACAACAAAGTTTCAAAGACTACGTAAACCACAAATATGAAATATCCAGGTTGCAAAGAGGTATCATTGACCGTTGTAGTGGTCAATAAACTGTTATGGATGTTCAAGTTAGACAACTGGCTTTTTAGAATTCCGTTCAAACCAATGTAAGTCATCAGGATACCCACTACCATCACATCGGCCATATCCCATTTACCGGACTCAAATGTCAAATATTTTACCACTTTATTTTCCGCCAGTTTTTTACTGCTTAAGAGGTGGATACCCTTAGCAGTTATTCTTAATACAGGGAGAATAATAATGAATACAAGCATTAATACACCTACTACAATAGCGTCAGGCTTAGGTTGTTTCACTAATACTTCAATGATGTCCAATATACTTTTACTCTGGAAGAATAACACCTGGTTCTCAAAAGTAACTTTCTCGCCCAGCAGCATAAAGTTCAAGGTCTCGATGCGTGCATCTACTTCTATAATAGAGGCGGTTATACCTACCGCTAACAGGATAAAGGCAAATAATAGCGACATGACAAAAAGCGTGGTTTGCAGCTGCACCTGCTTTCTCATAAGCCACCATAAGCCAAGTGCAACCAAAACGCAGCCCAGCATAGCATAAGCATAATTGTAAGTCACAGTGCGAATGGCTGCTAAACGGGAATTAATCTCTTTATTAAATTCAGTTGGGTTAGCAACGTGATATTTCTTGTACAGATGTCTGGTAACAGCAGTATTAGCAACAGCAGTACTATCATAAGTTTCGTCTGCAAGCTGGTCAATTTTACTGGTAGCAATACTCTTTAGCCTCTTGTGACTTGCGGGGCTATTCACCTTATCAATGATTGTTTTTGCAAATGAGGGCACTTGTTTTTGTATATCATCAGCGTCCACAAAGCTATTGAATGCGAGTTTTTTCAGCTTACCACCTAAAGTCTTTTGTGGTTTGTTAATCTCTGCAACTGCCTTGGCAATGAGACCGTGAAGCTCTTCTTCAACTTGTTCCTGCAAGTCCTTCTTTTGTTCGCGCGTCATCGTAAAATCGCGTACCTGGTGATTGATAACTTCTGTCATCCTATCACGCCACTGATCAACAGAAAACAGTCCGAATGTGATATTATTCGACATGCTATAGTCTTCTTTAATCTGCTCCTGCTCCATTGAATCTTTATGCAGGCGGTAACCGAAATAAGCTTCGCCACAAAGCAGTATACTCAATCCAAGAATGAGTATCAGATTGGGCAGGCCAAATTTTTTAACCGATGTATTTTTTTGCTGAGTTATCAATGTATTAATTAATTAGATTATAATATGATCTATGAATTTGATAGCATTTAGTGCGAATCATACGGTGTTATAAACTTCAAAATGGTAGACAAAATAAGTCCGTATAACACAAAGCTGATAAATATGATATAGCCAGGCTGCAAAGCCGTATTATTGGTTGTAAGGATGGTTAAAAAATCACTTTGAATGTTCAGACTTGACAATTGACTTTCTAATAAACCATTTAAACCTATATAGGTCATCAATATGGCAATAACAATGACGTCTGCCATACTCCATTTCCCGGATTGAAAGGCAAAGTATTTGATGAATTTATTTTCAGCCAGCTTCCTTTTACTTAATAAATGAATCCCGGTAGAGCTTAATTTCATGATCGGAAACAGGATACTAAAAACAAGGATTAAAATGCCGACTAATATCGAATCAATAGCAGGCTGCTTCACCAAAACTTCTACTACATCAAGGATACTTTTACTTTGAAAAAATAATACCTGGTTTTTGAAGATCACGTGTTCTCCTAACAAAACACAGTCGAGCGATTTGATACGTGCGTCAACTTCGATCATTGATGCGGTTAAACCCACTGCCAGAAGAACAAAGGCAAACATGAGCGACATGACAAAAAGAATAGCGTGAAGCTCTACTCTTTTACGGAATATCCACCATAACGATAACACAATCACAATGCAGCCTAACATCCCAAAAGAATAATTATAAGTAACCGTCCGGATGCTGTCTAGCGACGCAGTAAGTTTATCGTTAAATTCATCACGGGAAGAAACATGATACTTGCGGTACATCTTACTGATCGCCATGTTATTTGCCTTGGTCGTACTGTCTGTTTTCTCAATAGCTGTAAATTTCCCCATAGCCATTGCACTCAACTGCTTCTTACTTTTCGGGTTATCTATCTTTGCTATTATAGTTTTAGCAAAATCAGGAACCTGAGCTTTTATTTTATCAGTATTTACAAACGTTTTGATGGCCAGTTTCTTTATTTTCCCACCTATCGATTTCTGTGGTTTATTGACCATCGCTTCTGCTTTGTTGATCAATGCCAGAATGATTTGTTCAACTTCCACCTTAAGTTGTTTTTTTTGTTTCGGGGTCATGGTAAAATGGCGGACCTGGTGGTTAATAATCCCCGCTACCTTGTCGTGCCATTGATCTACTGAAAACAACCCAAAAGTGATATTATTGATATCGGAATAATCTTCTTTGATTTCTTCCTGCTGATTCGAAAGTGTATGCAAGCGGAAACCAAAATAGCCTTCGCCAGCCAAAAGCAGACCCAGGCCGAGGATTAGTAATAATTTGGTGGCGTTAAATCCCTTAACGACATTTTGATGTTGTGCTGCAGCCAATCGGTTTAGAATTAAATAATGGAATCATCATATAACTAAAATCTGCCGAAAATGTTTGCACACCAGGGAGAGTTATTCCTTTAAGTGTATAACATTGCCTGGTTAACAGAGAATAATACCCAAAAACCAAACCTATATCTCCTTAATCATCTTTTATTTTCCAGTAAACTAACCAGAAAGATAACTCCATTTATAATCATAAAACCAAATGAAGGAAGCGAAAGTAAAAATCCGTCCTTCATTTTAATGCGCACAATTAAGCCTGATAACATCAATAACGTAAGTCCTCCAGAAGATATTAATGAGATTGGCTGCCATACAAATCCGACTAATAAACCTATGCCTCCAAGGAGCTGTAAACCGCCTGTCAAATTTCTGAATCTCCTCAATCCATACCGCTCAAATTCATTTTTCATTCCAGCATTCAAAAAGAATATAATCCCATAATAAAGAAATGAGAAGCTTGAAATGATAGTTAAAATGATCAATAACATTTTAATAAATAACCAGAATGAACTAATGCGACAAATATTGAAAGAATTAACAAAATAAGCGATGGAACGAATTTTCGCCACGGATTTTTAATCTTAAAATGAGCAATTTGGGCGCAAAACATCAATAAAGACATCAATAACGCGGATATGACCACGGGGGGCTCGTACCATATCCCCACAACTAAAAGGGTGGACAAAGCAATTTTACTAGCTCCCACCATATTCCTGACAAGATCAGGAATGCCATACTGCTTAAATTCTTTAACAATGTTATCAAAGCGGACAATCCAGACAAAGCTGATTGACAATGCTATTAAGAGCTGTGCAATATTAGAAAGGTTAATCATTGGATTTGATTAGGTTAGTCCAGGTTTACTATCTTAATTTTTTTAATTGATAACTTGTTAAATTATTTATCATGATGTTGCTGCCTGTTTTGAGCAAAGAATAATGTAATTGCAAAACCGATATATAGAATTGATACAATGGCTGTCAGGACAATCAGATCTAGGTTTTCCATTTTAGTTTGGTTTTTTCATGTTAAAATATATTAATAAGCCTATCATTGTTGGAGGCCATAATCCAATAAATATTGCCCGATCGTGGTCTTTTAACACCATGAAATAGTATTCAGATAAGAAAATGACAATGATTGTCATTGTCAAAATGGCAAATTCGATTTTAGAGAACTTCTTCATATTATTTTGAATGATTGGTGAGAATTATAAGAGAATAATTAATTGGTTTTCAGGCACTAAAAAGGATCAACACGCAGGCTAATGAGCATGTCATTGCGAGCACTGTAAAATGAGAAGGGATGTTCTAAGATTAATTACCAGGTTCATAAGCTACTGGTAATGCAGAATGCAGGACTTATTATGCCTGTTTTTTTGAATAGTCTATATCTTCGCAGAAAAGGATCGGGTCACCTGTAATCGACTAGCAAGTAATAGTATTTTAAAGTATACATAACGCTTTCTGGAATAGCTTTACTAAAAAAATCACTTTACCAAATCGCGAACTAACCCTATAAGAATATTAGCAGCAAATTGTTTTTAATAAATCCATTCCATACTATTTTTTTTCTGACGTAATCAAAAGTTTTTCTTAGTCTCCGAATTATATAAAACATTTTCAAAATTCTGTAAGCCATTTTTTTAAGTGAAGGATCATCTTTGTCTATTCAAATGAAAAGACTGTTTACACTGTTTATTTCCCTTTTGCTCCTGATTGTATCCGTTGGGTTTACAGTCAATACACATTTCTGCAAGGGTAAACAACAGGAAACAAGTTTATTGATGAAAGATCAGCATGAGGTATGCCCGATCTGTGGAAACCGGAATAATCAGCAGCATAAAAAAGATTCTTGCTGTAAATACAAAACAGAACACCTAAAACTTACTGGAAAAGTTCAAGAAAGCTCATTTAAAAACAGCACATTCAAATTTTCAGGTGAGGTTCTTTTAAATCGCTATTCAGGAGCCGTTTTTGAGTATAGTACTTCATTAATTAAGCTCCAAACCGATCAATTCTTTTTTTCTACGCCTGTCTGGCATCCCCCACTCTACCTCATGCATTGCGTTTACCGGATATAGACAATCGTCTTTTAAAATTTTCACAGGTTTATCGTCATCAGTAAGCACCAGATTTCATTTGTTAGCTCAACAAAGACGAAACTCCAATTAAAATTAAAAACCGTTAAATAAAAACACAATGAAATTATTCAATCAGTTATTCTGTATTGCGGTATTATCCGTGGTACTCTTTACGGCTTGTAACTCTGCAAGTCAGCCATCAGAACAATTATCAGGATCAGGTAAGCCTGCTGAATCAATTTCTGCAGTAGCAACAGTAACACCAGTGACAGCGCCACCAGCGATAAAGCCTGTTAAAAAAGAAGAACCTGTTTCCGCAGCTAAAAAAGATTTCAAAGTAGGTGATCGTGTCCCGGCCCAGGAAGTTTGTATGGTGAATGATGCTTATATGGGCAAAAAACAAATCGAAGTTCCTTATCAAGGTAAAATTTATTATGGATGCTGTGAGATGTGTGTGGATCGTATTCCAAAAGATAAAACGGTACGCATGGCCACTGATCCGCAAACTGGTAAAAAGGTAGATAAAACTGAGGCTTATATTGTATTGCTCAATGAGGAAGGTAGTGTAGCCTACTTTGCGAACGAAAAGAATTATCAGCAGTTTTTAGCGGGCCACAAATAATATGAAATGAATATAAGCTTCTTCAAATTGAAGCTTATATTTTCTTATTTTGAAGTGCGGGCTGTGAATGTAATTACATATAGCCCTTAGTTTTTTTAAATTCTTCGAAAGATTTTTTAATATAATTATGAAGATCGTAATCCCCCCATTTCCGGATATCTTCATTATTTGGCCAGTAAGCTGACTTAAACTCTTCCAGATCCTCGTCCTTGATAGGAACAAGCGATTTAATTTTCTCCTTATTGAACCTGCTGGCTACTTCGGTATAATCAGATTCGCGTGCGATGAATTTCCCTAATCTTCTGGCACGCTTACCATCCTGACTAAAAGTTTCATATAAATAAGTTAGCGGACTACCACCCAGCGGCGACAACATTCCTGCTGATGGTTTACCATTATTAAAAATTCCTTTGGCTTTGAAATCAGCCTGAGCCTCACGCAGCCCCTGTAACCTGGATTGTCCGGTTATTTTCACTTCCTTTAACTGGGTCGATGAGGCTCTGAGATAGATAATCAGATCTTTCAAATTACTTACCTCAATTTGCTTATCCAAATATCCATCCAGAGAAATCTGAAGTGTATCCCCTTCTTGTACCACAATATCGAATAAACCAAAGTTATTAGTTGAATTCGTATAGCCAGTTCTTTGATTATGAACTGAGGCTCCTGCTACTCTTGTCCTGGTGCCTTCTTCAAATATAACCCCTTTCACCATTTGCTGGGCCAGGCCTTCCGCAGGCAAAAAGAATATTATTACGAAAAAGGCCGATAAGATTTGAACGAGAATTAATTTCATCCACTAAAAATAGGCAGAAGAAAAAAAACACCTTCAATAATTAACACTTTTTAACCTGAATGTTAATTATTGTTAATAACTAGGCTTCAGGATTTTGCAAATATTCCCGTAATTCGTTAAAGATGAATGTGCTATAAATCGCATCTGCCATCAGGCAAGATAATTTAACTAATTTATTTATAATCATTATAAATAATCTATATTTGGCAGACATTATCCAATCCTGACTTGGCAACAATAAAAGATATAAATTCATCCGGTACGCTTCATATCGACAAGGAAACTTTCGAATGGATTTACACGCTTTATTGGGAAAAAGTTTATGCGATCTGTTACAACAACATTCGCGAAATGGAACCTGCAAAAGAGATGGTTCAGGATATCTTCAAATCACTTTGGGAAAGAAGAGAAAACCTCGAACTTGAAAAAGCGGAGCACTATCTTGTTCGTTCCGCAAAGTTCAAGACTTTTGAATACATCAGAAATAAGGTCAGCAGAGAAAAACATATCGGCATGAAAATGCAAAGCTGTACAATGTCCACAAATTGTACCGAAGAACATATCCTTTTCAATAGCTTAAAAGAGAAAGTAAACCTGCTGGTCGATCGGCTGCCATGTCAGTGCAAAAGAGTTTATAAAATGAGCAGAGAGGATGGTTTAGGCAACAAAGAAATTGCTTCTAACCTGCTGATCTCAGAAAGAGCTGTGGAGTATCACATCTCTAAAGCGACCACTATGCTTAAACTCAATCTTGCCAATTACACTAATTAATTTAAACAGGCTCTTATATTTTGTCTAAGTTTGTAGTAAGAATGGCCTGTATGAAAATAAGTAAAGAACTTATCGAAAAATATCACCTTGGCGAATGCGATCTGCAAGAAAGCAAATTCGTGGAGGAATGGCTGTTTTCTGAAGAAACTGATCAGGAATTGCAACTTCCTGTACAAGAAAACAAGGCTGAACTCAAGGCACAAATGTGGGAAGAAATTCAGCAGATCCTCCCAACCGGATTAAATACAGTTAAAGAAGAACCTGCAGTTATCCTTACCAAATCTTTCAAATTGACCCAATGGACAAAAATGATAGCAGCTGTTTTAGTTGTAGGGCTTTCTTCACTGATCAGCTATCATTTATACTATACTCCTCAGGATCCATTAGGTTTAGTCTCCGTAAATAATACTTCTTTACTAAAAGTAAGACATATTGATTCCAGAGCTTATTGTATTTCGCTGGCACCAGAATCCACTGCAAAAATTAACTACCAGACAGGGAATATCGATTTCTCCGGAAGTATTATCATCTCGCCCAAAAAAGATATTGAATTAAGCATTGGCGGAAGCGAAGGGAAAATGACCTTTAAAACAGGACAAACCTACATCGCGATGAATGGTAAATCAGGATATGACAGGTTTATCCTGATCAATCAAAGAAACCTGATGGATCTTCCACCGGTACTTCAAAAACAACTTATGAATAAGTTTAGTATCTAATTCTTTTCTAATAAATATAATGCATCATCCGGTAAAAACTTTTCTGCTGTCTTGCTTATTGGTCCTGTTCTTTTGCACCTCCTGCAATCAAAATAACCACCAGGATTTAAGTCCGTCAAAGAAAAAATACAGCCTATATATACTCGGTAAAGATGGGAAAGAATATTTACTGGAAACGGATTCTTTAAACAGTGGGTCGGTGCGGCCAGAGGAGGAAGGTGCTTTACTGGACGGGGATGTAATGGACCGGGATGTCATTGTACACCAAGGATATTACTATCATTTAAGCCGGAAAAAAGCATCCTTTGAAAAATACAAACTGAATGGCAGTACATTGACTCTTTTGGCTGCTATGCCTTTGAAAGACTTTTCTATAGAGAATTACAATTGGATTGCTAACGACACTTTATTACTGACTGGCCTGAACAAAGCTGATTATACACAAGTCAAATATATCAGTTTGAATACGGACAAGATGCAGCAGACATCAGCAGGTGAAATTAATATCCCCCGTCCTTCCGGAAAGTTCACTTCGGTCTCCATTGGCTTCGCTGAACTAAGAAAAGGTAAAATGCTATTGGGTTATACTTACAATGAGCAATTGAGTTCTTCAAATTATAGTACAAGTGACACCACTTATGTAGCTGTGATCAAATATCCCGGAATGCAGTTAATCAAAACGGATAAAGATACCCGCTCCACTTCTCCGGGAGGCACCAATACGATACAGTCGTATGCTTTCAATGATGAACAGGGAAACTACTATTTTATGTCCTGTCCTGGAATTGCACTAGGTAACCGCCCGGAATTACCTACAGGAATATTCCGGATCAATGCGGCCCGGGAAACTATAGATAAATCATACTTTTTTGATATTTCCGGATCTGTAATCAAAAACCATGCTTATGGTATCTGGTATCTTGGTCATCATAAAGCTATTATCAGAAGTGAAAGAAAGGACTTATTTAAAGGTTTAAGTGATCATTACAGTACAGCACATTTTGAATTTTATATACTCGATCTGTTAAAAAAGGATATAAAAAAACTTGATCTTCCTTTGGATAAAGGAACTAGAAGAGAATGCGTAATTGTTAAAGATAATCTAGCTTATATCGCAGTAAACTCTACCTTAAATGGCAATTATATCTGGAGCTATAATATCAGTAATGGAACGCTTAAAAAGGGACTTCAATTAGCAGGGGACACAGATTTTATCATGAGGGCAGACAAACTCAATTAGTCCCTTAATTTATTTTAATATTTTTTTACTGTTACACCTTCGGAAAAGTAGTTCTTATGCTACTAACAGTATAAACACACCCATATTAAAATAATGTCATTTCGAAAAATTCTACTTTTATTAGCCATAAGTGCGTTATCCTTCGCAACTTATGCACAAAACTCAGCTACAATTTCTGGATATGTCAAAGACAGCACTTCGGTAATTGCAGGTGCAACCCTGCTCTTAAAGAACACGAAAACCGGAGCTGTTACTGGCAGTGACGGATACTATGAGCTTAAAGGAGTATCGCCAGGTAATTATACGATTATCGCTTCTTACATGGGCTATGTATCCAGCTCCAGGCAAGTATTATTAAGGCCTGGTCAGCAATTCACCTTATCATTTACCTTAAAAAAGAATTTTCAGGAACTTGATAATGTTGCTATTACCGGGAAAACAAAAAGTCAGGAAATCAAGGAATCTGGTTTTGCTGTAAATGCGATCGATCTTAAAAAGTTCGCAAATACCACCGCTGATCTTAACCAGGTGCTGAACAGAAGTGCTGGTATTAAAATCAGAGAGCAGGGCGGATTAGGTTCTGATTTCAAATTCACAATGAATGGCCTTTCTGGTAAACAAGTTAAATTCTTTCTGGATGGTATTCCAATGGAAACCTTCGGAAGCGCTATGTCACTCAATAATATACCGGTTAATCTTGCTGAAAGAATTGAAGTTTATAAAGGTGTAGTACCTGTAGAGCTGGGTTCTGATGCGCTGGGAGGTGCTATAAATATCGTCACCGATCAGCATACCAAAAAGTTTCTGGACGCGAGTTATAGTTATGGTTCTTTCAATACGAGCCGGGCTGCACTTGCAGGTAGATTTACGACGGATAAAAGCGGGATTATCTTCAACTTCAGTGGGTACCATAATTATTCTGACAATGATTATTTAATGCGTAATAATCCGGAGTATGGTGCACCAATACAAGTTAATGAAGGTGGCGTTGTTGTACAGAAAGATGCCTATCGTTTCCATGACGCTTATAAGTCTGCAATGGGGCAAATGGACGTGGGTGTAGTTAATAAATCATGGGCTGACCAATTGTCTCTTGGCTTCCTTTATTCTTCTTTATATAAAGAGATACAAACAGGTGCAAGTCAGAATATTGTTTACGGCGGGGCTACTAATAATGAGCAATTCTTCATGCCGAGCCTTAAATACAAGAAAAATGATTTTCTGTTAAAGGGCTTGTCAGTAAATGCAACAGCCTCTTATTCCACTACAAAATCACACGTAACAGACACTTCGGGTTATAAATATGGATGGGGAGGAATTGTAAAACCAGAAGAGATTGCGGGCGAAATCGGAGGTGTAAAAACTATTTACCGCTATAAGAACAATACGGCTATCGGAAGAATAAATATGGCCTATAAGATTGATGACCAGCAAAGTATTAATCTAAATTATAGTTATAGCCATTTCAGCCGTTCCGCTAAGGAAGAGCTGGGCAGACTAAAAGATAATCCATTCGCTACTCCGAATACGATCACAAAAAACATAGTGGGCCTGGCTTATCAGCGTACTTTATGGAACGACAAACTGACCATTACACCTTTTGCAAAATACTATGGCTATGGTGCTTTTGTACCCAATGCAGTTTCTTTAGGGGGTTCCAACGGATGGGAAAATGCAGACAGCCGGACGCATCAGGATAATTTCGGTTATGGAGTAGCTTCCAGATTCAAGCTCAATGAAAATGCAGGGATCAAGGCTTCTTTTGAACACGCTTATCGTCTGCAGGAGCCTGATGAGCTATTTGGTGATGGTATAAATGTGGTTTCAAATACGGCCTTAAAGCCTGAGAAAAGTGATAATATCAATGTCGGCTTATATTATCATTATCAGCTGAATGATCATAGAATTGCTTTTGATGCTTCTTATTTCTATAGAAATGCTAAAGACTTTATTTATATGGCTGTACCTGCTGGCAGATATTCTAACTATCTGAATGTAGGCAAAGCAGAAATTAGTGGAGTAGAAGGAGAAGTGAGCTATAACTACCGTCAGCTATTAGAGGTTTCTGTGAATGCAACTTATCAGAATGCAAGAAATAACCAGGAATTTCAGGCCGGTAGCACGACTATCAAGGATATCACTTACAGAGATAAAATACCTAACCAACCCTGGGTATATGGAAATGCCAATATCGGCATTGGTAAAAATGATCTGCTGGGCAAAGATTCACGCCTGCAATTTAACTGGTCAACTCAGTATGTACATTGGTTTTACCTGACCTGGGAATCACTGGGCAGCAAGGAGTCCAATAATAAAATACCGGGTCAGTTAACGCACAATGCAAGCCTGGCTTATTCATTTAAAAATGGCAAGTATAATATTTCTGCCGAGTCTTTTAATGTAACCAATGTAATTGCTTACGATAATTTCAGATTGCAAAAACCAGGCAGATCATTTTATGTAAAACTGCGCTACTTCATTAAATAATCAATAAACAAACACCATTTTATTCTTAAAACCAACTCAATATCATGTTAAAAACAGTTAATAAATTTCTCCCATTACTTGCATCAGTCGTACTTATCTCAGGACTCTCCGCTTGTAAAAAAAATGAAAGCAAAACAACGGATGAAATACCTCCAGTAGTTCAAAGTACTTACAGTTTAAGGGTATCTTCCGGATCACCTGCTGCTGAATATATTTTACAAACAGGCTCTTTAACAAGTGGTACCGCAACCCTGGTAGGAACTGGAGTAGCGACAACTTTGACTACGATAACCGCCAGAAACGGATTTTATTACGGATTGAACGATGCAGGTAACCTGGTTAAGTACACCTCTAACAATAAGATCAATACTGTTGTTAAGGAAATTCCTTTTACTCAAATCAGCTGGGCATATTATGCTAGTTTCTACAAATGGAAAGATGATAAAACGCTTGTCCTGTTCAGTTCGAATGGATCGGTTCAATTTGAATATGCCATTCTTAATGTAGAGACGATGACCTTTACTGGCAGTGGTAAAATAAATGTCCCTGGCTTACTTAAGGATCACTATTTTTGGGGATATGCAGCCACGATTACTGACAACAAAGTAAATCTTACCTATACACAAAATGCAAATGCTGGTGACAACCTATCAGTAGATACAACTTACCTGGCTACATTTGATTATCCTGCAATGAATAACGTGAGGGTAACAAAAGATATAAGATTCACTTTACCTGAACATTATTCTTTAAATATGCCAAACTCATTTGTAGAAAATGGCAACTCTTACTTTATCGCATCTCCAAATATCTGGACAACTTCAAATAAAAATAAGCCCTTCGGTATTTACCGTGTAAAAAATGGAGCTTCACAAATTGATCCTGATTATTTCTATGAAATAACAGATAGAAATAAAGAGGAAGCAATGGGATTATTCTACATTGGTAATGGAAAAGCTATCGTAAAATTCATCGATAAAACTCAGATTACCGACTATAAATCTTATAGTGTTGGATTTATCGCAGATTACTATGTAGTAGACGTTGTGAACCAAACTAAAACCAAGTTAAACATCCCAAAAAGTATCAGCGGTAGTTTTATAGAAAATGTACTGGTTGAAAATGGAATAGTTTCTATTGCAGCACAAACGGCAGATGGATATTACATCTACCAATATAACCCGTCAACTTCTGCGGTAACCAGAGGTTTGAAACTGGAAGGAATCTCTTCTTTATCACGTTTAGAAAAACTTTAATTCATAGCTCTTCCCGTTTTTTTGCTGCCGGGACAGCATAAGAAGGATAAAGCGGCTATGATTTGGCCGCTTTATCTTTTTTTATTCAATAACAATTGCCATTCGGATCAATTAAAACTCCAGGTATTTCCCCTGTTCCGGGAAAACAAGCTTCAAACCCAGTTGATTTTTCTGTTTCAGTTCATTAACCAGGTATGCTTCTTCTTTATCCCATGCCTTGATGTGCGTTATTACAATGGAAACTTTTTGCAAAGCCTCAATTCCTGTTAATTTATTCAGCTTGCTTAATTCTACCATGAGCAAACGCGGAGTTAAATGCCCGAATAATTGATTCTCCGGTTGTTTATCAGAAAAAGATGTTTCTATGAATATTGCTTTTAGCTGGTTCTTTATGATCAGTGGAGCTACTTGTTTCCAAAGTTTCTCTAATTGCGTATTTTTTTCTATTTCGTCTGCTCCTGTGTCTCCCAGGTATAACAAAGAATTCTCCTGATGGCTGATTAGAAAAGCAGTACTTTCATAACCAGGCCCGTGACTCAGAGGAAAAGCCGTGACCTGCATTTCTGTGCCGGTTAATTCTTTCTTTACCTGCGCTTCA
Organism: Pedobacter sp. UYP1; assembly: GCF_040547305.1. Classification (NCBI taxonomy): domain Bacteria; kingdom Pseudomonadati; phylum Bacteroidota; class Sphingobacteriia; order Sphingobacteriales; family Sphingobacteriaceae; genus Pedobacter; species Pedobacter sp. UYP1. The sequence continues at coordinate 9,823 of NZ_JBEPPL010000009.1, read as the reverse complement.
AGCGGTACATAAGTATATTTATTCAACCTTGGCATCTCCCCTTCATTTGCAAAATTAGCCCAGGCTTTCCAGGTAAAGTATTTGTCCCTCAAGACCTCAATAACAGATGGAAAGGCATAAATATTTTTTTTGGAATCATCGGGAGAGTTCATGATTAATCCTGCCACATGATCCAGGTGTGCATGGGAAACCAGGTAACCTTTAATGTTATTTTTCAAAACCTCGTCAGCAGGCCCTTTCAATAATTGATTGCTGATTGCTACATCTATTCCATGTCTTAGTGTTCCGGCATCTGCTGCAATAAAGTTATCGCTGCCTATTGGTGCAACCAGGTAAGCTGACAAATTACTTTCGTCCAGTCCGCCCTTGGTACCTAATGGGATAACTTTAAAATATTTTTGATTTTGTGCGTAACCCTGGATAAAAACAAGGTTTGATAAAAGTAAAAGGAGAAAGTATAGTTTCTTATTCATAGGTTGATCACATTTGATAAAATTCCAATTTATCTTTATAGTTTTATAAATGATTTGCGCGGTTTGATTTCAATAAGCAGCTAAATCATTGTAGCTTAAAAATACTTGTAACAAAAATGCGTAAATTAATACTAATATTCTGTAGCAGTCATATTAAGAAATCTGATCATGGCAAGGTTCCTGCGTATATCAATGGGAACCAATTTATTAACAATTACTTATGAGAAGTCTAAAAATCAATATCGAAGACGATGTCTACAGTATATTACACCCAATATCAACCATCAATCTTTACAAAATCGTACATCCAAAGGGCTCATTTGAGATTACAAGGAGAAGATACACCGGAGAATGGAAGGTTTTGCTTCAGACAAATAAGTCAGTAACCTTACCAATTGCGCCAATTGGGAAAGCAATAGAGGAAAAATTGGGTATAGTGAACTAGATCGTAATCAACCATATACCGTTGATTTTATTACCCATTCTGTTCTCTGCGATACCCATATTGCATTATTTATGACGGGGTAATAATTTATATTTATTACCTTCACAAAAAAAAACAATATGACTATTTCCACAGTTTTAGAAAATCACGAGATTTCAGCACATACGGAACGTTTAGGAACGGCAGAAGTTACTTTCATAGTTCTTGCTTTATGCGTAATTATAGCAACCACTGCAATTTACTTTTCTTTTCTTAGAAAAGCTGCTCATACTGAAGACGCAAAACACTAAGCTGTTTGCTGATATTTAGTACTGCTCTTCGGATGGATCTCTAAATAAGTTCTGCGCAAAGTTAACCAGGAATAATTCCTGTTTAGCCCTGGTAATGGCAGTATATAACCAGCGCAGAAACTCCAGATCTACCATTTCGTCGGTCAGATATCCCTGATCTACAAATACCGCATCCCATTGACCACCCTGTGCTTTATGGCAGGTCACTGCATAAGCAAACTTAATCTGCAATGCATTGTAATAAGGGTCTTCTTTAATCGCCAGCATCCGCTCCCGTTTATTCGAAATATGCTCGTAATCTTCGACTAAGCCCTCGAATAACTTTTTGCTGTCTTCATAAGGTAAATTAGGTGTTTCTGCCTGTAAGGTATCCAGCATAACTTTACAAGTGACCTGACCTGCTTCCGGGTAATCCAAAAATTCAAGCTGTACCTCAGAAAACCTGAAACCATACCGCTCCTCTTCATTTCTTACCCTGACAATCCTGGCCATATCACCATTGGCGATAAAAGATGTCGATTCATTGTCTGGCAACCAAAAATAATTATTCCGGACCACCATAATCTGATCTCCGCCTGTCAGCTCTTCTTCCCGATATAATAATCTCGCTCTGATTTGCTGGTTATAGACATTTGCAGATTTGTTAGAACGGCAAACCACCAGAGAATTTTCAATGTCAAACTTCCTGTAAGCATATTCCAGTCCTTCGACAAGTTTTACACCTGTCATTCTGAAAATATCTTTGTACCCTTTAGTGAAAAACTGTGGTAAGGCTACTTTTTCCTCTCCATTTCCTTCTGCTATATTTTCAATATGGGTATTGATCAGATCCCGCAGCATGGAAGCATTGGCTAATATCCCAGATTCTCTGCCTTGACGGACAACTTCTCTCAATTCTGTTTCTGTGACTCTTAATCCGAAATTCTGAGCAACATAATCTTTATTCAATGCTGGAGAATCCAGACTGCCTACCGGTGGCAGCTGGGCAGTATCACCAACAAATAGTACAGCACAATTTTTACCATTGTAGATAAACTCCATCACATCCTTCAAAAAAGAAGATCCATTCTGGGTATTCCACTCATCGGCAATCATTGATGCCTCGTCAATAATAAATAAAGTGTTTTCTGCAAGGTTTGGCGCCAGCTGAAATGACATATCAAGACTTACGGCAGACCTTTTTCTATATATTTTTTTGTGAATAGTTAAGGCTGTTCTGCCCGAATAACTGGTCATCACCTTCGCAGCGCGGCCTGTTGGAGCGAGTAAAACAGATCTTAGCCTGAATTTCGGTAAAACCTTTACCAGTGCAGCAACGGAAGTAGTTTTACCTGTACCCGCATATCCTCTAAGGATGAAACACCTGTTATTCAGCTCTCCAGACAAAAAATCAGCCATTTGCTGGCAAAAAACAAACTGTTCAGCAGTGGGTTGAAATTGGTAAGACTGGGCAATTATTGAGGCTTTATCCATTTTACAAATATGCAATGGTGTTGTTATAGAAAAAAGAATTAATTTTGCTAAGATGAACAATAGTAAAAACAGCATTTTATTAGTGGATCCGGAATTTGATCCTAATACTGCCTCAGCCTGTAATTTGTTGTTAAAAATTACTGGCGATAGTTTTTCATATGCCATAATTGATAAAAACAGCAAGCAGTTAAAAGCCGTGTTTGATCAGCAGGAGTGTGATGATATCAGTACTGACCTGGCCACTATTTTAAAAAATGACAGTTATCTTAAGTTACCATTCAGGGAGATCAAGGTTTCTGTGTATACGCCGAATACTATTGCAGTTCCCAATGAATTTTTCTGTAAACAAGATCTGAATGCCTACGCCAACTTTTTCAGCGAAGACCAATCAGAAACTTTATATACGCGTGCATTTGCGCGCTTTGGCTTTACTTCTGTATTCAACCTGGAGAAATTCACAGCGCAGACTTTAAACACTTTCCTGGCCAGTGCTGCACGTTATGAGCAGAATGCGCCAGTTTTGGCATTGGCAACAAGTGTGGAAGGCAATGCTTTATTACTGGACTTTACGGTTGGTTCTTTTAATGCCTTATTACTGGATGAGGGCAAAATGCGCTTCCAGAATACCTATCAGATGGAGAATCCGGACGAATTTAATTATTACCTGGTTTTATTAATTCAGGAATTAAAATTAGATCCGGCAAAAACACCTGTATTAATCAGTGGGATTATTCATCAGAACGATGGTTATCATACCTGTCTGCATAAATATTTCAATCACATCCATTTTAACCTTCCTCCTGCCAGTGATATTGATCACGCTATCTTAGATGATATGCCTGCTCACTATTACAGCAGCTTATTAGCCCTGGACTTATGCGTATAATTGGCGGTAAATTAAAAGGTATCCGCATGAATGCGCCTGCCAGTCTTCCTGTAAGACCTACTACAGATATGGCCAAAGAGGCCCTTTTCAATATTTTATACAATACCTACGATTTTGACAGCTGCAGTGTACTTGATTTATTCAGTGGCACCGGTAATATCAGTATTGAATTCGCTTCACGCGGGATAAAAGAAGTGACTGCTGTAGATAAACATTCTGGTTGTATTTTCTGGCTCAAATCAGTTATTGAAAAATATGAGCTGAATGAAATCACGCTGCAAAAAGCAGATGTATTTAAATTCCTGGAACAACATACCAAAAGTTATCAGATTATATTTGCAGATCCGCCTTATGATTTGACAAATATTCCACTGATCCCGCAATTGGTAGCGAAAAACAAGTTACTGACTGAAAATGGATTACTAGTGGTAGAACACCCTTCTTTATTAAAATTAAAAGATCAGCCAGGCTATAAAGAAACCCGCCGTTATGGTAATTCTTCTTTCAGCTTTTTTAACTATACGCCGTAGACTATGAAAATAGCCCTGTTCCCGGGTTCGTTTGACCCATTAACCATCGCACATGCTGATATCTTGAAGCGTGCTTTGCCATTATTTGACAAAGTAATTGTGGGTATAGGGCTTAACAGCTCTAAACAAAGCTTTTTATCCGGACAAGTGCGCGAAGAAATCGTTAAAGCGGTATTTGCAGGTTATGATAATATTGAAGTTCAATCTTACGAAGGTCTGACGGTTGATTTTTGCAGAAAGATCAATGCTTCTTATATGATCCGCGGGATCCGCTCTGTGGGTGATTTTGAATATGAAAGGGCAATCGCGCAGATTAACCAGACGATGATGCCAGAAATGGAGACCATCTTTATTTTGAGTAAACCTGAATATTCGGCCATTAGCTCCACCATAGTACGGGATATTCTCCGTAACCATGGTGATGTAACGCCTTTTCTTCCTAAGGAAGCTTTATTTTTTCTTTAGAAACTTTCTCTTTGATCAGTTTGCCTGCTTTCAATACGTCAATGATAGAAGGGTAAGTATTTTTCAGCACTGGCTTGAGGTCAGCTGCTGTAAGCCATTCTGCTTTAGTAATCCCTTCTTCTTTCTGTGGAATCAATTTAGGGCTTCCTTTAACAGTCATGCTATACCAGTTGGTTCTTTTCAGGACTAACTTTGCCCCCATCTCATAAACATGATAGGTTTTGCATAACCTTTCATCGTTTGTATTGATTTTTACGCCGCATTCTTCTTCCACTTCGCGCCTTCCCGCATCTTTAATGCCCTCTCCTTTTTCAACTTTACCTTTTGGCAAGTCCCACTTTTTATTTCTAAAAATAAACAGGTATTCGTCTTTTGCATTCATCACCAGGCCACCAGCTGCTTTGATAACAGTTAAGCCTGCTTTCATTTGTTTAAAAAGTGACTTTGGGTCAGCAGTAATTAATACGTACTGTTTTGCGGATAGTTTACTTAAGCCTTCATAGAAAGCTTCAAAGTTAAATCCGTTTTCCTCCACCAGCTCAACAGGTTCCGTGTGTGATGGCTCTTTGTTCGCGATGAGCAGTGTATTGTCGTTGATGTAAATGGTGTAAGTTTTCATTGGTATGATCGTTAGTATGTCAGCTTTCAAAAGCTGGTTGGGTATGCTTGTTTATGAAATAAAAGTATAAAAATTATGTACGATACAAAGAGGAATCGAATATTATTTAGTTTAAACCACCCTTGTTTCTAATTATCGCATTGATTATCAATCGGTGGCAAAAAAAGGACAAATCCTTTGTGTAATAAAGGTATTATTTTGAGTAATTTTGGAGCATGTATAATAAAAGTGATATTGAATTAAAGGTAGCTGAATTTTTACTTCAAATTAAAGCAATAAAATTACAGCCGAATAACCCTTTTACTTGGGCCTCAGGTTGGAAATCTCCAATTTATTGTGATAATAGGATAACGCTCTCCCATCCGTCAGTTCGAACATACATCAGACAGAAACTTACGCAGTTGATACAGGAAGAATTTGGTTCTGTTGATGTAATTGCCGGAGTTGCAACTGCTGGTATTCCTCAGGGTGTATTAGTTGCTCAGGAATTAGGATTACCATTTGTTTATGTAAGAGCAAAAGCTAAAGAACATGGAACGGGTAGCCTGATTGAAGGAGAAATCATTGAAGGTCAGCGCGTAGTTGTGGTAGAAGATTTGGTTTCTACTGGTAAAAGTAGTTTACAGGCGGTACATGCATTAAAAAATGCTGGTTTGTCTGTTGCAGGTTTAGTTTCTATCTTCACCTATGGCTTTGATATAGCTGAAGAAAACTTTAAAGAGGCTAAATGTCGTTTTGCAACGTTATCTAACTACAATACTTTGATACAGTACGCAGCCGAGAATAGCTTTATTGCACAAAGTGATGTAGATATTCTTAACCAATGGCGCAGAAACCCATCAGAGTGGGGACAGAATTTTGACCAAAACCCAGTATAAAATGACCGTTATTGAAAGTGCCACCACAGTAAACCAACCGGTAGCTAAAGTTTACGCTTTTTTAGCCGATATGAACAATCATCAGCAGTTAATGCCTGAAAACATTTACAACTGGTCTTCTACAACCGATGATGCTAGTTTTACCATCCAGAATATGGCTAAACTGGCGATTAAGATTTCCAGCAGAGTGGAAAACCAGGAGTTGATTGCAATTCCTTCTGAGAAAGCTCCTTTCGATTTAGAATTGAAATGGACAGTAGCGGATAATGGTGATGGTACAACAACAGCTACACATATCATTTCAGCAGATCTGAATATGATGATGAAAATGCTGGCTGCGGGGCCTTTAAAGAAACTTGCAGATCATCAGACTGAGCGTTTGAGCGAGATATTGAAATAAAAACATCCCATTGAGTTAATGGGACGTTATAAAAAAGAGCAAATAGCTGAAGAAGTTATTTGCTCTTTTTTATATACAGAATTATAACTGGCCGGTTAAAACCTCTTCCTGTGCTTTAATTAACGCTCTTATAGCCAATAAGCTGGTTTCTTTCACTAATTCCCCATCCCTGTAGACCACCTGCAATAAAGAATCAGCTTCTTCAGCCACACTGCATTGATCTTTAGTCAGGTATTCATTTCCTTCTCTTTTCAGGCAAAGCATTCCTTTCAATGATTTCTTTTTATGGTCAGTTATCGGATCTTTCTCAATTTCTCTTGGTTCTCCGTTAACTTCAACATAAGTTGCTTTGATAGCGAAACCTAAAGTATCACGGCTATGGTTTCTTAAAATACCCCCAACTCCAATAACCAGGTTGCTGGCCGCATAGCCCATCTCTTTCAAACGATCGAGCGTTCTGATATATCTTTCCAGGTACATCCCGTCTCCATAGATCAACCCTACTTTTGGATTCAATACTTTGTATCCTTTGCTGTTCAAAGAAGATCCAAACTTTTCATCCAGTAAACGAATGGCACCTTTCCACTCATTAGTTCCGGGTTCTGCCTCAGGATTTCCACAAATAATATATTCAGGATTTCCACTATCTGGTCTGAAAACAACCTTACCATCTCTTTTCAGAATATCTTCTTTCAGGATTTCAGCAAACTCTGTTAATACTTTATAGACATCAAAAGTGTCAGAAACAATAGATACAATTCCTGTAGGATATAACTCCAGCATATGACGGAAAGCACCGATTTCATCTTCTCTGCCAAAAGAGCACATTACACTGTGTTCACTGGCTGGTACAGAAAGCATAATTGGAGCTCCTTTGATATCAGCGTTATAATATTCAACCGCACAAGGCAAAGCAGGTACATTATCACTGCCCAGGAATGATAATAAATGCGCAACCCCACTAATTGCTGCACCTTCTTCAGAAGCGTCTCCACGGTATCCAAAATCATGCACCTGGAAATCTTTTGCACCTTCCATTTCAACCTCATCGGTTTCATTGAAATAACGCGTTACAATTTTACGGTACTGATGGCTGCAAGTAGCTACGGTAATCGTGTACCATAATTTTAGCAGTAGACTTTCCATAAACCCGACTACCCAATAAAAATCAGGATGTGTATTAGTAATTGTCATCAACACATTTTGAACAGGCATAATTGTACCTTCTTCAACGGCTTTAATTTCTATTGGCAAATAACCTAACGCACAAAGTGCTCTGATTTTATCTTCTACTTCGGGAGAGTTACTTCCTAAAATCAGTTTGCGGTAAGTCAGAAATTCTTCACCCATTTCTTTGGTGATTGGTGCTGACAGGTATTGTTTGATATAATATTGAAGTCCAAAAAATACGGTTTCATTAAAATTCTTGTCACTTCTTGCAGTCAAATAAGAATATACTTTATTACATCCGGGAGCATATTGCTCCATATGACCCATTTTGTAAACATCTGTTTGTAAGAGGATATTATTCATCTTTAATTTCTTTAAGTTATAATTCGATCAGATCAGCCAGTGGAATCCTGCTGATCAATGTTGATTCACTATCTTTAATAGAGTCTGTCGTATAGATATGATCTATCCACTCCGCAAGCTCTGTTTCTCCATGAGACATAATGCCGTGTGAAACAATCAGGCTGACTTTACCAGCATTACGTTTTTTTAATTCTTTAGCGACTCCTATAAAGGTTGCACCACCATCACAGATATCATCTATAATAAAACAATCTTTACCTTCCAGGTCATCCTGATCAACTGTAATCTGTTTGATTTTTCCGTTGCTGACATCTCTCACCTTATTACATAAAACGATATCACTGGTATATTGTAAAGCTTCGGCTAGTTTATATATTTTTTTCAACGCACCAGCATCAGGAGAAACCAACAGGTAATCAGTTTGGTCATGGAGTACTTGTTTAGCCAGACTTGAGTTAGTGATCAGTTCACAATTGTCCAGTAAAGCAAGTGATACTTCTGAATGTACATCGAAGATATATACCTTATCAAAGCCGCAGCTGTTAATCAGGTTACACATTACCTTAATTGATAAGGGCTCACCTCCTACCATCACCCTATCCTGACGGGCATAAGGTAAATAGGGAATCAATACGCTGATATTTTTACTGCCGTTGCGGCGTAATGCGTCTACAGCCAGCAACAACTTCATGACGTCATTTGAATCATTTAGTCTTGCAGAAATCATCACTTCTTCTGCCTTGCCCTGTAACTTAATGTGTACTTCCCCACCGCTAAATAAAAAGCTTTTAGCATCTATTTCCTCTAAAGAGGAATTGAAGGGTTTAAATCCGGTTGATAAATTTAATACTTTCATATCTATTTGCGTTATAATGACACAAATTAAAGTCTTTATTATTTCTTATGCAAATTTAATTTGCGTTATTTTAACACAAATTAAATTTAAAATTCATAAACAACTGTATTAAAGGAGTTTATTAAGATCGAAACCATTAACTTTAAGCTGCTTATATTTTTCTTTGTCAAAAGAGTATAGTTTTCCTGGCCGTCCGGCACTTAAAGCCGGAGCCTTTTCATCCAGTTCAATAACCAGGCCTAAAGACATCACTTTACGTTTAAAATTGCGGCGGTCAATATCATGGCCTAACAATTCCATATATAATTGTTCCAGGTTAGAGAAAAGAAATTTAGGATCAAGCAGTTCAAAGCCGATTGGCTCATAGGTAATTTTTGCTCTTAAACGGGCAATAGCTTTTTCAACCACTTCTTTATGGTCAAAAGCTAATGGTGGAAGGTCATAGATATTAAACCAGGCCGCTTCGGACGCATCTGTGGAAGCAAACAAACTGAAGTCTGAAGACTTAACCAGCCCAAAATAAGCTACCGAAATAATACGCATCCGTGGATCACGGGATGGCTTACCAAAAGTAAAGAGTTGTTCCAGATAATTTATAGAGACTCCTGCTTCTTCAAGTAATTCTCTTTCCACAGCTTCTTCCAATGTTTCATGATTCAGTACAAAACCACCTGGAAGTGCCCACTCGTTAAGAAAGGGCTCAATTTTACGCTTGATCAGCAGTACAGAAATACCGTTTTCCTGATTGTATCCAAAAACAATAGCATCAACTGTGACTTTAATATCCTGATCGATCTTAGGCGTAACTTTATTCATTTAAACAGATTTTTGTTACAAAGTAATAACATTAATCGGTCAATTGAGCTTGATAAGTTAAAGATTGTCCGTTCCTGAAAAGAGTTTACATAAGAAAGTTTTTCAAAACAGAAAAATGAGTATAAAAGACGAAAAGCCGAATAAAGGCAAAGGGGGTAG
>NZ_JBEPPL010000008.1:0-248086 GCF_040547305.1 Pedobacter sp. UYP1 | reverse complement strand
CTGGCCGCAATGCCGCTCACCCCGAACGGGAAAACTGACCGGAAAGCTTTGCCTGGAATTGGAGAGGAAGATATGCTCCATAACCCCTATCAGGCGCCAGCAAATGAAACTGAGCAGCAATTGACAGAGATCTGGCAGGAAGTACTGGGAATAGAACGTATTGGTGTAACAGACAATTTTTTTGATCTGGGTGGCCATAGCCTGATTGTTTCCCAGGTCATTAACCGGACGCACAAGCGTTTAGGTAAAGCGATAAGCTTTAGTTCTTTTTTATCAAATCCAACAATTGAAGGGATCAGCAAACAATTTCATGCAAGAGATTATCAGGTAATTCCCAAAGCAGCAGACGCTCCAGGTTATCCGCTAAGTTCTTCGCAAAGCCGGATCTGGTTATTAAGTCAGCTTTCGGGCGGATCACAGGCTTACCATATGCCTGCAGCGATGCGGTTGACCGGGCCACTAGACCCGGTAGTATTGGAAGCCAGTTTTGCCAGGCTGATAGAGCGGCATGAGATCTTAAGAACATATTTTAAAGAGAATGCGCAGGGAGAAGTTCTGCAACATGTAGTTCCCTGGTCTGCATTGAATTTTAAGCTGAAGATAAAGGACTTTAGCGCACAGGCGGATACCCAAAGTGCAGATATGCAGGGTAATGTGGATAAGCAAGTCGAAACAAGTACGCAATCCAAAACAAATACAGACACTAATACAAACAACAGTACCAACAAAGATTTGCTCGTTGCAGCTTACCTGGTACAAAGTAACCAGGAACCCTTTGAACTGAGTACAGCACCATTGCTGCGTGCAGAACTGTTGAAATTGAATGCAGAAGAACATGTGTTTCTTCTGAATATCCATCATATAGCCGGAGATGGCTGGTCTATGGGTATCCTGATTAATGAAGTGATCCGGATTTATAACGGATTAATCAGCGGAAAAGAAATTCAGCTTCCGGAGCTGGCGATCCAGTATAAAGACTATGCCTTATGGCATAACCAGGAAATCCGAAAACCTGCCTATTTAGCCTCAGAAGCTTACTGGCTATCCCGTTTTCAAGGTGATCTTCCAGTAATTGACCTGCCTGGATTCAAGACCCGTTCGGCAGTTCAGACCTATCGGGGAGACAGCGTTGTACATCATTATCCAGCTGTATTCCTGGAAAAGCTGAAACATTTTTCAAGTAGTCATGGAGCTACTGTTTTCATGACTTTAATGACCGGGATAACCGCATTGCTTCACCGGTATACCGGCCAGGACGACCTGATTATAGGCACCCCAATTGCGGGTAGGGTACACCCAGATCTGGAGAACCAAATCGGACTCTACCTGAATACACTGGCCATCAGGTCGGGCATAGCAGACAACAGTAGTTTTTCAGCACTATTGGATCAGCAGAAAGATAATTTAGCTGCAGCCTATGAACATCAGCACTATCCATTTGATTTACTGGTCAGCAAGTTAAAACTGAAACGGGATATAGGGCGATCAGCCCTGTTTGATGTGATGGTCGTTTTGCATAACGAGCAGCAGATGAGCAGCTATGGGCAAACAGACCTGATAGATGAACTGAAGATCACAACTCACAATTTTAAAAATCCTACGGCGAAAATAGACCTGAGTTTTGACTTTGCACAATTACAATTACCATCGAAACCAAAATCAGGATCACGATCAGACTCAGCACCAGAAGGGCTGGAGCTGACCATCAAGTACAACACTGACAATTATGACGGGGGCTGGGTATCCAGGATATTTACACATCTGGAAAATCTGCTGACAAAAGCCATGGACCACCCAGATATTCCGATTACAGCAATAGATTATCTTCCCGAAAATGAAACTCATCAGTTAGTGGTAGAATTTAACCAGACTGAAACTGAGTATCCAAAAGAAAAGACCATTGTTGACCTGTTTCAGGAACGAGCAAACAGTGTACCTGACCATATCGCTGTAATTTGCGAAAATAGCTCACTCACTTATAAAGAGTTGAATGATAAAGCAAACCAGCTTTCCTCTTATTTGACACGACGCGGAGCAGGTAAAGATACGCTTGTCATTTTATGTTTTGATAAACATCTAGAAATGGCTATCATCGGTATGCTGGGGATTTTAAAATCTGGCGCTGCTTATGTTCCCATAGATGTTGACTATCCACAAGACAGGGTCAATTATATTATTGAAAATACAAAAGCAGAATTTATAGTTAGTCATAGTCAGGACATTCCAGTACTTAAAGATACCGCTATAAATAAAATCTTGTTAGATCAAAAAAATTGGGATCAGGAAACAGATTCGATACCCCAAACACTTATAGCTCCAACTCATCCGGCTTATGTTATTTTCACATCAGGATCAACCGGGTTACCCAAAGGAGTTGCTATAAATCACAAGAATCTGATGGATTATTTGTTTGGACTGGCATCCAGTATCCCGATCGCAGAGAGCACAACTTTTGGATTAATGTCTACAATCGCTACAGATCTGGGGAATACCGTTTTGTTCAGCTCGCTGATTTTTGGCAAAACCATTCACCTGTTTTCTAAAAACAGGCTTAGGGATACTGATTATATACAGGAATACTTTAGCAAACACGAAATTGATTGTATAAAAATTGTCCCTTCATACTGGAAATCTCTTGAAGTAAAAGGGAAATTTCCATATCCAAAACAGCTGTTGATTTTTGGAGGCGAAGCGCTGTCAATAGAAACAGTTAAAAGAATCTATACAGAAAATCCGGATTTAACCATTGTTAACCACTATGGCCCGACTGAAACAACAATTGGGAAGTTATTGCATCGTATAGACCCGAAAGCCAGTTATGATAAAATTCCGGTAGGAAAGCCTTTTTCTAATACACAAGCCTATGTGGTGGATGCAAACCTGGCTTTATGCCCAATTGGCATTGCAGGAGAATTATTACTGGGAGGTGATGGAATAGCAACCGGCTATTTAAATAATCCAGAACTAACGCTGGAAAAATTTATTCCTGATGTTTTTAGGGGAGATCGAGGTAAATTATATAGAACCGGTGACCTTGTGGTTATGCAGCCCAATGGAGACATCGTGTTCAGGAACAGAATTGATGACCAGGTCAAGTTATTTGGACACCGTATTGAACCAGGAGAAATTGAAGCTTATCTTATTCGGGTTCCCGGTGTAGAAGCAGCTGTTGTTCAGCTTAAAGAATATAAAGATGGCAACAAGAAAATCATTGCCTTTATAGTCTCATCCGGTGAACTGACCCATTTAGAAATCCGGAAATATCTCGGCAACCACTTGCCCTACATCATGATTCCTTCATTGCTTATTGATATCGATGAAATTCCTCTCACTTCAAATGGGAAAGTAAACAGAAAGGCATTACCAGATATTTCGTGGGATGAGCTGGCAATTAAAAACCATACAGCCCCAGTAACCCCAGCAGAAGAAAAACTAGTTGAAATCTGGAAAGAAGTACTGCAGCTCACAGAAGTGGGTACAAATGATAACTTTTTTGAGCTTGGTGGTCACAGTTTGCTGGCTTTAAATATTGTGAACAGGATCAATACTGAATTCAGCTGTGCTATAGACGTTAGCTTGTTTTTTAAGATGGTCACTTTAAAGGATCTTGCAGAATTGATTTCTCTGACCAACGCTGCATCAGCACAAGATTTAGACTTTGATGAAATAATAATTTAGAATATATATTTATGATCATTTGTGGAATAAAAATAACTCATGATGGAGGGATAGCACTGATTGAAAATGGAAAGCTGATTTTTAGTATTGAGCTTGAAAAAATAAATAACAATCACCGCTATGCCGGAATAGACGATTTAGCTGAAATTAAATCCCTGCTTCAATCAAAAGGTTACAGGATGGATCAGATTGATCTGTTTGTTGTTGACGGATGGCATGGAAGCGATGACAACTGGAAAGGTGTCTCCCATATAACCGTACAAACAGATGGAACAGAAATTAAAATACCAGTTGCTTATTATAACGAAGAGAATTTAGCGGACGATAATACTGCAGGACAAAATTATGCCGAAGGATTACTGATCGATCACGTCTCTTATCCTTATCAAAGCTTCAGACATGTAACAGGACATATTCTGGGGGCTTATTGTACGAGTCCATTTTCTGCCAGCGCAGAAGATAGTTACGTTCTGGTTTGGGACGGCGGACAATATCCAAGATTATATTATATCAATGCCGCAGAAAAGACCATTGTCAATAAAGGGCCGCTTTTCTTTTTAATGGGCACTATTTACGGAATTATGGGACAATATTTTGGCCCTTATAAAAAGACCGCAGAAGCTTTAGCCGAAGACCGGAAACAAATGGAGTTGAATGGATATTTTGGAGGACTTTCCGTAGCAGGAAAAATTATGTCTTATATCGCAGAAGGCAGTATTGATCCTGAATTATTAAAAGAACTACCCGAACTTTACAAATCTGTATTTGAAATTTCCAACCTGTTTGAACACAAATTTTGTCAGGCAATTCAGGAATTTACAGCGGATAAATCTTGTACAGATGCGGATATATTACTGACTATACATAGTTATCTGCAAAATTTATTAATTCATAGTCTTTCCAAAAAAATTGCCACTGACGGGCACACAGAACCTAATTTTTGTTTTTGCGGCGGGTCGGCTTTAAATATAAAATGGAACAGTGCAATCAGAGCCTCCGGAATTTTTAAGGAGATGTATATACCACCTTTTCCAAATGATTCAGGTAGTGCAATAGGTACGGCTTGTGCAGCAATGTGGGCCAATACAGATCTCACGGCACTGGAATGGAACGTTTATTCTGGGCCATCTCTTGTTGAAAGTGAATTTGCTGAAAACGGATGGAAAACAGAAGCTTGCACTCTGAAAGATTTAGCCGTGCTTTTGCACCAGACAGAAGAACCAGTTGTCTTTTTGAGTGGTTGTGCAGAAATTGGCCCAAGAGCACTCGGAAACCGAAGCTTGCTGGCTATTGCGACAAAAAATAAAATAAAAGACTGTCTGAATGAAGTAAAACAGCGGGAGGCATTCAGACCTGTCGCACCTATCTGTCTGCAAGAAGATGCAGCAGATATATTTGATCCCGGATGCGCAGATCCCTACATGCTTTTTGAGCATCAGGTACGAGAACCCTGGAAAGATCGGGTTCCGGCTATCTGTCACCTTGATGGCTCGGCACGCTTACAAAGTGTGGCGGCAGACTCGCCTGCCCATGAAATCAGGATGTTACTCGAAGAATATAAAAAGATATCTGGTATCCCATTATTATGTAATACCAGTGCTAATTTAAATGGAAGCGGATTTTTTCCGGATGTAAAAAGTGCCATACTATGGGGCAAATTAAATTACATCTGGAGTAACCACACTCTCTATTCTAAAGTAGATAAATTGGAACTGAGCTCGGAGTATGAATTCGAGGAGATTAAACTGTAAACCGTTTGTTTTAGTATTTTATTAATTTTTACAACTATGAAGTTAAATGGTAATGCCTATCCAGAAGGCAGCTTCAAAATAATTGAAAGTGATGCTCCTGACATGGAAATCATCGATGCTATGCTTACAGGAAAAGGGCCATATAATGTCCCGGTTTATGTAGTCAGGAACTACTATAATCAGGAGGACTGTAATCATATTAAAGAAACTTTCTGCCAGATCATTGACGATACCCTGGGAGGGAACAGAATAGAAGATTTTGTTAAAGTACATCAGATTGGTTCTACACAGTTTAAAAAAACAACGCTTGAATATTTTGAAGAATGTGAGCGTAGCAGTGCCGATATCAACCGGCTGATTGCTGTTGTAAAGGATGATAAAGCGAGAAATGATTTCATGTTTGAGCAGACCTTTAAAACATATTATTCGCATAAAAGCATAGATTTCAGACCTTCTTCTTATGCAGGTAAATTCTGTAATATGATGACCGCAAGAAGATGGAATAACAATACTGAACTTTCATTACTGGCACATGAAGACTCTTCACAACTTCTTGTCGCTGCAATAGATCAGTACGAAATATGTAATGTCAAACAAGTCATTGCACTGAATTTATGCGTAGAGAATTCCAACGGTGCAGAATTGATTTTATGGAATATTGCACCAAATATGGAGTCGAAGGTAAGCCTTGGACTGGAAAATACCGGATACCCGTATGCGCTGGAATTATTAGAAGGAATAGATTACCTGACCCTAAAAACTTATCCTGGCGATTTATATTTCATCAATGCAAATTATATACATGCAGTTTCCAAACAAAAAGAGAATAAACGAATTTCTTTGGGTCGGTTTATTGGGTATGCTGCTGAAAACAAGGTGGTTTACTGGACGTAATTGGTTTTTAATCAAATAAAATATTACAAATGAATATTACCGATTTTATAAGAAAAATTCAAAGTAAAGGGATCACTGTAACAATCGAAAGCGGGGATTTAAAAATAAGTTCGCCAAAAGGGGTAATGACCAAAGAACTGATTAGTGAATTCAAGGAGCATAAAAGTGAAATTATTCGTTTGTTTAGTAAAAATGATACCGATACAATTCCATTGGCTCCTTTACAGCATGATTATACACTTTCATTTGAACAACGCCGTATTTGGTTGCTAAGCCAGACAGATGAAGGAAATAAGGCTTATGTGATTTATATCGCTTTTGATTTGCGGGGAACATTGGATTTGGCGCTGCTTCATCAGGCTATAGCGAAAGTGGCAGATAAACACGAGATACTCAGAACCAGTTTTAGCGGGAGTACCTATGAACAGGTCAGACAGCATGTTGTTCCTGCTGACTCATTTAACTTTGATGTTCCATTTCATGATTTCAGTAGTAAGGAAAATCCAGAAGAAGCATTCGAACAATTATTTAATGCATCTTTTGAGATACCCTTTAGCTTTGATTCCGTTTTATTCAGAGTAGAGGTCGTAAAAACGGGACATGACCATCACATCATGTATGCTTTAATGCACCATATCATTATTGACGGCTGGTCTTCCCAGATTCTGTTCCATGAAATTATGGAAGTATATAGCAGGCTGGTATTGCATAAAACAACAACATTGGTTGAATTACCTTTTCAATATAAAGATTTTGCAGCTTGGCAAAACGGTATAATCAACTCTCCTGAATTGCAAAAACAAAGGCAATATTGGTTAAGCCAGTTTTCAGGAGAAATTCCGGTACTCGAATTACCAGAATCACATAAAAGACCAATCTATAAATCTTTTTCCGGCAGAAATATAAGTCATACTTATTCAAAAGAATTCAGCAATCGGCTAAAGAAATTCTCCAGCGACCAGGGAGTATCTGTTTTTACCGCTATTTTAACTGGAATTAATATATTACTGTATCGCTACACCAATCAAAATGATATTATTATCGGGACACCGGTAACCACAAGGTTTAGAAAAGAACTCGAAAATCAAGTGGGAATATATCAGAATACTTTAGCACTCAGAACCAGGTTTCAAGGAGCTCATACCGTAGAACAAACACTTCGAACAGTAGAAAAGGTATTTCTGGATGGTTACTCTAACAACTTATATCCATTAGATCTTTGGATCACAGAGCTGGATCTGAAAGCAAATCCGGGAAGATCACCCTTGTTTGACGTAATGGTTGTCTTTCAGGGAGAGGCCTATTTAAAAGAAACCACGAAAACTTTTTCTTCTTTAGTTGTGGAGCCACGGAACGCTCATGAAAGGAAATCCAGTAAGTTTGATTTGCTCTTTGAATTTTTCGAAACTAAAGAAGGGCTGATGATCAGTGTGGATTATAATCCGGATATTTTTGAAGCTGTATTCATCCAAAGGTTAGTTGCTCATTTTGAGAATTTATTGAATGAAATCTTTAAAGACCATCAAGTTACAGTTGATCAACTGAATTATCTTACTAAGGAAGAAAAGGTTCAATTAATAGAAACCTTTAACGATACAGAGACCGGCTATCCGAAAGAAAAAAATGTGATAGACCTTCTTCACGAAAGTGTGAAGTTGAATCCCGGTAAAGAAGCTGTTTTTTTTCACGATCAGTCTTTTACCTATCAGGAAATTGATACGGTTTCAAATCAGTTTGCAAACTTTCTGCTGGATCATTTTAATATAGAAAAAGAAGAGCTTATAGGTGTGGTGCAGGAAAAATCAATCCTCATTATCCCTGTGCTTCTTGGTATTTTGAAAACCGGAGCCGCTTATGTGCCGATAGATATTACTTATCCTGAAGAAAGGATACAGTACTTGAAGGAATCTGTGAATTGTAAGATTGTAGTAGACGATGCGCTGTTATCCAGATTTTTATCCATTCAAAACACGATCCGGACAGACATGCCGCTGGTCAGCATTACAGCAGATTGTCTTTTTCATGTGATGTTTACTTCCGGAACAACCGGAAACCCTAAAGGAGTGATGCTCACGCATAAAAACATAGTCAGATTGATTGAACATTCTGGCTGTCTGGATCTTAATGAAGATACGATATTACTTTCTACAGTATCCATCTCTTTTGATACTACGAATACAGAATTCTGGACGGTTCTGGCAAAAGGCGGACAGGTTATTCTGGCTGAAAGAAAAGAATTATTAGACTATGTTATCTTTAAAAATATTCTGCAAAGACACCAGGTGAATACCCTTTGGTTAACCGCTTCCTGGTTTCAGCATATTGTTGAAAATGACCCGGATCTTTTTAGCGGATTGAAGCAGTTTATATCCGGAGGTGATATTGTATCCTCAAGACACGTTGGGCTATTAAAGGAATTGTATCCGGATTTGAAGATTATCAATGGATACGGACCTACTGAAAACACCACTTTTTCCACTTTCTATCAGGTAGATAATTTGCCTGAAGGTACAATACCTATAGGTAAGCCTTTAAATAACAGTCAGGTATATATATTGAATGATGCCTTGATTCCACAACCGGCAGGCGTGGTAGGAACCTTATATGTAGCTGGTGACGGGCTTGCCCCAGGTTACTATAATAAACCAGAACTCACTGCAGAAAAGTTCATATCTAATCCATTTAAAGCGGGTAAACTCATGTATAATTCAGGAGATTCAGCACGCTGGCTGCCTGACGGTAATATTGAATTTCTCGGCAGAAAAGATGATATGGTCAAGATCAGGGGCCGCTTTATTGATACTACTGAAATAGAAAACAGTCTTTGTAAAATAAGAACTATCAAACAAGCGGTGGTACTGGTAAAAACAGTAAACGGAGAAAAGAAAATTATTGCTTATCTGGTTTGCGCAGCAGCTGCGGATATCAGAGAGATTAAAGAGGAATTGAAAAAATCACTTGCAGATTTTATGGTTCCCAATTCATTTGTATGCGTAGCCTCAATTCCACTTTCGCATAATGGAAAGGTGGATCGTGCAATGCTGCTGGCAACGGACTCAGCGCTGACGGACCAGGCAGCCATTACTTATTTTGTGCCAGCATCAACAGAAACAGAAGAAAAAGTCATTGGCTTATTTAAAGAAGTACTCAAATTGGAGCAGGCCGGAAGGAACGATGATTTTTTTGAACTGGGAGGTTACAGCCTGACTTCTATTACCTTGTTATCCAGAATTGCAGCGAAATTCGGGAAGAAGATTACAATCAGGGATTTATATCAAAATTCCAGTGTAGCAAGCCTGGCGAAATTCCTGGATTCCAGCGTGGAATCTACCGGTATAGCAATTATTAAACCTGTTGAGGCCATATACTACCCCTTAACACTTGCTCAGAACCGGATGTGGATCAATAACCAGCTGCACCCCGGAAATGCGACTTATTCCACTGCAAATACATTTGAACTGCGTGGAGAATATGTTACAGAAGAACTGTTTGTTGCATTTCGTCAAATTATTGATAGACATCACCTGCTCAGATCTGTTTTTCCTTTTGAAGAAGGGGAACCTATGCAAAAGGTATTGACTACAGCCGAATCAATAGCTAAAATTTTTGAGCTGATCAGCTGGAACAAAGAGGAAATCTTTGACGTGCAAAATTATGATCAGGAGCAAACTGGGAATTATTTTGAGCTTACCGAAGACCCGCCTTTAAGGATAAAAATCATTACTGTTTCTAAACAGCAGGCATTCATATGGATACAATTGCATCATATTGCTTATGATGCCTGGTCTATACAGACCTTGTATAGTGAATTCAGACATTTCTTAGAATCGGCAGCCCAGCCGGAACCTTTAGAAATACAGTTCAAGCATTTTGCCTTCTGGCAGCGGGATGGCATAGAAAAAGGGATTTTCGCCTCACAGCTGAATTACTGGCAACAGCTGCTTAAAGAGTTACCTGCTCAAAATGAGCGTAAATTAACTGATGCAAATGATGTCTCTGTTGTAAAAGTGTTTGAAATTGATGAATTCAGCAGCCATAAATTAAGGAAAATCTGTCTTGATAATCACCTGGATGAGGCTTATTTGTTTTTGGGTTTATTCTCTCTGGCCT
Source organism: Pedobacter sp. UYP1 (assembly GCF_040547305.1). Taxonomy (NCBI): domain Bacteria; kingdom Pseudomonadati; phylum Bacteroidota; class Sphingobacteriia; order Sphingobacteriales; family Sphingobacteriaceae; genus Pedobacter; species Pedobacter sp. UYP1. Next base: position 237,653 of record NZ_JBEPPL010000008.1, on the reverse strand, counting down.
ACAGCGCTGTTTTCAATCAGGAAGATTACCTGTGTAATTTTCCTTATCTGGGTAGAAAAAATGCACAGCTTCAAAAAATCATAGGGTTGTTTTATCAGATTATGATTCTAAGAATCCGTACCGGGGATGAAGGGGAGGATGTTTTAGCATTTATTAGTTTATTGCAAAAACAAGCCCTTGATGCTGTAGAACAGCTCGATTATCCTTTTGAAAAATTAATTGATGAAATTCCGGGATTAGCAAAGCACATCAATACGCTGTCGTTTAATGTCATCAGCAAAGAGTTTATCAATGTTGAAAGTGATAGTTTTAACCAGGGGAAATTAACCATTACACCTTTACAAACGCCACATAAAAAACGCTTCAGAACAGATCTGACCATAGATCTTTATAAGTCTGATAAATTTTATTTCAGTTGTGCCTTTAATGCACAAAAATACAATGCCATTAAGATTGAGAGTCTGCTTGATCTGACAAGGGGTTTGCTTGAGGAAGCTGAAAATGTTCTCTCAATGACGATTAAAGACCTCAATTTTAAATATAGCAATTTAGGGAAAAATATAAAGACAGGAGTGTAATCATGAACTTGGAAATTATAAATAAAGAAGAAGATTTTTTCGGAATTATTGAGGAAAGCTGGGCTGGTCCGGAAGAATTTATTGAATGGTTTAACCATTATGAAGAAGAAATTGAGCAGTACTTAGTCAAATATGGTGTAATCCGATTTAAAAAAACCGGGCTGAAGACCAATGTTGACTTTCAAAAATTCATAACAGAGATTAACATCAAACCAATCGATTATATTGATGGAAATTCACCGAGGACTAAAAAATCTTCAAAGATTTATACTTCCACAGAATATCCTGCTGAGGTCTTTATCTCTATGCACAATGAATTGTCTTATTCAAATTATTTTCCTAAGAAAATCTTCTTTTTCTGTCTTACTCCGGCAGAAGAAGGAGGAGAGACCACTGCTTTGAATGGCTACTCATTTTTGGAGAAACTTGATCCTGCTATTATGGGTGATTTTTTTGACAGAAATATAAAATACATCAGAAACCTCCATGGTGGGGGTGGAATTGGCTCATCCTGGCAGGAAACTTTTGAGTCTGATGATAAAGCATTTATTGAAGCTTTCTGTTTAGAAAATGAGATAAAAGTTAGCTGGAAAGAAAATAATTCACTCAGATTGGAACAGGTGAGGCCAACTGTACTGGAACATCCTAAATCGGGTAGGAAGATCTGGTTTAACCAGGCAGATCAATTTCATCCATCCAATAATCCACCTGAGGTTTATGAAGCTATGAAATATCTTTATGAAGATGACGAATTTCCTCTATATGTGACTTACGACGATGGAAGTGAAATTCCTGATTCAATTTTTGAACATATACGAAGTGTTTCAAGAGCAAACCTAATCACAATGCCCTGGGAAAAAGAAGACATCATGTTGTTTGACAATATGTCTGTTTTACACGGCCGGAATCCTTTTTCCGGCAAAAGGGAAATCTTATTATCAATGGCCTAAGCAAATAACTCATCCTAATGAATACAACTTTAAATCAGGTAAGTCCGGATATACTGGGGACAATTAAATTAAAAGAAAGCGATCAGATTGCAATTTCTTTCCTCAACGAGCATATCACCTATAAAGAACTGAATGAGAAATCTAACCAGCTGGCGAACTTTTTTATCAGCAAAGGGATAAAAAAAAGGAAGGTGATTGGCGTAGGTATGAGCCTTTCCATTGATTATGTGATTGCCATGCTGGCTATCATGAAAGCTGGTGCCGTATTTTTACCACTCCAGATAGCTGGTACATCCAAAAGACTTGAACAAATACTGGATATAGCCAAACCAGTACTGATCCTTGAAAATAACAGAGAAAAAGTCATAACTAATTCTCTTGTATTCAATACTTCAGCTGTTTATCAAATTGAAGAGGCTGATGTTATTCCCTGGTGTAATTTTTCCACGCTGCTTCCTGAATTATTAATTGAAGGGGACGATCCCGTGTATATATTTTTCACATCCGGTAGCACAGGGGGACCAAAAGCAATTGTGGGCAAGCACAAAAGTCTGGCTCATTTTATAATCTGGGAAAGCAATACTTATCAGCTAAACCATCAGATTAGAGTTGGCGCAATGACTCCAACCACTTTTGATCCTTCTTTACGGGATTTATTGGTACCATTATTTAACGGGGGCATACTGGTTATACCAAATCAGGAAAATATCGATTTTTCAGAACGCTTAAAATGGCTGATTGAAGAAAAAATTAACCTGATACATATCGTTCCTTCTGTTTATGAGAAGATCCACGATGAGCTGGAATTACTGGGCCATCATAAAACTAAACTAGAACTCAGCCATATCTTTTTTGCAGGAGAATCACTTTACGCAGAAAGAGTGAGCAAATGGAAAATGCAGTTGCCAGAAAGTACGCTGTTGATTAATCTTTACGGGCCAACAGAAACCACACTCGCCAAATTTCATCATCAGCTAACAGCACAGGATTTGCTTAAAGGAGGTATTATTCCTTTAGGGAAAGCTATTTCAGATACCACAGTGTTGTTATTTGATGAAAGAGACCAGCCAGTTGAAGCAGGCACTATAGGCGAAATTATCATTCATACTGAATTTTGCTCGCTTGGTTATCTTGGCGAAGAATTGAATACAAGTAAATTTATTGACTACGCAGGAGGAAAGTCTTATAAGACCGGCGATCTTGGGAAACTCAATGAGGAGGGTAACCTGGAATATCATGGCAGAATTGATACGCAGATAAAAATCAATGGCGTGCGGATAGAGATCAGCGAAATTGAATCTACCCTATTGAAATATCAAGGTGTCAAAAAATGTGCAGTGCTTTATATTGAACATTCACAAACTGTGCTTAGTGCTTTTATCATTTCTGATGAGCAAATAATAAAGGAAGAGCTGCGGCTGTTTATGAAGGATTATTTGCCACAGCCAATGATTCCAGCTCAATTTATTACACTGGATAACTTTCCTTATAACCAAAACGGGAAAATAGACAGGGTTGCATTAGCTCAACTGTTAACTGAGCAAACTGGCATACCTGAGCAAACTGACATACTTGAACAAACTAGCGCAACTGAGGCAGTTGCCGAGCAGTTCTCTGAATTAGAGCAACTTATCTTTGAAATCTGGGCAGAAGTTCTAAAAAAAGAAAAAATTGGTCTGCATGATAACTTTTTTGAAATAGGAGGACATTCACTCAATGGATTAGTGATTGTTTCAAAAGTTTTCAAGAAACTGGGTATACGCTTTGAAATTACAAGTTTTTTCAATAACCCAACGATCAGCAGTTTTGCAGCAGTGATCTCACAATTGCATAGTCAGAATCAACAACAGGGTCAAAATCAACAACAGAATCAGCATACACAACAAAATCACGATAAAAAGCAAGCGCAAACAAACGAAGAGATCAAGCTTGTACCAACCCAGGCATTGTATCAGGTTTCGAACGCACAGAAACTCATGTTTCTGCTGAATGAAATTACCGGAAATAGCTCTGTATACAATATCCAGGGAGCTTATACCATCAAAGGCCAGTTAAATTGCCAGATTTTAGAGGAATCATTTAAAGAATTAATCAGCAGACATGAAGCACTGAGAACCTCTTTTGTAAAAGACGATGAAGGTGATTTTTTTCAAAGAATACTGCCTGTCGAAGAAGTAGATTTTAAACTTGGAATAACTCAAATCCATTCGGCAGGCGCATGCCATGATTTTCTGCAGACCGCATTTTCTTACGCTTTCGATTTAACAAAAGATCTTTTGTTACGTGCCGGTTTAATAGAAAAAGATGGGGAATACATACTGTATTATTGTATGCATCATATCATCTCGGATGGGTGGTCTCTTGAAGTCTTAATCAGTGACCTGCTGCATATTTATAAAGGAAAACTAAAAACACCTGACAGCCTGCTGGCACCACTAAAACTGCAATATAAAGATTATGCAGCCTGGGATAACCAGAGAAATAGTGAACTTGTAGCAGCTGAAAAATACTGGCTTACTCAATTCAGCGGTGATTTACCCGTATTAAACTTTCCGCTGAATTTTTCGCGTCCTGCAGTGCAGCACTATGCCGGAGATTCTATCAGTATCGATATTCCCCAGGAAACAGTACAAGGTTTAAGGAATAGTTGTAAAACTCAAAACGCTTCTTATTTCAGCGGATTGTTAACCGTGCTGTATAGTTTGCTTTACAGATATACCGGGCAAAAAGACATTGTTTTAGGCAGTCCGGTTGCTAACCGGGATAATCCTGAATTGAAAAATCAAATTGGACTTTACGTAAACACGATTGCTTATCGTGCTGCAATCAAAGAAGATGATTCTTTCAACACCCTGCTGCATACAATCAAAAATATGGTTATTGAAGGAAACCAGCACAAAAACTATCCTTTTGAAAAATTGATTGAAAACCTGGATATCACCAGAGATTTAAGTCTCAACCCACTGTTCAGTGTGATGGTGAATTTTCAAACTCCTCAGGAAATTAAATCAACTGTTGATCTTCCTGAAAATCTCTCCATAGAGAAATTTGAGTTTCCTCAAATTAAATCAAAGTTTGACTTCTCCTTTTATTTTTACGACCAGCAGGGACAAACCAAGCTGATGCTTATTTATAACACAAGTTTGTTTACCAGGAAATTTATGCAGGATTTGCTGGATAACTTCCTTAATCTGGCAAAAAGCCTCGTTGTGCAACCTGAAACTAACCTGTCTTATATTCCTTATCTCTCAGACAAGGAAAAGAAAAAAGTGCTGGAAGACTTCAATCATACCAATTCTCCGAAAGCAGCTGTCCAAAGTCTGACCAGACTTTTTAGTCAGCATGTAAAACATCACTTTTCCAATACCGCATTCATTGATCAGGGTAAAACATACAGCTATGGTTTTGTAGAGCGGTTAAGCAATCAATTCGCACATTACCTTAACCAGGAATATGCGGTTGGTAAAAATGACAGACTAATTGTTTCTCTGGAACGTAATCAGTGGTTGCCCATCGCTATTTTGGGTATACTAAAACTGAATGCTGTCTATGTCCCTGTTGAACCGGGGGCTCCCAAACTTTTCCAGGAAAGAATTATAGAAGAAGCCGGCTGCAAACATGTTATTGATGAAGTATTTCTGGAAAAATTCATAGCGGTAGCAGATAACTACGCAGCAGAAGAACCGGATGCAATTAATTATCCTGCAGGAGAATCCGCTGCTGTGAATTATGAAAATGATATGATTACTATTATCTATACCACTGGTTCTACAGGAAAACCAAAAGGTGTAATCATCAAAAACAGCAATATTGTAAATCGTTTAGAATGGATGTGGGCTGAATATCCATTCCATCCTGATGAAGTTTGCGTCTTAAAAACAGCTATAAGTTTTGTAGATCACTTGTGGGAATTATTTGGCCCATTATTAAAAGGAATACCTCTGGTCTGTCTCCATAAGAATGATATTTCAGATATACCACATTTAATCGGCCTCTTGAATAAGTTTAAAGTGACCAGAATTGTCCTGGTGCCAAGTCTGTTAAAAGAAATTCTTGCCTATCCTGAAGCTTGCAGAGAACAGCTGTCTGCACTGGCATACTGGACCAGCAGTGGTGAAGACCTCGCAGGAATACTGGTGCAGAAATTCTATGAAATATTTGATAGCCGGAAACATAAACTGCTTAACATTTACGGTTCGACCGAAGTTACGGCAGATGCAACCTGTCACGATACTTCCATAGATTTTAAACAAAATAAAACCAGCCTTGCTTTATTTAATACTGACATAGATATCCCGGGCCTGATTGAAAATTACGATCACGCAGAACATATTTTTGCAACTGATCAACCAGATCATATTTTGTCTGGCTTTAAAGATGTTGAATTTGAAGCTGTTACCTCGCCAGAAGATTATTTGAAATACCTTGAACAGCGACTGCTTCCAAACGTAATTAATATTTCTTCCAATAAATTTATCGGGCACATGACAGGGCCGCTGCCAGATTTTTCTTTAAGTCTGAGTAGCCTGGTTACCAGGCTTAACCAGAACCTGGTGAAGATTGAAACCTCTCTTGCAGCGACAATGATTGAAATCGAAGTGATCAAAAGATTTCATCAGGCTGTATTTAATAGGAGCGACGCTTTTTACAGAGAATTATCCCACAAGAATGAAGGGATTCCCGGGATTTTTACCAATGGTGGAACGCTGTCTAATATCACGGCCTTATTTTATGCACTCAATAACTGTCTGGCACCCCATGGATCGTATCAGGGATATGGACGTGCAGGCTTGGTAAAGGGACTTTTGCATTATGGTTATAAGGATGTCGTTATCCTGGGTAGCCGATGGTGTCATTATTCTGTTGAAAAGGCATTGAAATTATTTGGATTGGGTAAAGACTCTTTCAGAGAAATTATTGTAGATCAGGGAAGTGAAGCAGATATCCGTAAGAAAATTACGCAGCAGATACTAGCTTTAAAAGCGCAAAATGTATTGATTCTAAGTATCATCGGAGTAGCCGGAACCACTGAATCCGGTGCAGTAGAACCTTTGAATTTACTAGGTGAGTTAGCGAAGGAACAAGCTATACATTATCATGTTGATGCAGCTTTTGGAGGAGCATATATCCTCTCAGAAAAATATAGTCACTTATTAGATGGTATCAATAAAGCTGATTCTGTGACCTTATGTGCACATAAACAACTTCACGTTCCAGTTGGTAGTAGTTTTTGCTTATTTGCAGACCCTGGGTTTGTTAAAAATTCAGAAAACAATACCAACTACCAGGCAAGGAAAAACTCCTATGACCTTGGGAAATTTACAATCGAAGGAACACGTAATTTCAACTCCTTGATATTACATGGGTTATTTAGCGTTTTTGGTAAAAAAGGTTTAGCAGAGGTTATCGATTATAACCATGAATTATCAAGGACATTTGCAGATTTAGTCGATCAGAATAATGCTTTTGAATTATTTGAATCTCCAAAGCTTAATATCGTTTTATACCGTTATGTGCCATTCTCTCTCAGGAATAAAACGGTATTCACTGATGAGGAGCTCTTGTTGATCAACGATCTGAACGAGCAGATTCAAAAAACTCAATTTAAAAGAGGAAATTCATTCGTTTCCTATACACTGGTTCGCAATTACAACCGTGACTCTTTACAACACGTTTTTTTCCGGACTGTTTTTTCCAATCCGCATACCACGCAAAAAGTCCTGAAGGAAATTCTTCAGGAACAGCTCGATATTGCTGCGGAATTGGACCATACACTGGACATCAAAACAGAACAGCAGAATTACAACGGGAACTTTACGGTTCATACAAATACCAATATCGGTAAACCTATATCCAATGTGAAAGTGTACATACTGGACGATCATCTGCAATTGCTTCCTGTTGGTTTAGAAGGAATCATTTATATCGGTGGGGAAAACATTACGGATGGATATCTTGGTGACGAAGAATTAACAGGTGATAAATTTATTGAAAACCCATTCGAGCCTGGAGAAATTTTATTCCGGACTGATGATATTGGAAAATGGACAATTGATGGTGAGGTTATTTACATTGGCCGGAGAGATTTGCAATATAAAGTAAGAGGAAACCGGATCAATACCAGTTATATAGAGGAAATTATTACACAATTACCAGGAATTAACCAGGCACTGGTTATTTTTAACGAGGAGAAACTAACCGCCTTTGTGACCGCTGGTACTATTCCTGTCCTTTCAGCGCTGCGGTTGATGTTAAAAGAAATCCTGCCGGCCTATATGATCCCCAATGAATTTGTGTGGGTTAAAGATTTTCCTAAACTTACAAATGGGAAAATTAATAGAAAAGCACTGCATGCAGAAATAGGGACAATGCTCACTGAAAATGTGGAGCGGATTCTTCCGGAAAATGACTTGGAACAGCAGGTTTATGATTTATGGAAGCTGATCTTTAACCAGAAGGAACTATCTGTAAGAGCTGATTTCTTTGCGATCGGCGGGCATAGTCTCAGTCTGATGAAACTGATTCAGTATTACCATAAAGCTTTCCATGTTCAGGTGAAAATGCAGGATCTGTTCCTGACCACAACTATAACAGGTCATGCTGATTTAATCCGGAATCTGGATAAAAATCCAATGACTGCTATAGAAAAAGTGGCGGAAAGCGATACTTACCCAGTTTCAGACGGACAAAGACGTATATGGACATTGAGCCAAACAGCTGATTCCTCGCGTGCTTATCATATGAGTGGCGCAATGACGATACATAAGGCATTAAATACTGCAAATTTTACCGCTGCCATCCGGGAAGTTATCAAAAGGCACGAATCCTTAAGAACTAATTTTATCTGGACGGAGAAAGGAGAGGTCCGTCAAGTTATCCGGCCTGATGAGTTATTGGATTTCGGGCTGGAAATAATTGACGTTGCTGATCAGACGCAGAAAGAAATCCAGATTGCACTCATAGAATTTAATAACAGGCCTTTTAATCTGGCTGATGACCTGTTGCTGCGGATCAGACTTTTTCAGGTCGCTGCAGATCACTTTATATTTTCATACTGTTTTCATCATATCATCAGTGATCTGAGATCTATGAAAATCTTTGCCCGTGACCTCTGGAACCAGTATCAACACCTGAATGAGAATTTTGAATCAACCATTACGCCATTAAAGCTTCAGTATAAGGATTATTCGGCATGGCTTCAGGAAGCTAAACAGCGTATTCAAATACCTGCCAGTAAATACTATAAAGAAATGCTGCGGGATTTTGAGCTACTGAACCTTCCTGCTGATTACCAGCGTCCCTTACTCAAAACCTATACAGGAAATACTTATAATTACGAAATACCTATGGAATTATGTGCCTTAGTGAAAAGTAAATCATTAAGCTACGGTGTAACTCCATTTACTGTTTTGGTAGCAGCAATAAACGGGCTGTTTTACCGCTACACGCAACAAGAGGACATCTTGATAGGAATGGTAACCGAAGGCAGGGGACATCCTGATATTGATCATCAAATAGGATTTTTTGTGAATACGCTTCCTTTGAGAACGCAGTTAGATCCGGAAAAAGGGTTTGGCCTGTTGTGTAAGGAAATTCAGCATCTCGTCTTACAGAATTTCAATTTCCAGGCCTATGCCCTTGATGAGCTCATTGATGAACTGAAAGTCGCGCGCGATCCATCCAGGTCACCATTATTTGACGTGGTGGTTACCTATGAGAATTATGAGCAGGAACTCATCTTTTCAGAGATGAAAGCCTTAAATCTGGAGAAAAAAACTGCTCAGTTTGATATGACTTTTGGCTTTGTCGAAAACAGAGATTTTATCAGTGCAAAAATTGAATTTAATACCAGTTTGTACGCGCACTCAACTATCCAAAGAATGGCTGCCCATCTCACTGAATTCTTAGCAGCTGCATTAGCGAGAGCAGAAGATGCATTATACACTTTAGACTATTTAACCCCGGAGGAGAAAAACTATGAATAAGAACCAGGATTCAGAAGAACTGAATGGTCTAATTGGAAATCATCAAACAATTATCAGTTTTTTTAAGCTTGTTAAAGAGAAATCCGGCCAGAAAACTGCAGTAATTTATCAAGACAACTCACTCAATTATGAGGAATTAGATCAACTTTCCGATCAGCTGGCAAATTATATGCACAGCAGAAAAGAAATTAATGCCGGTGATTATATCGGCGTCAAGTTAGAAAAAAGTGAATACCTGATTGCTGTTATTCTGGCGGTTATAAAATCAGGATGCGCTTATGTTCCTATTGATCCTGGTTACCCTGCTCAGCGCATACAATTTATTGAGAATGACAGCAATTGTAAATTTATATTCGATAAAAATGAATTAGAAAAGGCACTAAGCAGTCCCCGAAACAATCAGAAACCGGAAACTATAATTTCTCCGGATGATGCCGCTTATGTGATCTATACCTCCGGTACCACCGGAAACCCTAAAGGGGTAGTGATCTCCCATCGTAACCTGATTAACCTATTGTTTGCTCCGGGAACCCCTTTCGATTTGAAATCTTCTGACGTCTGGACCATGTTCCATTCTCATTGTTTTGATTTTTCTGTCTGGGAAATCTTTTGCCCGCTATTGACTGGCGGTACCCTGATTGTGCTCGATCGTGCACTTGTCCGCGACCCTGTTCAGGTTAAAAAGGTTATTGAAGATTACGGTGTAACTATGTTTAGTCAAACGCCATCGTCTTTCTATATGCTGACTCCGGCATTTAAATCCGCATTCAAAGAAAATAAACTTCGCTATATCTTTTTTGGTGGAGAAGCATTATCCCCTATGCAACTTTCCTGGTGGCATTCAGTATACCCGGAATTAAATTTCCTTAACCTTTATGGAACTACAGAAACAACCATCCATGTAACCGCTAAACTAATTACTGCCAAAGAGATCGATAACAATACCAGTAATATTGGAAAAGCACTTCCTGGATATTTCTGCTATGTTTTAGGGAAACGCAGGGAAAAACTACCATTTGGTACAGAAGGGGAACTCGCTGTTGGTGGGGCAGGTCTTTCTGGCTGTTATCTGAACAATGAAACCCTGACACACGAAAAATATATTGATAACCCTTTTAGTGAGCACAATGCAGACAAATTATACCTCACAGGAGATATCGTGAAAAAGCTACCAGATGGTGAGCTGATTTATGTTGGGAGAAAAGACAGGCAGGTCAAGATTCGAGGGCACAGGATTGAACTTTCTGAAATTGAGCTGGCTTTGCTGACTAAACCTGGAATATCTTATGTAAGAATTACAACGACAGCTCAGGAAGATGGCCAAAGTGAGCTGTTAGTTTTTCTAATCAGTGCCTTCACAGAGCATGCAGATGAACTTGCAGCGTTTCTGAAAGATAAATTGCCCGGTCATATGATTCCGCTTCATTATGTCCAGCTAGAAGAAATCATCCTGAATAGTAATGGAAAACTGGATGAGCAATTGTTGCTCGAAAAATATGCGCTCCTTTCTGTCAATCCACGTCAAAAAACTGCTCCAAGAGATGCCATTGATGAGAAAGTTCTGGAAATATGGTATAAGAAGCTAGGTATTTCAGACTTAGGTATTGATCATAATCTATTTGAAATAGGAGGGAATAGCCTGAAGTCTATAAGTATCATCAATGAGGTCAATGAAGTTTTCGGACTTAGTTTGCCACTGGGAAACTTATTGGGTGATTTTACCGTTCGCCGTATTGCCGATGAAATAAATAAAGTCGTATTAAACTCAGCAAATGAAACTGAGGATAATAATGATGATCAGGAAAAAGAAATATTTTCAATATAACTATGGAGTTTTTTTTAAAGCAGCTCAGTGAAAAGAAGATCAAATTGTCAGTAATTAATGATGACTTGCAGATTGAGGCACCAAAGGGTACAGTAACTCCAGAATTATTGAAGGAAATTAAATTAAATAAGGAAGCTATACTCCTGACTTTAAGATCTTCCCTGGCTAAGAAATATTATGCTGGAATTCCGAAAACGGCAATTTCCAGTAGTTATCCTTTAGCGCACTCCCAAAAGAGGTTTTGGATAAGTGAAAATCTTGAAGCCAAAGCAAGTACACATCTCATTTCAGGTGCATTCCTGTTAAAAGGAGCTTTAGACGCGGGAAAGCTGGAGAACTCTTTCCATGTTCTGGTCCATAGGCATGAAATTTTAAGAACTATTTTTTTAAAAGATAAAGATGGGAATGCCTGTCAGCAAGTAATTCCCTTTAATGCCGCAAACTATCAGCTGGAGTTAGCTGACTTCTCTGCAGCCAAAGATCCGGTAGCGGCTTCTAAAAATAAGATTGAAGAAAGGGTAAAAGATAAATTCAAGCTGGACCAGCTACCACTCATCCGGATTGGTTTATTCCGTTTAGCTGAAAATGAATGGCATCTTTATTTTTCAATGCACCACATTATCAGTGATGGCTGGTCAATGGAAATACTCATCAGAGAATTGATATTTGGTTATCGGGATATTGAAGCCTTTAGCGCCTTGCCAGCATTACAGATTCAATATAAAGACTTTGCGGACTGGCAGCTTAAATACCTGGCATCCGAAAATGGAACTCAATCCCGGGAATACTGGAAGAAAACATTTGAGAACGGGATTCCTTTATTTGATCTTCCTTCCCAATATTCACGTCCGGCAGTCCAGTCGAATGAAGGTAAAATAGAAAGCCGTGAACTCCAGACAGATTTCGTGGAACAATTGGTGGCTTATGCCCGGGTCAATCAATGCAGTTTATTTAATGTCCTGTTTTCCGGAGTATCGGTATTGCTGTACAGGTACACTGCGCAAAAAGAATTTGTTTTGGGTACGCCAGTGGCAGGAAGAAATCATCTAGAGCTGGAAAACCAGATTGGACCTTATCTGAATTTATTGCCTGTAAAGGTGGCTATAGATCCTGAAAAATCTTTCTCAGGTATCCTTAAGGAAATTAAAGCCAGTACAAATATTACGTTTGAACATCAGTATTATCCGTTTGATTTGATGGTTGAAAATCTTGGAATTAAAAAAGACCTGAGCCGCTCTCCATTATTTGACGTCATGGTCTCTTTAAGAGAAGATTTTACGCATCAAACAAAAGAACTGAATTTTGAAGATGAGCTCACGATTACTGCAATGGGAATAACCCATGACGTTTCCAGGCTTGATCTCATTTTTAATTTTGTAAAAAAAGCAGACCATTTAGTTTTAAACATCGAATACCGGACGGATCTTTTTGAGCATTCGTTTATCTTGCAACTGGCAGATCATTTCATTACTCTTTTGTCGGGTCTTATTGAAAAGGATCATTTACCAGTTTCCCATATCAACTATGTAACACCAGTCAAAGAACAGTCTCCGGCTATAGAAAATATTCCTGTAGCTGTTTTAGCCCTGCTGGACGCACAGAAAGAAATCTCAGCAGAAAAAATTGCTGTTTCACAAGGAGAGGAACAATTGACTTACCATCAGCTATATCAGCTGGCAGACCAGTTTGGAACTTATCTGAAAGAATATGGTGATGTTAAAAAGGGTGATTTTGTAGCTATCAGCCTTCCACATTCTATTCCGGCTATCTGGAGCTTCCTCTCCGTTTTAAGAATTGGAGCCGTATATGTTCCGGTTGATCCGGGTTATCCTGCATCCAGAATAGACTATATCCTTCAGGATTGCAACAGTAAATTTCTGATCAATGAACAGGTAATCCACCAATTCTTGTCCACAAGAGCTACCTATTTACCTGGAAAACCTGAAGAGGTTGAGATGAATGACCTTGCTTATGTAATTTATACCTCTGGGACTACAGGAAATCCTAAAGGTGTCTTGTTAACGCATCAGAATTTAAGCAGACATAGCCAGGTGATCCTCGGACATATTAAAGATTTTCCTGATCAGATTAAAATGCTGAACCATGCGTCTTACTCATTTGACATCTCTCTGTTTGAAATACTTCCGCCGCTGCTTTCGGGGGGGGAACTGATCATCATTAACCGTTTTGACATTCTGGCCGGGGAAAACCAAATGGCTATTTTGTCAAAAATTACACATATCCAGATTATCCCGTCATTTTTAGAGCAGATGATCAGCTCGGTTCCGGACGCAGAAAGAATCAAAGCCTTTACCGCCATCAGGCATATTCATATTGGTGGTGATGCTGTGCAGACTTTACATTTACTCAACATCAAAAAATATTTTGAACATGCAGTAATCCATGAATTATATGGACCTACAGAAACGACTATCTGGTGTACTAAAAAAACATACCCGGTTGGTCCGGGCGATCAGCAGCATTTAAATGGAAAGATCATCGGTCAGCCTGTTGCTGGTTATGCTGTCTATATCCTGGATGATTATCTGCAAATTGTACCGGATTGGGTATGCGGGGAATTATATATTGGAGGAGATGGTGTAGCATCAGGCTATTTAAATAAAGAAGAACTGACCGCTAAACAATTTATCCCTAACCCTTTTGAAAAAGGCGGACGTTTGTATAAAACAGGCGATTTAGTAAGAAGGCTCAGAAACGGCGATCTTGAATTCTTAGGAAGAAAAGATGAACAGGTAAAAATCAGAGGATACCGGATTGAATTAGGAGAAGTAGAACATGCTATTCTTTCCAGTCCCGAAGTCAATGACGCTGTATTGGTGGTTAAGACCTCAGAAACAGGAGATAAAGAACTTGTTGCCTATATCGTTTCCGACAAGCAGCCAGACATTTATGAACTGAGAAGACATTTACTGGAAATCTTACCAAGATATATGCTTCCTTCTCATTTTGTGGCGCTGACTGAACTTCCATTGACCCCTAACGGAAAAGTGGATAAAAAATCACTGCCGGATCCTGACAGCAGCACTTTACCAGATGATGCGCACAATTCCTCTTTTGTACCTGCCAGAACGGTGCAAGAGCGGGTATTGATCAGTGTATGGGAAGATGTTCTCAAAAAAAATAAGATAGGGATAAGAGACGATTTTTATAATTCAGGGGGTGACTCCATCAAATCGATACAAATTGTATCCCGTCTAAAACAGAAAGGATATCAATTGAAGATAGAGCATATTCTTGGATTTCCTGTACTGGAAAGAATGGCTGGATTCATGAGTCAGGAGCAGACCATAGCGGATCAGTCAGTGATCCTTGGCCCGGTAGTAATGACTCCTGTACAGCACTATTTTTTTAGCCAGAATCTAAATAATTATCAGCACTACAATCAATCAGTTGTCTTGAAAAGTACACAGCGGCTGGATACTGCACTGCTCAGGAAATGTATGGTGGAACTCGCAAACCATCACGATGCCTTGCGTATGGTTTTCAGGAAGCAAAACGACAAGTGGGAACAGTTCAATCAGGATTTGTATGGTGACAATTTTACTGTGCTGTATACTGATTTAAGAGGTCATGAAAATGGGGTAGCTGAAATGGGCACCATAGCTGAAAAACTGCAGGCAGGTTTTCAGCTGGAAACAGGCCCCCTGATAACCGCAGGTCATTTCAGCTTAAATGATGGGGACAGGGTTGTGCTCATTATTCATCATTTAGTAGTGGATGGAATGTCCTGGAGGATTTTACTGGAAGATCTTGCACTGCTATACAGCAGTTATATCAAGGCCGAAAATCATGTATTACCCTTAAAGACTGACTCTTTTCAGCGTTGGGCATTTTTACAACAGGAAATGGCCAGATCTGAACAATTTGAAGCGGAGAAGGGTTATTGGGAACGGGTTCTTAACCAGTTTGTTACACCCTTTCCAAAAGAGATTCATACTGCTCAGTCTCCACGTATAGATCGCCATATAACTTTTAATCTGGACAGGTCGGTCACAGAAATACTCAAGTCTGGTGTACACCATGCCTACAATACAGAGATCAACGATATTTTACTCAGCTGCCTGGCTATTGCCATAAAAAAGGTCTTTGGGATAGATAAAAGTATGGTGAAAATGGAGGGACATGGCAGAGAACAAATTTTGCAGGATGTGGATATCAGCAGGACAGTAGGCTGGTTTACAACAATGTATCCTTATGTTTTAGCGATATCAGACTCACCTGCCGCGCAAGATAGTCTGATCAAGGTTAAAGAAGACCTGAGAAGAATACCCAACAAAGGAATCGGATATGGGATGCTTAACTATCTCAGAGATGATTTTCATCATCCTGTCCAAGCAGCTGTTTTATTTAATTACCTGGGCGATTTTGACAATACCCTGCCAGAAGATAAAGACTCAGCTCTGGAGTTTTCCAGTGAATACATCGGGCGCAATAACACGGAGGAGACCACAGACGATATCTTGCTCAGTGTCTCAGGAATGTTGGTTGCTGGCGAGCTGACGATGTCTCTGGGTTATGCTTCAAACACCTATCGTGCTCAGACAATAGAAAGACTTTCAGCTAGTTATAAAGAAGCACTGATCGGTCTTATCGATCATTTAGCGAATACCGTACATCCAAAAGTTACTTCCTGGGATCTGACCTTCAAAGATTTGAGTATGGAAGAGCTGGCGGAAATCAATAAGGATAATAATGTAGCGGATATTTATACCCTTTCCCCATTACAACAGGGGATTTATTACCATTGCCTTGCAGACCCATTTTCGCCCATGTATTTTGAGCAAATGTCTTACCGCATCAAAGCTCCCGGATTGAATATTGAATCTGTAAGAAAGGCCTATGATAAACTGGTAGAAAGACATAGAGTGCTGAGAACAGGTTTCAGAAATGACCTGCGTGAAGAACCTTTGCAAATTGTATGGAAATATGCACCCAGCAATTTCACCTCTAAGGAAATTCCGGCCGGAATACCTGCGGCTGTCTTTGTTGAACAGGAAAAATTAAATGATAGGGAATTGGGATTCAACCTGGAATCCAGCTCTCAGATGAGGCTTCTGGTAATCGCTCATGGAAATGACGACTATGAATTTATCTGGAGTAACCATCATATTATCATTGATGGATGGTGTATGGGCGTGCTGATCAAAGATTTCTATCAACTCTTAAATGCAATAGACCACAATCTGCCGCCAGATTTACCAACGCCAGTACCTTATTCCGGATATATCAGCTGGCTGAATCAGATTGACGAGCAAAAGTCACGGAGCTATTGGGAAAATTATTTATGGGATTATACTAAAATAGCTGAGATTCCTTATCAGAAAACCGCTATAGCGCAGCCTGCCTATAAACAAGCAAAACAGATCCTTAAAATTGAAGGTGGCGCTTATACGCAGCTGCAATCCTTTTGTAACGAACTGGGTATCACACAAAATACTTTTATCCAGGGAGCCTGGGGATACCTGCTCTCCAGATACAATGATGTTAAAGATGTGGTTTTCGGTGCTGTAGTTTCAGGAAGACCAGCAAGTTTGCCTGGCGTAGAAGACATGGTTGGGTTATTTATCAATACAATTCCTGTCAGAGTGAATTATCAGGATATAGAAACACCAGCAGAACTTTTAAAAACACTCAATAAAGAAGCCATAGCAGGGAATCAGCATCACTATATTAATTTGTCTGAAATTCAGTCTGTCAGTGAGCTGAAAGCTCAGCTGATCAACCACATTATGATCTTTGAGAACTATCCGATTGCTGATTTGCTGAAAGAAGACCTTGAGCAGCGAAATGAAAATCAGGAACTCAGTATCCTTGCTGCAGATGTATTTGAACAAACTAATTATGACTTAAATGTTGTTGTTGTTCCATTAGAAAATGCATTGTCTATTCAATTTAAATACAATAGTAACATTTATCTCGAAAGGGGAATGTTGGAACTGACCGGACATCTTCAATCAATAATCACTCAGTTTGCAGGTAATCCCAATAGTTCGCTGGATGAAATAGAGCTGCTTGCTGAGGAGGAAAAATACCAGCTTATTGAGCAATTTAACAACACTCAGAAATCATTTCATCAAGATAAACGGATAACTGATCTTTTTGAAGAGCAGGTTAAAATTAACCCGGATGGAATTGCATTGAAAACTGCAGGAGGTAATTTTACATTCCGTGCACTGGATCTTTTACGCCAAAAATACTCCGCATATTTTGTCCATACGCTAAAAATAAAAAATGGAGATCGCATGCTGATCTCTTTAACACACGATCAGCAGCTGGTTGCAGTTTTACTGGCCGTGAATAAAATTGGGGCTGTTAGCGTTCCCGTTGATCCTGTAACCCCGGCAGAGCGAATTGCTTTTATTTATAAAGATAGTGATAGTGCTGCATTGATAGACGCGGATACACTGGTCCTTGCAGATTTAAAGAATTCTGCTGATCCTGCACAAGATACTTTGCTGACCTTACCAGAAGATCCAGAGTTTATTATTTACACTTCCGGATCAACAGGCCTGCCTAAAGGAGTATTGCTTACAGCTTCCGGTTTGATGAACAGATTGAACTGGATGTGGGAAGAATATCCTTTTCAGAAAGGGGAGGTTTGCTGTGCAAAAACATCCATAAGTTTTGTGGATCATATTTGTGAGTTATTCGGGCCTTTGTTAAAAGGGATTCCCTTAGTACTTTACCAGCGGGAGGAATTATTGGATATGAAATATTTTATAAACAGCCTTTATGCGCATAAGATCACAAGATTATTACTCGTACCCTCATTGCTAAAAGCGATGCTGAATTATCCTGCTTTATTAAAAGCTCAACTGCAAAATGTTTGTTTATGGTCTTGTAGTGGTGAAGAACTTAAGCTTCAGCTTGTTCAGCAGTTTTATGATACAGTCCAAAATGAAAACGCCCATTTAATAAATATATACGGGTCGGCGGAAGTTACCGCAGATGCCACCTATTATGACACGATTACTTACAACAACGCTGATACAATAGTTTCCTATTCTGGTATTGTTCCAATTGGGAAACCAATAGCCAATTCAAAAATCTATATTCTGGATCAATGGCTGAGGCCTTTACCAGTAGGTGTTCCAGGTGAAATTTGTATTTCGGGGGCGGTTGTCTCCTCAGGATATCTGCATCAGGAGCAAGGAGAAGATAAATTTGTCAGCAATCCTTTTGAACCTTCAGCAATCCTGTATAAAACTGGTGACCTTGGAAAATGGATGCCCGACGGAAACCTTGTGTATTTCGGAAGAAAGGACAACCAGGTAAAAATCAGAGGACATCGGGTCGAAATGGCTGAAATTGAATATTCGATTTTAAAAAATGAGCAGTTAACAGATGCAGTTGTGCTGGCCATTCAAGAACAGGAAACAGGTGAAATAGAACTGGCTGTCTATTTTACCTCAAAAACGGAAATTGATCTTTCAGAAATTAAGCAATTTTTAAAAGCAGCTCTTCCGGATTACATGATTCCTGCTTATTTTTTCCAGGTAGAGGAAATTCCACTGAATACCAATGGTAAAGTTGATAAACGTGCACTTGCTCAATTAAAAAACATAGAAATTACTGGTAAAACATACGTTGCTCCCGGAAACGATACACAAGTCAGGTTGGTAAAAATCTGGGAGAGTGTGTTGAAAAAAGACAACATAAGTGTTACAGCTAACTTCTTTGAATTGGGAGGACATAGTATTAAGGCTATGAATATTTTATCAAAAATAAACAAGGAATTTAATCTGGACATGAATATTAAAAATGTATTTCATTATCCTGTCATTGAGGAACTGTCAGTATTTATAGACTTTATACAAAAACAAAAAGAAGTCAGAGAAAAAGGAGCTGCTTTCAGGGAGATAGATTTATGATCAGATTTTTAAATAAAATTGCACAGGAAGGTATTTTAATAGATTTTGTGGATGGAAAGTTGAAACTCTTCACCGAAAATGAAACACTTGACCCTGATTTACTGAACGAAATAAAAGCTAAAAAGGAGGATATTATTGCCTACCTGTCCGAGAATCTGAGTTCCGGAATTAGCAACAATCATTATTCAGAGATTCCTGTGGCATCCCACGCGGATGATTTTATGGCTTCCAGCGCTCAAATCCGTATGTGGATACTCAGCAGGTTTGAGGAGAGCAATATTAGCAGTAACATGCCATATTCTTTAACCTTTAAAGGAAATATGGCGAATCTTGAAAAAGCTGTGCTTTCAGTAATTGAAAGACATGAGAGTTTGCGGACAGTATTTTTCGCGAATACAGAAGGAGCCGTCAGACAAAGTATAAAGTCTTTCCGGGAGTTGGCATTTAGAACAGATTACAGAGACTTCAGTACTGCAGCAGAGCCGGAAAAGTTAATTCAGGAATATCTGAATCAGGATATCTGCAAACCATTTGATCTTGAAAGCGGGCCATTATTACGTACCGCTATCTTACAGACTTCGGCTGATACTTGTACCTTTTATTATGTATTACATCATATAATTTGTGACGGATGGTCTCTTGGCGTATTGAAAAATGACATTCTTGCCTATTACAATTTCTATAATGAAGGAATGGAACTGCAATTGCCGGAGCTGAGGATACAGTATAAAGACTATACTTTATGGCAACAGGAAAAATCGGGTATACATGAACTCCGGAATCACCGGAAGTACTGGCTGGAGAAACTATCTGGAGAACTGCCGGCAGTGACTTTACCTTTTCAGAAAACCAGGCCCAAAATAAAATCTTATCAGGGAAGTAATTTGAGTACCTGGATCTCACCAGAACTGACTACAGCCCTTAAATTATTTTGTTCTGGTCAGGATGGAAGTTTATTTGTCGGCCTGCTGGCTTTATGGAATGTTTTGATTTTTAGATATACCGCTCAAAAGGATATCATTATTGGTACGCCTGTAGCAGGCCGGAACCATCCGGACCTGGAAAACCAGATCGGATTTTATTTGAATCTGCTTCCCTTGCGGAATCAGGTAGATCCACAGGAAGATTTTTTGTCTTTTTATGAGAAGGTTAAAAAGGCAGTACTGTCAGATTTTGAATACCAGAGTTACCCTTTTGACCATTTGATCGCGGACCTTAATTTGATTAAAGATACTGGACGGAGCCCCTTATTTGATGTGCTGCTTATTCTACAGAATACAGCGGGAGAAATAACGGGGACTACACAGGATACGATAGATTTTCAAGACAGGATAATGCCTAAAAAAGAGGTCAGTATTCCAAAATATGATCTCGATATAGAATTTAAAGAAACAGGGGGAGGATTATTCTTTAGTGTAAATTATAACACAGACCTCTTTGATACAGAAGAAATCAAGACCTTAATAGCGCATTATATGCAGCTGATGTCTGTTTTATTAAAACATCCTGCTCAAAAAATAGGCACAGCTGATTTTTTAACTGGTCTCCAAAAAAACACCTTGCTTTACAGTTTCAATAATACTCTGGTAAAATACGCGGAGGAGAAAACAGTCGTTGACCTTTTTAGTGCGCAGGTTTTAAAACATCCGGACCGTGTGGCTATTGTTTTTGAAAATACCACGATTACCTATCTTGAGCTTGATGAAAGCTCAAATCAGCTGGCTCATTACCTGCAGGAAAATTATGCCGTAGGGCCAAATGATATTGTCGGAATTAAATTAAACAGAACGGAGTGGATGATCATCTCTATGCTGGGTATTTTAAAGGCCGGAGGTGCTTATGTTGCTATCGACACGAATTATCCAGAGCAGCGAATTGAATACATTAAAAAAGATTGCAACTGTAAAGTATGTATAGACAGTGATGAACTGAGAAGATTTGCTTCTAAACAAGAGCTTTATGCTAAACAAGCGCTATATAGTGCTTTCTCACTAAAAGACATGGCTTATGTTCTTTATACTTCAGGATCTACCGGAATCCCAAAAGGAGTGATGGTAACCCTCGAAAATCTGATGTCCTTTTTAGTGAATCTGGACGGCCCTTTCCATTTTTCAAAGCTCAAGAGTTTTGGCTTATCCACCAGCCTTACCTTTGATCTTTCTATACTCGAAATTCTTGGTGCGCTGTGTACGGGTAAGGAGGCTCATCTTTTTTCTGATGAAGAATTACAGGATCCTTACCTATTTTTAGAGCGGCTTGCCACTGGTAAAATTGAGGGAATGTTAGCAACCCCATCCAGATTGATGCAATTGTATGAGCTCACTGCGCATCTTCCTGCAGGTCTTAAAGTTTTAATTGCAGGCGGGGAACCATTGAGTACTGTTCTTTTTGACAAACTCCGTAAAGAGCCATTTATTTCCCTGAATGCCTATGGCCCTACAGAAGCTACCATATATAGTACCCTGTTTAATCTTAAAGATGGAATAAAGCCGCTTATTGGCAAACCATTAGCTAATGAGCAAATCTATATCCTGAACGAAGAGCAGCAATTACAACCCTTAAATGTGAGTGGGGAAATTTACATTGGGGGCCGGGGAGTTGCAAAGGGATATCTGGGCAGAGCTGAACTTACTGCTGAGAAATTTATTGCCAACCCATTTAAAGCAGGGGAGTATCTCTATAGAACAGGCGACTTAGGCCGCTGGTTGCCTGATGGAAATATTGAATTTAGAGGAAGAATAGATGATCAGGTAAAAATAAGAGGCCATAGAATTGAATTGAAAGAGGTAGAGCACTGGCTCTTAATGAATCCTCAGCTTATAGATGCAGTTGTCATTAACATCAAATCAAGTTCGGGAATGGAAGAACTTGCGGCCTATATCGTTGCTGCTGCGGAAATTGATATTCAGATGATTCGTGAATATTTGTTAACCTGCCTGCCTGAATACATGATTCCGGCTTATTTTATTCAAATAGATAAAATTCCGCTCACCATTAGCGGGAAAACTGATAAAAAGAATCTTCCCGGGCCTTCCGGAGTCCTTTCACATCAAGGAACAACTTATATGCCTCCAGAAACGGCGAACGAAAAGGCCCTGATTACTGTATGTCAGGATATATTGAAAATTAAGCAGATAGGTATTAATAATAGCTTTTTTAACCTGGGAGGTGATTCCATTAAATCCATACAAATCGTATCTCGTCTTAAACAGAATGGATATACACTTGAACTCGCTGATATCCTGCATACACCTGTTTTAAGGGACATCGCTGCCCGGATGACTAAAATTTCTATCCTGCAGAAAGAGATTTCTCCAGATCAGCTGCCGGTGATATCAGCTGTAGAAAAGAATAAAGTCACCCATTTAACTGAGGAATGTCAACTTGAATTTGCTGTACTCTCAAATTACAATTTCGTTGATACTCAAAAGCCCAATTTAATTGTGTTCCATGAAGGAACAGGTGAAATACTTGGTTACAGACATCTTTTTGACGGATTGAAATCTCATTTTAATATCTGGGCCTTTAAGTTTGATAAAGCGGTATGCTCACCTACGGCCGTTAATCCGATGGAGATGGCGGCGCTTTATGCAAAAACGATTTTAGAAAAGTTCGGTGATCCTGATCAAATCCAATTGCTGGGCTGGAGTTACGGAGGCTATATTGCCTACCTGGTTACAAACTATTTTGAACAGCAGGCAAAGGCACCAGATCGGTTGATCATGATCGACAGTCCTAATTACATCAATCCTGATTATAATGGTGATTATCAAAAGGAATATTTTACAGCAGATTATCAGTTGTCAATTGAACTGGAAAGGACGTTGATCCTGGATATTTGTCCACAGCTGGACATCAGTGATTTAGCTGAAATTCAGGAGATAGACTTATTCTGGAAAGAGATAGAGAAGAAAGTTGCCTTACGGCATTATGATTTTATTATTCCTGAATTCTGGAAAGATTATTTTCAGAAGGTATACCCCGGGACTGATCTGGCTCATTGTATAGAAAAGATTAATCAGCTCAGGACCATAGGATTAAATATTCCAACTCCCCACCATGATCCGGTTGAGCAAACAAAGCTGATTTATTTTAAAGCTAAGAACTCTGATAAAGAACATGGATTATTCTGGAAAGAGCTGACAAAGTCCCCTTTCCGGGAAGAAGAAGTAACGGGCGGGCATGGCAGTATGATGACACCGCCCCATATTGAACAAATTATAGCCACACTAACTAAAATTTAATGAACGAGTTGAAGATAAATACAGACAGATTTCTTGAAGAAGATATTATGACCTTTTTAGGGCAGACTGATCTGAAAAGTAAAGAGCTGATTTCTTTTGGTTCAGGGAAACCGGACGAAAGTTATTTTGATCTGCAAGGCGCCTTAACAAATATTGATTATTACTTTAATTACCTGAAGTCTCAGGGGCTTGATGAATTGGAAGTTTATTCCAGGATTGGTCAATACACCCATGTGAAAGGGATTATCCCGAATATTATCAAGACCTACCTGGAAACAGATTATAGTTTTAAAGATATCGATGAAAACGATATTATTTTGACTGTTGGTGCGCAGGAAGCATTTATGCTGGCCATATTAAGATTTTGTGAGCAGGATAGGCATACTGTGGTCACGGAAACTCCGTCCTACATTGGTTTTAATTCATTTGCAGGACTCAGCGGATATGATGTCCATTATATTCCAGTTGATGAAGCAGGTGGAATTGATATTCAAAAACTCCTGGTACAGTTACAGACTTCAAATGAGCTGGGTAAGCCAGTAAGGTTAGTCTATATTAATCCGGATTTTCACAATCCTACGGGAGCGGTAATGCCGCTTGAGAAAAGGAAAAAACTAATTGAACTGGCAGATGAATGGGATTTTTTAATTGTAGAGGACAATGCTTATAAAATATTCCGCTACGAAGGAATAGACTTACCAAGTCTGAAAGAACTTGATCATGCAAACAGGGTGATCTACGTAGAATCTTTTTCGAAATCAGTGTTCCCTTCTGTACGTCTGGCAATTATGTATGCTAGTGGAAATCTCCGGTTTAATGAGGTCAATTTAAAGAAATCTGATGTTTTAGCTGAGTTGAAGGCTTATGTTTCCGTAAACAATCCTACCCTGGATCAGGCATTGGTGGCAGGTATATTACTTCAGAATGCCTATTCTATGAAAAAGTACAATCGCGATAAAGTATTGGCATTTAAAGAAAAGAGGGATGTAATGTTAAGGGAACTGGACAGGTACATTAATGAATTTCCGCTACCCATGCATTACCGTATTCCCGAAGGCGGTTTTTTCCTTGAATTATTTATCCCTTTTCAGGTGAGTAAAGAGCAATTAGAATGCGCTATCAATAGCTATAATGTTATTTTTTGTCCAATGTGGTTTTTTTACCATAAAGATAGTGTAGTCAAAACTAATTCAATAAGGTTATCCTTTAGCAAACCCAGCAAAGAGAAGCTTATAAAAGGAGTTGGCTATTTATTTGATTTCTTTAAGCAAGAAATGATTAATGCGGATGCCTGATGATTTTATTTTTGAAATTAAAGCGATCAAAAACGATATGCTTTTGTAAATAAAGTGGAATTAATACCGCAATATGAATACTATTTTTAAAATTTATTTATATTGCTTATGGTTATCCGATATATTATAAATTGGATAACTGCTTGTGTTACAATAAAAGAAAATATCAACCATGAGACAAAGAATTTTAGTATTGTTTATGCTGATCAGTAACTTCCTTAGTGCACAGGATTTTACGGTTAAAGATTATAAAAAAAAGGAAGTATATATTAAGACAAGGGATGGCGTAGAATTGTATACCGCTATTTATCAGCCTAAAGATAATACAGTAAAATATCCTGTTTTATTAACCAGAACACCATATGGCTCTAATCCTTATGGTAAAGAAATGCCCGATGAACTGATGTATAATGACTTATTGGTTCGCAAGGGCTATATTTTTGTTTATCAGGATATCAGAGGAAGATCAATGAGTGATGGAGAGGATATGGTAAATTTGAAACCTGTATTCAGTCAGAAAAATAAGATCAAGACAGATGACGTTACAGACACCTACGATACCCTGGACTGGCTGGTTAAGAATGTAGAGAATAATAACGGAAATGTTGGAATGTATGGCAATTCTTACCGAGGATGGACAGCCTTAATGGGGAGTTTAAGCAGACATCCCGCACTCAAAGCAGTTCAGATTGGTGCACCTTCGATCAACGATTATTTTGAGGACTTTACACGCTATGGACTTTTTAGTTTGGCCTATACACCGATTATAGACTGGTTTGGAACACCTAAAACAGCCAGGAATGAAGGGCCATGGTGGAAACGTAATTTGGAATACTTCTCTTTTTATGAAAACTATGCGAATAAACTGGATAAAGACAGCTATGAATTTTTTCTGAAAAAAGGAGCACTTAAGAATTATGGAGACTTACTTTCTGATAAAAACTATTTCTGGAGATATCTTAAAAATCATCCTGATTATGACCAGGCCAGGCAAGAACACAATACTGTTCAATATATCAAGGATATAAATTGTCCGGTTTTGATTGTTGGGGGATGGAATGATGAACAGAACTTATATGGTATTGTAAACGCTTACGACGCTGTAGTAAAAAACAACAAGAAGTCAACCAAATATATTGTAGGTCCCTGGAGTCATGGTGATTATGTTCATAATGATAGCTTAACCTATGTGGGCAATATCTATTATGGACGGGATATCAATAGTGGTTATTTAAAGGAAGAGTTTGATTTTTTTGAACATTATCTTAACCATAAAACTCAGCAACCTCTGGCTAATATTTCATTTTTTGATACTGGTAAAAAAGAATGGGCTTACTATGAAAAGTTGCCAAAAACAGTTCAAAAAGATTTCTTCTTTTCCTCGGATGAAAAGTTGGCAGCCCAAGATCCGGGAGCGGCTCAAAAAGATGTGTTTTTTGAATACCTGAGTGATCCTAAAAAGCCTGTTCCTTATATTGAACAGGATAATTATAATCTTTTTGTGGCGAAGAGTTTTATGACTGATGACCAGCGGTTTGCCTATAAAAGACCTGATGTGCTTACTTTTTCAACCGAAGTACTGACCGATGATTTAACGATTACCGGAAAAATTGAAGCTTTGCTTAAATTCTCAACGGATCATACTGATGCTGATATCATTGTTAAACTAATTGATGTTTTACCAATGGATCTGAAGCCTCAGAAAACCGACAAGCCTGGAATCAAAATGAATGGTTACCAGCAAATGATCAGAAGTGGTTATATCCGCGGACGTTACCGGGATGACTTTTCTGCGCCGAAACCTTTTATACCTGGCGCGGTGACCAATGTAAATGTAGAACTGCTCAATATCAACCATACTTTCAAAAAAGGACATAAAATCATGGTTCAGATTCAGAGTAGTCTCTTCCCGATGTTTGATAGAAATCCGCAGAATTATGTGCCAAATATTTTTAAAGCCGAGGATAGTGATTTTGTAAAAGCAAATCACCGGATTTATTCAGGAAGCAAAATTGTTCTGCCACAATTAACGGCACAATAAACTAGCTCCTGTCAATTCACCAAAAAATGAGAATCAGCCTTTTTAACCTTGAATATGTATAAAGACGAATTAATTGAATCAGATTTTCTAAATGTAGAATATGATTTTATAGAGTACTATGTTGGAATGGCTAAAATGGTTGTTTACTGGCATGTAAAAGCATTGGGATTCAAAGTGATGGCCTACTATGGGCCCGAAAAGGGACAGCAGGAAAAATGTTCTTATTATTTAGTTAAGAATAATATTAAAATCGTGATCACCGCAGCCTCACAACCTAGCTCACACGATATCGTATCTTTTGTAGACCTGCATGGAAATGGAATAAAAAGGATAGGGATTGCTATTAAAAATATTGATGATTTTTATGTTGATATACTAGGGAAGGGGGCAATTCCGGTTAAATTTCCTGCAACCGTAACAGATAGTGATGGAAAGGTGGTCACAGCTTCAATCAAAATATTTGATGACAATGAAATCATGTTTGTGGATACTTCTGAGTATAATGGCATATTTCTGCCAGGCTATAAACCGGTAGAGGAAGATTGGGATTTTAATGAAGAGGATTCCTGCCTGACTGGAATTGACCACATTGCCAGTGCCATGAGGATTAATGAAATGAGTATGTGGGAACGTTACTTTAATACTATTTTTCAATCCAAAACAGTCAAATGTTTTGACCATAGACAAAATGGAGAAGAGGAAAAAATCGGGATGTTGCTGAAGGTCTTACAGACTGAAGGCAAGCAGATGAATAATGTCCTGGTAGAACCCGATCAGCATAAAAGTACACAAGTACAGTTATTTCTGGATAAAAATTACGGTTCAGGAATTCAGCATGTCGCTTTTACATCTTCCAATATATTCAATACAGTTGAGGTCCTTAGGAAAAACGGCGTTAGATTCTCCTCCTATCCGGATTCTTATTATACTGAATTAAAAGAGAAATACCCGGCATTGGATGTTGCTAAATTTAAGAAATATGGCATTTTATGTGATATTATAGGTGATTCTCTGCTTCTTCAGGTTTTTACTACGCCAATTGGTGACAGACCAACTTTTTTTTACGAAATCATACAGCGCGTCAATAATTATGAAGGCTTTGGTATTGATAATATTAAAGCCTTGTTTGAAGCCGTGGAAAGAGAAAAAAAACTGAACTTAAACTAGTATGAATGAAAGATGCTGAAACTATAGCTGCATTATCGGCTCTTGTAGGTCATCAGAATATCATCAGCAATGCAGAAGACCAATTTGGCTATACACAGGATTGCAGCTCAGGTAAATTCTATAAATCCCTGTGTATTGTTAAACCAGGAAATGCGGAAGAGATTGCGGAGATTTTAAAGTTTTGCAATCTCCACCAAACCAGGGTGGTGGTCAGATCGGGAGGAACAGGAGTGAGTGGTGGCTCGATACCTGAAGAGCAAAGTATTGTACTTTCTATGGAGAGGCTTAACCGTATTCTTGAGATTAATCGGGTAGATAGATTTGTGATCCTGGAGGCGGGGGTGAATACGCTGGAGCTGGAAAAAAGAGTATTGGAGGCAGGGCTTAAATTTCCTCAGAATATCAGCAGTGCCTATGGAAGCATGATCGGGGGAAATATAGCCGTATCAAGCGGAAGCCCGAAATCCGTAAAATACGGCCCTACAAAAAACTATGTGCTCAATCTGGAGGTCGTACTTCCAAATGGAGAGATACTATGGACAGGGAAAAATGTTAGAAAAAATGCTTCCGGATATAACCTGACTCAACTGTTTACAGGCAGTGAGGGGACACTTGGCATTATCACCAAGGCTGTTATACAACTGGTTACACTGCAGCATGAGACCCTCATACTCGTGCCGTTTTTGTCTTCAGAAAAACTATTCAGTTTTGTTAAAAAGCTCTTTATCTCTGGGTTTAATCCATCCGGACTAGAGTTTATGGATAAAAATGGATTCAAATTAGCTGCTGGTTCAATGGACAAAAGGTATGCGATCAGTGAGGATACCCAGGGGTTGCTATGGATTGAATTTGAAGCCGATCAAGAAGCTCATGGATCGGCTATGCTGCTCAATTATGCTGAAATGCTTGGTGAATATACCGATGAAGAAATTTTTGTGGCTCAGACACCAGCCGAAATTGCCCGTCTGTGGGAATTCAGGAAAAATATCGGTTCGGTTGCTGTAAGTACCGGTGAATTTAAAGACTTTGACCTGGTAGTACTCAGGTCGCATATAGACTTAATGTATCAGCATATAGACGCGGTGTGTACTCAACTGGGGCTTCAATATCTTGTGATTGCCCATATTGGAGATGGGAATTTCCATATCAATGTTTTCAGGGATAAACATATGGATGCTCAAAAATGGAAAGCGATCATTCATGAATGTATAGACTTATTATTTACAGAAGCAGTGCGGCTTGGCGGGGAAATTTCCGGAGAGCACGGTATTGGTACATATAACCGGGAAGTTTATTCACGGTTTAATGAAAAGACAAAAATCAAGCTGATGAAAGACATTAAGCAGCTTTTAGACCCCAACGATATTCTGAATTCGGGCAATATATTCTAACGAACAAGATATTTTAACAAACAAGACATTCTAACGATCAATATATTCTAACGAACAAGCTACACAGGATGAGATTAACTTTACCACAAGAAGATATTTATTTTGAGCAACTGCTTTATCCGGACAGACCCGTTTATAACATAGGTGCCCGCACTGAAATTAGGGGTAAAATAGACTTTGTTTCTTTCAATAAAGCCTATCTTGGAATGATCAGTCAACATGATATTTGTCGTAGCGTATTAACAGTTAAAGATGACTCCCCTGAATTTTGTATCCGTGATACTGATATCGCCGATCTTGAATTGATAGATTTTTCTTCCCATTCCGATCCTGTTAACGATGCCACTTCCTATATGCAGTCTCGTTTTCTTGAACCATTCAGACTTGACGACCAGACTTTCTTACACAAAATTATGCTGTTAAAAGTAGCAGATGATTTTCATTATTTGTTTTCTGTATACCATCACTTGATTACAGATGGCTGGGGAACTTCATTGATGTTTCGCCGGCTGGTGCAAAACTACAATGAATTGAGCAGTCTTGGGGCTATTCAGTCTGTTTATCCCTATTCTTATACGGCATTTACCAAAGATGATGCAAACTACCGTAACAGCGAAACCTATCGGCTGGATAAATCTTACTGGGCGGAGAAGTTTTCTGTTTTACCTGAAAACGTGTTCGTTAAAAATAATAGCCAATCTGGAAAACAGGGGAGCAGAAGAAAAAAATGGTTAATTAAACGCGCACAGTATAATCAGCTTAATGAACTGGCTGTTCAGCT
This sequence comes from Pedobacter sp. UYP1, assembly GCF_040547305.1. Classification (NCBI taxonomy): domain Bacteria; kingdom Pseudomonadati; phylum Bacteroidota; class Sphingobacteriia; order Sphingobacteriales; family Sphingobacteriaceae; genus Pedobacter; species Pedobacter sp. UYP1. Next base: position 207,504 of record NZ_JBEPPL010000008.1, on the reverse strand, counting down.
GCAGTCTACCACTTTTCATCTTTTGCTGGCAATTGTATATACTTATTTTGGCAGGATAAAAAGGATTAATGATTTTGCTGTGGGTATACCTATGTTAAACCGCTCCGGAGCTGCTTTCAAAAAAACAGCTGGTTTATTCACCGGGATAATACCCCTGAGGATTAACCTTGATTTTGAAGATTCCTTCGCAGCACTGGTCAGCAATATCAAGCAGGAGCTAAAACAGGATTACCGGCACCAAAGATTTCCCCTGGGCAAGCTCATCCAGGAATTAAACTTATTTGACCAGGAGCGAAAGCTTTTCGATATCACATTGTCCTATGAAAAACAGGACTATTCTGTACATTTTGAGCATACCGTTACGCAGGTGATTCCATTGACTCATCAGGCAGAAAGAGTAGCACTAGCTTTATATGTCCGTGAATTTGACAATGCAGAAGATGTAAGGATTGACTTTGATTATAGTCTTGACTATTTTGAAGGTACACGAGTCACAAATTTTATAACTCATTTTCAACTCCTGCTTGAAGACATTATAGCGAATCCTTATGAAAAACTGTGCAAGCTTAATTTTCTTGGTGTTGAGGAAAAGGAGTTTTTGATCACCGGATTGAATCAGACGGCGTATCCCTATCCTTCAGCTCAGACCGTTGTTGATCTTTTTGAAGAACAGGTCGAAAATAATCCTGATCATGTTGCATTAAGGGATTCATTAAAAGAATATACCTACCTCGAAGCTTCGCAAAGATCAAACGCCATTGCTGCCTGGCTTCTGGCGCAATTGGGAGAGGGCAATGAAGCTATTGCTATTTTAGTAAACCGCTCAGCTGACTTGCCGGTATTATTGATGGGTATATTCAAAGCAGGTAAATCATATGTTCCGATTGATCCGGATTTCCCTGAAGACAGAATTGCATTTATTGTTGAAAATTGTAAAGCAAAAACAATTATTTGTGAAAATGATGCGACAGCTATAGTAGATGTAAAGCAGATTCATCTGGCCGATATTCTTGCCTTTACTACGCCAGAAGAATTGGAGATCAATCGGGCAAAAGCTGCAGACAGTGCTTATATTATTTACACTTCCGGGTCTACTGGTCGTCCTAAAGGGGTAGAAATCAGGCATAGCTCTTTAGCGAATTTCTTAATCAGTATGCGTAGAAAACCCGGTTTATCTCCTGCCGACCTGGTATTTTCCATCACAACAATTTCTTTTGATATCTCAATTCTTGAATTTTTTGGCCCTTTAATTTCCGGTGGAACAGTCTATGTGGTAAAAAAGGACATTCTTGCTGATCCTCAAAAAATACTGGCAGAAATAAAGACGGTAAAACCAACGGTTCTTCAGGCTACGCCTGGCTTTTTTCAATTGATTTTTAATGCAGGCTGGGAAGGCGATAAAGCAATAAGAATTCTTTGTGGCGGTGATCAGTTAAGCAAAGCGCTGGTTGAAAAATTACTTTCAAACGTTGCGGAATTGTGGAATATGTATGGCCCTACAGAAACAACGGTCTGGTCTGCCCTGAAAAAAATTGAACGGCCTGATCAGGCTTCAAATATTGGAAGACCTATCTGTAATATGCGGTTTTATATTGTAGACCAGGATTTGCAAATTGTACCTGCAGGAACTATTGGAAGGATTTTTATCGGAGGCCCTGGCTTGAGTAAAGGTTATTGTCAAAATGAAGAATTAACCGCTGCTAAATTTATTTCGAGCCCATTTATTCCAGGTAATCAGCTTTATGAAACCGGAGACTTGGGCAAATGGACTGCTGAAGGAGAAATTGAATTTTGTGGAAGAAATGATCATCAGTTAAAAATAAGAGGATACAGAATTGAACCAGGAGAGATCGAAACTCAGCTGAACAGGTTTTTGAAATGTGATAATACGGTAATCTTAAGCTCTGAATTGAATAGCCCGGAAGGTGTGCTGGTTGCCTATATCCCAAAACAGACAGCTGAAAATATCGTTCCGCTGGCAAAGGAATTTTTACAAAATTATCTGCCAGGCTATATGATACCTGAGGTATTTGTTCAAGTGGAAAGCTTCCCGCTGACCGTTAATCAGAAAATAGATAGAAAAGCGCTGTTGGCGATGGAGTTTGAGCTACCTGCTGCGGTCATGATTGATACTGGTATCAAAACAGCAACAGAGGAAAAGCTTTTAACACTCTGGAAGGAAGAACTGAATCTTGGTCGGCTGACGAATATCCATGATAACTTCTTTTCTTTGGGCGGACATTCTCTGATGGCTGTGAAAATGACATCCGCTATCTACCGGATATTTAACATCCGGCTTACCATGAAGGATGTTTTTACAAAGCCCAGTATTTTTTTACTGGGAAAGTACATTGATAATTTAAATCCTGCAATAATCCATAGCATAGAAAAGGCAACAGAGCAGACATATTATAAATCAACTCCTGCACAACAGGGTATCTGGCAGGCCTGTTTGAACACAGATTTGCTTGTTGCCTACAATATGAGTGCCATATTTGAGATTAATGGAGTTCCGGATAAAGTGAAAATTGAGCAGGCAATAATCAGTTTAATCAGCAAGCATGAAATCCTAAGAACTAATTTCAAAGAAATTAATGGGGAAGCCTATCAAAATATACAGGATGTAGACAGGCTTAAATTTGAAGTTCATGTAACTGATGCTGTTTCGCCAGAAGAGGCAGCAGTGTTGATTAAAGCCTATGTAGAGTATGAATTTGATCTTGCTAATGATTTACTCTTAAAAATTGGTATCGTACATAAAGTGACAGGGGAAAGCAATTTAATATTTCTTACTCACCATTTGATTATGGATGGTATCTCCTTTAAGTTTTTTGTGAAGGATTTTCTCCATGCCCTGAATGGTATTACTCCTGTTGAGCCTGATATTCAATTTAAAGATTATTCCGAATGGTACAATAACAGGATCGCAACGCAACCCGATCATCAGAAATTCTGGAAGGAGTATTTGTCAGGTTATCAAAGAAAGGGGATTTTTCAAAAAGACTTTTTGAAAAATGGTAGCTCAAAGGGTAGAAGAGTGACTTATGAGCTTTCAGGAAATATACTTGACGATTTAAAAAAGAGCGCGGTCAATTATAATTCGACGATTTTTTCCATGTTGTTTGCGACTTTTAACCTGTTGATTTTTAAAGATACAGGTCTAAACGATTTTTGTGTTGGAACAGTTTTTAGTGGAAGAAACGTGTTTGAACTGGATCAGGAAATTGGGATGTTCGTTAAGACTTTACCTGTGCGTACAGTTATAGCACCTGAAAATAATTTTAAGGCTCTGGTTGAAAATACGCACCATACTTTAGTACTGATTGATGAACATCAGGATGTAATTCCTGAAGTAACCGGCAATATTTATTTTGATATTGTCCTGGTTTTCCAGGACCCGGGATTCTTAATCCAGGAGCAGATCCAGTATGGTGATTTTTCCCTTCAACTGCTTGCGCAGGAAGAAATTGTGCCCAGGCTACCGATGACCTTTAATTTTTATGAGGGACATGGGAAAATAAGCTGTGAGGTTGATTATGACGCGGGGCTGTACGAACCTGAGACTATCCAGCTGATCTGGGAGAAGTTTTTAATGCTGATTCCGCAGCTTGCCAACAATCCTGATCAGTTCATCAGCGCTTATGATATTGTGCTGGAGATTGAAAAAAACAAAAGTATTGACATAGACTTTGATTTTTAATCTTCCTGTAAAAGATCATTCAGATGGGTATTCAATAAATTTCTGCTTGCGTTAAAAGATCACTGCTATTTGTTTTTCTGGTCAGAAATTGTCTGTTATAATGACGGTTGGAATATGTGGCCGACAGTTTTTCCCTGGAAGTTCTTTATTGCTTATTGCCCTCAATATATTCAATAAACATATGTTCAGACAGTGGCAATAATCTCTTACGGCTATCTGTAGGATTTTCACCCCCAGCGGTGTAGAATTCAACCTGACCATTCACCTTTGAATAATGAACTTTTCCAATATCCTCCCGGGTGATCTCTGCAATATTTTTTATTCTTTTCAACTGCTTTAATCTGGAAGCATCCTTCGGAATAACATGAATTCCTTCTATATTTTGATCACAAGTTACGGATTGATATTCGTCACCATTCCAGTACATACATTGGGTATTGGTATCATAAAAGAAATAGGACCCGCCAACAATAACTAAGACCGCAACAAATGAGATAACTGCTTTATTGAATTTAGTAGGAATGCCAAATCTTCCTTTTCCAATCTTTTGATCGCTAGTTAATGAACTGTTACCTGGTGAATCACTGCCTGATGAATTGTTACCTAACAATCTATTAGATGGTGGTGCCATTCCACTTAAGTCTTTCTCTTTACGAATTGATAATTCCCTATCAATATTCACCAGATCATACACATCTGCATAGACATGTGGTCTTGGCTGGAAATCTATAAGCCAGGCTAAAAGCTCAATATTCTTAACTTTTGTATCACCTGTATTTCCTTTTAGAAAGTTGTCTAACGGTTTAAACTTATCAGCACTTGTTATTTGGATCTTTTTAAAATATTCTTCTGCACTACTCCTTTCCTCATCGAGTAATAATTTGAAAGTCTCTTCATCCTTTTTGGAATATCGCTTATGAAAAACAGCCAGACATTCCTTTCTCAGATTTGCAGGTGTATGATACTGCAAATTAGGAGGTAATAATCCCTCATCTTTTCTCTTTTTATAAGCCAGAATTACTTCTTGTTTATAATCTTCAATCCTTTTCAAATCAACTAACTGATAATTATTAAATGGAATTTTCGGAATCTCCAAGGAATTTTCGGAATTCCAACAGAATCATTGGAATCTTCGGAATCCTCTGATAGCTAGCCGGTTACATCCCTGTATGTTTGTATCAGAAATCAGTTCAGACTTTGATTCGCTATCAGAGTTTAAATGTACAAAACAGATTTCATAAAGAGATGAAAGCGCGGTGGTTAATGACCGGTTTGGGAAGCAGTTATTAGTTCCCGCGTTTGATTCTCACACTTCCCAAAAATTTCAGAAGGCCTTCTGATTAACAACCGTAGCAGTCCCCACGAGTGATTCGTGGGGGACTACATAGTAATCATATTCTAAATTTTTGAGTCATGTTTTTTCATTTTTTAATAACTATGTTCCTGGGATTGGTATGCCCATCAAATACAAACACAACTTATCATACACAAGGTGATACTACGATCACACAGGGCGAAACGGAGCCAATTACAGGAGGTGATACAGGTCAGAATCCTCCACCAAAATAAGACTAATTAAAATCATAACAATCCGGTAGGGCAGAAATGCGGCGTCCCCAGAAACAGGGTGGGGACGCTCGCATTTCACCCTGCCTTTTTTATGTAAACCTAATGGCTCTTGTTATTAATTGATCAATTCTTTTTCGTTAATATATATAATAATATTTTTTTGATAAAAGCGCTAAATTTTTTCTTTATTTTGGATAAAAATAAGCTCTTGAAATATCTCTATTCACTCTCCATTTCCATTATGTTTCTTTACTCCTGTACGAATCATGCAGGGAAGAAAAAGAAAGCAGACAATTTGTTTTATGATCGGGCTTTTGAATTCCGGGAAAAAAACATGCCTGACAGTGCTTTTTTTTACTTCATTAAAGCTAAAGACTTGTTCTTGCAACAAAAAGATTCAATGAGTGCAGGAAAGTGTTTAACCAACATGGGGATTTTGTCAGAAGGTAAGGGAGACTATTACGGAGCACAAGAGCTTTCCTTGAGTGCTATCTCTTATTTTGATGAGAAAAAGAAAGATCAATACGCTTACATTAATTCCAATTATAATAATCTTGGGATTGTAACCTCTAAACTTTTCAATTTCAAAGCCGCATTGGAATTTTATGACGATGCAATTAAGTTCGCAAAAGATTCTTCGGATATCCGTCTTTATCTGAACAATAAGGCTACAAGTTATCAGAGAATTGGTGATTACAAAGCCGCTTTTGAAATATATAATCGCGTCTTAAAAGGTGTCACCAAAAATAAGAAAGCATATGCCATGGCACTGACTAATCTTTCTGCTGCTAAATGGGAGCAAAACCCCAGCTATAATGCCTTACCTGATTACTTAAAAGCATTACATATTCGAGAAAGTGAAAAAGATCTCTTAGGTCTGAATTCCAGTTTTTTACACCTTTCTGATTTTTATGCTAAAAAAACAAAAGACTCTGCTTTCTTTTATGCGCGTAAAATGTACCAGGTAGCTACCCAGTTAAATATCGCTGATGACAGACTAGCTGCGCTTAGAAGATTGATCAGGTTAAGTCCGCCCAAAGCAACTCAACAATATTTTGCAGCCTATCAAAGCTTGGATGACAGCTTGCAAACTGCACGTAACATTTCTAAAAATCAATTTGCGCTTATTCGCTACGAAACCGAGAAAATTAAGGCAGATTTTCTAAGAGCTCAGTCTGAAAATATCCAGAAACAGAATAATATTCTACGAAAGAACTTCGCCCTTGGCATTCTCGTTTTATTCTTATTAACTGGATATTGGTGGTATAGAAAGAGAAAAAAAGGACTGGAGCAGGAAAAAGTAATAGAAGTCAAAAATACAGAGATCAAGTATGTAAAGAAAATTCACGACCGGGTAGCGAATAAAGTGTATCAGTTGATGTCAGAAGTAGAAAACATCCTGGAAGTTGACAGGGATACTTTGCTGGACAAACTGGAAATCCTTTATAATATTTCAAGAGACATTTCTTACGATAGTAAGGAATTGAATACGGGAAAAAACTATGACCAGGAGCTTTCGGAAATGCTAAAATCCTATTCGGGCGAAACCAGGCAAATTTTTATTATCGGGAACGAAGAAGAGTTATGGGAAGGTGTAGGTCAGGAAGCAAAGGATGAGATTTTTTGTATCATGCAAGAACTGATGACCAATATGAAAAAGCATAGCCAGGCGGAAACTGTGGTCTTGAAATTTAACAGGAACGAAATGGATATCAATATTTCGTATTCGGACGATGGAATCGGGATGAAAGATGCTATTCAGAAAAACGGTTTAACGAATACGGAAAACCGTATAAAAAGTATCCGCGGCACTATTACATTTGTTAATACACAAGAGAAAGAACTTGAAATTCAGCTCTCATTCCCTTTTTCGTAAAACTTAAGAATAATGTTCAAAAAAGTACTTATAGCAGAAGACCACGAACACGTTAATATTTCAGTGCGCAAAACCCTTGAAGATCTCGGTACAATCCAGAAAGAGTTTAGATATTATTGTGATGATGCGCTCGCACTCCTGCAGGCTGCAATGCGTCAGGAGCAGCCTTTTGATTTATTGATCACTGATCTTTCCTTTGAAGAAGACAAAAACATACAGCAAATTGCCGGAGGCAGGGAGCTTATTAAAGCAGTAAGACAATTACAACCGAGTTTGAAAATAATCGTTTTCTCCCTTGAAAATAATATCAACATGGTTGATGAATTGTTTGATGACCATGGCATTGACGCTTACGTACGTAAAGCCCGCCATGATGCAGAAGACCTCAGGAAAGCGATAGATGCAGTTTCCAGTAATAAAAAATACCGTTCTGCCAGTTTAATGCGCAATAAAAGAATAGAGAATTCTTATGATTTTAAAGCTTTTGATATTGGGATTATCAAGTTACTCTGCAGCGGAATGCCGCAAAAAAATATCCCAGGTTATTTGCAGGAAAATAATATTAAACCATCTGGCTTAAGCAGCGTTGAAAAACGATTAAATGCGATCAAAACCACATTGAATATTTCCAGTAATGAACAGCTGGTTGCTTATTGCAAGGATAAAAAGATTATCTGATAGCTCAGGATCAAAAATAAACACTTTACGGTTATCCGTAATATAAAGACTTTCGCGCTGGATACTTTTGTCATGTCTACTCACTAAAAATTGGATTATGAAAAAGTACCATGTAAACAAAAATGCCCAGGGTAACGGCGATCATGAAGTTCACGCCGAAGACTGTATATATCTGCCGAAAGTCGATAGCAGAACCTACCTGGGCGAATTCTCTTCTTGTATTGGGGCAGTAACTAAAGCAAAAAATATATATACTACTACAAACGGCTGTAAGACCTGTTCGAATTTATGTCACACCACATAAATTATCTGATATAATTGAATCTTTCACATAAAATCTAAATGAATGAAAACACTCTTACTCTTAATCATTTTCTTTACCCAGACGAACTTCTCACAACCAAATACAGTATATGTATGTAGCAGTGGTACTTCAAAAAAATACCACTATAAACAAGATTGCCGCGGGTTAAAAAATTGCCAGTATAAGCTCTTGAAAATTAGCCTGGATAAAGCTGTAAAAGAGGGCAAAACTTTATGTAAATGGGAAAAATAATCAAAGGTTTTTAATTTGTAAACCTCCCGCAATACACGCTTTTGGAGACTTCATCACTCATGATGTCTTTAAAAGCGATGAATACTTCATAGGTGTTATTCTTGATATAACCAGGTTTCATGGGAAAAGTATGGCTGAGTTCATCTCTTCTTGCACCGCTGTAATTGGCATGTACATGCCCGAATTTTTTGTTATATAAAAGGATAATAGCCCGGTCAGTTGGATTACCTGTGGCTGTAATATCCTCATCCCAGGTGAAATTAAACGCATTTTCGGTTACAGCAACTTTTACGTTTTCTGGCTTAAAAAGCTCTCCGTCTGCCACTAACATTCTTCCTCTGATACCTGCTAATAAAGAGCCTTCCTGTAAAATTGTCATAATCTTGTTTGCATAGTTTCGATAATATACGTAAATATCACGTAATAGTATAATAATTAATATTTATTTAAAAAATAATACACCTTTAGTTTAGTTGTTGTTCGATGGAGACTGAGTGAGATTTGAAGGCCCTGTGAAGGGTCTCCGAATGACGTCTGAATAAGGTAGTATAAATGTATTGATTGTCAGTGTCTTATGAATAGTTTTTTTAGCTCTTTTTCGCCTCATAATCTATTGTTTTACAGGTAGGGTCAACCCCTCATTTTCGTTATTGAAAACCTCATTTTCGCCATCTTATTTCTTAAACATTTTGGACGAACGTAATAAATATGATAACTTCCTGTATAAAACCAAATATTTAAACCTTTATAAATTGCTCTTACCTATGACTAAAACGTTTAATTCAATTAAAAACGTAGTAAAGCTTCTGCTCTTATTACAGTTTTACACGTTGCATGCAATGGCTCAGATCACCTGGCCGGCTAATCAACTCCTTCCTTCATTTGCATCTCCAGCACAAACTCAGGATTTAATTACCCTTCGCGAAACATCCTCCCGTTGGGAAGCTGAAGGTTCAGCAATCAGTCACAAAACCGGAAGACCAGAAACCGATGGCTGGCTCTGCCAGACCGGGATTGACCTTCCAAATCTTCATATGGTTTACGGACCTTATGATAAAACCATTCCGGCAGGGCCTAATGTAGCTGAGTTTCGGATGAAAATTGACAACAATACTGTTAACAACGATCCAATAGTAGATCTTGAAGTCGTCAATGCCACCACGGGGCAGATGCTGACCACACAAACAATTACCCGTCAGCAGTTTGCTATAGCTGGAGATTATACCAGTTTTAGGTTGCCCTTTACTATGCCGGCAGATAACCAATCCATTGAATTGCGTGTATTCTGGCGGGGAACCAGTTATCTCAAAGTTGACTGGGTGAGTGTAGATCAAAATAGTTCCACCGCAGAAATGTACCTTTTTGCATCCTTAAAAGGGATTATTAATAAAACAAAGCCCCGTATTTTCTCTTATGAAGGTGATGCATTTGCAGAAGGACCCTACACCTGGTTGCAATCTTTAGGCTTGGGCTGGTCTGAGCCTGCAGATAAATGGGATCTGATTACTAAGTACCGCAGTGAAATATCCGGTTTAATCGTTTACGATCCGGCACAAATACATACCGTTAATTTGGCAACGATGCTTGCAAAAGGTAAAAAAGCCCTGATCGTCTCTCCATTACTGTTATCGCGCTTAACCTCCGCACCCTATAACCTGCCTATTCTGGTCGATATGCGCGGACAGTTCAGCAGTAAGTTGCAAGTGTACCAAACTTTATATAATACCTATTGGCCGGCTATTGATCACCGGTTATTAATCGGATTAAATCCTGAAGCGCATAAAGCTGCCTTAAGAGAATATGCAACGGCACTGGGAGCCGCGGTAGTTTGGCTCGATCCTGCTATTGCTGGTGAAAGTGAATTGCTAAACAGCTTTTTATCTTCCATGCCAGCTGGTTCAAACTTCATGGGATGGTGGCCAGAAGAAGCTGCGGGTGTAGAAAGAGCATCAAAATATGGATTGACAACAATTGCGAGTGACTGGTGTACTAATTTAACCGTACATAGTGGCACATCCAGAACAGTAAATATTAAATCGATGCCGCCTAAACCCGCATTACAAAATAAGATTTATGTGGCTTTCATTTTAAGTGATGGGGATAATTTACAATACGTTGAACATTTGATGCGTAAGCTTTGGTCTAACCCTGATCGTGGTTCAGTTCCCATAGGATGGACGTTGTCACCCGCAATGCTGGATGCCATGCCCGGAGCACTTAATTACTTCTGGCAAACCGCTACTGATAATGATAACCTGATTTCCGGCCCATCGGGTTATGGTTATACCTATCCCAACAGCTGGACAAATCAAACTGCACTGGAACAATTTGTTGCTAAAACTGAAGATTATAACAAACGTGCTGGTTTGCGGGTCATTACAATCTGGAATACAATTACTGGTGGAATCAGTCAGAATGTTGGGCAAACTTTTGCCAGCCATGCACCAACTTTACTTGGATTAACTGGCCAGAATACAGGTGGGGGATTAACCATTTACAATAACAACCTTCCTGGGATGGCACTTTCCTGTAACTATTGCAGCGATGAACAGAATATGAAAGATCATATTGCTTCTGCTGCTGCAGGATGGGATCATAATTCACCACGCTTTGTGATTATACAAGCGCAACCCTGGAATAATGCGAGGCCAACAAGTTTTAAGAATGTCGCCAATTCCCTTAACGCAGATTACGTGGTGGTGCGTCCGGATCATATTTTTCAGCTTATTCGTGAATCAAAAGGTCTTTCAACCAGTCTGCCGGCGACACCTCATTTATCTAATAAATTATAATTGAGTTCATCTCTGTAAATTTGATCAAACAGCAGGTCCCATGCAAAAAGGTTATCCTTTTTGCATGGATTTTAAATCACTTAAACCTTTTTTTTCTGATTTGCATGCATACTGGCTGCATAATCGGTTGGTGACATGCCAAACTGTTTGGCGAAAACCCGGCCAAAATGAGTTTGAGAACTATAACCAACCACTTCTGCGATCTCGTAAATTTTAAGGATTCCTTCATTCAGCAATTCTGCAGCTCTTTTTAGCCTTGCCAGGTTAATCAATTCATTCGGGGAAAGATTGGAAATTGATTTTATTTTCCGGTATAGCGTTGGCCTGCTCATATTCATGTGGTCCGTCAAAAGATCCACGTCTAATTGAGGGTTACTGATCGCCTGATCTATAATTATCTGTATTTTTTTTAAGAATAATTCATCTGCCTTAGAGTAGGCGAGGCTTTTGATATGAAGCAGCGGAGAGCTTGAAAAATAAGCTTTAATTTTATTGCGGTTGGCGATTAAACTTGCAGCCTGTACCTGTAAAAATTCCGGAGAAAATGGTTTTTCAATATAAACATCTGCGCCGAGTTCCAATCCTTCAATCTTGGACTGCAAGCTATTTTTAGCTGTCAGCAAGATAACCGGAATATGGCTGAATTCTATGCCTGATTTGATTCTTCTGCAAAATTCAAAACCATCCATCTTCGGCATCATCACATCACTGATAACCAGATGGACAATCTCTTTCTCTAAAATTGCAAGACCTTCAAGTCCATTCGATGCCATCAGGATTTTGAACTTTTCGCTCAGGTCATCCGCAATAAAATCAAGAATTTCTTCATGATCATCTACAACAAGAATAACCGGCTTCTCCTGCATATTAGTTGCTATATTTGGTACGAAGTTTAAATCTTTTTCCATTTTCCTTTTAAGTTAAACTCTATCATTTGATGAATAGGGAAGGTGGCCACGAGTATGTTATAATCACTATGGCTATCTTCCAGTTTAAGAGCACCTTTGTGTAGCTCAGCAAGTGATTTTGCAATAGACAAGCCGATGCCCGTTCCCTGTTTCATTTCGGCTTCTTTTGTCCGGAAAAAAGGCTCGAAAATCTTATGTTTCAGCTCCGGTGTAATTTTATTTCCATCATTCAGAATAGCGACAATAAACTGATCTTCCTGTTCATTTACGGTAAGCGTCACTTTTACAATCTGTTTTCCGTATTTAATGGCATTATCCACCAAATTACTCATTATTTTATAGAAGGCCTCCAGATCGATATAAGCATACAGCGGTTCTGTGGGTAAAAAGGTTTGGTAAATAAGTTCTTTTTGTTCGGCAGCCAGCAGGAACTGTAAATTCACATCATGAAGGATTTCAGAGATATTTGCTTTAACGAAGTTTAAAGAGAAACCATGAACCTCCGTTTTTCTGAAATCCAGGAGTTGATTCGTCAGGTTCAGCAAACGGTCAGTGTTGCGGTCCATAATCTTCAGATTTTTCTCCATGGCTGGAACTTCTCCCGCGGCTTTGATCATTTTTTCCATAGGTCCTTTAATCAGGGTAAGCGGTGTTCTTATCTCGTGGGCAACGTTCGTAAAGAATTCAATTTTTGCCTGATAAATTTCCTTTTCTTTTTTATGTTCAAAGATTTCCATACGCCTGTTGTTTTTACGCTGAACCCTTTGATGGTATTGCCTGATGAGCAAGGCTGTTAAACCAATGAAAAGCAGTGCGTAGATGAACCAGGCAACCGGACTTTTCCAAAATGGTGGCAGTACAACAATAAATAGCTTGATGTTGTTTTTGCTCCATTCTTTACTGCCCTGGATCATTGCTTTAGCTTCAAAGACATATTCTCCCGGAGCAAGTTTTGTGAAGTATATTTTCCGGTTAGTCTTTAGGTATTGCCAGTTGTTATATAGTCCGCTTATTTTATAAGCATATTCAGTTTTTTCCGGAGAAAAATAGCTTAATGCAGCAAAATCAATATTAAAAGATGATTGACTGTTGCTCAATATAATCTGATCCGTATAGGAGATTGATTGCTGGAGTACCGAATCTTCCTTTTTCGGCTGTAACTCTGTATTGTCTATCTTAAAATCTGTTAAAAACAGAGGGGCCGTTTTGGCATTGGTATTCAGTTGATTTGGGAGGAAGCTGATCAAGCCTTTTACACTTCCGAAATACATCCTGCCATCAGTATCTTTATAAGAAGAGCTATAGTTGAACTGATCGGTGAGTAAACCATCCGTTTTTGTATAAACCTTAACAGTCTTTTTAAGCGGGTCAAAACTCACCAATCCGCGGGTGCTGCTGATCCATAATTTATACTGATCATCTTCCAGGATATTAAAAAGGAAATTACTGGGCATTCCATTTTTTACAGTATAGGATTTAAAACTACCTGTTTTTTTGTCGAAAAGTGATAAGCCACCACCATCTGTTGTTACCCAAAGCCTCTTTTTGCTATCCTGAAAAATACAGTTCACAGTATTGTTAGGTAAACTATGCCCATCCTTACCCGTATTCCTGTAATTCTTGTAATTGCTGTTACCGAGCCTGAAGCTGAACAGTCCGTCATTGAAAGTCCCTACCCATATTGTTCCGTCCGCATCTTCTCTGATATTGTTAAAGAACAGAAAGGGCAAACCAGGAACAGGATCAAAGTCATCTTTTTTATGGTTATAAGTATAAATGCCTGCTGTAGTTGCAATAAGAAGATCACCAGCCCTGGTTTTATACAAACTTAAAATGAAATCTGACCGGAGTAAACTTCCCTTACGCATATGGTAATGTTTAGTGATCAAACCTGTATTGATGTTCATCACATCCAGCCCATGTTCAAAAGTGCCGATCCAAAGTTTGTCGCCATCAGCAAGCAGACCATGAATGTTATAATGAGCGATGGTCTGTTTACTCCCATCTGGAAAATAAGAGCTGAATTTGCCACTTCCGGGGGTTAATTTATTCAACCCTGCATCTTCGGTTCCAATCCATAAATTACCATTCTGATCTTTACATATTTCCCTGATATCATTTCCGCTGATAGAATTTTCCTGTTGCGCAGGGAAGTATTTAGTGAAAATGGAAGATTGAGCAGCATAATAATTCATCCCGCCAAAATAAGTTCCGGCCCACATGCCACCTTCTGTATCCAGGCAAAGAGAATAAATGGCGTTGTCGGATAGGGAATAGGGGTTACTGTTTTGTTTTTGCAAGTGAACCAGCTTCCCGCTTTGGTGGTTATAAATATACAGCCCGGATTCTGTGCCGATCCAATACTCCTGATCATTCGATTTTTTTATAGCCCGGACAAAAATGTGAGTTTTGTCCTTGTTCATTACGATCAGATCGGTCAGAACATTTGTTTTAAGATTGAATAATTTGATCCCCTGGTTTGTGGTTCCAATAATGAGCTGCTGATCATTGGTTTCTTCGATTGAAGAGATCCAGCCGATAGCTACAGGCTTTTTTTTATCCGTTAAATACTGGATTTTAAAAGTCCGGGATGCCTTGTCGTATTTGCCAATATAGCCATCGGGGCTGCTTACGAGAATTTCACCATTTGGACGGCAATAAATATAAGTGGGCGTAAATGACTTATCCTGCAATACCAGAGAAAACTTTTTCTGAACCGGATTATAGGTGTAAACTTTTCCAGACGAGAGTATCCATAAATTACCTTCATGATCGAGCGTGAGTACGGCTATGCCTATGTTTTTTGTTTCTTCGACCAGTGTAAAAGATTCGTTGACTGCGTTGTAATGATATAAGCCCTGATCTGTGCCTACCCATAAACTGGCTGGCTTATCACTGACCAGGGAATGAACCTTGTCATTGCCCAGACTTTTCTGATTTGCAGGGTCATGACGATAGGTTTTGAAAGAATAACCGTCAAATCTGTTCAGCCCGTCTTTTGTCCCCATCCACATAAAGCCACTACGATCCTGAGTACTGCAAAAGACACTATTATTGGAGAGCGCATGCTCTACCTGATAATGTTTAAAGTAGTAAGGCTGTGCCTGCAATACTGTGGCAGACAGCAATAAAAAAAATAAGGTTAGAATTCTCAATTTGGTCGTATCGTTCTTTCAAATATATCAATAATTATAAAGCTGAATCGATTTTATAACTAAAGCTGCTACAACTGTCCCGAATAAAAAATAGAGACAAATTGAAGAATTATTGATACAAACGCGTGCAACAACCAAAAGCTAAAAAACTAATATTTGATTATACCCGGATAGAACGAGCTGATTGTCCGGGTATACCTAACCAAATATAAATCTTTATGGAAAAAAGTCTACATGCTTATTGCAGAAGTGTGCGCTTAAAGCAGTATATGCTTAAAGCTTTTACCTTTTGCATTTTCCTTCTTTTGTCCCTAACCACTACCGCGCAAACGAGCACTGTCAGCGGAACCGTAACGGACGACAAAGGACAGACACTGATCGGTGTCACAGTAAAAATTAAAAACACAAAAAGCGGTGGAATGTCTGATGCAAACGGGAAATTTAAAATTACCGTTCCGGATAAAAATGCCGTCTTAGTATTCGCTTACATCGGATACACCACGCAGGAAGTTCCTTTAAACGGGCAAACGGAGCTAACTGTAAAACTAAAAGATTACGACAATGACCTGCAGGAAATTGTGGTTACCGGATACGGTTCGCAAAAAAGAGAATCGATTACCGGAGCTATTTCTTCTGTAACCAGCAAGGATATAGAGCGGGTACATGGAGGATCGACAGTAAGTACGGCGCTGGCAGGAAAGATTCCTGGTGTTACTTTCCGGATGACAGACGGCCGGCCGGGAGCAAGTGCTAGCATACAAATCCGTAACATGGGCCGCCCGCTTTATGTTATTGATGGAATTCAGCAGGATGAGGGGCAGTTTAACAACATTGCACCCAACGATATTGAAAGTATTTCGGTACTGAAAGATGCTTCTGCTGCTATTTATGGTGTGCGTGCAGCGAATGGGGTCGTGGTAGTGACCACTAAAAAAGGCACAACTGGTGAAAGCCGGATTAATGTAGACGCTTACCTGGGTGTCCAGAACTGGTCAAGATTCCCTGATGTGGTACGTAACTCTTATGACTATATGCGCTATAAAGCAGATGCAGAGATAAACAAAAATGGGAGCACTAGTATTACACCGGCAGAACTGGAGAAATACAAACTCGGGACCGATCCGGCTTACAGGAGTTTTGACTGGCGGGATTATATCCTGAAGAGTAATAACAATGCTCCTCAGAATTCGGTGAATGTGAACTTTACCGGCGGAACGGATAAAATGAGTTATTATGTTTCCGCGACAAATCTGTATCAGAATTCTGTATTGGGAAAAGAGTATGAATTTAAACGGACTAACATCCAATCTAACATTACGGCAACTGTAGCCAATGGCCTTAAAGTAGGGGTAAACATTAATGGAAGGATTGAAAGCCGCGAAAATCCTGGTGTTCCAGGTACAGATGATTATTTACTGGCACGTTTGGCAGTGTTGCGGAATACTCCTTTGGAGCGTCCATATGCCAATGACAATCCAGATTATCTGAATGATATCGGGCATACAGAAACCAATTACGCCTTTTTAAATAAAAAACTTTCCGGGATATACCGGAACGACTGGCGTGTTTTACAAACCAACTTCAATGCTGAATACCAGATACCGGGTGTAAAAGGATTGGTTGCTAAAGCCGTATATTCTTATTATCTGGCAGATTATGTGCTCAACAATCATGAGTATACTTATAATACTTACACCTACCGTCCCGCTACTGGTACTTATGACGTTACTGGCGGTAGTAATAATCCATACCGGGAACGTGAACAGAAAAAGGAATTTGCGACCACTTTTCAGAGTCAGTTAAATTATAACAACACTTTTGGTAAACATACTGTGGGTGCTACATTGGTTGCGGAAAGAATTAACCTGAGGCATCAGCGGAATTATATACACTCTTCACCAATTTCTAATAACCTTCCTTTAATCTATTTTCCAACTGCCGACAGGTATGATGATGTTGATGATAGCGAAGCACGTATAGGGTATATTGCCAGGTTAAATTATAGTTACAACAGTAAGTATTACCTGGAAGCTTCTGCAAGAAGGGATGCTTCTTATTTATTTGCACCTGATAAACGCGTAGGTTATTTTCCTGGTGTTTCTGCGGGATGGAGAATTACAGAGGAAGGATTCATGAAAAATATCCTCGGAGATAAAAATATCCTGGGTGATCTGAAATTCCGTGCTTCTTACGGTATACTTGGAGATGACCGGAATCCAAATGATCCGAATCAGCCTATTGTATCTCCATATGCTTATCTTCCAGGTTATAACTATAATCAGGGAACAGTGATTCTGGATGGGAACCCGGTGATTGTTTCCAGAGATAAAGGAATTCCATTAAACCGGATATCATGGCTAAAGAGCAGGACTTTTGATGTAGGAGCAGATTTCAGTATGTTCAACAATAAGCTGACGGGTACAATTGATTATTTCTACAGAAAACGTACCGGATTACTGGGAGGAAGAAATGATATTATTGTTCCTGTTGAACTGGGCTACAGACTGCCAGATGAAAATGTGAACAGTGATGCACAATATGGTCAGGAGATCTCTTTAAATTATAGCAGTAAAGTTGGACAGGTTAACTTTAATATCGGAGGTAATTTCTCTTATACCCGATCTAAAAACCTGCAATCATATAACCCATTATTCTTTAATTCCTGGGATCAGTACCGCAACTCGTCCGAAAACAGATATACCAATATAGATTGGGGCTATGTCGCTATTGGTCAGTTTACTTCTCAGGAGCAAATCAACAATTACCCGGTAAATATTGATGGTAAAGGAAATAGAACTCTCTTACCTGGTGATTTGATCTATCAGGATCAGAATGGCGACGGTAAAATTGACGGGTACGACAACCGGCCAATTGGCTTCGGTTATGGCAAGCAACCTAATATTAATTTCGGTTTAAGCTTTGGCGCAAGTTATAAATCTTTTGATTTTCACGCAGACTTTTCTGGAGGAGCGGGTTATACCTGGTACCAGAATTATGAAACCAGATGGGCCTTTCAGAACAATGGTAACCTGAATACGATTTTTGAGGACAGGTGGCACAGGGCTGATCCATTTGATTTGAACAGTGAATGGATCGCAGGTAAATATCCTGCAAACCGCTATAATGATGGCGGACATAGCAATAACTATAATTCTACCTTTTGGCTGCATAGTGTCAAATATTTACGTGCAAGAACGATAGAATTTGGCTATTCTTTACCAGCTGCAATGCTGGCTAAAATCAAGATTAAGCGGGCAAGATTCTATATAAATGGTTACAACCTATTCTCTTTTGATAATATGAGCCAGTATAATGTTGACCCTGAAGTTGCAGATGACAATGGTCTTCAATTCCCACAGAGTAAGGTGGTTAACGTAGGTCTTAATTTAACTTTTTAATAACATGATGAAGAAGATATATACAGTACTCACCTTTACTACCCTTTTATTTATAGGGGCTTGTAAAAAAGACAGTGCATTTTTAGATGTACCTCCTAAACAGATTATTCCCGAAGAAGTTGCCTTCTCAGATCCGGCTTTAGCACTCTCTGTTTTAGGCGATTTGTATAACAGGCAATTGGATTTTTCAAGTTTGGACGGAGATGGCTGGCGATCATTTGTTGATTTTAGTGAAGCTTTTCCTTCAGAAAATGGAAGTTATAATATCGTTCAGCGCACAGGTTGGGGGTATGGAGAATGGGGAATCTGGGATTATGGATATATCCGGGACATGAATCTTTTTATCAAGCGGGCCACTGCGGCGACTAAGCTTACCGAAACAGATAAAGCCAGGTTCATTGCAGAAGCCCGTTTTCTCAGAGCCAATTTCTATTTTGAAATGGCAAAACGTATGGGTGGATTACCCTTAATCACAGAGCCAATGCAATATGATTATTCGGGTAATGTAACCAATTTACAGGTTCCAAGATCAAAAGAGTCGGAAGTCTATGATTTTGTGATCAGCGAGGCTGAAGCGATAAAAAATATATTACCAAAAGATGTGAACCAGAAATCAAGAGCATCTAAGGGAGCTGCGCTGGCAATGGAAGCACGTGCTGCCTTATATGCGGGTTCTATTGCTAAATATGGTTTTAAAACTCCGCAAGTTACTTTACCGGGTGCAGAAGTGGGAATACCTGCTGGTTTGGCCGGCGGTTATTATCAAAAAGCTTTTGCAGCTGCACAAGAGATCATCAATGGGCAGGCTGGTGGTTATCAGCTGTATAAGGTTTTACCCGATCTTTCGGAGAACTTTGCAGCAGTGTTCCTGGATAAAAGCAGTGTCAACCAGGAATCTATTTTTATTGAAGATTTTAAAGTAAACTCTGCAAAGGTTCATGGATTTACAACTAACAATCAGCCATTTTCTATTTCTGATGAAGGGCTGGATGCCGGGCGTCTGAATCCTTCTTTAAATCTGGTTCAGGCATTTGAAAAACTGGACAATACTTATGCACCTATTGCTACAAAGGACGGACAAGGCAATCCGGTATATTACACCAATCAACTTGATGCTTTTGCAGGCAGAGATGCCAGGCTTGCAGGAACTATCTTACTGCCTAATGGGGCTTTCAAAGGTAAGAATGTTGACGTCTGGGCTGGTTATCAGTTGGCCGACGGTAGTATTTTAACAAGTGATGATGCCAGTCATCTGGTTAAATTACCCGGAACTGATGTTGCTGTTCAGGTAGTAGGAAAAGACGGTCCTGTTAACGGACAGGAGTTCAGGTCACAAACAGGTTTTTATATCCGTAAATATTTAGATCCGCAGGTGGGTTCCGGAAGAAGAGGCAGACAGAGTGACGTCGCTTTTATCCGTTACCGTTATGCCGAGGTTTTATTGAACGCTGCCGAAGCTGCTTTCGAGTTGGGAATGGGTGGCGTTGCTGATGGATACATCAACCAGGTTCGCGCCAGAGCCGGTTTAACCAGGGCTATACAGGGGGTCACATTTGATCAGATTGTTCATGAACGCCGGGTAGAGCTGGTCTTTGAAGGCCACACTTTATTTGATATGAAAAGATGGCGCTTAGCACATATTGTTTGGGACGGAAGTAAAATGTCTGTGAATCAGTTGGTGAGTGATATCGGATCGTCTACCAAGAAAAATACCCAGCCTTATGGACTTTGGCCATATAAATACTACAATCCTGGAAATCCAAATCATGGGAAATGGTTATTTAAAGAAGTATTGCCTACGGCAGTTACTGGCGCAAATCTGTTCCAGATGGGGAATTATTATTCGACTATTGGCGATGATGTTTTATCTGCGAATCCAAAAATTGTTAAACAACCAAACCAGTAAGCCTGGCTTTTAAATCGTACAATTATGAAGTTAAAACCTATATATATCCTGTTATTTTTCCTTCCGGTTTTCTCCTGTAAAAAGGATAATTATAAGGAGCTCTCCACTACCTTAAAAGGAAGAATCTTGTATAACAATGAAGAAATCGGATTGGAATATGACCGCGTACCGCTAGAATTTTATCAAACGGGTTTTGGGAAAAAGGGGGCGATGACGGCGAGTTTTGCTCAGGACGGAAGTTATTCAGTGCTTTTTTCTGATGGTAATTATAAGCTGATTATCCCTAACGGACAAGGGCCTTTTAAATGGCATCAAAATGCAGCCGGGGTCAATGATACTTTGGCAGTGACGGTAAACGGAAATCAGACGCTGGACTTGCAAGCGATTCCTTATTACTTGATCAGGAACGCTGTTTATAAAATTTCCGGAACAGACCTGACTGCCACATTCCGTGTAGACCAGATTATTACAGGTAACGGTGCTAAAAAAATTGAGCGCGTTAATTTATATGTGAATAAAACTCAGTTTGTTTCCGGCTCAGACAATATTGCCAGTTCAGAGCTATCAGGAGGCACTATAACCGATCCAACTGCTTTAACCCTTAAAGTTACTGTCCCGGCTATTGTTCCGGTTCAGAATTATGTTTTCGCTCGTATAGGGGTGAAAATAGAAGGATTAGAAGATATGGTCTTTTCACCTCTTCAAAAAATCCAGCGGTAACCACAAAATATGAGTTGTAACCACGAATACCAGTTTTTAATACGAAATACTAATTGTAACCATAAATTAATAAGATGATGAAGAAAATTCTAACGGGAACAATGCTCTTACTATTAGGCTATTCTGCCAATGCACAGCAGGCAAAATGGGCTTTAATTAAAGACAAAATTGTTTCTCCATGGGCGGAGAAGGTAAACCCGACTGCCCCTTTGCCGGAATATCCGAGACCGCAGCTTGTGCGTAATAATAACTGGAAAAACCTGAACGGGCTTTGGGAATATGCGATTATACCAAAAGACCAGCAAGAACCCACTAAATATCAGGGTAATACCCTGGTGCCATTTGCTGTGGAGTCTGCTTTATCCGGAGTTGGTAAAACGGTGGGTAAAGACAGTGTATTGTGGTATAAAAATACCATCGTGCTACCTGCATCAGCGAACAATAAAGACGTACTGTTGCATTTTGGAGCAGTAGACTGGCAGGCAGAGATTTTTATTAACGGCAAAAGCGCAGGTAAACACGAAGGAGGTTTTGATCCTTTTTCGTTGAACATTACTTCCTTGCTTAAAAAAGGGAATAAGCAGGAAATTAAAGTAAGGGTCTGGGATCCAACCGATGAAGGGCCTCAGCCAAGAGGAAAACAGGTGAGAAAGCCTGAAAGTATCTGGTATACTCCGGTAACGGGTATCTGGCAAACGGTTTGGCTGGAAGCTGTCCCGAAATCTTATATTCTATCGACTAAACAGACACCGGATATCGATGCGCACCGTATTTCGGTTAGTGCTGCAGTTCAAAATAATCAACCAGGTGACCAGTTGAAAATCAGTATATTGGATGGTAGTACTGTCATTGCTGAAAAACAAGTGGCTGTGGATGCGATGGCTGATATTTCGGTTGAAAATGAAAAGTTATGGTCTCCGGAACATCCGTTCTTGTATGATCTGAAAATCACGCTGCTGCGGAATGGGAAGCCTGTAGATGAAATAAAAAGTTATTTCGCTATGCGTAAAATTTCTATGGGCCCGGATGCTAAAGGTATTCAGCGGATGCTGCTGAACAACAAATTTGTATTTCAATATGGCCCGCTCGATCAGGGTTGGTGGCCAGATGGTTTATATACAGCACCTACAGAAGAGGCTATGGTATACGATATTGATGAACTCAAAAAAATGGGGTTCAACATGATTCGCAAGCATATTAAAGTGGAGCCGGCAAGATATTACAACTATTGCGACAGAGTTGGAATGTTGTTGTGGCAGGATATGCCGAGTGGCGATCTGGGCAATGGATGGGAAAACAATCCTGGAGTATTGGATCGTGCTACAGACAAAAACAGGACAGCTGAATCTGAAGGATATTATCGCAAAGAATGGGATGCGATTATGAACAGTTTACATAATTTCCCATCCATCGTAGTTTGGGTACCGTTTAATGAAGCCTGGGGACAATTTAAAACTGTTGAGATTACAGAATGGACGATGAAAAAAGATCCTTCCCGTTTAGTGAACAGTGCAAGCGGGGGTAATTTTTATATCACCGGACATATGGTCGATCTGCATAATTACCCGCATCCGGCTATGCCAAGACCAGATTTGTTTGGCAAAAGCCATCTCCTTGTTTTGGGTGAGTTTGGTGGGCTTGGTTTACCGGTGGATGGACATACCTGGCAGCAAAAAAATAACTGGGGTTATCAGTCTTTCAAAACTCCTGGTGAGCTGTTTGCCAAATATGCAGCTTTTACCAAAAGGATAGAAGAATTAATACCACTAGGACTGTCGGCTGCAGTTTATACGCAGACTACAGATGTAGAAGGCGAGATCAATGGCTTTATGACCTACGATAGAAAGGTAATTAAAATGCCTGTAGAAGATCTGAAACGCGTTAACGATAAACTTTATTTAATACCAGCTCCTTAATAATAGCCATAAAATATACATAGCATGAAACGATTATTTCTCTCTTTAGCTTTAGCAGGTTTACTGTTGAAGTCTTCAGCTCAGCAGCGTATTGCTCCGGCATATCCACTGCTTACACACGATCCTTATTTTAGTGTCTGGTCATTTACAGACGGCTTGAACACTTCGGTTACCAAACATTGGACAGGCGCAAATCAGTCGCTGACAGGTTTGGTAAAAGTAGATGGCAAAGTTTACCGCTTTCTGGGTGAACAGGAAGAAAGCTTTCTAACGGTACTTCCTGCTTCGGATGAAAAAGCATACACGGCAAAGTATGTGGAATCGGAGCCCGAGAAAGGCTGGAATCAGGCAGGTTTTGCAGAAAACAGCTGGAAAACCGGAACAGCTCCTTTTGGAGATGGTGCAGCAACGACCCAGTGGCGAACTAAAGATCTGTGGATGCGCCGGACGTTTAATTTGACGCAGACAGATTTCAAGGGTTTGAAACTTAAATTGATGAACGATGATGATGTTGAAGTCTATTTAAACGGAACCCGGATTTTTGCCTGTGAGTGTTTCAATGGCAAGTTTATTTACGTGCCTGTAGCTACTAAGCTTTTGAAAAAAGGACAAAATCTATTGGCTGTTCATGTTAAAAATAATGTGGGTGGTCAATGGCTGGATGCAGGTCTTGTTTACGATAAACCTGTTGCAGGCAACCCAAATGTTTTACTGGCCAAACAGACTAAGGTTGGAATAACTGCCACTCAAACTTCTTATAGTTTTGACTGTGGAAATGTAAACCTGGATGTTGACTTTACTTCACCATTGTTGATGAGTGATTTAAATCTATTGTCCCGTCCGGTTTCTTACGTGTCTTTTAAAGTGAAAGCTAAAGACGGTAAAAAACACAATGCTGAAGTATACTTCGGAGCAAGCACAGGTTTAGCGGTCAATACAGAGTTTCAGGAAGTGACTGCTAAGCAATATAAAACCGGACAATTGTCTGTTTTGAAAGCAGGTACCAAAGAACAGCCAGTATTAAAAAAATCTGGTGATGATGTGCGTATCGATTGGGGTTATTTATATGTGGCTGCACCGGGGTCGCAGGTGAAACAATATGCCGGTCCGGCAGATGAAGCTTTAGCTGCATTTACAACAGGAAAAACTACAGGAAAGACTAGCGCAGATGGAAAAAAATTAATGCTTTCTACAGAGTTGCCTTTTAATCAGGTTGGAGCATCACCAGTTGAAAAACACATTTTAATAGGCTATGATGATTTGTACGCTGTACAGTATTTTGGCCAGAATCTTAGAGCCTGGTGGAACCGGAAAAATGACAAGACGATAGAAAAACAATTGGAGCTTGCCAATGCTGAATATGCGGCTGTGCTGAAAAAATCTACTGATTTTGATCAGAGATTTCGTGCCGAAAATGTTAAAGCAGGAGGTGTAAAATATGCCGATCTTTTAGATCTTTCTTATCGCCAGTCTATCTCTGCGCATAAACTGGTAGAGAGTCCACAAGGAGAACTGCTTTTTCTTTCTAAAGAAAACTTTAGTAATGGGTCTATCAATACGGTGGATATCACTTATCCTTCGGCACCACTATACCTTGTCTATAATCCTGATTTATTAAAAGGTATGTTAAACGGGATCTTTTATTATAGTGAAAGTGGCAAATGGAAAAAGCCATTCCCTTCGCACGATCTGGGAACTTATCCTTTAGCAAACGGACAGACTTATGGAGAAGATATGCCGGTTGAAGAAGCTGGTAATATGATTATCCTGACTGCTGCAATCGCTAAAGTAGAAGGCAACGCAGACTACGCAAAAAAACATTGGAAAACACTTTCTGTTTGGGCAGATTACTTAAGTAAAGAAGGGTTCGATCCGGCTAATCAGCTATGTACAGATGATTTTGCAGGACATATGGCGCGTAATGCAAACTTATCCGTTAAAGCAATTGTTGCTTTGGGTGGATACGGAGTGCTTGCAGATAAATTGGGGATGAAAGCAGAGGCTGTGAAATATAGCACGATGGCTAAACAGATGGCAACGAAATGGATGGAAATGGCCAATGACGGAGATCATTATGCGTTAACTTTTGACCAGAAAAATACATGGAGCCAAAAATATAACATGGTTTGGGATAAAGTATTGGATATGGATATCTTTCCAAGAGAGGTGTTCAAAAAGGAAATTAAGTATTACCTGACCAAACAAAATGCTTTTGGTTTGCCGCTGGATAGTCGCCGTAGTTATACTAAATCGGATTGGATTATGTGGACAGCAACGCTGACGGATAACCGTGCAGACTTTGAAAAACTTATTGACCCGATTTATAAGTTTGCTACAGAAACACCAACCAGAGTTCCATTAAGTGACTGGCATGAAACAACGGATGGTAAACAGGTTGGCTTTCAGGCGCGAAGTGTAGTAGGGGGTTATGCGATTAAATTGCTGGATTATAAATTACATGGTAAATAAAAGATAAATTTGGTTTGGTGGGTCTTGTCCTGATGGATTGTCAGGCAGGACCACCATTAATTATAAAAGCATATGAAGGTTACTTACATCACTATTTTGGCAATTGCGGGGACAACTTTTGCTTCCTGTAATTCAGAAACTAAATCAACGCAGGTATCAGACAGCGCGCAAACGGTTAAGCTTTCGGCAGATTCTTTTAAAAGGACCACCGATGGTCAGGAAACAGGGCTTTATGTTTTGAAAAATTCGAAACATGCGGAAGCTGTATTTACTAATTATGGAGGGAGGCTGGTGAGTTTGCTGATCCCTGATAAAGCTGGTAAATTAACGGATGTCGTCGTTGGTTTTAATAGTGTTAATGCGTATGAAAAGTCTACAGAACCTTATTTTGGGGCAACCATCGGACGTTATGGTAACCGGATTGCCAAAGGTAAATTTAGTTTGGATGGTCAACAGTATACTTTATTCACTAACAATGGACAGAATACTTTGCATGGTGGTAAAAAGGGCTATCAATATGTGGTTTGGGATGCAAAGCAACCGGATGCGCATACCGTGGAATTTAAATATATATCGAAAGATATGGAAGAAGGGTTTCCGGGTAATTTAGCTGTTACGGTAACTTATACCTTAACAGATGAAAATGAATTGAAAATGGATTATGTGGCGACAACTGATAAACCAACTGTCGTAAATTTAACCAATCATGCTTTTTTTAACCTGAATGGAGAAGGAAGCGGTAAGATCCTGGGACATAGGCTACAGATTTATGCAGACGGATATACCCCGGTTGATTCCACTTTAATCCCAACAGGTAAGATTGAAAAGGTAGCCGGAACTCCATTCGATTTCTCTAAACCATTTACTATAG
This sequence comes from Pedobacter sp. UYP1, assembly GCF_040547305.1. Lineage (NCBI taxonomy): Bacteria > Pseudomonadati > Bacteroidota > Sphingobacteriia > Sphingobacteriales > Sphingobacteriaceae > Pedobacter > Pedobacter sp. UYP1. The sequence continues at coordinate 180,990 of NZ_JBEPPL010000008.1, read as the reverse complement.
GAGCCAGGATTGAGGATAAAAATGAACAATTAAGCTATGGGAAAGGTTATGACCATAACTTTGTGTTGAATAAAACAGCAGGAATGGGCATGTTTCATGCAGCCACCGTTAAAGGTGATAAATCAGGTATTGTCATGGATGTTTATACGACTGAACCTGGGCTGCAGTTTTACAGCGGTAATTTCATGCAAGGTAAAAATACCTTTAAAGGTGGTACAAGAGATGACTTCAGAACGGCAATAGCGCTGGAGACTCAGCATTTTCCGGACTCTCCGAATCAGGCTGCTTTTCCTTCGACAGTGCTTAAACCTGGTCAGACTTATAAAACAAGTTCTATTTATAAGTTCTCGAACTAAGAATCAAATTTGAGCAGCAAACATAAAATGCTCCGGATGTTTAACATCCGGAGCATTTTATGTTTTAAAATAAAGCCTGTTATTTAGCTAAGCTCAACCGCAGATTAAGTTCAAAACTTCCATTGGTATAAGAATCCCAATTTTGTACCTTAAAATGAACAGTAGTAGTTAATCCAATAGCTATTTTGCCTGACGTGATTTTAATTCGGTATTGATCTGACTCAATTTGATGATACCAGGCAGCAGCAGCAAAAGGCAACACGGAATAATTGTCAGGAGCGCAGGCTTTTTATTCGTAGTAATCAAATACAAGAGTATACTGCATAAAATTAGTAATACAATGCCAGTTGCAATTAAAATGCCATTTAATGTGCTTTTTTGTTTATTCAGTTCAATAATTGTTAGTTCTGAGAGCTTATTCTTTTTCATAAATTATGCTGAATTCCTTTATGTTATTTAATTTATAAGTTAAAATATAACTTTTTAAGCTATTTATGAAATGTTTATTGATAAGCGTGCCTTCTGCTGCTCATAAAAGAATTGTCCTGACCCCAGAAGATTGTAAATTTGAAGAATATTAATAAGGGCCTGTTTCATGAAAGAAAGTAAAATCAGCGAATACCATCTGCATAAAGATTTGCCGGAGAAGAGACAGTTTGAAGTGTTTTCATTAAAGGAGTATTTGAAAAAAAACAGCCCGGATACAATCAGGCCACACATCCATAGTTTTTACCAGGTGCTTTGGTTTTATGAAGGGGAGGGAGCACACTTTGTTGATTTTAAAAAGTATGAGGTTCATCCCAATACTTTATTTTTTATCGGAAAAAACCAGGTGCATTATTTTGATGAATATTTAGGTTATGAAGGGATTATGATTCATTTCAATGAACGGTTCCTGGTGCAAAATGAAAATGATATCAACTTCTTTTTGAAGTATAACTTATTCAATGATCCGTACCAACAACCTTTTTGTAAGATTAGTGCGCAAGCAGAAAAGGATTTAAATATGCTGATGTCACAAATCAATACTGAATTAAGTAAGGCTGATGGTTTTGGACAATTGGAATTGCTCAGATCGTATCTGAATGCTTTTTTAATCTTTGCACATCGGGAAAAAGCAAACCCTCATCTCAATAAGGAAAACAAGTTATACGCTACCGATGAAAAACATTTACAGCTGCTCAGGTTTATTGATTTGGTGGAATCTAATTACCACGGTAATCTCACCATTTCTGAGTATGCTGCTTTGCTTAATATTTCCAGTAAAACATTAACTGAACTGACGAATAAGATTATTTTTAAAACGCCTTCCATGATTATTCAGGAGCGGGTGATGATTGAGGCGCAACGTCTTTTAACGCATTCAGGTTTAAATGTAAATCAGATTGGATATAAGTTAGGATTTGAGGATCCGTCTTATTTTGTGAAATATTTTAAGAAATACGCTAAACTCTCGCCAGGTGAGTTTAGGAAGTTTATTTCCTGAATTTACCATTTATTCTCTTTTTTGTCCATTTTGCAAGTGTTTTTTCCTTTGGACATTTGTAGTGTACAATAAAAAGAAGAACAATGAATCAACAAGCATTAATAATTGGTGGCACAACTGGAATGGGAAGAGCTACCGCCGAACGTCTGTTAAAAGAAGGAATTGAAGTCGTTATCGTTGGCAGACCAGATAAAAATCTTCAGCTTGCCGAAACTGAATTGTCGGCATTAGGGAGCATCAGAACTGCAGGGGTTGACCTTTCTAAAATGGATCAGGTTACTCAATTTGCTTCTACTATAAAAAATGAAATACCAAATTTGAGATATTTAGTCAATGCTGCGGGTTATTTCAGTCCAAAAGCATTTCTTGACCATTCGGAACAGGACTATGATATTTACCATAATTTCAATAAAGCTTTTTTCTTTATTACACAGGCAGCAGCCAGAGTAATGAAGGACAATGGTGGTGGCTCCATCGTAAATGTTGGCTCAATGTGGGCAAGACAAGCCATCAAAGCGACACCTTCTTCTGCTTACGCTATGGCTAAAGCGGGTCTTCACAGTTTGACACAGCATTTAGCAATGGAACTTGCTGCAGATCAGATCAGAGTTAATGCAGTTTCTCCTGCTGTTGTAGTTACGCCAATATATGGTTCCTTTATCGAAGCAGATAAAATTGAAGAAACATTACAGGGATTTAATGATTTTCATCCAATAGGCAGGGTAGGCAGACCGGATGATATTGCCAAAACAATTGCATTTCTGTTGTCGGATGAAACGTCGTGGGTGACGGGTGCAATCTGGGATGTAGATGGTGGAGTAATGGCAGGTCGTAATTAATAAGAAAGAAGTCTATGCCGGGGAAATGATTATTATTTGATTAATTTGTAAAATCAGAGGAATAATAACATGACCGATACGGAGATTATTAAAGCATCACAGGCCATCTGTGATGCACTTTCAACAGAAGACGACGGGCTTAAAAGAGAAGTTTTAGGTCACTTAGGCAATACATGGTCACTTTTGATTATCCAGATGCTTGGCGTAAATGGTAAGTTGCGTTTTTCCCGTTTGCAGGAACAGGTGAGCGGAATAAGTCAGAAAATGCTAACTAAAAGTCTTCGTGAACTGGAAAGAGATGGGTTAATCACCAGAACTATGTTTATGGAAGTTCCACCGAGAGTAGAGTATGAACTAACTGAGCTGGGGCGTGGATTATTAATCCAGATCCTTCCGTTATGGACATGGGTACTGGATCAGTCTGACAATTTCAAAATGGCGCGCCATGTTTTTGATAGTAAGGGTCAAAAGTAATTGTAATCTAAATCTAATAATGAAAATTTAACTGATTCATTACCAGTATTGTATCATTTGAGTTAGTAGGGAACCAGCAGGTTCCTTATCTTTTTTTAAGCCTATACTTTATAGGTTTGAGAAAGATTTAAAAGCATATGTATATAATTACAGGTTCAACCAGCAACACCGGAAGTGTTGTTGCATATCAATTATTAGACGCAGGAAAACAGGTTAGGGTAATTGGCCGGAGTTTGGAAAAATTGTCACCTTTCATCGACAGGGGGGCAGAGGCTTTCGTTGCCGAGCCTACCGATGCACAAGCCTTAATTGAAGGTTTTCGGGGGGCTAAAGCTGCCTGGATAATGCTTCAGCCAAATTACATTCCTGATAGTCCTGATTTTTCCGGATATCAAGCTCAGGTTACAGCTGCTATCGCTCAAGCCATTGTAGCAAATCCTCTCGAATATGCCGTTACATTGAGTAGCTGGGGTGCTGATCGGGAAAGTGGTTCTGGCCCTGTTCTTGGGCTGCATCATATGGAGCAAATCATGAATATGTTGCCTGTTGAAAATTTACTTCATTTAAGAGCTGGATATTTTATGGAAAATACCCTTTCTTATCTGCCATCTATCCTGAAAAATGGAAAGGCGTCAGGGCCTTTTGATCAGGATATGCGCTTGCCATTTATCGCAACCAAAGATATTGGTCATGCGGCTGCGGAAGCTTTGATTAATCTCAATTTTACGGGAAGACAAGTGCAGGAATTACATGGCCAGCGTGATCTGAGTATCCGGGAAGCTACAGCAATGATTGGAAATGCAATTGGAAAACCCGGTTTGGTTTATCAGCAAAATACAATTCCGGAATTTAAATCAGATTTGATGGCGGCCGGGTTTTCAGCAAATGTTATTGCATTAATGGAGGAGGTAGTTATTGGGATGAATAGCAAGCACATCACTACTTCACAAATGCGCACAGCAAAATCTACAACCTCTACTTCATTTGAGAATTTCCTGGTGGAATCTTTTGTGCCGGCTTACAATAGGATGCATGAGTAATACTTTTTTGAAAGATCAACAGACGAAAAGTAAATTGGCAAGTATTCGGGAAAGTTATCCATTTTTTCAGGGGTTTATAACCGCGACTTTTGACTTGTGAAAAACAATAAACACACGCAAAATATGAGAACATTGAAATTTCTGATACTTACAGTATCGATAGTTTTAGGAACTATAAGCGGTTATGCTCAGGAAGCAAAAGCTACAAAACCTAGCATCATTTTTGTTCATGGCATATGGGCGGATGGTTCTTCATGGACCAGTCAGATTAATGATTTACAAGCCAAAGGATATCCTGTTATTTCGGTTCAGAATCCGATTACTTCACTAAGTGATGATGTGGCGGCCACTAAAAGAGCAATTGACAGAGCAGAAGGTAATGTTATCCTGGTAGGTCATTCATGGGGTGGTTTTGTGATTACGCAGGCAGGTAATGATCCTAAAGTTGTTGGTTTGGTTTATGTTGCTGCTCTTGCTCCTGATTTGGGTGAAACCTTACCATCTTTATCTGCTAAAGGGCCGGCAGTTAATTTAAAGGACTACTTTGAACCTGTGGGTGGGTTTGTGTATTTATCTAAAGAAGGGGTGAAAACTGTATTTGCACAGAATCTTACTGCCATGCAGCAAAATTTAATATATGCTACCCAAACTCCTGCAGCTCAAACTGTATTCGGAGATCAGAGTGGTGAGCCTGCCTGGAAGCAAAAACCAAGCTGGTATATTGTGGCCAAAAGTGACAAAGCTATACATCCGGATCTGGAACGTTTTATGGCAAAAAGGAGTCATGCAAAGACCATAGAAGTTGAGGCTAGTCATGTCGTGATGATTTCACATGCTAAGGAAGTTTTAGCTGTGATTGAAGAAGCAGCGAATTCGAAAAAGTAACGGTCGTATAAATAGTATTATAAATTTTTGATAAAGACAAGCCTTATTCAGGCTTGTCTTTTTTGTTCGAATTGTTCATCTTCCAGTAGCATAGCTCTGTATCCTTTTTATGCAAAATAAACCGGATATTAGTTTAACGTTTAAACTCATTCTCAATCCTGATTAAAATATTGTCTTATATAAAGAAAAATATTTTAAGATAAAAAGGTATAAACACCTTAAATAATCAGGCATTTCTATCCCGATTCAACTCAATATTTTGGAATAATTTAGTGCTGTTCTTAATAGAAATAAGGCGTAAACTGAAAAGCCATAAAAGAGTAAGTATTTTAACCTAAAACAAAAGATCGCAATGGGACAATTTGCCTCCATTATCTCCCTGACCAGGAAAGAAATTCTGACACTAACGGAATCTCATATTACGGATATTCCAACCGCTATTAAGGATCTGAATTTAATTACGACTTCTCTCACTCCACGCAGAAAGGTTTCAGTTCCTCCACCGTTTCCTGATTCTGATTTGTCTGACTCTCTACTTTCGAAGGCTATAAGTAAAGCAATTAATTCGGCTTATTTGGAATCAAGATATTTATTTAAAGCTATTTTTCCATCAGTTGACCTGCCTCTGGAAAACACTGATTTTGGTGTTGTACTTAATTATAGCCCTTTAGCGGGTGATTTTAAAAGCCTGACCAATCAACTTTCTCTTTTTTTGACAAATAGTAATTTACAACCTTTACTTGCTGCGGAAGTTGCCAAACAACTACAACCACAGGTGATGGCAAGCGGAAATACACCATCTGCAACTTTTGGCAGGGTAGCAACATCCAATCTGGCGATTGTCGATCCGCTGATTACGATTGAATATTTGTTTTGGGTTGCTTCTTTTGGAATATTCCGTACCGAAGAAATAAATCCGGCAGGTGAATCCAATTATGCCGTGGTCTACAGTTGTAGTGCTGCCGACGGAACCTTGCAAAGTATTATGAAATAACATCTTATTATCTAAAATAAAGAAATCATGGAAAATTCCAATACCATTCAACCGCTAAAAGCAACACAAACAACCGTCACTGCTGATGTTCCGCCAACGATACCTTTAAATGTCGCCATAGCGAGGGCTTCATCCTGGCGAAATATGATCACCTCAATCCCTGATGAATCCAAATTGCCATATACAAATGCAGCATGCGATTCGGTTGCGCCATTGATCCCTTCTCAATTAATTTTCAGAGCGATCAATATCAACATGAGAGATATAGATTTGCTGAAGCAAGAACATCCAAATGCCAGTTCAGTGAGGTTATACATGAGTATACCTGATCCTGATTTTCCATTTCAAATCTGTGGTATGCTGGTTCCGGTTGATTCGCAGAATAATGAGATGCTTACCAGAGCAGGTGATGCGAATACATCGAGGGAAGATCTGTTAAATAAGGAAGAATATTCTACTGTTTATGATTTTACTCAACCTTGTCCAACTTTATGCAGCACCATGAGCCCACTATTTGACAGTTTAAATAGTGTGGAACCTTATTTGCAGTATACCAAATAATGGCTCTTCCCGCCGGTTTAATCTATACGGGAATAATTGTTCCTGTAAGTATTTTAATCCCTATTGGTGTAGCTGCTTCCAAAAGAAAATATGCTGATACGGCGTTAAAAATAATCTGGTATTATTTACTGCTGGATAGTGTCGTCAATGTATTAGCTGTGGTACTTGCAACTCAGGAGATTAACAATCTTCCGGTTTTACATGTTTTCACCATACTCGAATTTGTACTGATGAGTTATTTTTATCTATGCGTTTTGAAGGAAAAAATAGCCGGCAGGATTATTAGATATCTGCTGATACTTTTCCCGGTATTTTGTATTGTAAACTTCTTGTTTTTTCAAAGTATCTATCAATTCAATACCTATGCCAGGCCAGTCGAAGCATTAATTATAATGGGCTGTAGTCTTGCTTATTTTGCGCAGAGTAATGATGGAGAGACCAAGTGGTCATTAAACCCCATAAACTGGATTAATACTGGAATACTGCTATACTTTTCAGGTGCCTTGTTTATTTTTTCTTTCTCCAATTTAACTGTAAACGAGATCAGTAAAAAGTATTATGCGATCAATATTTTAATGTGGAATATCCATGCCACACTTTTACTCATTATGTATCTTTTAATTGCCTTTGGTTTTAGTAAATGCAGGAAACAGTAGGGGATAATATTTTTCTGTTAATCATTTTGTGTACCGGAGGTATTTCTCTGCTGGTGATCTCTTTTGTGATTTTATTTATAAACAATCAGAAAAAATTGCTCAGGAACAGACAGCAGCTTCATGAGTCGGAAATGAGCTATCAAAAGGAATTGATGCGGGTAGTACTCCAATCACAAGAGGAAGAAAGAAAGCGGATTGGTCAGGATTTACATGATGATGTTGGCGGTTCTTTGTCAAATTTGCGCATGGTAATTAACCGGAATGAGTTGTACAATGAACAGGCGGGTGGTAGCGCAGCAGAGCGTCATAAGTTATTGATTGATAAAATTATACAAGATGTACGCAACATTTCACATCATTTGTCACCTCCTGCTTTAGCATTATTTGGTTTTACGGTGGCTCTGGAAGAATTAATTGATAGTATAAATGATGAAGATAATTCATTGATAACTCTTATTAATGATGCAGAGGCAATTACAGATAAGTTATCCTACGATATGGCGCTTGCTTTAATCAGGGTATTACAAGAGCTTATTTCCAATACGGTTAAGCACGGGGGCGCAAAACGGATAGAAATATCCATTTTCATGGAGAAGGGTTTATTGGCTATTCAATATAGAGATGAAGGATTGGGGTATGATCCTGGCGATCAGAAGAACAGAAAAGGAATGGGCATGCAAAATATAGAAAGCAGGTTGAATATGATCAATGCGACTTATACGGTGAAGACTGCTCCGGGGTCTGGATTTTCTATGTTTATCGTGTTGAACAGCTCATTAGTTTAGTTATTAAATTATGTCAGATAAAATACATATTGCAGTTGTTGATGACCAGCATTTGTTTAGGGAAGGACTGGTTAATCTTTTAAGTAGTAAACCAGATTACCAGCTGGTGGCTCAGGCTGAAAATGGGAAAGTTTTTTTAGAACAGCTTGACAGACTGGAAAGTCTTCCTGATGTGGCATTGATTGATATGAATATGCCTGAAATGAATGGGGTTGAACTGAATGCTGTTTTGCATAAGGATTATCCTTCGATAAAAGTAATCATACTTTCAGTGCATGGTGAAGAGCGTTATCTAAGTAAAATGATAGAGGCTGGGGCCTGCTGTTATCTGATCAAGAATTGTGAAACGAGCGAATTGTTTTCGGCCATTCATAATACCTATCATGTGGGCTTTCATTTTAATATCGAAACTTTAAATGCGATGCGCAACGCTGCCAAATACCGCAAGCAGGGTTTAAAAAGTGTGAGCAGTATACCTATTAGTCTTTCGGAGCGGGAAACTACCATCTTAAAGATGATCTGTGATGAGCTGACCAATATCGAAATTTCTGAAAAACTGTTTATAAGCAGTCGTACTGTTGACGGACACCGGACAAATCTGCTTATAAAAACCGGTTGTAAAAACACAGCAGGCTTAGTCATCTTTGCCATCAAATATGGCATCTTCGAAGTTAAATTCTAGTAGAAAGCCTCTTTATCTTTTCTAAAATGTGATGACCAGGTGTTTTTACCTGGTCATCACGTTAAAACACCTGTTTACTAAGCCGGGATGTTCAACGCGGAAAAAAACCTTTATTCCGCCTTTACTTTGACATGTCAAACGATTAAAGCGCTTTAATTCAAATCTGACAAAGGCAGAAACCGAAAAGCCTTAACAAAGTAGGTAAAATTGAACCCTCAAAACTCTACAACCATGAATACTGAATTAACCGTTGAATCAGAAGCATCAGAAATTATCGATGCGCTGAAAGAGCAAGCATCCACACTTTTGTCATCTGTATTAAAAGAGCCGCTAACAGATTTTGGCGTAACCGCTTTAGGAAACTTCCCTTATTATTATCAAAACCCTAATAACCTGCAATTCAATGCGACCACTTATGGGTGGATCAGTGCTGGTTTAACAGCAGGCGCAACTCCTGTAACGCTTGATGAACCATTTACCAATCTTTTTATTGAAGCATTAGCCAGCGTAAGTTATAAGTTGTCAAGTGCAGATCAGGCTTTACTTAATGCGGCTCAAAAAGCAGCGACCAATCAGCAATTGGCTCTTTTAAATCTTTGGACATCAATCTACGGCCCGGTAGTGGCCACAAGTAAACAACAGCCAATAGATATTATTATGAGTACTATTGCAACAACCTGGGCAAAACCTGCTACCGATCTTTATACAATACAGAAAAGCAAGAATTTGCGCAAATTGTTAAACAATACGCCAGCAAGTGGTCAGCCTGTATTACCAATTTTCGCAAATTATCTGAATGCGCTGGGCAGCAGTATTTCCTTGCAAAATGCAACAACAATGAATACCGGATATCTGAGTACAGCAATGGATAATGTACAAAGCGCTGATGCTGATAATGGTGGAATGTTAGTAGATGACAGCACGACTGTTTATCATCCTGCTTATGCAGTAAGCACGCCGTTGTCTGATATCATTAATGGCTTAAGCGCAACCAGTAATAAGATTGAATTAAACATGACTGTTACCCGTTCCAGTGAAAGCGAGTTGAAAATAGATATTGAAGGTGGGGCAAGTTTCGAAATTCCTATCGCTTCTTTTCTCACTTTATCTGTAGATGGAAGTGCAAGTTATTTTTCGGATACCATTGCAACCGCTTCGAATACGATTAGTGTGAGTATGACTTTTACAGGTGTTACCCTGGTTAATTATGGCCCTACTGCATTTAGTATGGCAACGGGGCTAAACTGGTCATGGATGAAGCCGATAACTGATGCCATCAGAAATGGTTCTAAAGATGTTTCAGGTTTTGTGTTTTCTCCGAAGCCAAACATTGATTTCTCTGAAGACGGTCCTTTCAGCTTTTTAACCGGTGTTGCGATTAGTAATTATCCATCTGTTGTGATTACTGTACACAGTGAATCTTATGAGAGCATTGAAAAAACTATTGAACAAACAGTTTCTTTAGGGATCTCGTTCCTGGGCATACCTTTAGGTGGTGGATCGGAATCTACTTATTCACATACCGCCAGTTCAAGCAGTTCATCTTCAACAGTGACCATCACATTGGATCCTCCTGCTGATATGGTTGCCGGTACGAATGAAAGTTCAAGAGGATGGGTTCTTGGTGCAGAAACCAGCTACCCTGGTGCTGTTCAAAGTAATTTTCAGATTGCCGTTGGATTAGGATATCCGGCTTATCAGCTTTACCAAGATAATACTGGCACTACTTATTGCAGTGCTAAGAAGCAGAAAAGCCATGCAGATGGTGCTAAATTCGTGAAAGCCTGTCTTAAAGCACACGCAGGAACAAGTTGTAATGGTAAACCATGGCTTAGTGATAGCCAAAGTGGTACAATTTGGTCTGCTTAAAATTTTATATAACGTCTCTCTTATAGCTGCCTCTGTTTGGGGCGGCTATTTTTTATAAATCCGGTCTGCCAGACTTAAATGCTGTTTTTTGATTTCACGTAATACGATTTCTGCAATTTTACGGGCACCCATTTCATTGAAATGCGTATTATCAGTTTTTCCTTCTGGATAATTGGGATTTTCACCAGCTTTTAACTGATTAAAAAGCATTTTTGAGTTTTCCGGACCTAATTCCTGAAATAATGCCTGGCTTTCTTTGTCCAGGTCAATTAATTGCACTTGTTGTTCTTGCGCAATTTCGCGTACCAGTGCTGAATAAATAAGGTGTGTTTCTTCAATTTGACCGGTGGTATTAAATTTACGACGTGATACAGGAGTAATCAGTACCGGAACCGCAGCTCTCGCCTTTGTTTCTTTGATAAATAACCGCAGGTTGTTCTTGTAATCAGCTCCAGGAGTATAGCTGGCTTTGGCCTGTGATTCATCGTTATGCCCAAATTGAATAAATACATAATCCTCTGCTTTTAGTTGATTTGTAATTTGCTTCCATAAACCTTCAGCGATGAAGGTTTTAGTGCTCCTGCCATTTTTGGCGATATTTTTTATGGTAACTGTGGAATCGAAGAATAGGGCAAAAGGCATACCCCAGCCAGTTTCGGGGTAAGCTCTTATATTTTTATCAGACATTGTCGAATCTCCTGCAAGATAAATAGTGATGTTTTTAGCAGGCCAGTAAAAAGACATCATCAGCATTAACGAAGTAATGGTCAGCAAATAAATTAAGGATTGTGGTAATCTTTTCATACGTTTTAAACTTTGAATAGTTGATTCAGAGTCTTGAAATTACGATTAGCAGATGGGGGTAATCGTATGATGCGGCTATTAAAAATGTGCAATCGTTGCCAAAAAGATTTATTTAAAGGTTATCTGAGAGATAACCTTTAAGAATCAAATATAATAATACATGGAAAAAAGCATAAGCCAGATCAGATGAGCTCACTGCTGCTTAGACGTCATGAGTGGAATCGAACCACCATATAAGGTTTATGAAACCTCTGCCTTGCCACTCGGCCACATGACTATTTGTGATTGTTTTAAGCTTAATGTTCAACAAACATAATTAAAGTATACTTAAATAGTAGTATTTATTTTGATTTTTATTTTAAATCACTATGTTTACAGCGTTAAGCTGGTTAGAAGGTGTTAATAAATTTTACACCTTCAATTCAGGAGCTTGAAACAATGAACTTGAAAAACATTTAATCAAAAGAACCATGAGCAAATTCGCAAAATTGAAAGAAGTAATCGCTGCTACAGAAACAGACGTGGAAAAATTTTATAATTCGGGTAATGGCGCTGCTGGTACCAGATTACGTAAGGCTTTACAGGAAATTAAAGGTATTGCTCAGGAAATCCGTACCGAAATTACGGAGAAGAAAAATGCTGGAAAATAAGCATCAGATTGGGAATAGTTTAAAGCTATTCCCAATTTTAAACTCTAATATGCTAATGAATTTATATTGCCTTTATATTCAAAATAGCAGTCTCAAATCCGTCTGGATTGTTTGATTTATTCTTAATCCTTGTCCGGTAGTTATAAATCGTATTTAAAGAATATTCGAGTATACGAGCTAACTTATCCGGGTCATTTACACCTAAACGGATAAGCGCAAATATTCTTAAATCAGTGTTTAACAGTTGGTGAGGGTGTAGTCTGACCTGATGTTCTGCAGGGAAAAGCGTATTAAATTCAGTAACGAAATTCGGAAAGAGTTTTAGGAATGCTTTGTCAAAGTTGCTGAATAGTTCTTCACGTTCTTTTTTCAGATTGATATTGCCCACCAGAATTTTGATTTCATCAAACTTTTTAGTGGTAAGTCTTTGTGTGATAGAGCTTTTTATCTTTTCGAGTTTGTTCAGATAGTCAGAAATGATATGTAGATAATATCCTATATATTCTTCTTTGATCTTTTCTGTCTCATTCAGTTTTTCAATCGTATTTCTGAGCCTGGCATTGGCCTCTAAGACTAGTTTATCGGCCGCTTTGATCCTTTTGAGTTGCTTATAAATGATTATAGTAAAACCGATAATTGTCATTGAAAGGACAGTCAGCAGCGCGCAATAAAAAAATAACATTCTTTTTTGTTCCTGTTCATGTAAGATCCTGGCGCTGGCAATAACCGGTAAAATAGCACTTACTTGTACTTTACGCTGTCTGGCGCCATAATTAACTGCATCATCCATGGCTGCTTTGATAAAAAGATAAGCATCTTCTGTATTGTTGTATTGATTCAATAACTGCGCTAGATTTAACATGGCCGCGGCTTCTTTTGTGGACGATTTTATATCAGCGATTGAAGCATTAATAAGTAATTTTACGGCAATATAGTTTTGATGATGCCGAATGTATATGTCACTCAAAGTAGAGGCTGTTATGGCATATTGATGGTAAGATAGTCGTTTGCTGTTAATCAGCGATTTGAGCTTAAGGATAGCCTGTCCAAGATGACCAGCTTTAATTAATTTCAATCCACTATAATAGGAGTATTCAAATGACTTGATAGCACAGAGTTTAAGTGCTGAGTCTACATAAAGGCTGGCTTTCGAGGTATAGATCCTGGTGTAATAATCGTCCTGATCAAAGTCTGCCAGGTCATAATAAGTTCTGGCGTTCAGCAAATAATATTCTCTTTTTACCGAATCAGGAAGGTGTTTGATTTTTAAGGTGCTTAAAGAATCAAATGTCTCTTTAAACATACCTGAAGAAAGTAAGATGAAGCCCAGTTTTAATTTGGCGTAAGCAATTTTGGCTGGGTCTTTCAGTTGGCTGCTGATCCGTTGTAACTGATGGGCGTAATAGAATGCTTTGTCGTATTGGAAAGATTTATATTCGTTATATAATTTCAAGTTAATAAGATATTCGTCCTTTAAGCTCAATTCCCTTTGTACTAATGAAGCTTTCAGAAAATCGATACGCCGCTGTTTTTGAGCATCCAATTGTGATTTCTCTTTTAAAACGAGTTTAAGTTTTTCTATTTCCCTTACAGGGGATTGGGCGGCACAGTTAAGGCAAACGATAGTTAACAAGAGGAGATGAAGTATCAGAAGTTTCATACTATGTGAATGGAATTTTGAACGTAATTAAGCTACTAATTAAATTTTGGTTTATATTCTTCGTCCAGGTATTCGTGTTTTAACTTTGTTAAGTGTTTGTTTTTTAGTTGGTTATTTAATTTGTTTCTAAATATGAGTTTATATTATTTTTCAGGGAACTGAGATTGCTTTAATTAGCTGAATATACTGCTGTCATTTGTAGAAATACCCGACGCGCAAAGCGTAGGGTAGCTAACCAAATATTCTGCTTATGAAACACTTAACTATTTGCTTACTTATAGCCATGGCTTGTCTGGGTTGTAAGAAGTCAGTGACCCTGCAACAAAATGAGCTGGGTACATCCCAATCGCTTACAGTAGCGAATGCGATCTCTAAGTCTACCTCTAAGAAAATTTTCATGCACTGGATGCCCTGGTTCGAGACGCCGGATTCAAGAGGAGCATGGGGGTATCATTGGAAAATGAACACGCAAAATCCGGATGTGATTACAAACGGTAAGCGCCAGATCGCAGCTTATGCTTATCCTAAAACAGGACCATATGCCTCAGGCGATCCTGATATTATTGAGTACCAGTTATTGCTGATGAAGTATTCTGGTGTTGATGGAGTAATGATTGACTGGCCGGGTACCAGGGTACGCTATGATTATCCCGATAACCTGGCAAATTCTAATGCGTTAATTTCAAAGCTAAATGCGCTAGGACTGCAATTCAGTATTGTGCAGGAAGACCGGAACTGGGACGCTGGACAAACCAGCGGAGCAAATGGTGATTTCGTTTATATGCAAAATAATTACTTTAATCAAAGTAATTATCTGAAGGTTAATAATGTGCCAGTGGTTTTAAACTTTGGTCCTATAACTTTTCATCAGCCTTCAGAATGGAACCAGATCCTGGCAGGTCTTAATCCAAAACCAAAAGTGATTCCATTGTATGGCAATACAAACCAGGTGGGATCAAATAATGCCGGGGGGGAATTTCCATGGATTTATCAAGATCATCCTACTGTGGTTAACAATTATTATGCACAGGCTGCTAACTTCCCGATTTCTATTGGTGTGGTTTATCCTGGTTTCAAGTCTTTCTATCAGGCTGGTGGAGCTGACGGGCCCACCTGGCAGATTGCCTATAATGGGACCAGTACTTTTTCAACCTTGCTGGATAAAGCATTAGCTTCCAGTGTAGGGATCATTCAATTTGCAACCTGGAATGATTACGGAGAAGGTACTATGATTGAACCCACTGCCGAATTTGGTTATGGATTTTTGACAACCATGCAGCAAAAACTGGGGGTGTCTTATGGGCAGCATGAATTGGAATTGATTTACCGTTTATATCAATATCGTAAGCAGTATAAAGGTAATTCTGGTGTTCAGCAACAACTAAATCAGGTCTTCAGTTACTTTGCTGCGCAGCAGATCAGCAATGCTGAAGGGCTATTGAACAGTATTGGAGGAGGAACTACCACGCCGCCAACAGGAACAGGTATCACAATCAAAAATAAATGGTTAAATACTTTCCTGTTTGAAGAGAATGGACAGGTTAAATATGGTTCTTCCAATACTGATGCCCGGTCTAAATGGGTTTTAGAACAGGTAAATGGTCATACCAGGATTAAAAATGTAAGTACAAGCCATTACCTGAATATTGAACATCTGTATAGTTATGCGGAAAGTTCAGTAATTCCTGATACTTTTTATAGCAGTTATTGGATAATCGAAGATTATAATGGTTTTAAAAGGATAAAAAGTGAATGGAAAAATACTTATCTGAATTTAGAAAACCAGAGTGGATTTGCGCAAGCTACCAATATTAATGCTACTGCCGAGAGCAGTCAGTGGACTTTGAATTAGTCCTGTAAGTTAACCACGAATGCGTCAAGGGTCTATCCGTGATAGACTCTTGACGCATTTATTTTTCCATAACTAATTTCAAGCACCTCAGCGATCAGCATTTCTGTTTCTCCTTCCACTGATCTTATGTATTCCATAAATATACGTTGTTCATTAGCTGTAAATGAAGTTGGTTGATAGTGCAAAGTAGGTAAGCGGTCAAAAGAGTCTTTCCACCAATCACGAAGAGCTGCTTTACCTTTAATCAGGCCCTGGGTTTCAGGTTGTCTGGTCTTTAGTTTCGGGCTAAAGTGTATGGCATGGTCATCGTATAAAGCTAAAAGTCCTTCGAGGTTATGCGTGTTAAAAGCATTGAACCATTGCTGGGCGATATCTTCTAAAGTAAGACTTTTCATGTGGGTTAAATTCAGGTCCGCAAATTAAATAAAAATTCCTGTTCCCAATGCTAGCTCGTCTCTTGATTATTCATAGCTGATGAACTAAGTTTTAAGAAGTGAGTTTTCGTTTAAATACTAACAATTGTTGATTATTTCGTTAAAATCTGCTTTTAGAATCGATAAATTATGTCATACTATTAACCACGATAATATGTGGATTCGTGTAATAAAAAAATGATTACAGTTTTAAAAATTTATACTTGAAGATTATTAAAGTGTTTTTATGAGAAAACAATTGATTTTTAAAAATTTGATGATGCTATTCGTTGTTTCATGCGTTAGTCTATGTTTCGGTTCACGTAAAAAAGGTCAGCAGGCTGCTGAGAATAAAAAAGAGTATGTTGCCATTCAGAAAAATATGGCCTGGCTGGAGAAGAATATAATTGTACCCTGTCCGGGTAAAAGTTGTTGATTCCTGAGTTTTTATGTATACAACTAAAAGCATATCAGTTGTTTGTGTCCATGTAAAGTTTGATTAAAATCATGCTTTAAAAAATTAAATTAACGCTCACTCTATTTTGCCTGGTCCCGCCAGGCAAATAAAAATAAATATAATGACCTCTCCCTTTCAAAACCCACACTATAAAATTGCGAATATTTTTAACGATAAATTGATCTTTTTTAAGGTTAATAGTAATCAGTAGTTATTAATAAATTAATATTCGCTATTTACTTTCGAGCAATCTATTAAAGCATTCGTGATAATTTGAAACTACTATGAAAATTGGAATTACAATTGAAGAATTGGATTTGCCGCCTGCCTATGCAGATGATAAATCAAAAGCAATACGGTTACGTTTAAAGGCAGTTTATCCTTTGGAATTATAACACTGCCATATCTCCACAACTACATCTACAATCTTAAAAAACAATAATTATGTCACTGCATACTTTTCCGCTACACCCCGCCCAGCAAGACGTGTATATAGATCAATTGATCAATACAGAAGCTCCATATTATAATTTGGGAGGATACATCAGGTTAACTGGGTCTCTTGATAAAGAAAAATTTATCATAGCTGTTAATTCATCGTTAGAAGTTTTTGATGCGCTAAAAATGAGATTTGATCTCAACGACCCGGTACCTGTTATTTATATAGATGATACTTACCAGAAATTTGAGTTACCAGAACTTAATTTTGAAGAGGGTGAAGGTAAGCGTGCGGAAATCGAACAGTGGATAAAGGAGCGTCTGGCTATACCTTTTGAGGTGAAAAAAGAGAATGTTCTGATCGAACAATACCTGATCAGCGTTACGGATGAGGAGCATTATTATTATTTTAAGATGCATCATTTGATTACAGATGGTTATGGTGTTTCGGGATTTAACCAGTATGTAGCTAAAAAATATAAAGCATTGATAACCGGGGAAGATTTAGTTTTTAAGCATCCTTCGTATATTGAAGAAGCCGCAAGAGCTTCGGCCTATTATAATTCTGATGCTTATGCAGCTGAAGGGGAATACTGGAAAAAGAAACTAGAGAAAAGGCCCTCACATGTACTGAGCAGCAGGTATCCGGGTGAGGAGAAATGGAGTACTAAATGTGATACTTTTATTATTGATTTCACGGCTCAGCAGAGAAGTAAACTGGAAGCTTTACAAGTAAAAACCAAAGCTTCCTTTCAACAGCTGACGCTTGCAGCACTGATGATCTATTTCAGCAGTATCCAAGATCAATCCGAGTTCGTTTTTGGTATACCCTTACACCGCAGAAGAACAAAACAGCTACGTGTTATCCCAGGAATGTTTACTGGTGTAATTCCATTTATGGGAAGTTGCACTCCGGGAACAAAAGTGGCAGATCTCTTGAAATCAATTGGGATTTCTCAAAGAGAAGATTATCGCAATCAGAATTATCTGATAGGTGATCTGAGCAGGCATTTTAAAATCAATGCAGTAGAAGATGCCTTGATTGAGATTGTAGTGAATTATGCAGCAATGGATTTTCAGCTGGACTTTGGCGATGGCCTGAGTGGCACAGCAAATAATATTCCCAGCGGACATTTACCTTTTCCAATGGAGATGTTCTGGTATGATTATGGTCAGCAGCAGCCGCTACAGTTGAGAATTGATTTTCAGATTCAGTACTTTGACAAGAAAGAAGTAGAATTACTCGCTGAACGTATTCTTTTCATGCTGGATCAGTTTGATTACATGCTGGACAGTGATGTTTCAGAGATTAATACACTGCCAGGAAAAGAACGCGAATTGCTGAAATCACTCAGTCACTCGCCAGCTTCTTCTTTTGCACCTGATCCGAAAATGCTGACCGAACTGCTTGATGCGCAGGCCGCGATCAGACCTGAGGCTATCGCGATTGTAATGGAAGGCAATTCATTAACTTATAAACAGTTGGAGGAACGTTCTAATCAGTTGTCTCATTATCTGCATGGTCTTGATATAAAGAAAGATACAATAATCCCATTGTGTATAGGGCGTTCCATAGAGATGCTGATCGCGATTATAGGGATCATGAAGGCAGGAGCTGCTTATGTACCAATTGACATTTCTTATCCGGCAGAAAGAATAAATTATATTCTGGAAGATACGGCTGCTGAACTGATGATTTGCAGCGAAGAAACAAAAAAACAGATTACAGGTCAAATTCAGGTAATTACGATTGAAGAAGGCTCTTCAATTTTTGCAGGACAACCAGCAGATCATCCTGCGGCTATCCCTGAAGGTAAAGATTTATGTTATGTGATTTATACCTCCGGATCTACAGGTAAACCAAAAGGGGTAATGGTAGAGCATGCTGGAATGATCAATCACTTATTTGCAAAAATTGATGATCTGCAAATGGACGCAGAAACGGTATTAGCCTTTACCGCGTCTTATACGTTTGATATTTCTGTGTGGCAGATGTTTGCTGCAATTTTATGTGGTGGGCGGACTGTTATTTATACCGATGAATTAATTTATAAACCATCGGATCTGATCGGTGCAGTAGCACAGGATCAGATTACTATTCTGGAGTTGGTGCCGTCTTATCTGGCTGCAGTGTTGCAGGAAGAAATGGATATCCCACTGGAGAAATTGCGTTATCTGATGGTGACAGGGGAAGCAGTCAGTCAGCATGTATTAAGCTTGTGGTTCAGCCACCGGTATTATGCGGGTATTCCGGTAGTCAATGCTTATGGTCCTACTGAAGCATCTGACGATATTACCCATCATATTATGCAGGATACACCACGGAATATTAATGTTCCTCTGGGTAAACCGGTAAGGAATCTGCGAATTTATATTTTCGACGAAGCGATGGAGCTATCACCCATGGGTATTCCTGGTGAAATCTGTGTAGCTGGTATTGGTGTTTCAAGAGGTTATCTTGGCAGACCGGAGCTGACTAATGAGAAATTTATTAAAGATCCTTTCAGCACAGATCCTGCGCAGCGGATGTACCGTACTGGTGATTTGGGCCGCTGGCTGCCAGATGGTGCTATTGAATACCTGGGGCGTATAGACGATCAGGTTAAAATCAGGGGGTATCGTATTGAATTGGGAGAGATAGAACATGCTTTACAGCAATCTGGCTTTGTCAGTCAATCGGTAGTTGTTGCAAAAGAAGATGTTACCGGAAACAAGCGTTTGCTAGGCTATATAGTACCTGCGGCCGGTTATGATAAAGATGCAGTGATTGATTATCTGAAGGAAAAGCTTCCTGCGTATATGGTTCCGGCATTGGTCGAACTGGAACAATTGCCCTTAAGTCCTAATGGAAAAATAGATAAAAAAGCACTTCCGGATGCAACCGCCGACGCTGTCATTAGTACGAAATATGTGGCTCCACGTGACCAAACGGAAGAGTTTCTGGCGGCACAGTGGGTGCAATTACTGCAGGTATCGCCAATAGGTGTCTATGACAATTTCTTTGAATTGGGGGGACATTCATTATTGGGAATGCGGTTAATCGCAGCAATTACAAAAGAATTGCAAGTGGTCATCACCATGAAAAAATTATTCCTTTATCCAACTATTGCTGCTTTGGCGGCTTATATAGCGCAACAGGAAAAAGGGACACAATTAACAATTACCCCACAACCAAGAACTAACGAAATACCCCTGTCTTTTAGCCAGGAAGGCTTATGGTTTATCGATCAGCTGGAAGGAAGTGTACATTACCATATCCCTTTGGTCTTAAGGTTAAAGGGGAAGTTGAATACGGAAGCTTTACAACTGGCTTTAAAAGATATTGTTGGTCGTCATGAAATTCTCAGGACAGTAATCGGCCAAAAAGATGGGATAGGTTATCAGCAGATTCAATCGGCAGCTTACTGGAAAACGGAAGAAATCAATGCGCATGATGATCTTAAAGGTGCAATAGCAGCATTTATTTCCCGTCCTTTTGATCTTTCTGCTGATTATATGCTGCGTGCAGCTATTATTAAAGCTAAAAAAGGCGAAGTCATATTAGCCATCACGATCCATCATATTGCTGCTGATGGTTGGTCTACTCCAATTATTATTAGTGAATTATCTGCATTATATAACCATTATGCGGGGCTTCAGCAGACATTCCTTGCTGAACTTCCATTGCAATATGCAGATTACGCTTGCTGGCAAAGGAACTACATGACAGGAAGAGTTTTGCAAGCGGAACAAGATTACTGGAAAAAACAGCTTTCTGGAATAGAACCACTAAATCTGGTGACTGATTATACACGGCCTGCAGTGCAAAGTAAGTCGGGGGCGTTACTTGAAGTTGAAATAGAAGATGTGATTTTACAGCAGCTTTCTCACTTTAACCGTGAACATAATGTGACGTTATTTATGACACTGATGTCTGTATGCCAGGCATTATTGTATCGGTATACCAATCAGGAAGATATCTGCGTGGGCACACCTGTTGCCGGTAGAAAGCAACAGGAAGTTGAAGGCATGATTGGCTTTTTTGTCAATACGCTTGCGATAAGAAGTAACGTAAATGGATCACTTTCTTTCAGCGGATTATTGCAAATGGTAAAAGAAACGCTGCTTGAGGGTTATGAGCATGAGGATCTGCCATTTGACGAAGTCGTGAAAGTAGCGGGAGAAAAATGGGATATCAGCAGAAGTCCTGTGTTCCAGGTGATGTTCGTGTTACAGGATGCGATGGACTTGTCAAGTATCAAACTGGATGGCATCTCTGCGACAACAGAAGATATTGACCATACCATAGCTAAGTTTGATCTTTCATTCATTGTTACAGAAAGGGAAGACGGACTAAAATTAAGTATAGAATATTGTACTGACCTGTTTCATCAGGATACGATCGAAAGAATGACAGGGCATTATAAGCAAATGCTAAAAGCGGTTATTACACAGCCGGAACATCAGCTCAGTTCAATCAACTTCCTGACTGCAGGAGAAGAACAAAAAATATTACAGGATTTTGCAGTTGCACCGGTCAATTATCCGGCAGCAGAAGAAATGACTTTGGTGTCATTGTTCAGGGAACAGGTTTTAAAAAACCCGGATGCTGTAGCACTGGTGGCTGAGGATAAAATGCTTACTTACGGTGAGTTAGATCGAAGGTCAGATCAGCTTGCGCATTATTTGAGTGCTCAGGGAATTGATGCGGAGTTATTGATCCCGGTTTGTCTGGATAGAGGTAATGAGTTAGTCATAAGTATTCTGGGCATATTAAAGGCAGGGGCTGCCTATGTGCCGGTGGATGCCAATTATCCGCAAGAGCGGATTGCTTATATGCTTTCAGATTGTAATAGCAGCCTGGTGGTGACCAGTAAAAAGTATGCGCATTTATGCGCTGCTAATCCTGAGATTGAGTTGATTTTTATCGATGAACCGGAGACTTTAATAGCGGAGCTAACTGAGGTAGCGGCTGATGCGGATGTTCTTCCCGGCCAGCTGGCTTATGTAATTTATACTTCAGGTTCTACTGGTCGTCCTAAGGGCGTAATGGTAGAACATCATAGTGTAGTTAACCTGGTTAAATGGCATATAGGTGCTTATAAAGTGAGTGCAGAAAGCCGTTCTACAGCTATGGCCAGTATCGGATTTGATGCATTTGGCTGGGAAATATGGCCTTATCTGTGCGCTGGAAGTACCATTTTTATGCTGGATGATGATACGCGGCTTTCTCCGCAAGAGGTAGCAAAACGTTATGTTGCTGCTGGTATCACGCATAGTTTTATTGCAACTGGTTTGGTCAAAGATATTATCAGCGCATTAAGCAGCGCTGCAAATTCGCTTCAATATTTACTAACAGGGGGTGATCGTTTGCCGCAGGTAGAGGTAAGTGATTTATCCTATGTACTGGTCAATAATTATGGGCCTACGGAAAATACGGTAGTGACCAGCAGTTATCCTTTATCTGCAGCTAAAAATGATACACTGCCAGCTATCGGCCGGCCGGTATCCAATACCAGGGCTTATATCTTGGATGCGAACTTTTCACCAGTTCCAATAGGAACTGCGGGAGAATTATGTGTGAGTGGAGCGCAATTAGCCAGAGGATATCTTAATTTGCCTGAACTGACAGCCGAAAAATTTGTCGCCCATCCATTTATACCGGGAGAAAGATTGTATCGTACCGGAGATCTGGCACGCTGGCTGGCTGACGGAAATATAGAATACCTGGGAAGAACTGATGAGCAAGTGAAAATCAGAGGCTACCGGATTGAATTGGGCGAGATAGCTACAGTTATACAACAAAGCAGCCTGGTCAGAGAGTCACTGGTAGTGGCCAAAGTAAATGGTGACGGCAATAAACAACTGGTAGGGTTTATTATACCTGAGGCGAATTATGAAAGGGAACAGCTTGTTGCTTATCTGAAGCAGGCACTTCCTGAATACATGGTTCCATTACTCGTAGAATTGGAAGCCTTTCCGCTGACAACCAGTGGTAAAGTGGATAGAAGAGCATTGCCAGATCCTGCAGGAGAACTATTGCGAAAAAATATATATACAGCACCAATTAATCAAACAGAACAGGTGCTGGTTACGATCTGGGAGGAATTATTAGCGGTAGAAAAAGTAGGTACTTCTGATGATTTCTTTGAGATGGGAGGGCATTCACTACTCGTTATCAGATTAATCGCTGCAATCAGAAAGCAACTGCAGGCAGAGCTGGCGGTAAAGGATGTTTTTATTCACCGTACAATCACAGCTTTGTCAGTTTATATCCAGCAAAATGAGCATAAAATATTATTGCCTGCACTTACTGCGCAGGTGAGACCAGAACGTATTCCATTGTCATTCAGTCAGGAGCGTCTTTGGTTTATTGACAAGTTTGAGGGCAGTACGCATTATCATATCTCTACCTCATTGACTATCAAAGGAACTGTAAACCGGGAGGCCTTGCAATATGCATTCCAGACTATCGTGAACAGACATGAGGTTTTAAGGACTGTAATCCGGGAAGAAGAAGGTGTTGCTTATCAATATATATTGGAAGCTGATGCTTGGGAGCTTACCGATATCAAGACCGCTGAAGGAGTGCGTATACTGGCTGGTCAGCCTTTCAATCTTGCCGTAGATTATGCACTGCGTGCAGGTTTGTTAGTGGTTTCTGAACAAGAACAATTGTTATTGATCACCCTGCACCATATTGCTGCAGATGGTTGGTCGGTTGCCATTCTTGCTCAAGAATTATCAGTGCTATATGGTGCTTATCTGAAAAACCAGGCGCATCAATTATTGCCATTATCCATACAATATGCTGACTATGCATTATGGCAGAAAGCATACGTTACCGGTGATGTGCTCAAACAACAAAAACAATATTGGGTAGATAAATTATCGGGGTTATCACCATTGAATTTACCAACAGATTATCCAAGACCAGCTGTTCAGCGCACTAATGGTGCATTGTTAACTTTTGCATTGGATAGTGAACTTACTGGGCAGTTGAACAGGTTGAATCAGCAGCAAGAAGTTACCCTTTTTATGACGCTATTAACCGTGTTTAAAATATTGTTGTATCGCTATAGCGGGCAGACCGATATCTGTGTAGGTACCCCTCTGGCTGGAAGAAAGCAGCAGGAAGAGGAAGCGCTGATAGGATTTTTCGTCAATACACTAGTTGTGCGGACTGATCTTAGCGAGAATCCAGTTTTCACTAATTTACTGCAGCAGGTAAAACAGACATTACTGGAAGGTTATGATTATCAGGATATGCCTTTCGAAAAGATAGTGGAAGCAGTGACAACAAACAGGGACTTGAGCAGACATCCGTTGTTCCAGGCCATGTTCGTTTTACAGAATACCATGGAGGATATCTCTTTTGAACTGGATGATTTAGCCCTGACTACTACCGATCTGGAAGAGACTACTGCTAAATTTGATCTTGTTTTTACGGTAGTTTCGAAAGGAGAAGAGCTGTTTTTAGGCATAGAATACTGTACAGACCTGTTTAACGCCGAGACGATTGAAAAGATGGCGGGGAATTATGGCGAATTGCTGAAATCAATAGTCTCCACTCCGGAACAAAGAATGGGCATGTTGAATATGCTTACTGCGCGTGATGAAAATGAGTTGAGAAAGCTTTCAAATGGGCCGCTGGTTGACTATGATCAGGAGCTGACTTTCGTTCATGAATTTGAAGCACAAGTCAAAAATACACCCGATGCAGTGGCATTGAGGTTTGAAGAGCAGGTATTAACCTTTGCAGAATTAAATGAAAGAGCCAATCAGCTCGCCCATTATTTAAAAGCACAAGGCGTGAAACCTGATAGTATGGTTCCTATTTGTATGCATAGAGGGTTGGAGATGATTGTTGCTGTTGTAGGGATATGGAAAGCCGGTGGTGCCTATGTTCCTGTGGATCCGAAATATCCACAAGATAGAATCAGTTACTTGCTTGCAGACTGTGAAGCCACAGTAGTCATCACTGACGCAGTGAGTCAGTCAGTTATACCTTTGGCAAGTCAGGTTACGATCGTAGCTTTGGGCGGTGAGCTGGAAATATGGAATACTCAGCCAGTGCATTCGCCGGAAATAATTACAGTTCCCGGAAACCTGGCTTATGTGCTGTATACATCAGGCTCTACAGGTAAACCAAAAGGAGTTCTGGTTGAACACGCTGGATTGCTGAACCACTTACTAGCTATGGTAGATGAGTTCACGATGAATGAAAATACTATTCTGGCTTTTACTGCGCCTTATACTTTCGATATATCTGTATGGCAGATGGTGAATACGCTTATTTGTGGTGGTTGCACTGTTATCTATCCGGAAAGCCTGATCCTTCGTCCTGATGCGCTGATCAGAAAAGTTGAACAGCAACAAGTAACATTGCTTCAGTTGGTACCTTCTTATCTGACTGCTGTATTGCAGGAAGATACGGAAGTAACTTTAAGTGCTTTGCAGTATTTGCTGGTTACAGGAGAAGCGGTAACCCGTCAATTGCTGGCGTTATGGTTTGCACACCCGCATTTTAAAGCTATACAGGTCGTTAATGCTTACGGACCTACAGAGGCTTCTGATGATGTGAGTTTTTATTTTATGAATGAAACCCCGGATGCAGTAAATATTCCGGTGGGTGTTCCTATTCAAAACCTGAGATTGTATGTGCTGGATAATGAAGGACAACTGGTACCTGCAGGGGTGCCGGGAGAAATTTGTGTAGCTGGTATTGGTGTTGCACGGGGCTATCTTAAACGTCCGGAACTTACTGCTGAAAAATTTGTCTGTGATCCTTTCTATCCACAGGACAGGATGTATAAGACAGGAGATTTGGGAAGATGGCTTCCGGATGGGAATATGGAATATCTGGGCCGTATGGATGATCAGGTTAAAATCCGTGGTTTCCGTATTGAGCTGGGAGAAATAGAGATTGTTTTACAAGACCATCCGCTGGTATCGCGGGCTGTAGTGGTCGCAAAGGCAGATGACAAAGGTATTAAACGCCTGATTGGGTATGTGGTTCCTGAAGGGGAGGCTGATAAAGATGAACTGGCTGATTATCTGAAAGAAAGATTACCTGAATTTATGGTACCTGTCATTTTTATGATGGAAAAATTTCCATTGACTGCGAATGGGAAAATTGATAAAAAAGCATTGCCTGATGTGGCCTCGGCAACATTACAGGAATACGTTGCCCCACGTGACCAGGCCGAACAGCATTTAGCTGAGATCTGGCAACGGCTGCTTGAAATACCACAGGCAGGTATATATGACAATTTCTTTGAACGTGGCGGACATTCTTTACTGGTTATCAGATTGATTGCCGCTATCCGAAAAGAAATGCTGGTAGAATTACTTGTAAAAGATGTATTTATACATCCGACCATACATGCACTGGCAGCTTGTATCAAGCAGCTGGGAACTTCTGTACTGGCTCCTGCAATTACTGTGCAGATCAGACCGGATATTATTCCATTATCTTATAGTCAGGAACGTTTATGGTTTATCGATCAGCTGGAAGGTAGTACACATTATCATATTCCTGCGGTATTCAGACTGAATGGAATATTAAATAAAGAAGCGTTGTCCATTGCACTGCAGCAGGTAATTAATCGCCATGAAGCATTGCGGACAGTCATCAGAGAAAAACAAGGAGTACCTTATCAATATGTTCTTTCGCCAGATAGCTGGCAGCTGGAAGAAATCAGCATTCATCATGAGCTTCAGCAGGAAATCAGTGCATTTATAGACAGGCCGTTTGTATTGTCAGCAGATCATATGCTGCGGGCCGGATTGATTACTGTAGGTGAGCGGGAGCACATACTTGTTGTTGCGCTGCACCATATCGCATCGGATGGGTGGTCATCGGGCTTGATTATACGTGAACTCTCTGCGCTCTATACTGCTTATATCACAGCTACCGATGCAGTATTGAAAATGCCAGAGGTACAATATGCTGACTATGCAATCTGGCAGCGTCAGTATTTGAAAGGAGCAGTATTAGAATCACTGCAAAGTTACTGGAAACAAAAACTGTCTGGTTTGGAGCCACTTGCGTTGCCAACGGATTTTATCAGACCAGTTGTACAAAGCACTAAGGGCGCGATGCAGACTTTTAGCATAGATCCTGAGCTAAGTAAAGCATTGAATCAGTTAAGTCAGCAACAGGGAACTACCTTATTTATGACATTAATGTCTGTGTTGCAGGTGCTATTATACCGCTATACCGGACAAGAAGATATTTGCGTAGGTACACCGGTGGCTGGAAGAAGCCGTCAGGAGGTAGAAGAACTGGTTGGTTTCTTTATTAACACCATCGTAATACGCACCAGTTTGAATGAAGAGCTGTCTTTTGCTGATTTATTACAACAGGTTAAAACTACGTTACTGGAAGCTTATGAGCATCAGGAATTACCATTTGAAAAAGTAGTAGATACGGTAGTGAAAAGCAGGGATATGAGCATCAGCCCATTATTCCAGGTGATGTTTGTTTTACAAAATGTACCAGATCACGCGGGCTGGGGTATGCCGGGCTTGATGCTGGCAGAGGATGAAGTAGAGCTGACAACCGCCAAATTTGATCTGATCTTCAATATGGAGGAAGGTGAAGATGGGTTGACACTCAGCATTGAATACTGTACAGACTTGTTCAGACCAGCAACCATCAGCAGAATGGCCGGACATTTTGAACAATTATTGCAGGCAGTTACGACTTCGCCTGCACAACAAATCGGCGTATTACCTTTATTGACTTCGCCAGAAAAACATACACTGCTGCAAACCTTTACAGGTGCACAGGTAGATTACCCTAAAGCAAAAACTATTGTATCACTCTTTGAAGAGCAGGTGGAAAGAACACCGGATGCAGTAGCGGTAGTTTATGAAAATGAGCACCTGACTTACCGTCAGCTCCATGAACGTTCTAATCAGCTTGGGCATTACTTACACAGTATAGGTGTGGTTAAAGAAACACTGGTGCCACTTTGCATGGGCAATGGACTGGATATGATCGTGGCCATCATCGGTGTATTGAAAGCTGGTGGTGTTTATGTGCCAATGGATCCTGCTTATCCTGAAGACCGTATCCAATATATGGTAGAAGATACCGCAGCAGCTATCGTGATCAGTAACAGTGTTGATAGTCATGTTTTAAAAACTATTGACGCGGTACGTGTAGTAGTTGAAATGGATACTGATTTTGAAATGATCAGTAAATATTCAACTGAACCAGTGCCTGTAGCTGTAAATGCAGAAAACCTGGCTTATGTAATTTATACTTCTGGTTCTACTGGCCGTCCTAAGGGGGTATTGATAGAACATAGAAATGTGGTCAGGTTATTTGAAACTGCTACTCCATTATTTGATTTTAATGAACAGGATGTATGGACAATGTTCCACTCGTTTTGTTTTGACTTCTCGGTATGGGAAATGTATGGTGCTTTGTTTTATGGTGGCCGTTTGGTGATGGTTCCTAAACATATTACCCGTGATATTTCTTTGTTTGCTGAGCTACTGGTCAAAGAGAAAGTGTCCGTACTTAACCAGACACCATCTTCATTTTATGTATTACAGGACTATCTGACTACTTATACGGATAAGATAGCAGTACGTTATGTAGTTTTTGGCGGAGAAGCATTGAACCCGGGAAAATTGAAACCATGGAAAGAAGCTTATCCAGACTGTTTGCTGATCAATATGTATGGTATTACCGAAACAACGGTGCATGTAACTTACCAGGAGCTGAATGATGGGCATCTGAACAGCAGTGCAAGTATTATTGGTAAAACGATACCCACGTTAAGTGCTTATATTCTGGATCCGAAGCAGAACCCCGTGCCAATTGGCGTTCCGGGAGAACTCTACATCAGTGGTGCAGGTGTAGCCAGAGGGTATCTGAACAGAGCAGAGCTGTCTGCAGAAAGATTTATTGCCAACCCATTTGAAGCGGGAGAAAGATTATACCGCACAGGAGATTTAGCCCGCTGGTATCCAGATGGAAACATTGAATATCTGGGCCGTATTGATGATCAGGTGAAGATCCGTGGTTTCCGTATAGAGCTTGGAGAAATTGAAAGCTGTTTACAAGAGAGCGGTCTGGTTAGCAATAGTGTGGTATTGGCAAGGACCGGGCATTCGGGTGATAAGCAACTTGTGGGTTATGTCGTACCAGAAATTGGCTTTAGCAAGGAGGCGGTGCAAAACTGGCTTGGTACACGTTTACCAGAATATATGGTACCTGCTATATGGGTGATGATGGAAGATATTCCGCTTACCTCCAATGGAAAGGTCAATCGTAAAGCTTTACCAGAGCCGGAGGTGGATAAATTGCTGAGCACTGCTTATGAAGCAGCCCGCAATGAAACGGAAGAAAAACTGGTTACCATCTGGCAGGAATTACTGGGAGCAGAGCGAATTGGTATCCATGATAACTTTTTTGAACTGGGGGGAGATTCTATCAGTATCATCAGGGTAGTCAGTAAAATAAAGCAACTATTTAACAAAGAAGTAAAAGTATTTGAAGTTTATAAAGCAGCGACTATTGCGCAACTGGGTGAGGTGGTGGATAGTAAATCTGCTATTGCTCAAAGCAGTACGCAGCTCTATGATCAGATTGCAGCAGAGATTGCAGAACTTAAAGATAGTATAAGCACGCAATTTGAAAATATAGCAGAGATTGAGGATATCTATCCAATGAGTGATATTGAACGCGGGATGATTTATGTTTCGTCGTTAAACCCGAAGGAAGCTTTGTATCACGATCAGTTTGTATGCCCTGTCCCTGCATCTTTTGATGCGGCCTTATTTAAAAAAGCTTATGAACTTATTGCAGCGAAGCATAGTATTTTAAGAACTGCTTTCCAACTGGATGTAGCTGGAAATGATCTTCAGCTTGTCTATAAGTCGATTGAGGTAACAGTACCTGCATTTGATGTCCGGGATTTAACTGATGCAGCTGTAAAAACTGCTGTGGAGCAATACCTGGAAGAAGAAAGAGCCACTCCTTTTATTCCTGAAAAAGCGCCATTATGGAAAGCGGCCGTTTTTAACCAGAAAGACCAGAATATTCTTGTATTCCAGTTTCACCATGCCATCCTGGATGGATGGAGTGTGGCTTCTTTGAATACAGAACTTTTCAATTTGTGCAGTCAGCTGATCCGCGAGCCAGAGCAGATTACATTGCCTTTATTGAAATGTACTTATAAGGATTTTATCATTGAAAGTCTGGTTGCTAGAAATAGCGATGGCAATGCGCAGTTCTGGAAAAATGAATTGGAAGATTATAAACGTCTTGATATTTTTTCTGCAGAAAATGACTTCCAGGTATTAGATTATCAGTATGATGCAGCATTGGTTGCACAGCTGAAAGGAAGAACAAAACGAGATAATATTTCATTGAAAGGTTTAGCGATGGGTGCCTATTTATATGCACTGAACCTGCTTACACCAGAAGATGAGCTTACTGTCGGGTTGGTCACCAATAACAGACCGTTGCTGGAAGACGCAGAGCAGTTACTTGGATGTTTCCTGAATACAAATCCTTTCAGGTTTAAAATTGAAGATACTGAGCTCACCTGGAGCAGCTATTTCAATGCGGTAGAAAACAAATTGTTGTCACTGAAAGAACGGGACAGAACCAGCCTTTTTGAGATTACAAAGGCTACCGGACAACAATCATCCCATGATAACCCTTTCTTTGATGCATTATTCAATTATATTAATTTCCATGTTTACAATAAACTGGATCAGGAAATAACAGGAAATGATACGGAAGCATCTGCTGCAGACGCGTTGGATATTGCTGGATATGAGCTGACGAACACTTACCTGGATTGTACAGTAAATACAACGGGAGATACCTTCAGCATTCAATATATCCTGCGTAAAAAACTGAAATCGGGTAAGAAACTGAGCGAATTGCTGGACTATTTCAATAACGTAATCCAGGCTTACCTGAATGATTATTCAGGGTTAATCAAAGATAGTATCATTCTTCCTGCCGGGGAATCTGCACAGTTATTAAAGGTATTTACAGGTGTACCGGCAGGTTATCCTGAGAAAGAAACTATGATCTCACTTTTTGAAGTACAGGCAATCAAAACTCCTGATGCTATTGCAGTAAGTTATGAAACCGGTCAGCTTAGTTATCGTCAATTGCAGGAACGTTCTAATCAGCTGGGACATTACCTGTGCGAAATAGGCTTGACCAAAGAAATGCTCGTGCCGGTTTGCATGAGTAACGGGCTGGATATGATTGTCGCGTTGTTAGGTGTGTTAAAGGCTGGTGGTGCTTATGTGCCTATGGATCCTGCTTATCCGCAAGACCGTATCCAGTATATGGTAGAAGATACGGCAGCTGTTATTGTAATTAGTAACAGTACCGATAGTGAGGCTTTAAAATCGATCAGTAGTATCCGTACACTGGTCGAAATGGATACAGATCTGGAGCGCATTAGTAAATATTCAACTTTACCGGTAAATGTGAAGGTAAGTCCGGCTAACCTGGCTTATGTAATTTACACTTCTGGTTCTACAGGCCGGCCTAAAGGAGTACTGATTGAACATGTGAATGTGGTCAGGTTATTTGAGACAGAATCACCATTATACGATTTTAACGATCAGGATGTATGGACAATGTTCCATTCCTTCTGTTTCGACTTCTCAGTTTGGGAAATGTATGGTGCATTATTCTATGGTGGACGTTTGGTTATCGTCCCTAAACATATTGCCCGTGATACCTCTTTATTTGCTGAGCTGTTAGTTCATGAAAAAGTGACTGTGCTTAACCAGACACCATCTTCATTTTATGTGTTACAAGACTACCTGACTACTTATACAGCTGAAATCTCTGTACGTTATGTGATTTTTGGTGGAGAAGCATTGAATCCTGGAAAACTGAAACCATGGAAAGAGGCTTATCAGGATTGCCGTTTAATCAATATGTATGGCATTACTGAAACAACTGTACATGTTACTTATCAGGAACTTGACGCAGCACATTTGAATAGCAGCGCGAGTATTATTGGGAAAACTATACCCACATTGAGTGCCTATATTTTGGACAGAAATCAAAATCCTGTGCCGGTAGGTGTCCCTGGAGAACTTTATATCAGTGGGGCTGGTGTGGCCAGAGGGTATCTGAACAGAGCAGAATTGACAGCCGAACGCTTTATTGTCAATCCATTTGTAGCGGGCGAAAGATTATACCGTACAGGTGATCTGGCAAGATGGTATCCTGATGGAAATCTCGAATATCTGGGCAGGATTGATGACCAGGTTAAAATCCGTGGCTTCCGTATTGAGCTGGGAGAAATTGAAAGTTCTTTGCAGCAGAGTGGGTTGGTAAGTAATAGTGTGGTACTGGCCAGAACAGGTCATTCGGGAGATAAGCAATTGGTTGCTTATGTAGTACCAGAAAAAGAATTCGATAAAGATGCCGTTCAAAATTGGCTTGGTGCAAGGTTGCCGGAATATATGGTGCCTGCGATATGGGTATTAATGGAAGAAATTCCGTTGACATCCAACGGAAAAGTGAACCGGAAAGAATTGCCTGATCCACAGGATGGTGCATTGTCAGCGAATGAATATCTGGCGCCGCGTACGGCTACAGAAGTAAAAATTGCAGCGATCTGGCAACAGTTATTAGCAGTGCCCCGTATTGGTATTTACGATAACTTCTTTGAGTTGGGCGGACATTCTCTGCTGGCTATCAGGTTACTGGGAGCGATGCGCAGAGATTTGAAAGTAGAAATGCAGGTAAAAGATCTTTTTGCACATGCTACGATTGCAGCATTGGCGGTCTATGCAGAACAAGCATCCGGACGGATTTTATTGCCGGCAATTACCGTACAGCCTAAACCAGAATTTATACCATTGTCGTTTGGACAGGAACGTTTATGGTTCATCGATCAGTTGGAAGGAAGTAAACATTATCATATTCCTGCTGTACTTAAAATGAAGGGACAGGTCAATAAAGCTGCATTGCAGGCTGCAATACAGCAAGTGATTAACCGTCATGAAATATTAAGAACAGTAGTGTTACAAGCTCAGGATGGAGGAATGGTTTATCAGCAGGTATTGCCTGCAGATTTATGGCAGCTGGAAGAAATAACTGGAGCAGAAAATGCACAGTTGGCTGTTGTTGACTTCATCGATCGTCCTTTTAACCTGGCTGCTGATCATATGCTGAGAGCGGGGTTAATTTCTTTAGCACAGGATGAATTTATTCTGGCGATAGTGATGCATCATATTGCTTCAGACGGATGGTCAGTTTCTCTTCTTGTGACTGAAATTACCTTGCTTTACAATGCTTATGCTACTGGGCAAGTGCCTTCGTTACCAGTTTTACCAATACAATATGCAGATTATGCTATATGGGAAAGAGAATACCTTACCGGAGCTGTACTGGTCCAGCAACAGGCTTATTGGGGAAAACAACTGGGCGGTCTGGAACCGCTGGAACTTCCGGCAGATTATCCAAGACCAGCTATTCAAAGTACAAATGGAGCGGTATTGCGTTTTGAAATAGAGCAGGATCTTGCAAGTAGTCTGCAACAGTTTAGTGGTCAGCAGGAAACTACGTTGTTTATGACTTTGTTTGCAACTTTCCAGGTATTGCTGCACCGTTATAGCGGGCAGGAAAATATTTGTGTAGGTACACCTGTAGCGGGCAGAAGACAACAGGAAGTAGAAGGTCTGGTCGGGTTTTTTGTCAATACATTGGCTATCCATACAGACCTGGCTGGTAATCCTTCTTTTGAAAATCTGTTGCAGCGTGTTAAAATGACGTTACTTGATGGATACGAGCATCAGGATATGCCATTTGAGAAAATAGTGGAGGCTATGGTGAAAACCAGGGACCTGAGCAGAAGTCCATTATTCCAGGTGCTTTTTGTAATGCAGGATAATCCTGATGAGGGAGCCGGTTTTAATGGGGTGACCATCTCTCCAATAGATAACGAACATGTTGTCGCTCAGTTTGATCTTACTTTTACCATTGTAGAAGAAGCAGGAGCATTCCTGTTAAATATAGAATATTGTACAGATCTTTTTGCGGAAGAAACAATCGCCCGTATGGGAAGTCATTATAAACAGTTGCTAAAATCTGTGGTTAATGAGCCATCGGAAGCGATTGCAGGACTGGTTATGCTGACCGCGGAAGAAGGGGCTCAATTGCAGCAAATCGGGCAGGGGCCAATTGTACCTTATCCGAAAAATGAGACGTTTGTAAGCTTGTTTGAAAAGCAGGTTGCGATAGCACCTGATGCGATCGCACTGGTTTGTGATAAGCGTGTTTTAACCTATCGTGAACTGAATGCACAAGCAAATCAGCTGGCGGCTCATCTTCTTAGTCTGGGTGTAAAACCAGATGCAATGATACCTATATGTATTACCCGTTCCCTGGATATGATCATTTCCATATTAGGTGTAATGAAAGCAGGAGCGGCTTATATACCTGTTGATACTAATTATCCAGCACAACGGATCAGTTATTTACTGGAGGACGCACAGGCAAAGCTGGTGATCAGCAACAGTACAGTATGTAATGTTTTGCCGGCTAGCTCAGCAGTTATCCTGTTAATGGATGGTGACAGAGAAGTATTGAGTAAATATCCGGTTGATAATCCTGTGCTGGCAGCAAATCCTGACAACCTTTCTTATGTGATCTATACTTCTGGTTCTACGGGAATGCCAAAAGGGGTATTGGTAGAACATGACGGAATGCTGAACCATTTATTTGCCAAAATCAATGATTTACAGTTGAATGCAGAATCAATTCTGGCTTATACAGCATCCTATACTTTTGATATTTCTGTATGGCAGATGTTTGCTGCTTTATTATGCGGAGGCAGAACGGTAATCTATGATGATGTACTGATCCTGCAACCGGTCTCATTTATTGAGCAGGTGGCAACAGATGAAATCACTATTCTGGAATTAGTCCCTTCTTATCTCAGCGCGCTGCTTCTGGAAGAAGTGGATGTGAAACTGGAAAGATTACAGTATTTACTGGTCACTGGTGAAGCTGTTAATCAGCCTTTGCTGGAGCAATGGTTTAGCCATCCAAATTATGGTCGTATTCCGGTCGTTAATGCTTACGGGCCAACTGAGGCATCTGATGATATTACACATTTTGTAATGCATAAAACCCCAGTGGGTAATAGTGTCCCACTAGGTAAACCGGTACAGAATTTACAGCTCTCCATATTGGATAAAACCGGTCAGTTGTGTGCATTGGGTATACCTGGTGAAATTTGTGTATCCGGAGTTGGGGTATCACGTGGTTACCTGAACCGCGCGGAACTTACAGCAGAAAAGTTTGTGACCAATCTGCAGGGAGAAAGAATGTACAAAACGGGAGATCTTGGGCGCTGGCTTCCAGATGGAAATGTTGAATACCTTGGCCGTATTGATGACCAGGTAAAAATCCGGGGTTATCGTATCGAACTTGGAGAAATAGAAAAAGTATTGCTGCAGCATGCGCTGATAAACTCTGCTGTAGTTGTAGTTAAAGCAGATAACCTGGTTGGTTATATCACGGGTACAGCTATAGATAAAGAGGTTATTCGTCAGTACCTTCTTCAAAAATTACCTGAATATATGGTACCGGTATTGGTAGAGTTAGCGCTCTTGCCATTAACTGCGAATGGAAAAGTAGATAGAAAACTATTACCTGATCCTTCCGGAGAATTGTTGATTAATAATTTATATGTAGCTCCCCGTAATGAAACAGAAGAGGTATTAGCTGGTATCTGGGAAGAGCTTTTGGCAACAGAGGGAGCAGGTGTAAATGATAATTTCTTTGAGCGTGGTGGCCATTCATTATTGGCGATCAGATTGCTCGCTATGATACGTACCAGACTGAAAACTGAATTGGTAGTCAAAGATATATTCCTGCATCCGACGATTGCAGGACAGGCTGAGTTTCTACAACAAAAACAGCAGCAAACTACCCATTTGCTACCGCCGGTAACAGCTCAGGAACGTCCTGTACATATTCCGCTTTCATTCAGCCAGGAGCGTCTTTGGTTTATTGATAAGCTGGAAGGAAGCGTGCACTATCATATGCCTGCTGTACTGAGGTTACAGGGAAAACTTAACATCGATAGTTTACAGTATGCACTGCAGCATATTATTAACAGGCACGAAGTACTCAGAAGTGTAATACATTGGTCTGAAGAAGATAATGTTGCTTATCAGCAGATTTTATCAGCAGATAGCTGGCAATTGTCTGTTATAGTACCAGTAGTATCGCCTGAAGATTTAAAAACGGCAATTAATTCTTTTATACAATTACCTTTTGATCTTTCAGCAGACCATCCGCTGAGGGCTGGAGTGATTTCGTTAAGTGCAACTGAACATTTATTGATTATAGTTACCCATCATATTGCTTCTGATGGATGGTCTGAAGCTATTATTGTGCAGGAATTTACAGCACTGTATAATGCACATGTTGAACAACGTGCTGCAGAATTACCTCCGTTGCCTGTACAATACGCAGATTATGCGATGTGGCAGCGTAATTATTTACAGGGAACGGTACTGACCAGGCAATTGGAATACTGGAAAAAGCAGTTAGCTGGTACAACAGTACTGGATCTGCCTGTTGATTATTTGAGACCTGCAGTACAAAGTACCAATGGAGCGATGGCTGATTTTACGCTGGATGCTGAGTTGAATAAGCAATTGCAACAGTTCAGCCAGCAGCATGGAAGTACTTTATTTATGACTTTACTGGCTGCATTTAAAGTATTGATGTACAGATACAGCGGTCAGGATGACATCTGTGTAGGTATACCGGTAGCCGGAAGACAGCAGCAGGAAGTAGAGGGACTGGTTGGTTTCTTTATCAATACGCTGGCTATAAGAACCGATTTAAGCGGGGAACCTGTATTTACAAAGCTGCTGCAGCAAGTCAAAGAAAATCTTTTACAAGGGTATGCTTTCCAGGATACACCTTTTGAGAAAATTGTGGATGCAGTAGTACAAGACAGGGATATGAGCAGAACGCCGGTGTTCCAGGTTATGTTTGTATTACAGAATACTCCTGAACCTTCTGAGTTGAAATTAGGAGAGTTGTTATTGACTGAAGAAAGAGCTGAACATAATTCTTCAAAATTTGATCTGACGTTTGTACTGAAAGAAAGTGAAGATGGCCTGGCTTTGAGTATTGAGTACTGTACGGATTTGTTTAGCGGTGAGACGATTGCCAGAATGAAAGGGCACTATGCGCAATTGCTGAAAGCTATTGTGGCATCACCATCAGCACAAATCAGTTTGCTTCCAATCCTGACGATTGAAGAAGAAGGTCAGTTATTGCATGAATTTAATTTGCCTGTGAACAGGCTGGCCAGAAACAGGACTATTCTGGATGTATTTGCGGATAAAGTGAAAGCTGCGCCAGAGGCTATAGCAGTGTGGTATAAAGAAACGAAGCTTACTTATCTTGAACTGGACAAGCTATCCAATCATCTTGGAAATCACCTGAGAGTTAAAGGAGTGAAAGAAGATACCCTGGTACCCATATATCTGGACAGAGGACTTGAAATGATCATTGGAATTATGGGTGTACTGAAAGCCGGAGGTGCTTATGTACCTGTTGATACGCAGTACCCAGAAGAAAGGATCAGATTTATGCTGGAAGATATTGCCAGTGAATATTGTCTGACTAATGCTGCATTTGAAGCATCTTTAATGGCAATTGTGAAACAACCGATTGAGCTGATCACGCTTGATTATGCAACTATTTCCAAGCTGCATAAGTCAAATGCAGAAGTTAAGACTTCGCTTTGGCCGCATAACCTGGCTTATATGATTTATACTTCGGGTTCTACAGGTTCTCCAAAAGGTGTGCTGGTAGAACATGGTGGAGTTGTCAATCTGGCTGCAACTCAGGTTGTGACTTTAGGTTTAAAGCCTGCCATGAGAACGTTACAGTTTGCTTCGTTTGGGTTTGATGCTTCTTGTTATGAGCTGTTTGGCACATTATTAAGTGGCGGTTGCCTGGTTATTCCGGAAAAGGAAGATATTCTGTCAGCGCAGCACTTCAGTGAATTTATGAATGCGCGTGAAGTGGAAGTGGTTACACTGCCGCCATCTTATCTGAATGTGATTAAAGATAATATACCTGATTTCATTAAGGTCATTGTGTCGGCGGGAGAAGCATTGAATAGTGATGCTGCCCGTATGATGCAGGAAAATGGTATCCGTATGATCAATGCTTACGGGCCAACAGAGAATACAGTTTGTGCTACATTATCTGATGATCCGATTAAAGAAAATGGCAGGGTAGTTATTGGAAAACCAATTGATAATGTGACGATACATATCCTTGATACTGCGGGGAAATTGGTGCCGGTAGGTGTACCTGGTGAATTACATATAGGTGGCGTACAAGTAGCAAGAGGGTATTTCAAAAGACCTGAACTGACGCTTGAAAAATTCATTGCTGATCCTTTTCTGAAACATTCAAATCTATACCGGAGCGGTGACCTTGCACGCTGGTTGCCAGATGGTAATATTGAATATCTGGGCAGAACAGATGACCAGGTGAAAATCAGAGGATACCGTATTGAACTGGGTGAAATTGAAAGTGTATTAACGCAAAGTGACCTGGTTAATGAGGCAGTAGTTTTAGTGAGTCCTGATGACCATGGAAATAAGCGTTTAGTGGGTTATATTGTATCAACGGATATATTTAACAGGTCATTGCTGGAAGAGTATCTGAAAACACGCTTGCCAGTTTATATGGTGCCGGCATTGTGGGTAAGCTTATCAGTCTTTCCGTTAACTACAAGTGGTAAGATAAATCGTAAAGCTTTACCTCAGTTCACACCTGATGCTGAGGTGGATATCACGACTTATGTTGCGCCACGTAATGAGACCGAAGCCGCCTTGGCTGGTGTATGGCAGGAATTGTTGAGTATGACTAATATTGGGATACATGACAACTTCTTTAGGTTGGGCGGCGATTCCATTATTACCATACAGTTGGTAAGCCGTGCCAAATGGTTGGGTTATAACCTGAAGCCTAAAGATGTGTTTATGCATCAGACTATAGCGGAGCTGGCAATTGTTGCCACTTCCCGTAAAAATACTGCTGCAACTGTGAAAGGTGAGCAAGGGCAGTTGGAAGGAAAAGCAGAACTGATGCCAATCCAGCAATGGTTTTTTGAAGAAAAAGAGGCCACAGCACAAGCTATAAATCATTTCAATCAAAGTGTGCTGCTGAACCTTGACAAGGGGATTGATCAGGACATATTAACAACTATAGTACAACAATTGCAGGAGCATCATGATGTGCTGAGATTCTCGTATCAAAAGAACGAGACGGAATGGGTGCAAACCTATACAGACCGTCAAACGCAATTGGTACAGGAAGATCTAAAGGCAATAGAAGAATCGGCGCTTGAATCAGCGATTACCGAAAATTGCCAAAGGCATCAGCTGTCTTTGAATATCACAACCGGACCACAATTAAAGATGGTCTGGATAGAAACACCTGAATTTGCAAAGCATAACCGATTGTTGATTGTGATTCATCATTTGTCAGTGGATGGGGTTTCATGGCGCGTTTTACTGGAAGATATGGAGCGGTTGCTTGAAGGTGCATTGAAAAAAGAAAGTGTCAGCCTGGGAGAGAAAAGTGGTTCTTACAGACAATGGTACAACCATCTTGAACAATATGGGAAGACTTCAGGTCTGCGCTCACAGCTACCTTATTGGAAAGAGATCGAAAAATCGGCGAAGCATTTGCCAACTGATAAAATTCCTGAACGCCTGGTAACCAATAAAGATGTGGGATCATTTTCGATACAACTTGATCAGGTGTTCACACAGCAATTATTACAAGAGGTTTCACAGGCTTATAATACTGGAATAAACGATTTGTTACTTGCAGCACTCGCGTTGACCATAAACGGATGGAGCGGTGAAAAACAGCTGGTTGTAGGGATGGAAGGCCATGGAAGGGAAGAATTGGGAACTGATATTGACATTAGCCGTACGGTAGGGTGGTTCACCAATCTTTATCCGGTCTTATTGACTACTGATGAAAGTAATCAGCATGGAAATCTTATAAAAAGTATAAAAGAACAACTCCGTCAGATTCCTGATAAAGGACTTGGTTATGGTGTGCTTAAATATATTAACAGAGAGCCATTACTTCAAGGTGATTCACCATGGAATATTATATTCAATTATCTGGGTCAGTTTGATAACATGACAAGTGAAGAAGGTTTGTTTGGTTATGCCGAAGAGTCTGCTGGTCAGGAAATAAGCAGTAATTATCCAATGAGAGACTTACTTTCTATCAATGGAATGATCGAAAGCGGGCTGTTATCATTAACGTGGAGTTACAGTGCCTTGCATTATGAAAGCTCAACTGTGGAATCGTTAGCTGCTGCTTATCTGGTACACCTTAAAGAACTGATTACACATTGTGTTACCCAGGATATTGGCGGGCAGTCCTTTACGCCGTCAGACTATGGGTTGTCAGGAGAAGTAAGTTACCAGCAAATGGACAAGTTTTTAAATAGCGATCAGGACGATCTCGAAGATATCATTAGTTTTTAAAATTTTATTACATGGAAATCAAGCAATTCATAGACGAACTATATCGCAAACATTTTTCTCTGGCCGTACAGGATGGTAAACTCATTTTGAGAGGGGACAAAGACAAATTAACTAATGAGCAGATCGGTGCCATAAGAAATGATACGACTACTATTACCTATATAAAAAATAATAAGCAGGAGCTGATTGATTATATCTCTTTAAATGCAGAACCAGAAAAGAAGAAGCGCCACGAAAAAATAACAGCGATTTACCGGCTGAGTGGTTTGCAGGAAGGAATGCTGTTTCATGGATTATATGATGGGGATGCAAGTGCTTATATGGAACAATTTACCTGTGATCTTTCACAGGTAAATGTCGGTTTATTCGAGGAAAGCTGGAATCTGCTGCTGGAGCGTCATACGATTTTACGCAGTAGTTTTGAATACGAAACATTGGGCATGCCAGTACAATGTGTGCATCAGGATATAAAACTCCCTTTCCAGCTACTCGATTATAGTGATTTGAGCCATGAATTACAGGAAGAGACAGTTGATGCGTTTATAGCGGCAGATTTGAAGAAGGGAATTGATTTAAAAAAGCCTCCTTTAATGCGTATTAACTTGTTGCAGCTGGCCCAGGGAAGCTATAAGATGGTGTGGACCTATCATCATATTTTGCTGGATGGCTGGTCCATCTCGATTTTGATGGAAGAACTGCTGCAGTTCTACGACCAGTTGTTAGCTGGTCAGAAAGTAGTGATACAGCACGATAAGTATGAAGATTATATCCGCTATATAGAAAGCAAAAATATTGGTGCTCAGGAACAGTATTGGCGTGAATATATGAAAGGAGTAGAGGGGGGAAGTTTACTGCCATTTATCCATTCTGCAGAAAGCAGTACAAAAGGGGCAGGTTTGTATAAAGATGAATTACTTTTGTTTAATGCACAAATAAAAGCAGAAGCTGAGGCCTATACGAAAGCATGCGGGATCACCTTAAATACGCTTTTGCAAGGGGTATGGGCATTCATTTTGCACAATTATACCGGTAAAACAGGTGTAACTTATGGCGTGGTCATATCCGGACGTCCCGAAGAACTTTCTGAGATGGAAAAAAGGGTTGGTATGTATATAAATACACTTCCTTTGTATACAGCGGTAAATCACGATACAACGATTACTGAATGGTTATCTACTATTCAGAATGGGCAGATATCTTCCAGAGAGTATGGTTATACGGCCTTAAGTACGATACAGCAATGGGCTGGTGTAACTGGAGATTTATTTGATACTATCCTGGTATTTGAAAATTATCCTGTGAGTGAAACTGACTCGTCTGGTCCGGGAAAAATGCAAGTGGAAAATGTGGTTGTAAAAGAACACAATAATTATCCATTGAGTATTGTTGCGGCGGTAACTGACGAAATACATGTACTATTCGTATATAATGAAGAAATGGTTCATGAATCGTATGTCAGACAGTTAAAAAGACATTTCGAGCAGGTGCTATCGCAAATTATATCCTTAGAAAAAAGTAAAGTAGGGGAGCTGCTATTAGTTGAAGGAGAGGATGAAACGCAATTATTACATCATTTTAACGACACCTTCTCTGTTTATGAACAGGAAGATTCTATTGTTTCACTATTTCATAAACAGGCTGAACAGACGCCTTCAGCAGTAGGTTTAGTATTCAGAGAAGGAAAACTAACCTATGCTAAACTGGATGAACGCAGTAATCAACTGGCCAGCTATCTGGTGGAGCAAGGGGTGACTACTGGCATGCTGGTTCCGCTTTGTATGGACAGAAGCCTGGAAGTCATGATTGCTATTCTGGCCATATTGAAGGCAGGAGCTGTCTATATGCCGATTGATCCGGGATATCCTGAGGAGCGGATCCGTTTTATGTTATCAGAAAGCAACAGTCCGGTAGTAGTAACCACTTCAGACTATGCAGACTTGCTCGAAATGCTGGGAAATGCTGAACCTGTAATTTTAGATAAGCTGGCTTATAAGTTACATCAAAAACCAGTGACGCCGACGGGTATCGTGCTTTCTGAACAGGATCTGGCTTACGTTATTTATACTTCTGGTTCTACTGGCCAGCCCAAAGGGGTTAAAGTAACTCATGGAAATGTCGTGAGTTTAGTTCGGGGTGTAAATTATGTTTCTTTCAGTCCTGATGATGTGCTGTTGTCAACCGGAGCACCTTCATTTGATGCAACAACTTTTGAATATTGGGGAATGTTGCTTAATGGAGGCCGCCTGGTTTTATGTGAAGAACAAACATTACTCGATCCTGCTTTGCTGAAAAATGAAATAGTGGAGCACCAGGTCAATAAAATGTGGTTTACCGCCGGCTGGTTTAATCAGTTGGTAGAAACAGCTATTGATGTGTTTGAGAGCCTGCAGGTTATCTTAGTGGGTGGGGAAAAGCTATCTGCAAAACATGTACATAAATTACTGGAAACCTATCCTGCTATTGAAATCATTAACGGCTATGGCCCCACAGAGAATACTACTTTCTCGCTGACTTATCCGATTAAACCAGGGTTTGACCACCATATTCCTATAGGTTATCCATTAAGTAATCGTACGGTCTATGTTTTAAATGAGCAGCAGCAATTGTTGCCAATCGGTGTCGTTGGGGAAATTTATCTGGGTGGTGCTGGTTTGTCCGCAGGATATTTGAACCGGCCGGAGCTGACTGCAGAAAAATTTATTCCGCATCCTTTTTCTGAAAAGGCAGGAGAACGGCTGTATAAAACAGGTGATTTAGGTAAATGGCTTCCAGATGGCAGTATTGCTTATGAAGGCCGGATAGATGAGCAGGTGAAAATTCGCGGTTTCCGTATTGAGCTTGGTGAAATAGAAAGTGTACTGCAAAAATGCGATGGTGTAAGCCAGGCGGTGGTCACTGTTTTAACTGATGAAGATGGCGGTAAACGTTTGATCGGTTATATAGTGCCGGATGGGGTTTATGATCAGGAAAATATAATGGAATTTCTAATACAAAAACTGCCTGATTATATGATTCCGTCAATGCTGGTGGAATTAGAATACCTGCCGTTAACAGCTAATGGTAAAGTCAACAAAAAAGAATTACCAGCTCCCGAAGGCGGCTCTCAGGCAGAGCAGGGATATGTTGCACCGAGAAACGAAACAGAACAAGCGCTGGTTTTGATCTGGCAGAAGATATTAAAAATTGAACAGATAGGAGTATATGAGGATTTCTTCAAACTTGGAGGACATTCTCTGCTGGCTATCCGGCTGATCGGGACCATAAGGGATCAGATGAAGTTGGAGGTTACCGTGAAAGCGATGTTCGAAAATACAACGATCGCAGCCCTTGCTGAATATTTGCAGGTTAGTGGGAATAAGACGTTGCTTCCACCCATTACAGTGTTGCCAAGACCGGAATTTATTCCTTTATCTTTCAGTCAGGAGCGGCTGTGGTTTATAGATCAGCTGGAAGGAAGTGTCCATTATCACATGCCTTCAGTGCTTAAATTAAAAGGTAAACTTAACCAGGATGCCCTTCAGAATGCACTACAAAGTATTGTTCGCAGACACGAAGTACTGCGTTCAGTCATCAAATCTGCAGAGGGTGTACCTTATCAAGAAATCAGATCAGCTGATCAATGGCAATTGTCCCTTATTGATGTTAAGGATGAGCTTGCTAAAACTATCAATTCATTGATAGTGAAACCTTTTGAGCTCTCTGCTGACTATATGCTGAGAGCAGGATTGATCAAATTGCAGGAAGAAGAATATTTGCTGGTTTTGACTATGCATCATATTGCATGTGATGGCTGGTCAATTAATATTCTGGTCGATGAGTTAACTGCTAACTACCAGGCTGCTATCCAAAACGAAAAAGCTCAATTGCCTGATCTGGCTATTCAGTATGCTGATTATGCGATCTGGCAACGTACTTATTTAGCTGGCGAAATACTGAAATCACAACAAGATTACTGGTCAGCAAAATTGGGTGATGCAGCCGCATTGGAACTTCCACTGGATTATGAAAGACCTGCTATACAAAGTACCCGTGGCGCGGTGATGAATTTCCATATTGAGCGTCCACTAACGGAGCAGCTGAATACCTTCAGTCGGCAACAGGATGTGACTTTATTTATCACGCTGTTGTCTTCATTTTATGTGTTGTTGTCGCGTTACAGCAGACAGGATGATATTACGGTAGGTACTCCGATAGCCGGAAGAAGACAAAAAGAATCGGAAGCATTGATCGGATTTTTCATTAATACACTGGCATTACGTTGTGATCTTAGCGCCTCGCCAACT
The DNA here is from genome assembly GCF_040547305.1 of Pedobacter sp. UYP1. Taxonomy (NCBI): domain Bacteria; kingdom Pseudomonadati; phylum Bacteroidota; class Sphingobacteriia; order Sphingobacteriales; family Sphingobacteriaceae; genus Pedobacter; species Pedobacter sp. UYP1. The sequence continues at coordinate 136,259 of NZ_JBEPPL010000008.1, read as the reverse complement.
TTTCTGGAATTAGTGAAGCGGGTTAAAACAACTTCGTTGGAAGCTTATGACAATCAGGATATTCCTTTTGAGAAAATTGTAGAGGCGGTGGTTAAAGACAGAGACCGAAGCAAAAGTCCTTTATTCCAGGCCATGCTGGTCTTGCAAAATACGCCGGAAGCGCCTGAACTGATATTAGGCGACCTGAGACTGAGCGGTGAAGAAGTAGACCATGCTTCTGCTAAGTTTGATCTTAATTTTATGATTGAAGAAACAGCTGAAGGGCTGGATCTGACTATCGTCTATTGTACCGATTTATTCAAGGAGACTACCATCGCCAGAATGGCCAAACATTACGAGCAGTTGTTAAAAGCTGCTGTGACTCTTCCTTCTGAAGCTGTTAAAACAATGAAATTACTTTCTCCACAAGAAGAAAATGAGATCGTTCATGGATTTAATGAAGGGGCAGCTGCGCGTCAGTATGCACAGGATAAAACTATCGTAGATCTGTTTTTGGAACAGGTAAATACTAGTCCTGATGCAACAGCTGTAGTATATGAAGGCCAGCAACTCACTTACCGTGAGCTGGATCAGCGCACAAATGAGCTGGGAAGATATCTTCAGGCACAAGGTGTAAAAGGAGATACCCTGGTTTCGATCTGTATGAACAGAAGCCTGGAGATGATCGTCTCTATTATTGGGATATTGAAGGCAGGAGGTGCTTATGTACCTATTGATCTGGCATTTCCTGAGGAGCGTATCCGTTTCATCCTGAAAGACACAGGTGCTTTAATCTGTATAACTGATGGAAGTTTACAAGACAAAATAACTATTCATCCTGATGACCATATCAACTATCTGAATATTACAGAAGATTGGCCTGCTATTATCGGTAAGGCGCCTCGGGAAGATTCATTAAATGCCAGTAAGCCTGGTAATCTGGTTTATGTGATTTATACTTCTGGTTCTACAGGTAACCCTAAAGGGGTAATGATCACTCATAATAACCTGGTGGATTATGTTTACGGTTTACAGCAGAAATGTGCGGTCAATACTTGCAGTTCATTTGCATTAGTACCTGCTATCGCAACCGATCTTGGAAATACGATTCTGTTTGGTGCTTTAGCTGCGGGTGGTGCGCTGCATATTATTGCTGAAGCTTTAACAACGGATGCATTATCACTTTATAATTATTTTGAGATTCATCCTATTGATTGTCTGAAGATAGTTCCCTCGCATTGGAAAGCTTTATGTATAGATGGAAAATTATTGCTGCCTGCTAAATTGCTGATTTTTGGTGGAGAAGCCTTGCAGGATGATGTTGTAAAGCAGCTCAGGTTCGCTGAAGCCAGTTGTGAAGTATTTAATCATTATGGGCCTACAGAAACCACGATCGGAAAATGTATGTATCAACTGGATCTTGAAAAAGATTATGCAGGTGTACCGATTGGAAATGCGTTTTCCGAAACCACTTTATATATCCTGGATACTGAGGGTCGAATTGTACCGGTAGGAGCAGGAGGAGAGTTGTGTATAGGTGGGCGCGGGGTGGCCAGAGGTTATCTCAATCTGCCTGAATTGACCACAGAGAAATTTATATCAGATCCTTTTAGTAAAGATGCTGATTTGCGGCTTTATAAAACGGGTGATCTGGCCTGTTGGTTACCAGATGGTAATCTCAGGTACATGGGACGAATGGATGACCAGGTGAAAATCAGAGGTTACCGGATAGAACCTGGAGAAATAGAACGTGTTCTGCAACAAAGTGGTTTAGTGAATCATGCGGTAGTACTGGCAAAAACAGACAGCGAGGGGAATAAATACCTGGCAGCATATGTGGTGCCAAAAGGTGAGTTTAACAAAGCGGAGCTCACTGGATTTTTACAAGGATGTTTGCCAGCTTACATGATTCCTGGAATATGGGTTCCTTTAACTGAGATACCCCTCACGGTTAACGGTAAGATCAATAGAAAAGCGCTTCCTGAACCTGATCATAAGAAATTGACAAATGCAGCCTATGTTGGTCCGCGCAATACTATAGAAAGGAAACTGGCCGGTATCTGGCAAGAGTTGCTGGGGATTGAAAAAATAGGAATTGATGATAACTTTTTTGAACTGGGAGGCCATTCTCTGATTACCGTGAGGCTACTGGCACAGATCAGAAAAATGGGTTATGCTATTCAATTGAATGCGCTCATGATCAATAAAACTATTGAAACTCAGGCTGCATTGCTAATTGGATTACAAACACAAGATGACAGCAATTTTAATGAACATTTGATCTTACTCAGTAACGCTGCAGGAGACAGACCTTTGTTTATTCTGCCTGGTGGTGATGGTAATCCAGAATGGTACGATCAGCTTGCGGGAGAAATCCGTAGCGAAGGCCCGGTGTATGGTCTTAAAATGATCGGCTTGCTGGAAGGAGAAATTCCACTGCATACCGTGGAAGAGATCGCAGCACAAAATATTAAGTGGATCAAAGAGTTGCAGCCAGAAGGCCCTTATCGTTTATTGGGCCATTCTTTTGGTGGATATGTGCTCTATGAAATGATTCGTCAGCTCGAAGCTATAAATCAACAGGTTGAACAGGCTATTTTACTGGATATACCAGTCAGGGAAAATATTTACCCGATCCCTGTCGATTCATTAATGCATGATGCGCTGATTTATCTCGAAGAAAATAAATATATAGAGAAACCTTACCCGGGATGGGTGGAGGAAATGAAAGCGGCTATGGAACAATTGCCTGTCAATGAACGCCGCGCATTTATGCTGGACTATGTGAAAACTCGGTGTCTTGGTAAAGGTGTGCTCACAGAGTTCCTGGCCAGGATGGTTTACCTGATGATTTGTAATTCAACTATGGAATATTATATATCCGGTAAAGTGGATGCAACACTGACTGTGGTGAGGGCTCTTGAACAGGAGTGGGAAAAGATGGGCTTTGATGAGAACCTTGGTTGGGCACCGCATGCAAATGAGATCCAGCCGGTTGGTGCAGCAGGCGATCATGTAACTATGCTGAAAAATGAAAATGCTAAAACATTGGCAGCTCACCTGAATAATTATACCATGAATACACCAATAACTGATCAAACGGAAGCCTGATCAGCTTCTATATAAAAATCTAATCATCTAACTATTAAATTATAAATTCTCTAATTTTTATTATTATGTCTACACAAGTTTTTGAAACTCTTGAATCCAATGTACGCAGCTATTCCAGAAGTTTTCCTCAGGTATTTCAGAAAGCAAAAGGGTCTTTCTTATACGGGTCAAATGGGGAAGAATATATTGATTTTCTGATGGGAGCTGGTGCGCTTAACTATGGTCATAACAATGATTACATTAAAGCGCAGTTAGTAGAGTATATGGCTGGAGATAATATCATGCAGGGGCTTGATATGTTTACTGTGGCCAAGAGTGACTTTATCACCACTTTTAATGATTTGTTACTTAAACCAAAAGGATTGGAATACAAGTTTCAATTTTGCGGGCCAACAGGTACCAATGCAATTGAAGCCGCACTTAAATTAGCTAGAAACTATACTAAACGCACTAATGTGATTGCATTTATGGGTGCATATCATGGTTTGTCTCAGGGTAGTCTTGCATTGACCAGTAATCAATATCATCGAGATGTAGCTGGAGTCGGACTGCACAATGTTACTTTTCTCCCTTTTGAGAACTGTGGCCCGGCAGGTTTTGATAGTCTTGCATATTTCGAAATGATCCTGGAAGACACACACTCAGGAATTGAAAAACCAGCAGCTGTGATATTGGAAACAGTGCAAGCAGAAGGCGGAATACATGTAGCTTCTCCAGAATGGTTGTTTAAACTGAAAAAAATATGCGAAAAACACAGTATTCTTTTTATCTGTGATGATATTCAGATTGGTTGCGGAAGATCTGGTGACTTTTTCTCTTTCGAAAGAGCACAAATTGCACCCGATATTGTGGTTTTATCAAAATCCCTGAGTGGTTATGGTTTGCCAATGGCTATTTTATTAATTAAACCTGAGTTAGATATCTGGCAGCCAGGTGAGCATAATGGGACTTTCCGTGGTTATCAGCTGGCATTTATTGGTGGCAGGGCAGCCTTGGAATTTAGAGAGAAAACAGGTCTGGAAGCGGCAGTAAAAGAAAAAGCTGCTTTTATTAAAAGTATTCTTCAGGAAGAAATAGCAGCTGAAGATGATCGTATAACAATCAGAGGCCTTGGTATGATGTGGGGAATAGACTTATCTAAATTCAGCGATCCATTACTGGCAAAGAAAATTGCAAAAGACTGTTTTGAAAAGCATAATTTAATTGTGGAATGCGTTGGCCGTCACGATAAAGTGATCAAAATGCTTCCACCGCTGACGATAGAGAAAGAAGTGCTGGAAAGAGCTCTGGCAATCTTACAGGATACTATAAATTTACATGTTCAGCAAAAAGCAGCGGTACTATCTTAATGATTTGTTGAGGTCTTTACCTTTTATCAATGAAGAATAATGCCACATTGCGGCAGAATATGTTTAAATTGCCGAAAATAGAAACGGGATGTCTAATTCAAGACTGAACAATAGTAAATTGAAATCATGAGTAAAGCAGTAAAAGCACAGGATAAAGTTGTAAAAGGTGGTGATGTAGTTCGTATACCACGTAAATTGAAGAAATTAAACAAAAAGAATTTTGGTATTGTTTCTTTTGATGAAAAAGAAGCTTAAGATTTTAAAGCCTCTCCATATGGAGAGGCTTTTTTAGTTAACGCTATAATTTAAAGGTACCCATACCTCTCCTTTTTTGCCCTTTCTTACATTCCCGCGAAGCTTTTAAGGAAATACCACCAGGGGCAAACCCAATCCCTTCTTTATAAGCTGTGGTTTCAAACGTTTGAATTGAACGGAAAACGCAGTTTCCTTTTGTTTTATTTTTTCTTCTAAATCATTCTTTGTCAAATATTTATATTGCGTTAAAGTTCATGTGCTTTGATTATTTATCGGCGCGTACTGGATAACCAAATATTTATTTACACCAAACTTCCCTCTTGTATGAAGGCCCCTTCACACAAATACAATTATGATTAAACGTTTTTTATCTGAAAAACAGCTTAGTCCTGCAACCAAACCAAAAACCAACCAAACCAAATATTAATCGTATGAAGAAAAAAATCAGCTTATTAACTGTGTTTCTATTCGCAGGTTTACTTGCCGCTACCGCTCAGGATATGCAGGTAAACGGAACCGTTAAAGACGCACAAGGAGAACCACTGCCAGGGGTTTCCGTAAAATTACAAGGCACAACAAAAGCTACCAGTACAACCGCTAAGGGTACTTTTACCATCTCAACTCCTGCTACTGGCATTTTGATATTCAGAAGTATTGGCTTTATTACCAAAGAACAAGCCGTAAACAACCGCCAGCAAATTAATATTACGCTCGAAGCCGATAATACCAATCTCGATGAGCTTGTAGTGGTTGGTTACGGTTCAGTCAGGAAAAGCGATCTTACAGGATCCGTTGCTTCGATCAGTTCTAAAGAGATTAAAGCTACTCCGGTTGCTTCTTTAACGCAGGCCATTCAGGGCAGGGCTGCCGGAGTACGGGTTTCACAGTCATCTAATGCGCCCGGTGGTGGAATGAACATTCGTATTCGTGGAGGCAATTCTATTCAAGGTGGTAATGAGCCACTTTATGTGATTGATGGTTATCCACTTTACAATGAAAATGGGCCAGGAATTAATCCTAATGATGTAGAATCCATGGAGATCTTGAAAGATGCTTCAGCAGCGGCTATTTATGGTTCCAGAGGTGCAAACGGGGTAATTATTATCACCACAAAAAGAGGTAAAGAAGGGCTTAACCGTATCCAGTTTGAGAGCTATTATGGTATTCAGACCCTAAGAAAAAAACTGGATCTTCTGGACGCATCTCAGCTGGCCACGCTGGTTAATGATGGAATTGCTAATGTGAACGGAGATAATATCGGTAAGCCTGGTTATCCTAAACCTTTAACTTATACGGATGCTCAAATCGCTGCAATGGGTAAAGGAACCGATTGGCAGGACGAAATATTCAGGTCAGCACCTATTCAAAGCTATCAATTGACATTTTCTGGTGGAAACGACAAAACGCAATATGCCGTAGCGGGGAATTATTTTAGCCAGGGAGGGATTGTTGCTAATTCTGACTTTAACCGTGGATCTGTACGTGTAAACCTGGATCAGCAGTTGTCCAGCAAATTTAAATTCAGCAATAGTTTGACGGTAACCAATAGCAAGAGCAATTCTGTAGCAACAGATGGTGATGGCGGCGGTAACGGTGGTGTCGTATATGGCGCATTGTTTTTCTCTCCGACTGTTCCTGTGTACGATGCTCAGGGAGACTATACAATGAATAACAGGCCCGGAGCGCTTTTAATCAGCAATCCGCTGGCTTTAGCTAAAGAACGTACCAATATTGAACTGAAAACCCGTTTATTAGGGAATACTTCACTGGAATACAAAATTATCGAAGGCCTGACTTTAAAAACCATGTTTGGTGCAAATATGGCCTTTAATAAAACTAACTTTTATCTGCCAAGAACAGTTTATTCAGGTCTGGCAACAAATGGAAGAGCAGAAATTACGAATTCAAGATACTTTGAATGGTTAAATGAGAACACTTTGACCTATAAAAAGGTAATCTCTAAAATCCATAGCTTTAATTTCCTGGTAGGCTACACTTTCCAGAATGCTAGTTTTGAAGATGTAAAAGCCAGTGCACAGAACTTTGCGAGTGATATTCAGAAATACAACAATATGGGTGCTGCTCAGCAAACCAATCCAAATACATCTAATGCGTATGATTGGAGTTTACGCTCTTATTTAGGCCGTATAAACTATGATCTGGACAGTAAATATCTTTTCACCTTATCAGGAAGGTATGATGGTTCTTCAAGATTTGGAGATGGTAAAAAATATTCTTTCTTTCCATCAGGCTCTGCGGCATGGCGGCTATCTAGTGAGCCCTTTATGCGCAAGTTAACCGCGGTCAGTGATTTAAAATTCAGAGCAAGTTATGGCCTTACCGGTAACCAGGAAATAGGGCAGTATCAATCATTAGGGGCCTTACAGACTGATGGTTATAATTTTGGGAATGTAATTGTAATTGGTTATGCACCAAATCGTATCGCTAACCCTAACCTGAAATGGGAAACTACAGCACAGTTAAATTTTGGACTGGATTTGGGTTTATTTAAAAACAGGATTACCATCACTACAGATTGGTATCAGAAAAAAACCAAAGATCTGTTGTATAACGTTTCTCTGCCTATTACCTCTGGATTTTCTACCTCCCTGCAGAATATTGGAAAGGTTAAAAATGAAGGCTTTGAATTTGCTGTAAATACCGTTAATCTGAACGGTGCTTTTCAATGGAACACCAATTTTAATATCTCATTTAACAAAAATAAAATCCTTGACCTTGGAGCAGTTACAGATGATATCCCATCGGGAGGGGCCAGTGGTCACTTACAGTTAGGGAACTCCGGAATACTACGTGCAGGACAACCAATTGGTGTTTTTTACGGATTAGTTACGGATGGTATTTTTCAGAATGCAGCAGAAGTTGCTGTCTCCGGACAGAAAAATGCGAGACCTGGAGAACGCAGGTACAAAGATATTAATGGCGATGGTGTAGTCAATTCATCAGATCGCGTGATATTGGGACACGCCCAGCCGGATTATACTTTCGGGTTTACCAATAATTTCTCTTACAAAGGATTTGATCTTTCCATATTCATTCAGGGCGTACAAGGAAATAGCATTTTCAACTTAAATAAGTATGAGATGGAATCTATGACAGGGGTTAGTAATCAATCTGCCAGTGTACTTGACCGCTGGACTCCAGCAAATCCCAGTAATGATATACCTCGTGCAAGTTCGGCAGGTTCTCCTTACCAGGTAACCAGTCATCAAGTGGAGGAAGGCTCTTACATTCGTTTAAAGAATGTGCAGCTGGGCTATAATTTTAGTCCTGCACTTTTGAAAAGAGTAAGACTTTCCAATGTTAAAGTATACATCAGCGGACAGAATCTTTTAACTAAAACCAAGTACTCAGGTTATGATCCGGAAGTGAGCCGGTTTGGACAGGATAATTTAAGTCAGGGGATAGATTATGGAAGTTATCCATCGTCAAAAATATTCCTGGTAGGTATCAATATCGGACTGTAAAAATTCAATAACCATTAAAAATAATCATATGAAAAGTTTAAAATATATATTGCTCCTCAGTCTGGTATGGCTGTCATCCTGTAAAAAACTAGATGAAAATCCACAATCATTCATCTCACCTGTTAATTTTTATAAAACTAAAAATGATGCACTTTCCGCAATCACAGCTGTATATGCACCAGTCCGTTTAAACGGATTTGTGACGCGCAACTATGTTATCCTCGGTGAAATAACCACGGATAACATGTTCCCGTTAAATAACAGTGCACCAAGAATTGAACTGAATACTTATGTGCATACCTCACAAAACGGTATTTTACGCGAAACCTGGGATAACTTTTATATCGGGATTACCAGAGCAAATGCTTCTATCAATAAAATACCCGGAATAAATATGGAAGAAGCATTGCGTACCAGGCTGGTTGCTGAGGCTAAGTTTTTGAGGGCATTTTACTACTATCACCTGGTGAGATTGTTTGGAGACCTGCCTGTCGTTACCTCAGAGGTCAGTTCATTAGATCAGCTCACTTATCCTAAACGCGACCCTAAAGCTGACGTTTATAAACAGATTATTGCAGACCTTACCGCTGTAGAAAATGTATTGCCTGCATCTTATAGTGGAGCGGATCGTGGCAGAGCGACCAGTGGTGCAGCAAAATCCTTTCTGGCCAGTGTATATCTGACCTTAAAACAATACCAGCTGGCCGCCGATAAGGCAAATGAAGTGATGACTTTAGCTGGTGCAGGTTATGGTCTTTGGGACAATTATACAGATGTCTATGACATTAAAAACGAATTCGGAAAAGAGGCCATATTTGACGCGCAGTTTGTAAGTGGCCCAGGTGGACAAGGAGGAAATCTCATTGCCTTTTTCGCCCAGGAAAATAATAGTGTAGGAGGGAGAGGTTTCGGATCATTCCAGCCTACTACAGATATTTATGATAGTTATACGGCTGCCGATAAACGTAAAGCTATTTTCTTTATTAAGGGTACAGACGGTAAATATTACGTGAATAAATGGATAGATGCAGATGCGACAACAGAGAACCAAAGTGATAATAACTTTCCTTTAATGCGTTACGCAGAAGTAGTGCTCACTTATGCAGAAGCCTATAATGAATTAAATAGTCCTGCGAACGGTAATCCAGCCTATAAAGCGGTCAATAGCATCAGAAAAAGAGCTGGTTTGACTGATCTTGAAAATTTAACACAAGATGGACTTCGGATTGCAATTCTGCAAGAACGCAGGTTAGAACTCGCTTTTGAAGGAAGCAGATGGTTTGATTTGGTCCGTACCGGCAAACTGGTTTCCACATTAACCGCTAAAGGGACAACCAATGTGAGGGAATATCATAACCTATTTCCTGTTCCACAGTTTCCTTTAGGGGTGAATCCTAATCTGGCCCCACAAAACCCAGGCTATACACAATAAAATTAGCCGATATAAAAGGCCGCTTGAATAAATGTATTCAAGCGGCCTTTTCAGTTTTCACCAGATTTTACTTCATCGCCTTATTCAATGCGATGATAGCTTGTTTAAATTGTTCAGGTGCAATCAAAAACTGGATATTTACTTTTCTTAATGCAAAGCCTGCACTTTTGATATTTATATCGTTTTCGGTTAATGCATTGGCGCTTTTAGCCAGTAAGCCAGGCTGGTCCATATTCGTGCCCAGCAAGCAAACCATCGCTACTTTCTCTATGGTAACTTTCTCAAAATCATCTTCCAGTTTATTGATCAGTTTTTTATTAAAGTCGCGCGCCCATATCACAATAGAAATACTATTTGCGCTGGTTGCTTTAAAAGTATAACTTACTTTATGGTCATAAAATGCCTGCATAATCTGTAAATCACTCCCTACATTTCCAACCATCGAAGGGTCGTAGACATCAATCATTAATAACTTGTCCGTTCCGGTAATGACCTCTACGCGTTTATGTTCACAAACAAATTCCCTGGTGATCAAAGTACCTGGATGTGAAGGCTCAAATGTGTTTTTAATCCGCAGATTAATACCACTTACCTCCAATGGTTTTGAAGCCTTTGGATGGATAGCCTCCATCCCTACATCTGCCAGCTGATCGGCAATATCGTAATTCGTATAACCGACTGGTGTACAATTTTCCAATCCTACCAGTGCAGGATCGGCAGTAGACAAATGATACTCCTTATGGATAATAGCTTCTGCCGGTTTTAAAAACTCTGCAATTTTGCTAAAGGTAACCTCTGAATAACCTCTGTCAAACTCACGCATAATACCCTCAGTACCCTTCGCATAACCTGTCACAATACAGAGTGTCTTTTTGAGCTCTATATCTTTAAAAGCATGCCTGATGCGCTGATCGATCGTAAAAGCACGGTGGTCATTAAAGCCACTCAGGTCAACTAGTGCTGTATTGATGTTCATGTTCTGCAAAATATTGGTGAAGTTAAATGCCGAATGGCTCTCCCCAATAGAAGCTAATATTTCGCGTGCTGCTTGCAAAATGCCTTCTTTACTGACGTAACCCGAAGCCAGAATATTTGCTAAATTCTCCAGATATTTCTGGGCCTGATTTACATGATTTTCAATAAACTGATCTGCAACAGTAAGATCTAATCCAAGATCCACGTATTTTTTATTAATAGCTTTTAATTTGACAATTAAATCTTTAAGCGGGCGATGGAAATTCTGGTGTTTAGCAATGCGGTGATAAACACCCGGAGCACCTGTTTTCTTGTTTTCAAGCAACAGATCTGTGACACCTGAGAAAGCTGATACTACAAATATCCTGTTATATAACTGATCACCTGTACGTTCAAATAGAACAATATTTTTAATGACATCCTGCAAGGCACTCATAGAAGTGCCGCCAATTTTTTCTACTGTTAACATCTAATATATTTATTATACCAGGATCTTACTGGTTCTTTTGTTTAGTTTTCCGCCTAAAATACAGGATTATTTTGATAGTTTTTCTACTCCCAGTTCAACAGAATCAAGGAAATTAATCTGTTTACCTTTATTGCTTTCAAAAATAAAGTCTTTGATGCTCTGACCAGGATATTTTGTGAATTCACCAACAATCACCAATCTTACTCTATAGTTAGAGAATTTTTGGAGGATCTCTCCCGCAATACCTGTTTTCAAGTCAAAGAAATCGGGTGTAATGTTTTTCTCATGGATAATAATTTTATCGAAATCCTGATAATAAAGATCAACTAATAATTGGAGCCCTTCCTCTGAGTTGTTAATCAGGATTTCTTCTGAATTTACTTCTGCTATTTTATAAGCATCAGACTGGTGTATTTCTATACTCATAGTTTTTTAGCCAAAACATTCTGGTTGATCAGCTTGCAGGTAAGGTAAAAAAAAACTGGTAAATAAGGAATCTGGAACTTTGGTTTAAGTGATTAATAATTTTGTTTACCTTACTATTTCTTATCAGTCAATAATTCACAGATAAGAGATGTGTATCCAAGAATTAAAACAAGACTATGCCCTGTTCAAAAACACTGCTGTATTTATTGTTTCCTTACTTTGTTTTTTTATTCAGTTGTAAAAGCAAGAGTGAGTCCCTGGATCATACCGACATCACTTTGCTCAGAAATATGGGCTATAGCTTACGATTTACAGATACCACAAAATCAGTAACCTATCAGCAAAGGGCTTTGGCCATAGCGAAAAAAGAAAATAAAGAAGAAGATGTTTCGATTAGTTATGCGCTGCTCTCTCTCTTTTATAAAAAGAAGTTTCAAACCAATAATGCGCAGCTTTATGCTGATAGTTCTTATTACCTGGCGACTCAAATAAAATCTCCCCGTGCAATGGGTTATGCATATCTGGCTACGGGACTATTGAAATCTTTTTTTAGCGAAACAGATCAGGCAATAAATCAATTGATATTAGCTTATCAAAACTTTAAGCAACTCAATGATTATGCAAATATTGCCAGGGTAGCCAGTGAAATTTCAAATCTCTATGCAGATAAAGATGCAGCAAAGCAAAAGAAGTATGTGACCTTAGCTGTGAATGCAGCTGCAAAAACGAATTCGGCAGATGAAAGGCTCTATGTCCGCCTTTCTTATGGAAGTTTTCTAATTGGTGAAAAGAGAAAAAATCCCTTATTGTCAGCCGATACGGCTATAAATTATTTTAAAGAAACGATCCGTCAAATAGAACAGCATCCTGATAAAATCCACACTAAATCAAATATGGCCGTTCCCTATATTAATTTAGCTGTGCTCTACTTTGAAAATCCATTTCCAGGGAGTGAACTCTTATTCTTGCAACAACTGGATAAAGCATTGGTTATTGCAAGGCAATATAATATCCGCAATGTATACCGCAATTCTTTGGGACTGAAAGGCGAATATTATATTCAGAAGAAGGAATATGCAACTGCTGGCCGGTTATTTAAAGAAGGAATTGCTTATCAGGAAGCTATGCCTTATCAGGATTATTACACGTTATCCATGTTTTATGCTGCATTGAAGAAGTTAGCTATCCTGCAGCAAGATTATAAAAGCTATGCCTTATATGACACTGGATTTGTGAAATATAATGCCCTGGAATATAATGAGGCAACTGCAAAAGCATTACAAAATGCAGATGTTCGTTTTGAGTCTTCTCAAAAAGCAAATATGATCAGGACTTTAGAGAAAGAAAATAAGCTGCAGCGTAGTAATAAATGGTTTGGTTATGGTACAGCCTTCTTATTGGCAATTGGCCTGTTATTTATGTTTCGTTCCTATTATTTCAGGCAAAAATATTATATACAAAATGAAACTATTTTCCGGGATAAGCAGAAAACTGCTGAACTGCAATTACAATTAGAAAAACTAGAAACAGCTGCGGCAATGTCAGAGAAACTTTCTATAGAGCGAAGGTTGCTACAATCGCAAATAAACCCGCATTTTGTATTTAATGCATTGGGTAATATTCAAAGCTTTATTTTACAGAATGATACCCGGAATGCTGTTGTTTATTTGGCGAAGTTTTCTAAACTAATGCGTCAGATCTTAGAGTTTACCACCAAAGAATTTATTCCGCTAACAGATGAAATTGATACGTTGAAAAATTATATTGAATTGCAGCAGCTCCGTTTAAATAATAGTTTTGACTATACAATTATTAATCAGGGGATAGACACAGATATCTCCATTCCACCAATGCTCATCCAACCTTTTATAGAGAATTCGATTGAGCATGGCTTAAAGCCGTTACCGTTGACAAAAAGAGGTAATCTTCAGCTTGTATTTTCTCTTGCTGAGCATCACACGTATATTTCATGTACCCTAACTGATAATGGGATAGGGATCGATTTTTCCCTGTCGAATAAGGTGAAAAATGAAGCTAAACAGGAACACCGATCAATGGGGACTGCAATTACAAAAGAAAGATTGAACAGCGAAGGGAGTAGCTATGGCTTTAGCCTTGCTGAAATTAAAGATAATCAGGGAGTGATTGCAGGAACAACAGCAGTCATTAAAATTCCTTTTATCAAAGTATAATATTTTATATAAACCATTATAGTAAGTGTATAAAGCAATACTTATAGAAGATGAACATAAACTGCGTGAAGCTTTATTCTTAATGCTGCAACTTGTTGCTGCCGAAAAAGTAAATGTGATTGCAGTCGCAGAAAGTGTTCAAACTGCAGTTGAGCTGATTGATGAATTGCAGCCCGATCTGGTCTTTATGGATATCCAGTTAAAAGATGGAAGTGGTTTTGAAGTATTAGAACAATGCTCCTTTAAAAAGTTCCATATTATATTTACCACTGCCTATCATAATTATGCTATACGTGCCTTTAAGTGTAGTGCTATTGATTATTTGCTTAAGCCTGTAGATCCGTCAGAACTGAGAGCCGCCATAGAAAAAATAGGCCTTTTAGAGCAGAAGTTTTTAACCAGTACACAGTTAGCTACTTTACAAAATAGCCTGGGTAAATCATCAACTGGCAGAATTTCACTAGCTACACAAGAAGGTCTTCACCTGGTTTCATTAAATGATATTATTTATTGCCAGACTTCGGGTTCTTATACCACGTTTAATCTGAGTAACGGCAGTGCAATAATTGTATCAAAACCATTAAAGAGTTACGAAGACCAGCTCACCCTTCCTGATTTCTTTAGAATCCATCAATCTTATCTGGTCAATCTATCTTTTGTAGCTACCTATTTAAAAGACGGTGTCGTTATCCTGAAAGATAAAACAGAACTTCCTGTTGCGCAGCGTAAAAAAGATGAATTTCTAAGGTTAATCAGATTATAGCAATAAAGCTTCGGATACAAAGCCAAACCCTGCGTATACAAATTCCCGGATAAAAGTATTGATTATCGTTTTACATTCATCTTAAAATTAATACGAAGATGAGCAGTAAAACACTTTCAATCCTATCCTATATTACAATTATCGGATGGCTGATTTCTTATTTTTCTTATAAAAAGGAAACCGTTAAAGACACGTTGGTTGGTTACCACCTGGAGCAGGGGCTTGGGATTTTTATAATCTCGGTGGCGTTAAATATTGCCCTGATAAGTGTTGCGATGCTGATCCCCTCGCTGGCATCAATACTCTCTGTTTTGGGCTATGTTATCGTTATTCTCTGGGTTTTTGGTATCATGAATGCGATGAATGAACAAAGGAAACCAGTCCCTGTATTCGGAAAGTTATTTGAAGGGAAATTCAATTTCAATTCTTAATTCAAACCCTGTTTCATCAGCTGTAAAACCCCTGAAAAATGATAATTCCCTTTATAGAGATCATAGAATCCGTTACTCCAGACCCAAATTTACTGATGTGGAAATTTGCAGACGGAGATAAAGAAATTAAGAATGGTGCCGTTCTTCTTGTAAGAGAAAGTCAGACTGCAATTCTGCTCAATGAAGGACAGCTTGCAGACACCTTTACAGCTGGAAAACACAATCTGAAAACAGAAAATATTCCTATACTTACACGGCTTAAAGGCTGGAAATACGGATTCGAGAGTCCTTTTAAAGTTGATGTTTATTTTTTCAATACGCATCAATTCGTTAATCTTAAGTGGGGCACTCCGGCGCCTGTACTGATGAGGGATCCGGGGTTTGGACAGGTGAGAATCCGTTCCTTTGGTACCTATAACATCCGGATCGCAGATGTCGTGAAATTCTTTAAAGTGTATGCCGGCACTTATCCCAGGCTGACCATTGCCGAACTGGAATTGCAGCTCCGGGATTTTATTGCCCCCAAATTTGCAGAGGTACTTGCAAAGGCAAATATATCCGTATTGGATGCCGCAGGAAATATTTCTGAATTAAATAAGAAAATACAGCCAGTTATTCAGTTATACTTTACCGAGCTGGGGCTGGAGGCCACTCAATTCACAATTACCAGTGTTACTTTACCCGAAGAAGTGCTTAAACACTATGACCAGGTTACCGGTATGAATATGGTAACGGATATGAATAAATATGCTCAGTTTAGTGTGGCAAGTGCAATGGACAAAGAGAATTCTGCTATGGGCGAAGGTGCCCGGAATGCAGTGGCCATGGGAATGCTTATGAACCAGGTAAATCCTGTCGTTTCACAGCCTGCGGAAGATATAACATCCAGGCTTAAAAAATTAAAAGATCTTTTTGAAGCCCAGTTGATTACAGAGGCGGAGTATTTGGCTAAAAAAGAAGAGTTACTCAACTTATTATAAGGAATTGCGGAGATGGGCGAAGACGGAAAAAATAAGACATTATCCTACCTCGGGAAGTTGAAACAGCGGGCGGTCAATCAAGAGAATTATGGCGGGGAGTTCAAAGCGGAAGAGGCTAAAATGGAAATTCATGATTGTCCGGAATGTGGTGCAGGCCGCGCTTTTCAAAAGGGACTTACGGCCTGCGCTTATTGCGGTTTTAAATTTATGGATATCAAGCTTACTTCTGGTCTGTATATCAAAAAAGAAAATAACTCATAGCCGATGTTTGGTCTGTTCGATAAAAAATATAATAATCCGGAACTGCTTGAAACTATCAGTCAAACAAAGGAAAAATGGTTCGCTTTTCTGGATAAACTAGAGGAACGTATGGATGAATTATGCAGTTCAGCAATACAGGAGATCAGGGAGGTTTTTAACCAGGATAAAGACCCTTACAAGCGTGCACATGGCCACATGCTGCTTGGCATACGCGGACAAATTAATCAGATGCGGAATAAAGCTAACGCAGTAAGAGAAGAAAAGATAACCCATTTTATAGATGTAGTCAAAACCGGGCTTCCCGATTTTATTTCCTTTTCTGGCCGGGAATACCACGATAAGTTGATGGCTTTCAGGATAGACTGCATCAACAGGCATCAGATTTTTGAAGATAAAATCGCGCATTATAATGTTTTACTAGGACAGGCTGCGGGCGAGCAGGATCTGGAAACTGCTTATCAGCAAGAAATGGAAGCATTTGAAAGTATCCGGGATAAATTCAATTGTAAACAATGCGGTGGCCAGCTCACCATTCCAAAGCTATTTTTCATTGCTACTTACATCACTTGTCCATACTGCCAGACGCAGAATACTTTCACGCCTTCTACTGGCGCACAAATGGTATTGCAACGGGCACGCAGCCTTGCAGAGCAGCGTACTGCGCATTTGCTTAAACGTTATGAAGAAAGCAAACCTCAAAACAAGACTTTATATCAGCAATATCTACGTGCTATGTTCGATGAATGGAATAAGATTGTACCGGGCATGGCAGTAGAAAATGAAAAGTTTTATCAACGAATGTTACAAGATCATTTGAATTCAATTCACCATTATTAAATAAAAAATCATATGTCAGAGAATCCATTATTAGCACCTGTTCACGGTATTACTTTAGAAGATTACAGTGCAGCGTGCGCGAAAATAGGCAGCGGTTTAAGTGAAACTGCTATCGCAAAAGCTTTAGGAGTAGAATTACCTGTATGGGAAGAAGCCAATCTGCTTTGGCCGGAAAGGATGAAACAAGATTCCACTTATCATATTGTAACGCTTTTTGGCCAGTACTTCGGTGTTGCAGATCAGCATCCAAAACTTGGAAACTTAAAACCAGAACCTTCTGCCGGGGGATCGGGAAATATAGAGAAGATTAAAGCTGACAAAGACTTTTACCAGGAATTGGAAGTGGCCAGACAGGTAGCTTATGATTATGGGCATGATGGGGCACAGTGGATCGCTGATCAGTATGGTATTTCCATTGGAGATTTTCAGATTGCGGCCGCGAAGTGGAGTGAGCAGATTCATCAGGATATTCAGGCCGATTACGAAGGATATAATGAAACACAAGCAGGTTACAGAAAAAAATATGAGCAACAATTTGCTGATGCTCAGGGAGGGAATGTAGCGGATGATATTGATTTCTAAAGGCATTAAATAAACCAGAATTGTTTAGTAGGTCTGGCTGGTTTTAAAGCTTCGTGGTGTATTTAAGGAATGGTTTGAATGCATCAATTCTTTAAATACACCATATTATTTTTATAAATTTGCAAGGTCAATTAAATCGCTGTCAGATGAAAAAGAATACTATTTTGCTCGCTTTGCTATTTGCGTTCACTACTACCTTTGCACAGGTAAAAACACAATATTTTGATGAAGATTGGAAGCCAGTAGCCAAAGAAGATATGGTCTATTACAGGCCAGAGCCAAAAGCTGTAAATGGAAAATATCTTTTCAAGGATTATTACAAATCTGGAAAGCCTCAATTTGTAGGTTACTCTTTATCTAAAACCGAAGAGAAATTTGAAGGAGAAGTCAAATATTACGGGGAGAACGGTAAAATCAGCGGAACATCTGTATTTAAAAATGGAGTTTTAAATGGCTCGGTGAAAACATTCTTTGAAGACGGAAGAATGCGGCAAGATGCAATATACAAAGACGGAGAGGAGCAAACGGCTACACTTTATACTTATAAAGGGACGGAGATAGAAGGTGTTCCTTCCGTATATGATCTGATCACCATCTTTGAAAAAGACGAACGTGTTAAACAGATTATTTATGATGGTAATCCGAAAGGGATGCGTCAGGAGTCTTTTTTAAGCGAAGGTTCTGCTAAGTATTATGGCGCTGATGGAAAACTTTTAGGGGAGCTGATTTTTGATTTAAATGGCAATCCCAATAACGGGACCATGATCGAATTTGAATTTAATCCAATGAGGGTTTCTGCTACGCGTTTTTTCGTTGACGGTCAGGAACAGGAGAATAAGCAGATCTGATCGGCCGTTTATTCAACAATTCAAGTTTAGTTTAAACGGTTAAACAATTAATGCTGAAAATAAGTCATTTGCACCCTATTGTATTGAAAATACGATAGGGTGTTTTAGTAGGTGAAAAGATGTATTATGATGCTAAAATATCAATTTATTGAGTAATAAAGGTCGATTATAGGCCTGTAACTGTCTAAATTATGCGCCGGTTTGACAAAAATATATGTTAAATAATTTGCGATTTAAACGTTTAAATAGAATATTAGCAGTCACAAACCAGTATTTTAAATAAATACTTCGAAAAAAAACGAATATATACGGATGAAAAAGAACATTTCAATGAAAGATATTGCCCAGCGATTGGGCGTTTCAACAGCATTGGTATCCTATGTTCTTAACGGCCAATTAAAAGACAGAATCAATAAAGATACTGCGCAAAAGATTAAAAGCCTGGCAGAAGAACTTGGTTACCGGCCTAACCATGTAGCTAAAAGTTTAAAGATCAATAAAACGCTGACTATCGGTTTAATTCTTGCTGATATTTCAAATCCTTTTTCTGCGAGCCTGGCCAGGATTATTGAAGATGAAGCAAAAAGACATGAATACACAGTGATTTTTGGAAGTGCTGATGAAAGTGCTGACAAATCAGAAGACCTGATCCGGACTTTGATGAGCAGGCGTGTAGATGGCTTTATTCTCGCTGCCCCCGAAGGCTCAGAAGAGCTTTTAAGCGCGCTTAAAAAACAGGATATTCCATTTGTTCTGATCGATCGCTATTTTCCGGAGTTGCAGGTGAATACTGTAACTATCAATAATTTTCAAGCCTCGGCTGAGGCTACCAATCATTTATTGGAACAAGGGTTCAGTGAAATCGGGATGCTCAATTTAAAGGCAGATCTTTTGCACCTGGCAGAGCGTTCCAGAGGATATAAAGCAGCACTCATTCAGGCTGGTCAGAAAGATGAAGGAAAAAACCTTAAAGAAGTAGACGAAAAAAATATGATTGAAGAAGTTCATCAGGCTATCAATGAACTTTTAAACCAGCCGGAACCAATTCAGGCAATCTTTTTTGGCAACAATAATTTAGCGATTGAAGGATTGATTCATATCCGGAGTTTGAATATCCGTATTCCCGAAGATTTGGCTATCGTATGTTTTGACGAGTCGAATGCCTACAATTTATTTTATTGTCCGGTTACTTATATCCGGCAACCACTTGCCAAATTAGGCCAGGCAGCAGTTAAACTATTAATTGAAAGTATCGGAAATCAGGAGCGGAGTACAAATAATATTACACTCGAAGCAGAACTGATCATTCAAAAATCATCTCAAAAGTATATTTAATAACAAGTTGATAACTTGATGTTTAAAATGGTCTAATTTTATTTAATCGATTAAATTAAACTAATAAATAAAACCTGATGTTAACCAAATAAATCCAATATGAAAATTAAGCAGTTTAAAGAAGATGTTGCAAAAGTAATCAGTATAATTGATCAATATTAACAAGATATGAGCAGGAAAAATAGTCTTCAGGTAGTATGTTTTGGGGAAGTATTGTGGGATAACTTTCCGTCTGGTAAAAAGCCCGGTGGTGCGGTCATGAATGTAGCTTATCATTTAAAGACCCTGGGCGTGAACAGTCATTTAATCAGTAGAGTTGGTCCTGATCAGAATGGAACAGAACTCATGCAGGTCATGAAAGATTCGAATGTAGATACTACATTTGTTCAGTTGGATCAGGAACATAAAACCTCCACTGTTGAAGTCACTACCGATCAGGACAATGAAGTTCGTTATGAGATTGTGAAACCAGTTGCCTGGGATTATATCGCATTTGAAAACTCACATATCCGTTTGGTTGCACAAGCAGATGCAATCGTTTATGGAAGCCTGTCTGGTCGTTGCGAAACCAGCAGAGCGACGCTGGCACAATTATTAGCACTGGCATCTTATAAAGTGATGGATGTTAACCTGCGTGCACCCGATTATGAACCGGAATATATTTCGACGCTGCTGCATCAAACGGATTTACTTAAGTTAAATCTGGAAGAACTAACCATTATCAGTGACTGGTTCAGCCAGGATTGTCAAACAGAAACTGCGCGCATAGAGCTCCTTAGAAACAAATTTAGTATTCCTGAGATTGTAGTCACAAAAGGTAGTAAAGGAGCTTCTTACTATGGAGATCAGACTGAACATCACTGGTCGGCATATGCAATTGAGGTAGCCGATACTGTTGGTAGCGGAGATTCTTTCCTGGCAGGATTACTGGCTATGAAACTATCAAACGAATACATTAACGATACTTTAGATTTTGCAGTTGGACTCAGTGCTTTTATCACAACAAAAGCTGGAGCATGTCCACCTTACAAAATGGCAGATGTAAATAAATTTATCAGAACTTATAAAAAGGAATGGAGTGTTGACCGCCGGGCAAATCCTGCATAACATAAAAAAGCAGCCCTATAAGCTGCTTTTTTATTAAAAAGAATATAATAAGCCATCTGGATGGCGCAATTACCTTATTTTACACGTTCAACGTATTCACCTGTACGTGTGTCGATTTTCACTTTATCACCTTCGTTTACAAATAAAGGAACTTTGATTTCAAAGCCAATTTCTGTAGTTGCATATTTTAATGCACCAGAAGATGTATCTCCTTTAACAGCTGGTTCAGCGTAAGTAATTACCAATTCAACAAAGTTTGGTGCCTGGGCCATGATGGGTTCTTCACTTTCAAATGAAACGATAACATCCATTCCTTCTTTGATAAACTTCGCAGCTGGGCCGAACAATGCTTTAGCCACACTGAACTGCTCAAAAGTAACGTTATCCATCACTACAAAGTAGTCACCTTCTTCATATAAATATTGGAAATCACTAGTTTCTACACGGCAAATTTCAACCTGCTCGTCAGTTGCTAAACGGGCCTCTACAATTTTCCCGGTTTTAATATTACGAA
Organism: Pedobacter sp. UYP1; assembly: GCF_040547305.1. NCBI lineage: Bacteria > Pseudomonadati > Bacteroidota > Sphingobacteriia > Sphingobacteriales > Sphingobacteriaceae > Pedobacter > Pedobacter sp. UYP1. The sequence goes on along the minus strand of NZ_JBEPPL010000008.1, from coordinate 114,928 downwards.
ACTTTCCTAAGTAGAAAGCTCCACCTTTACCTGGTGTACGATGCAGGATTTCTGTAACTGTTACCAATTCGCCGTTGAAACGTAAAATATTTCCTACTTTGATTTCGGATGCCTTTGCCATAAAATATAGTTGTAAAATTTGAGTTCAAATATATGTGCTTTTTTTGTGTATTTATAGTTCAATTCATAACATCTTATCCTTTCTTACTTACAAAAGCCGCATTTAATAGTATATTTTAATTTAAAACATTTCATAAAACGGTTTGTTCTGGTTGCGAATCAGCTAGAAATGAGCTGACTCTTATCCTTAAAAGGGTGTAACTACTAAAGATAAAATATCGAATTATGAAAAAACCAGCAGTATCTCCATCGAAAGTAATTTCAAAGAATGAAGACCTTCAATCCAATAGGGAAGATGGATCAGGTCAATTGCTGACCACTAATCAGGGATTAAAAATCAACGATGACCAAAATTCATTGAAAGCAGGTGAGCGTGGGGCGACACTGCTGGAAGATTTTATTCTCAGAGAAAAGATCACTCATTTTGACCATGAAAGAATCCCTGAGCGTATTGTACATGCTAGAGGATCGGGCGCACATGGGGTATTTGAATTGTATAAATCTCAGGCAGAATATACAAAAGCCGGGTTTTTAAACGATACGACTATACAAACTCCGGTTTTCGTCCGATTTTCGACTGTTGCCGGTTCCAGAGGTTCTACAGACCTGGCCAGAGATGTAAGGGGTTTTTCTGTTAAATTTTATACGCAGGAAGGTATTTATGATTTCGTTGGTAACAATATGCCTGTATTCTTTATTCAGGATGCGATCAAATTTCCAGACCTTATCCATGCTGTAAAACCTGAGCCGCACCATGAAATGCCACAGGCAGCGTCTGCGCATGATACATTCTGGGATTTCATTTCACTAATGCCAGAATCTTCCCATATGATTATGTGGCTCATGTCAGACCGTGCAATTCCACGCAGTTATAGAATGATGGAGGGATTTGGTGTACATACTTTCCGCCTGATTAATGAAGAAGGAAAATCGCACTTTGTTAAATTCCACTGGAAACCACTGCTTGGCGTACATTCAGTAATCTGGAATGAAGCTTTGAAGATCTCAGGAAATGATCCGGATTTTCACAGACGTGACCTTTGGGAAGCTATTGAAGCAGGCGCATTTCCTGAATGGGAATTAGGGATTCAGGTAATTCCGGAAGAAGATGAACATAAATTCGAATTTGACTTACTTGATCCAACTAAATTAGTTCCAGAAGAATTGGTACCCGTACAAAGAATCGGAAAAATGACGCTGAACAGGAATCCGGATAATTTTTTTGCGGAAACAGAGCAAGTTGCCTTTCACCCTGGTCACCTGGTTCCGGGTATTGATTTTACCAATGACCCACTTTTACAAGGGCGTCTGTTTTCTTATACCGATACGCAGCTTTCAAGATTAGGAGGGCCGAATTTTCATGAGATTCCAATTAACAGGCCAGTTTCACCAGTACACAATAATCAAAGAGACGGACACATGCGCCAAACCATCAATACCGGGCGCACCAGTTATCAGCCTAACAGTATCAATGATAATTCACCATTGCAGGCCAAGGTTTCAGAAGGTGGTTTCAGCTCTTATCAGGAAAGAATTGATGCGAAGAAAATCAGAGCACGCAGTGATAGTTTCTTTGATCATTTTTCTCAGGCTACACTTTTCTATAACAGTCAGTCCGAAACAGAAAAGAATCACCTCGTTGATGCATTAAGATTTGAACTTGGGAAAGTGGAAATCGAAGATATTAGAAAACGTATGTTGGGTATTTTAACGCAAGTGGATCTTACACTTGCCAAACGCGTTGCAGAAGGCTTAGGTCTGGAAGTGCCATCAGGGCCGGAAAAACCAGTTAATCATGGTGTTCCTGCAGATGCTGATCAACAAAGTTACGAACCTGAAATTGTAAAGAGTACGTTGAAATCGAGTGCAGCACTGAGTATGAAAGATACGCCTAAAGACACTATTAAAACCAGGAAAATAGCTATCCTCGCTACTGACGGTGTGAATGGGAACCAGTTCGATGCTTATAAAAAAGTACTGGAAGCAGCTGGAGCAGTTCCGAAAATCGTGGCGACTCACGACGGACATATTAAAGATGATTCAGGGAAATTAATTAAAGTAGATTTTACTTTCCTGACTACTGCATCTGTTTTATTTGATGCGGTGTATGTACCCGGTGGTGAAAAATCAATCCAAGCCTTAAGTGCCGAAGCAGATGCAGTACACTTTGTGGAAGAAGCTTTCCGACACTGCAAAGCTATCGCTGCTAATGGAGAAGGAGTGGAGTTCATTCTGCTTTCTAACATTCCTGTTAAAGATGAAAAGGAATCGGTTGAAGGATTATTGCTTAACAAAACAGCTAAAGATTTTGAAAAAGCAATACAACAACACCGTTTCTGGGAGCGTGAAAAAAAAGGGAAAATACCAGCTTAATTTTATTTGAAATATAAAAAAGGCGTGATCAATATTATTGATCACGCCTTTTAATATAGACTAAAAGCAGTTTTTGAAATCAATTCGCGTTGCCACTTAGATTTTCCTGTTCCAGCAACGCAATTCCAGCTTCATTTCCCTGCTGAGCTGCCAGATCAAAAACAGATAAGCCTCTGGAATCCAATATTTTCTTATCCGCCCCATAACTTAACAGCAATCTCACCAGTTCATTCCTTCCGAACATCGCTGCAAACATCAAAGCAGTTCCTCCATTTCCATGTTGAAGATTCAGATCAGCCCCATTACTAATCAACAGCTCAGCAATATCAGGATACCCCTTAAATGAGACCCCCATTAACGCCGTATTTCCACCAAAATCCTGCGCATTAACGTCAGCACCGGCATCCACCAATAATTTTACAGCTTCATACCTGTTATTGTAAGCTGCGATAATAAGTGGAGAATATCCCTTTTCATCCTGACCATTTAAATCGGGATTGTCTTGCAGTAATGTTTTTAATTGTTCCAGGTCTCCCGTTCTTGCAGCATTGATGAGCGTATTGGTTTGATTATCCATTTGTTGATCTGATTAAGTTCCGTATTAATGAGTAATAGGAACACCAGAATCCTGAAATGGTTTATTAAAAAGCTCAAAACCGTTTAAGATTCCCTTATTGCGGCCCTTCGCCGGAAAATTATTAGTTTTGAAGATCACCAGGAAAAACAAGCTATGACATTGAATGAATACATTGCTGAAATGCTGAGTACAGATGAAACTTTGCCATTTCCTACCGTTACTGCGGCGTATTCCAAAAAATCTGTCATGACCAGTATAGGGCAGATAGAAAGAAATATCTACTTCCTGAAAGAAGGAATTATAGAAATCGGGATGGAAACCGAAATCGGAAATAAAATCATTGACTTCTGTTTTTCTAACGATCTGGTTTCTTCTTATACCTCCTTTTTAGCGCAAGAGACATCAGACGTATATCTCTACTGTCTAACAGATTGTATCGTGGAAATTGTACCCTATACACAGTTAAATGAGGCCTATAAAAGCTCCCTGCTGGCTAATCAATTTGGCAGGCTCGCTACCGAAGGGCTTTATATGAAAAGAGTGCGGAAAGAAAAAGATGCGCTCACTAAAAATGCAGAGCAAAGATATCTGGAGCTAATTAAATACAGGCCCGAAATGATCAAAGAAATCCCTGTTCACCGTATCGCCAGATACCTGGGAATCCATCCCGAAAGCCTGAGCAGGCTCCGTAAAATAATTTCCTAACATAGGTCAGTATATTCGATAAGCACTATCTGTTACCTTTGTCGCTATAAATAACCCGTAGAGATCATGGTACATTTTCAAAAAAAATTAGCATTACGCTGGGCCGATTTAGATCCCAACTTTCACCTCAGACATAGTAGTTATTATGACCTGGCTGCTCAATCCCGGTTAGAAATTCTGGGCGAACTTGGGTTGACAATGACCGTGATGCAAGAACAGCATTTTGGCCCTGTTATCTTCAAAGAGTCCTGCACATTTATCAGAGAAATCAAATCAGAAGACCAGATCAACATCAATATCAAAGTCGAAAAGATGAGTGTAGACGGTTCAAAATGGTCCATCTTACAAGAATTTACTGATCAGGAAAATAAGGTGAGAGCTATTCTTACTGTTGAAGGTTCCTGGATAGATACAAAATTACGAAAATTGGCAAGACCTGTACCTCAGGTTGCTCAGGATGCTTTTAACCTGTTACCGAAAATAGAAAAAACATTAAACGATAGTTTTTAGTTTATACTAGTATCATCGCAGAATCGGCTAAATAAAATGTAAATTAGAGCTATTGCGGGAAATTCATTGCCCTATGAGAAACGATTACCCAAACAGACTGGTATTTATTGGTGTGCTGTGTATTTCGCTATTGCGAGTAAACCAGGTGCAAGCCCAGCAAGTACCAGATTTACCCACACTGATGCAGCGTGCAGTCAATAAAGACGCTGAACTAGCCAATAAACAGCTTGACGTAGAACAAAGCAAAGATTCCAGGCAAGCATTATCAGATGCCTATTTGCCACGTGTAAGCAGTATGGCAAGCTATGCCTATCTAAACAGCATTGTTAACGCTAGTTTACCATCTTCCACCTTTCCGATCTTAAATATTCCGATTCCGGCATTAGATGGTAGTTTCAACATGCACAACAATACCTGGCTGGCAAATGTAAGCGTAAAAGCATTACTCTTTGACGGGTTTAAAATTGGTAATTATAAAAAAGCAATCACTGAAAAGATGAAAGCTCAGACCGTCATTTTAGAGAATGACCGCCAGGTAATTATCGGCAAAGTAAGTGAAACCTACGATATGCTTGCGCTATTAAAACAGAGCAAAGTAGTACTGGACAATAGCGGTAAACAACTGGAAGCACAATCAAAGATAGCAGATAAAGCCCTTTCTTATGGGCTGATTACTAAATATGAACATAAAAAAATTGAAGTAGCCCGCGCCCAACTACAAGCGAAACTGGTGGAATACGAAGGCAAAAGAAACCTGGTCCTTAAACGTTTAGAACAGCTGACCGGGATCGGAACTGACACCCTTCAATTCATTGACAATAGTTTGGTGCCTTACCTGAATGTTGTCCCAAATCAAGATGTCAATAACCGTCCGGAATTTGCAGCATTGGAGGCTCAGGATAAAGCTTATAATTATCAGCTTAAAGCTAAAAGAAATCATTTGATACCTACCGCTGCAGCATTTGGTTCCGTATCTTATATGAGTTTGAACAACCTGGTTTTTCAGAATAAAGCGGGAACATTAGGATCTAATACCGGCGATGTAAAACTACAGATGAACAAACTGGAATTATTCCCTACGTTTATTGCGGGTGTAGGTGTAAAATGGGACATCTTTGATGGATTTGAAAGTAAACATGAAATCAGGAAAATAAAGATAGAATTACAACAAGTCAGGAATAAAAAAGAAGAGGCAAAGGAACTGCTCTCGCTCGGTCTGATCAAAGCAAATACTGATTACAGTATTGCTACGGCACAAATTGCTGCAAAAGATAAAGAAAAAGCCGTATCTCTGGACGCCTTGCAAATTGCTACTAAAGAATTCAGGACCGGACTGATCAAACCAGCCGATCTTATCACTGCCATAACCGACAGTGAAAAAGCTGAACTAAGCTATTTAGAAACTGTATTCAATCAAAGAAGAGCTGCCGACGAAGCACATAAGGCTGCGGGAAACCTGACTATAGACAAATTCAAATCAAAGAATTAAATATTCTATCAAGATGAAGCATACAAAAATATTATTGCCGTTAATTATGATTTTCTTTGGTATTACTTCCTGTAGCCAGAAAAAATTAGAGAACGCATTTGAAGGAAAGATAAAAAGAGAGACCATTGCTTTTACCACTAAAGTAGCTGGACGTATTTTGAAAATATATGTAAAAGAAGGAGATCTGGTCCACCGCGGAGATACACTGGCTATGTTGAATTTGCCAGAAGTTACAGCCAAAGTAGCTCAGGCACACGGTGTGGTAAAAGCTGCCTCTGCACAGCATACTATGGCCGACAACGGTGCTACCTCAAACCAGCTCAAACAAATACAGGCCAAATATAAAGCCACTTCAGAACAATTCTCCTTTGCACAAAAATCTTTTAAACGTGCGAGTGCAATGTATGCTGACAGTATGATGGCTCCTCAGGCGTATGATGAAGCATATGCTAAATATCAAGGCGCAAAAGCTCAGCTTGAAGCAACAACAGCAGAGCTGAATGAAGCGAAAAAAGGTCCGCGTGCAGAAACGAAAGAGGCTGCAATGGGGCAACAGCAACAAGCAGAAGGCGTATTACAAGAAGCAGAAGTAGCTTACTCTGAAAGGTACATCATTGCTACCAATGACATGGCTGTAGAAACGATTACTTTACACGAGGGAGAACTGGCTACACCTGGTTATGCAATATTCAGTGGTTATATTCCAAGTAGCACCTGGTTTCGTTTCACTATTCCCGAAAGCCAGATTTCTGAACTTAAACAAGGGGGGGAAGTGGCTGTGAAAGTTCCTTACAATCAGCAAACTTTTACTGGTAAAATAGTGACGATTAAGCAAATGCCTAAATATGCGGATATTACTACAGCCTACCCTGATTACAAAATGGACGAAGCCGTTTACGAAATTAAAGTGCTTCCGGCCGATCTTAAAAAAGCTGAAGTATTGCTTTTTAATGCTGCCGTTTTATTACCAAGGCCTGTTGTCATTTCCAAATAAATCTTTCTAATTTATAATTCAATGCACCAGCGGATCAATACCTTCTTCTATTTGGTTAAACGAGAGTTTGGCCTTTTCTGGAGCAACAAAATCTTTGTGGTTGCATTTTTGATCATGCCAGTTATTCTTGCTTTTTTATTGGGCAATGTCTATATGGATGGTGCAGTGAAACACTTGAAAATAGTGGTTGTAGACAAAGATAATACGGCTATGAGTACCAAGCTCATTGATATGTTTTCCGATCATCCAACCCTGCATGTACTGGAAGTAAAACATGAAACTATAGATCTGGATCAAACTATGCTCGACACGCGTGCGATCGCTATTGTCGTGATACCTGAAAGGTTTGAAACTGACGTGCTGAATAAACGCAATCCTGAAGTCAATACTTATCTGAATATGAGCAATACCGTTGCTGCGGGGGCAGTCGGAACTGCAATCGCACAATGTAATGGAGCCCTGAACGCAGGGATCGGTATAGAGGCCATGAAAAAATCAGGTTTGCCTGCAAGCGTTGCAGCGCAAAGAATTCAGCCTTTTCAACTCAACTTATTTCAACTTTATAACCCTGGTCAAAGTTACCTTGTGTTTCTATGGCCTGCACTTATTTTCTCCATTCTCCACCAACTGCTTTTATTAGCAATGGCTGTTAGCTTTTCCCAGGAAATAGAAAACAATACCTTCAATAAAGCAGGTCTTTTAGGGTTTACAACCTCACCATTTCAACTGATCATTATCAAGATGTTTCCTTATTTGATACTGTCAATGATTACTCTGCTGGTCTTTTATTTATTCAGTTTGCACTTTAAATTACCACATCCTGTTCATCCTGAAGTCCTGGTTCTATCACAAATTCTGATGGTCATCAGCACTTGTTTACTGGGCGGTTTATACAGTCTTATTTTTCCATCTCAACTCAAAGCTACCGAACTGCTATTATGTATTGCATCACCTGCATTCACCGTATCAGGCTTTACCTGGCCAGCAGATCAAACCCCTGTTGTTTTAGAAGTTTTTGGTAAAATTATCCCATTAACGCCCTATTTAAGAAGCTTAAGAGCTTTATTGCTTGAGGGGGCAAACATCCATGATGTCATGCCTTTTATCCAGCATCAGCTTATTTTAATAGCGGTGTTTTTTTTATTAAGTTTTATACTGCTGAAGTTAAAAATCAGAAAAAGCCTGCGGGTTTCAAAAGAAGTTAACGCGGAAGAGGAATAACCATGAACAGATTTAAAACATTTTTATCGTTAACCGGAAGGGAATTCAAGTTGTTCAGAAACAATCCGATTATGGTGATGCTGTTTATAGGCGGGCCGATTCTGTATGGGATCATATTTGGTGCAGTTTATCAAAAAGGTAAGTTTACCGATTTGCCTGTGCTGGTTGTCGACAAAGATAACTCTGCAATGAGTACAAAATTTATTGATATGCTCGATGATATGGATGTGCTGAAAGTTGTGAAAGTGAAACACGAGAGCATAGACATGAGAACAGTCCTAATGAATGATAAAGCTTTAGCGGCCGTTGTGATACCTGATCGATTTGAAGCTGACCTTTTGCAGAACACACATCCTGAAATTAATGCTTATGTAAATAACGCGAATCTGATGACTTCCAGTTATGTATCCCGTGCATTACTTACCGCCGGCGGAACATTGAATGCTGGTGTAAAAATAGGGGCAATGCAAAAGCAGGGATTACCGGCAGCAGTTGCTTCAAGCCAATATGAAGCCTTTCATTCCAATACCTTCCGTTTATACAATCCGGCCTCTAATTACATGATTTATTCCTGGCCATCTTACCTTGCTATTATCTTGCAAACCGTAACTATTGTAGTGATGGCTTTGAGTTTTACTTCAGAATATGAAGCCAATACCTTTAAGGAATTGTGTCAGAAAAGTAAAACTGTATCGATGATGATGGCTATAAAAGTCATTCCTTACTGGATCATATCCATAGGTTTAGCTGGTATTCTGGCGTGCTTTTATGTATTTTTCAGAGAGCCCTTCCCCAAACATATCCTTGATGCAGCAGTGATATTTTTCCTGTTTATAGCCGCTGCAACTTTCATGGGAATGGTGGCGAGCATTATTTTTAAAACGCAGCTGAGAGCCGTACAATTTTTAATGGTGCTCTCTATGACCGTATATATTGTATCAGGATACAGCTGGCCTTTTGATCAGACCGGATGGGCAGCACGTGTATTTGCTTATATCTTTCCAATGATGCCATTTGTAAATGGATACAGAATCTTGTTGTTTCAAAGCGGCACATTAAACGATATCAGTGACTACACAACTACTTTGACTATTCAGCTTTGTTTCTATGCCTTACTTTCTTACATTCTTTTGAAAATAAAGGCGCTCAAGGAAATGAAAACGAGCAAGGCATAAGCTAATGACTGAGGAAATGAAACTTTTTGACAGCCTTGCTGTTCTCCAGTTATTATTAAGCGAATAAAGAAATGAGATTACACCAAACCAGCAAGATACAAAATATAGGTCGTATCCTATTAGGTCTGATTCTGCTAATTGCAGGAATTGGCCACCTGAGCTGGGCAAGAGTAGAATTCCTTGCACAAGTGCCGGATTGGGTTCCACTTGATAAAGATCTTGTTGTTATTCTGTCTGGAATTGTGGAAATTTGCATGGGGCTTTCCTTAGTATTCTGGACCAGCCAGCGTATCAAAATTGGCTGGATCTCAGCCTTGTTTTTTGTACTCGTTTTTCCTGGTAATATTTCTCAGCTGATCACGCATACAGCTGCTTTTGGCCTGAATACAGATTTACTTCGTGGTATCAGGTTATTATTTCAACCAGTACTGGTAATCTGGGCATTGTGGAGTACAGGAGCCTGGGCAGCGAGGCGAAAAATTAAGCGCTGAAAAAAGGAATTAATAGTCAATCTTTATCCAGTTTTTTAGTACTATAAGCGGCCTTAATTTCTTTGATATTTCCTGCCGTTTGATTGAAAAAAGTCATAATTCTTGGGTAAAAGCTTTTGAATGCAGGATACTGATCTCTGGAAGATTCGTATTCTCCTAACAGTGAGACTAATTCATTTGTCCAAAGGAAACCCTTATTTATCTGTTCCTGAATCTCGGCCTGTACAACCCGATCATCACTTTGATGATCAATTAAATATCTCACTACACAGGCTCTTACTAAAGATTCGTTGATTACAGTTTGCCAATCGTCATAAGCTTCGCGCTCCATCTCAATACGCTGTGAATCCAGCAAAATCTTACCACTGGTTTCGAGTAATTTCTCATTGCCTTGCTCTTCCAGTATATGATTCACAAACGAATGGTTAAATTCGTGAATTAAGGTGGGCAAATAATCAGTAGTGGAGAATAGCGGTTGACCAGCCCCGTCATAAGTCCAGGAACCCATAATTGCATAAACAATTTTTTTCTGTCCAGCAGGAAATGCACTTGGACCATAATTAGCACCGCCATTTGCAAGCCCTACAACAGTTTTGTAAACTACGCTATGATCACCATAATAAGCTAAATACCAATCAGGATCGAAGGTCACTGCTGCTTGATTAAACCGGGCTGTGGCTACCTTATAAACCTCCTGATGATTTTTAAAGAATACATCAAATGCAGAAATTTTATAAAATTTATTCAGCAGCTCAATAAATTTTAGCGCATCTTCCATTTCCCATTTCCCGGCTATACTGCTTTTTGAAACCTTAATCAAAGAGAATTGATCATTTTTGAATTCAAGATTTGCAGCAAGGAACATGACTCTTGAAAAACCCATTCCTTTTTCTGCGCTTAGTTTCTTTGCAAAACCAATCACCGGCTGATCTTTATATTTTCCAAAATAGGCGTTTATATCTTTCACATATTGCCTGGCAAAATTCATGTTATATTCAGGATTGCCCGCGAGCCTGAAGACAATACTTAATAACTCTACTCTCCGGTCTACTGTTGATTCAACAATCTTGTTTGAGCTAAACATATTGGCTTGTTTTGTAAAAGCTTTCATTTTTGTAAAAGAAAAAGTCAATAGCAGCAGAAAAGTAATAGTTAATTTCATTTGTTACGCGTTAAAATCTGAATAACCGAAGTTATAAAAAAATAAAATAGAACATAATCCCCATCATAAGCGTTATAACGATTGAAAACCTATAAAAACAGTACAATGAAGCATACAACCTATCAGGAAGCGATCGAAGAATACGAATTAAAAGAAAATGAACAGGCTTTATTGCTTTATGCACATTATGGCAGAGCAATCTACATGGGGCAGGTCTTAGAACAACAAACCATCAATATGTTAGCTATAGATGATATCGTTAAAACTAAACCTGATTCACAAGATGCCTATGAGGCCATCTGGGCTAAATATGACCACAGTAAAATGATGGTGGGGGTAATGACTACGTTATTACAAGAAGCCTATCAGATTAGTGATATTGATATGGAAGAGTTTAGAGAAGTGTTATTATTGAGAAATAATCTAGCTCATCGGTATTTTAGATTTAACGATGTATTATTCTCGTCGCACGGTGGACGTAAACGTATGATCAAAGATTTTGTCGATTTCACCAACAGTATCAAAGCAATAGAAGAAAAATTATCAGTTTATATTTCTAAATATAACAGTGCCGCAGGTTTAAGTGCCGAAAGAATTGCCGAATTACTGGCGGAAAGAAAAGAAGAGTGGAAAGATAAAGTGATTGATGATACTTACGATAGTTCATTAAAGTATAACTAACCTGTTACACAAATTAACTCATAATTTCTATAATTTGATCATATTTACGGATCTCGTACTAAATCCTTAAAATGATCAAATCAATTACAATTCATGACTTTATCAATTTACCTGAATCCGTTCCTTTAATTGATGTCAGGACTCCTGCAGAATTTGAGCAGGGTAGGATACCAGGTGCATTTAATGTGCCGATTTTCAGTAACGAAGAACGTGTTCAGGTAGGTACGGCTTATAAGCAAGTGGGAAGAGAGCAGGCAATTTTACTCGGCTTCGATCTGACAGGGAATAAATGGTCTTCTTTTATCAAAACAGCTTTAGCTATTTCGCCCGGAAAAAAGATTGCAGTTCATTGCTGGCGTGGAGGAATGAGAAGTGGCGCAATGGCCTGGGCCCTTGATTTATATGGTTTTGAAATTTATCTTATTGAAGGCGGATATAAGAATTACCGCAGGTGGTCTGCTGCACAATTTGAAAAACAATATCAATTAACTATAGTAGGAGGGATGACAGGTTCCGGTAAAACCAAACTGCTTCATCAGCTCCGGACTATGGGTGAGCAAATTATTGATCTGGAAGAATTGGCACAGCATCAGGGTTCCTCTTATGGGACTATGAATAAAATGGTGCAGCCTACACAAGAACAATTTGAAAACAACCTTGCTTTTCAACTCAACAAGCTAGATCAACAACGCCGGATATGGGTAGAGGATGAAAGCCTCACCATTGGGAAAAGATGTATACCGAATCCTTTTTGGTATCAAATGAGAAACTCTCTTGTATTAAATATAGCTATTCCTTCAGAATACCGTATAGAAGTGCTGGCCGCAGAATATGGAGCTTTAGACCCTGACTTCTTAATAGAATGTACCCAGCGTATCTGGAAAAGGCTTGGCCCGGAACAGACTAAGAATGCTATTTTGGCTATTCAGGAGAACCGTATGCCAGATTTTATCCGGATAGTGCTGGTTTATTATGATAAAACTTATGAAACCGGACTTCAAAAACGGAATCCGGAGAAAATCAAAACAATAGCTATGGATAGCAAAGATATCAAAGTGAATGCAGTTAAAATACTCGCCTCAATACAGGAATTACATTCCGCTTAACAATTATAAATCAGAAAGATGGAATCAAATCCTATAAAACTTACCCAATACTCACATGGTGCAGGATGTGGCTGTAAAATTAGTCCTGCAGTACTGGACAAAATTTTACATACTACAGTTCCTGCTCAAGCTGATCCTCGTCTTTTAGTCGGGAATGATAAAAGAGATGATGCAGCAGTATTTGATTTAGGTAATGGAACTGCCTTAATTTCGACTACAGATTTTTTTATGCCCATTGTGGATGATCCTTATGAATTTGGCAGGATAGCGTCAGCAAATGCAATTAGCGACGTTTATGCCATGGGAGGAAAACCAGTGATGGCGATTGCAATTTTAGGCTGGCCAATTGAAAAGCTTGCACCAGAAGTTGCGCAGAAAGTTTTAGAAGGTGCAAGAGCTATTTGTGCCGAAGCCGGAATTACCCTGGCCGGAGGACATAGTATTGACTGCCCTGAACCAGTTTTCGGATTATCAGTGAATGGGTTGGTTAATATTTCTCAGCTCAAACAAAACTCTACCGCTACTGCCGGTTGCCGTTTATATTTAACAAAAGCATTAGGCGTAGGCATTTTATCTACTGCGCAAAAGAAAGGTGTTTTGTTAACTCAGGATGCAGCAATAGCACTTAAAAGTATGACTACACTCAATAAAATGGGGGAGCTATTTGGTCAGTTACCAAGTGTGACAGCGATGACCGATGTGACTGGTTTCGGTCTGCTGGGCCATTTGGCTGAAATGTGTGATGGAAGTGGTTTATCTGCAATCATTGAATTCGATAAAGTTCCGGTAATTTCATCTTTACCCTACTATCTTTACCTGAACTGCTATCCGGGGGGGACACAAAGAAACTGGAATAGCTATGGACACAAGATTAGTGAATTAACAGATCATCAGAAGTTTATTCTGGCAGATCCTCAAACCAGTGGAGGTTTATTAGTTGCTGTAGAGGCTGAAGGAGTCGAAGAATTCGAAGCACTTTTAAAAAATCAGGGATTAACTGACGCGCATATCGTTTCTTTTGGCTGGCTTGAAAATACGGTAAATGAACCCTTGATTAAAGTAATTTAAAACCTGATATTGACAAACTATGCTTAAGAACATTTTATTAAAAGTATCATTTAGTGCATTGTTATTCATAGCTTTAACAGCTGTTGGTTATGCGCAGACTTCAAAACAACACTTCCAAAGCAATCCATGGAAAGAAGACCAGTTAATTTCACCTGCTGCACTGGCTGGAATGATCAGTAAAAAAGAAGACGTTAAAATTTACAATATCGGAGTTGTTCAAAATATAAAAGGAGCAACAAATCTGGGTGCTGCAAGCGAAGCAGAGAATCTGAATAAGCTGAAGGAAATTCTGAAGACCACACCTAAAAATAAAGCTATTGTAATTTATTGCGGATGTTGCCCGATGGACAGATGCCCCAATATAAGACCAGCATTTAAAGCCTTTGTAGATCAGGATTTTACGAATGTGCGGTTATTAGAACTTCCCACAAATATCAAAACAGATTGGATTGATCAGGGATATCCCGTAGACTAAAAATTACTATTATAGGATAGTTCATGCGAATCAACGGATTCCCCATTTAGCTATCTTAAACCGGAGTAATCAAACTTAGCAAATCACCTGCGATTTTGGATTAAACGGAAGTTATCAAATCAAAAATGGTTATATCATTTTAACCCTCAAAAGATGAAAGAAGTGGATACCTGGGTAGCACAATTCCGTGCACAATGGGAAAGCCGCTTTGACCAATTGGATGAACTATTGAAAAACCAAAACCATAAACAATCATGACAAAAAGAGAAGCAGTCTTTTCAAAGGACATGGAAAACAAAAAAGTTAGCGTAGTCAGGTTATTTGACGCCCCATTGGAACAGGTATGGAAAGCCTGGACAACAGCAGAAATACTTGATTTATGGTGGGCCCCCAAACCCTACAAGGCAGAAACCGGGCTGATGGATTTTCGCGAAGGTGGACAGTGGCTTTACTGTATGGTGAGTCCCGAGGGGGCAAAAACATGGTGCAGGGTAGATTACCACACCATTGATTCCCAAAAGAGTATTACCAGTGTAGTTGTATTTTGCGATGAACAAGGCAATGAAAATCCGGACTTTCCTAAAGTTTACTGGAAGAAGCAATTCAGCCAGTTACACAGTAGCACTACGCAGGTAGACGTCGAAATAAGTTTTGACCAAACAACTGATATGGAAATGCTCCTGAAAATGGGTTTCGAAGGTGGATTTACCTTGGGCTTGAATAATCTTGACGAATACCTTGAAAATTTATAATTGAATAGAAGAATTTATCAGCCGTTTTATCGTGATCAGGTGAGCCAGTAGTACGCTCGGCACTATACAACAGGGAAGCCAGACAAAAGGAAAGTAAAGCAGGGCCAAATTAGGCTGGTTGAATGCGAATTGCTGAATAGGAAAAGGTGAAGATAAAACGGCTGTTGTAACAATATTAGCAAGAGACAGTAAACAAAGAATATTCCATGC
Organism: Pedobacter sp. UYP1; assembly: GCF_040547305.1. Taxonomy (NCBI): domain Bacteria; kingdom Pseudomonadati; phylum Bacteroidota; class Sphingobacteriia; order Sphingobacteriales; family Sphingobacteriaceae; genus Pedobacter; species Pedobacter sp. UYP1. The sequence continues at coordinate 99,819 of NZ_JBEPPL010000008.1, read as the reverse complement.
GATTAATACTTTGCTGTTCAGCACTTTTTTGATATAACCAAAGTAATAAACTATTGGTGCCGTTAGCCCGCATAGTATATCAAAATTACGACCTTCAAAAGTCATAATTTCAGGAACAACCCGATGCAGACATAAACAATATAGACCTATTTCTACCGGGATTCTAACCAGATGAAGCAATGTCAATGTTTTTAAACTAAAACCATTCAGCATATTCCTTACTTTTCTGGTGAAAAAACTAACCGCAATCAGTATTACCGGTGGAAAAATCAGTAATGCGAATCGGGGAGGGTTGGTGGAGGTAACCGTATAAAATCCAGATAAACTAATAATAGCCTGTAAGGCCAGCCAGCAAAGTAGTATTAGAATTATTGATTTTGAATAATTGCTAGCTTTATAGAGCATCAATACACTGAAAATTGTGCTGAGTATAAAGATGAGTTTGATATAAATAGGTAAATGTACCATAGCTTTATTTGTTTATACAAAGGAAGCATTGTAAACACCGGCAATTCTTGCCATATGACAAGAAATAAGGTTATCTTTTCTTGACCAGCTCTTTTCGTATCCTGCTTAAAGAAGTATCCGTGATGCCAAGATAAGATGCGATGTTTTTTAAAGGCGCATGCTGAAATATTTCTGGATTTGTGGCAAACAGGTGCTCATATCTTTCTTCTGCGGTTTCAGTAATCATAGCTAATGTTCTGATTTTTAGTGTTGCAAATCCTTTGACTAAGACTGATCTGCCGAAGTCCCTGAATTCCGGGAGTGTATGAAAAAGATTATTCAGCTGCTCATAATTGATACTCCAGCCTTCACAATCTGTTAATGCCTGGATATTCTCCTGAGATCTGGTGCGGTTAAAAAAGGAAGAAACTTCAAATATCAACTGTCCTTGCCTATAAAAACTTGTTGTCACTTCATTGCCTTCCGTATCATGCGCAAATGCACGCATGTATCCTTTTTCTAGGAATAAATATTCATCACATATTTTACCAGCTGTAAGCTGAAGTTGATTTTTAGAGATGTTTTTTCGGGTAAATTGTGCTGCAATTTCAACAGCGGCAGCAGCAGAAACCAGGTTCGTGTTTTTGAAGAAACTGATCAGATTTTCCTGAGGCATATATTTGCTGGTGATTAAAAAAACAAGATAGGGTTTTGAGTTCAAAACTTACGCAAAAAACGCTTGGAAAGCTGATATCCCGCACCAATCACCATTAAATAAATGGAAATGCACAACAAGACAATTGTCCAGCTGAAAATACCAAAGTAGGTGAATAGCCTGGCAGAATCCGGGCGTTTGGGGTCATAGACAAATGTGGCATTTTCTCCAACTTTCCAGCTTGCAGGCGAACTGGATGAGGTATGCTTATAAATGAAAACCTGATTGTTCTTTGTTTTGATGGCAAATACCGGTCTATAAGTATCTCCGTCCGAATCGTGTAATAATTCTAATCCTGTTACTGTCCCGGTTGCTCTTTCACTATTTTTCAAGAAGGTTAAAGATTCACTTAGAATAAATAAGGAAGCAAAGCATAAAATAACGCCAAAGATTAAAGTTATGCGGTAATACATTCTGGCTATCAATTGGTCATATGATAAATATAATCAATTGATAACCAAAATAGGCTAATGTCCTGCTGCTTTAGAAAATAAGTTGATGATTAAACTAATTTAGCTAAACGTAGCAAAGTAAAAACAGGAAATAGCCTGCACCTAATACAATTAAAGGTAACGCAAATGAGAGTAACCTCACCGGCCACTTGAAAATACTGGAATAGGAAAGGAGTTTGGCTGTTTCTGGATAATCATTCTCATATGCGAATTTAATCTGATCACCAACAGCCCAGTTTGGCGGAGAACTTGACACAGAATAGGAATAGGTGTACTTTTTATTCTCTTTTGTTTTGAAAGTAAATATTGGCCGGTAGGTATCCCCGTCGCTATCACTCAACTTTTCCAGTTCTACTACTGTTCCAATTGTTTGCGTACTGTTTTTTACAAACGTTATGGATTTTTTCAATGCATTTAGTGCATAACCTAATAAAATAATTCCGATGATTAACGCAACACCATATATCATATAGATCTATTTTAGAACAAATGGTACCTGTAAATATAATTAATTATCATATGATTTTCTTTCCTAAATTGAGCAGGAGAAAAATAAGGATTTTATCATTTACAGACCATCAGCATGAAAGCTAATACGGACGTTTTTTACACTGAACTACCCATGCATCATATGGGGTTAGCTGATCTTTTAAGTAAGGAGAAATTATTTTTCAAAGTCCCTGCCGACTGGCATATCATTATTACTGACCTTAAGAATTCAACCAAGGCAGTACTCCATGGAGAACATCAAACCGTGAATTTCCTGGCTACTGGAAGTATTGTTGCTGTGCTGAATATCGCTAACAACATGAATGTAGACGTACCCTTCTTTTTCGGCGGTGATGGTGCTACGTTTATTGTTCCACCGCTGATTATTGACCCTGTGATGAAGGCTTTATCTTTATACCGGAAAAATACGCTGATTAATTTTAACCTGGAAATCCGCACTGGCACACTGACTGTTGAAAGTATTTATAAAGATGGACACGAACTTCGAATTGCAAAACATAGCAGATCATCTGTTTTTTCAATTCCTGTTGTATTGGGAAATGGACTGGATTATGCAGAGAAACTGATTAAAGGAAATGATTATGACGATATAGAATATATTTCGGAACAAGAGGAACTGGATCTGTCAGGAATGCAGTGCCGTTGGGACAGGATTGCGCCACCAGAAGATCAGGAAGAGGTAGTGGCTTTACTCGTTATTGCCAGAGCAGGGGCGAAGCAGGCTGCTACCCTAAGAAAAGTGATGCTTAAAATAGAAGAGATTTATGGCGACCAGAAGCAAAGACAACCTATTTCAATCGCTAAACTTCGCTTGAAAACAAGTTTTAACAGTTTAAAAACAGAACTATTAGCAAAACTCGGAAGATTTCAGTTTCTGGAAGTTATCAAAGCACAAATAGTGAATGCTTACGGCTTTATCTATTTTCGTACGCTTAAAGGGAAGCGTTATTTAGAAAATCTGATTGAGATGTCTGATACCCTGGTTATTGACGGAAAGATAAATACTATTATTTCAGGGACAGTTTTACAACGTCAGAAACTGGAAGGTTTTTTAACACAAATGGAAACTGCCGAAGAGATCATTTATGGATTATATAGTAGTAAGGCTTCTATTATGTCCTGTTATGTCAGGAATATGGACGTCGGGCATATCCATTTTGTAGATGGTTCTGATGGCGGTTATACACAAGCTTCAAGGATGCTTAAACACAAACTAAGAAGTTTAGCTGATCAGGATTTATAATGCTGATCAGCTAAACTTTCCCAGTCTCCTCAAAATTTAATTAGTATAGCTATCTACTTCAATAACAGCATCTGCGAATGCTTGGGGCGCTTCCTGAGGTAAATTATGCCCTACGCCTTTGATTATTTTGTGCGTACGTTTACCAGAGAATTTTTTAGCATAAGCTGTACCATCTGTAGCCGGGGCAACTCCATCAGAATCACCATCAATTGTAATCGCAGGTACGGAAATTACAGGTCCTTCAGCAAGCCGTTTCTCCAATGCATCGAACTGCGGGTCACCATCAGCCAGGCTTAATCTCCAGCGATAATTATGAATAACAATTGCAATATAATCCGGATTGTTAAATGCTGCGGCAGTGCGTTCAAACGTGGCTTCATCGAAATTCCATTTCGGAGAAACATTTTTCCAGATCAGTTTGGCAAAATCGTTTCTATTAGCCTCATAACCAGCACGGCCACGGTCAGTTGCAAAATAATATTGGTACCACCAGCCCCATTCTGCCTTTGGAGGCAATGGCAATTTATTTCGTTCTAAATTATTAATCAGATAGCCATTAACCGATACCATCGCCTTACAGCGTTCTGGCCAGAGTGCAGCAATGACACAGACTGTTCTTGCTCCCCAATCATAACCAGCCAATATTGCCTGATTAATTTTAAGGGCATCCATCAGGGAAATAATATCTTGGGCAACTACAGACTGCTGACCGTTCCGGAACGTTTTCTTGTCCAGAAAATTCGTTGTACCATGACCGCGTAAATAAGGTACGATCACGCGATAACCTTTTGCTGTAAGTATGGGAGCAACAGCTTCAAAACTGTGGATATCATACGGCCAACCATGTAGTAAGATGACTGGCTGACCTTCTTTAGGGCCCGATTCTGCATAACCAACATTTAGCACACCGGCGTTGATCTGTTTTATTTCGCTAAATGAATTGTTTATTCCCCTGGCTGTGATCTGGAAATCTGCTGCTGCTGCTGCTGCTGATTGAATAGGTTTTGCTGTTGCGGCATCACTGAGCATAACAAGCGGGCCAGCAGCGATCGTGATTGCAGCAGCACTTAAGAAGCGGCGGCGATCATATTTAAGTTGTTCTGACATATTAACTTTCTTTAAGGTTGATTCAAAAATAGTTCGGCATAACTAGTTGTTCAATCTTTAAGTAGCTTAAATAGGCCTATTTGATGTTGAAGAAGGCATTTATATACTTGAATTTTTTTGACTAAATTCTACGTTATTTATTACGATTGAATTGGGGGATTTCCAGGCCGGAAAAAGTCTGACTCGCCTTGAATTATGCCGGATTGAACTGAATTTTTATGAAAGACACATCAATTTTGAAATAATTTTGAGGAACAAATTAAAAGAAAATATGAAAACTTCAGTAATGACACTCTGCTTCATGCTCACCATCCTATCTCTTACCGCATGTGGTCAGAATAAAGAAGCCGCTAAAAATGATATTGCGGTAACTGATGGAAAAGGATTCGCCGTATTAGAATTATTTACATCCGAAGGCTGTTCAAGCTGTCCGCCTGCCGATGAGCTACTGGCGAAAATACAAAAAGAAGTAAGGGATAAACCTGTTTACTTACTAGCTTATCATGTTGACTATTGGGACAGACAAGGATGGAAAGATATATTTAGTAATGCTGATTATTCCAAAAGACAGATGCAATATGGAAAGTGGTTGAATAATCCTCAAATTTATACACCGCAAGCAATTATAAATGGAAAGTCTGAATTTGTAGGGTCTGAAGAATCTCAGATTCGTCTTGCAATTTTAAAGCAGCTGGCTACTAATTCGGGTATTACATTGACTCTCCAGGCAAATCTGGCAGGTAAGGAACTTCAGTTGAAATATCAGACTACAGGAGCACTAAAGGAAAGCATATTATCTATTGCTATCCTGCAAAAGAATGCACAAAGTAAAGTAACGCGTGGTGAGAATACAGGGCGTGAACTTTCTCACGTACAGATCGTTCGAAAATTACAAAGCATTACTTTAAGTGTTACCGGAAATGGAATGGTCACTGTTACATTGCCCAGGGATTTCAACTCACCGGATTTTGAAATCATAGGATTGATTCAGGATAAAGATAATGGCAGGATTTTGGGCGCTGCTAAAGCTGGGCAACTTTTTTAAGTTATAATATCCCTTTTTTAGTTTTGAAACGCTAAGCAAAAACGGGAAAAATTAGTTTAATCTATTAGATGATTAAATGCCGGCCAATCAGATTTTCTATAAAGTTAATTTGTGCATTAGGTATGATATGCCTTTTTGCGCTATTGGCCTGCGTAAACATAAGTGATAAAAATATTCACGTTTCCATTAAAGATAGTGTCAAAGTACACCCAGTATGAACATCGAAGTATTGTTTATCAGACCTTAAATCCATATTCTGCGATTTATTTTGCGGACCTTGGGCTTAAATTTTCTCGTAAATAGGTATCTCTTTTTAAAGGCATTAATGTTAGAGCGTTTCGCAGCGATTAATAGTCAATATGGAAACTTAAAGCTTGCCGTTAACTACCAAAAGCAAGTTCTGGATATTTTTAAAAATTTGCATAATCGTGCCAAAGTTATAAAAGCAAACTCTAATTTTGGATTTTTGGTAAGCAGGCAGGGAAATCTTGAAAATGTTACAAATCTGATCGAAGGTGCACTGACCCAATATAAAAGCGACAAAAATACTGTCGGGATGCTAAAAGCATATACCAAATTAGGCGAGCTGAACGAGTTAAAGGGGCATAGTGGTAAAGCTCTGCTTTTTTTTGCAACTCTTCGTAAATATGGTGGCAGCGGAGGCTTTATCATTACAAGATGGGAATATAAGGCGATGTTTGAGGAGAACGGTGCACCTGCCAGAATTTATTGTATGGTCATGATATTACAGAATTGATGGAAATTACCGGAGAACTCCAGCAGGTTAAAATGAGCCACTCGCATTTAGTAAAACGGCATGATGCAAATTTGATGGGGCTGGGGAAATTAATACAAGATTCGGCTGGATTGATGATGTTCGTGATGCCGCGAAGATGATTATTCAAAGTTCTGTTGACCTTGATAATGTAATCAGAGAACTTTATAAATAAAAAAGACAGCTTATAACAAAAAGCTAAAATATGTTACTCGAAACACCTTTTAACGTAAAAAAAATGGATGTTCCTTTATCAAGCTTACTTTCTATCCTGATTTTTCCGTTGTTATTTTCTATGAATTCTTTGCAAAAAAGAAGTCCTAATCCTGTACCAGTTTCTTTGGCTGTGCCTTTTGTTGAAAACCTTGTGGTAATATCAAATAATCTGTTAATTGTGTTTTCACTCATTCCAATACCCTGATCTTTGATACCTATTACAATAAAATTATCTTCAGCCTGGGTAAGCTCAAATTCTATAGTCTGCCCTGAAAAACTAAATTTCAGTGCATTGCTCGTCAGATTTCGTAAAATGAATGCGACCTCATTCACATCACCAAATGCATAATATGTTGTAACTATAGAATTAATAAACAAAATGTTTTTTTGAAGCGCAGTATCATGATAGAAATCGATTACTTGCTTAATTATTTCTGTAAGATCAAATTGTTCATAACGTACAGAATAATCAGCTGTCTGACTCTTTTTGGAAGCCCATTTTAATAAGTTATCTAATGTTTGTAATGAAGCATTAATACTTGACTTTAATTGTCCGAAAAATTCGGCTTTTTCATTTGCATTTAAAGCATCGTCCTCCAATAAACTAATCATATTTTGGGTACTGATAAAAGGGGCCCGCATATCATGGCCAATAATAGAAAAAATTTTGTCATTGAATTTCACGGCATCCAATAACACCTCTTTTTGTCTTTCGATTACAGCCTGGTAGGTTAGTGCCTGTTTAACCAAATTCATACAGATTAAAGCAACTATCAAATACGGTAAAAATACATTGATGCCATATATATACTCAGCATCAGCTGGTACATACATTCCAGCATAATTTTTTTGATAAACTCTGATACCAACAATTAAAACAAGAATGAAAACTATACTGAACATGCGGTAAGATCCCCGCGGTAAATAAATGCAAAAGCACATTAAAATAATTACCATATAATGCTGTATTCCTACACCACCACCAAACATGACAGCAGCAGTAGTTATCCATATAGTTGTTAAAATTGCTATAAAATGAGCTGCAAACTTATATTTTTCAAGATAATTAAGTATTATTCCTGTTAAAAATATGATTGATAAGACAATCATATAAATACAATACTGTATAGAATCGCGACCTGCAAATGAAAATAAAATTGTAGCAATAGCTGTTATTAAACAAACAAGGTCTGGTATTTTAATCTGGAGGTCTTCACGAAAATTAGCTACAGGGCTAAAATGGCTAAGCAGTTTGTAAAACATGGAGTTTGGTTATTCTTACTGGATGAATTGCCTGATTTCTTAAAAAGAGAGGAGAGGATCTTTTTGTCTTAGAATATTCAATATAGCTAAATTCCTGCAATTCTCGCTCTACTATATGCTCTTTTTCTGTTCAATGCAAATGTCAACATGCTTTTTGAATATTTACCGCTTATATCATTGATCTGTAAGTATTTATTTCGCCAGTTTTAATACCTAATTGGCCCAATTCAACCATTAATGACTGGAGCAATTGAATTTGTAATTTAACTTTGAACTAAGAAAATGGAAAAAATAAAAACCCTTAGGCAATTTTCGCTGATCATTTTCATGGTAGCTTTAGCCGGAATGGCAATGGGACAATCTATGTTCAGTCCTTTGTACAATGGACAGGCTTTGGTACATGGATTACGTTACTCTGCCGCAAAAAAATGCTCGCCGCAGTAGCTATTGGTTCAAACTCGGTTACCCTCATTTCAACTGAAGATGATAAGGTGCTAAAAACGATTTATCTTGGCCGCTCACCCCATGAATCAACGTTTACACCCGATAGATAGTAAACAATACTGCGACCTAACAAACTGTTAAAAAGATTCAGGTAGTGAGTCCTTTTTCACCGAATATCTTCACCAGTCCAAAAGGGGAGTGGGTAGCCTTGACACACAAAGATGTAGGGAAAGTTACCGTAATCAGCACAGCTGACATGTCCATTGCAAAAGTAATTTCCACTGGTGCAACAACCAATCATGTTACCTTCAGTAATATCAAGGGCAAGCTTTCAATGCTCGTTACCGTTGGCGGAGAAAATAAGATCAGAATATTTGATGTGGCAGACGGTTTCAGGCAAACAGACACCATCAACGTAGGGGCTTTGCCTCATGGATTGTGGCCAACACCAGACGGTAAAAGGCTTTATGTTGGGGTTACTGCTGTGGTAAAAGTACCAGATCTGAATGATAGCAGTTTTAAAGACCATCTCCATTATACTTATGATATGGCGCACTGGAAAGGCTAAACAGCAAATAATGGCATTAAATCCATCTTCACAGAAAACCTGGAGAGGGATTTGATGCCATACCCAGCCAGAAGACTCCTTATATTATTTACGATACAGAGCTGACTTAAAAAAAAAGCAATGTTGTCTTGAAAAGTCCAGGTTTATTGTATTGAAAAGTTCAATCGAAAAGAGTTGAAACTTATGCAGGCATTTTTAGGTTATAGTGTTATAAAAAAATAACTATGGAAAATAATAAAGAGATTATTTCAGACCTTAAAGGTTTAATTCACATAATTAACGATGGTAAAGAAGGTTATCTTTCTGCTTCTGAAGCTACTGACAACCTCGAATTGAAGGCCATATTTTTAAAATACGCAGCAGAACGTAAAGTTTATGAAACTGCTCTTAAAGCTCATATTGCAAAGCATGGTGGAGATTCTGATAATGATGATGGCGGTATACTTGGTGCCATACACCGTACCTGGATCGATATTAAAGAGACTTTAACTGGTAAGAGCGAGACTGCGTTACTTGGTGCTGTTGTTACAGGAGAAAATGCTGCCCTTGCAAGATATGATAATGCAATCAAAGACAATAAGCTTCATTTGGATCACCTGAATATGCTGACAGAACAGAGAAATGGAATTGCTGATGCTTTGAAAGAGATTGAAGTACTAGCTCAAAAGTATAAATAAAAAATCACACAAAAAACTGCCATCGGATTAGTACCAATGGGAGCTTTTTTTGTGATGAATTTAATTACTATATTGTTCTACTAAATAGAAATTATATATCTTTGTTTAGTTTTTTGAAGGTCCGTTGAAGATATTGAATTTGCCAGTTGGGAGTGTACTGCTTCAGATCAATTGGTGGCGCATGGCTTAACTGTCCTGACGCTAAATGTTTGCCACGGTCATTGCAAATTATCTTTGCCCTTGGAGATATGAAATTTTGATAACCTATAGTATACTTACATATACAAAGAATAATATCAACGGGCCTTCTTATTTATTTCAAATGAAGTTACAGAAGGATCAAAAAGACTATATCGTTAAGGCGTTCCATAATTTACGAGAACGTGAAGATTTCGTAAATCTACTTAACTATGCTAAAAAAATTCTTTATGGTGAAAAAACTGTATTTTTTGATCTCCGGCAATTAACTTATTATTCCAATCCAAAACTAGGGGCTAAGCGGTATTTAATGTTTCAGGTACCTAAGAAAAATAAAAATTTAAGGACAATACATGCTCCAGTGAGAGGGTTGATGATTATACAGAAATGTTTAAATTTAATTCTTGGATGCATATTTAAACCAACTAAATTTGCAACTGGTTTCGTAGCAGGTAAGTCAATTGTTGACAATGCGGCTTTTCATTCAGGAAATTATTATATCTATAATATTGATTTAAAGGATTTCTTTCACAGCATAGATCAGGCCCGTGTATGGAAATGCCTTCAACTTAAGCCCTTTGAGCTTTCAACTGAAAATGAGCTGAAAAAACAAGATGAAAAGACTTTCCTCGAAGTTGTTAATATAATCGCCGCATTAACTTGTACCAGACTTCAAGTTAAACGGTTAGACAGCAACAGTATTGAGAAAGAAGTTTTCAGAAATGTATTACCACAAGGTGCACCAACATCCCCAATTCTGACTAATATAGTTTGTCAGAAATTGGATTTCCTTTTGTCTGCTACCGCCAGGCGTTTTGGGTTAAAATACTCTAGATATGCAGATGATATTACATTCTCATCTCTTCATCATGTTTATCAAAATGAATCATCTTTTTTAAAAGAGATCCGACGGATTATTCAGGACCAGGGATTTATAGTTAACGAACAAAAAGTCCGATTACAAAGAGATAGTTTCAAGCAACTTGTTACCGGCCTGGTTGTAAATAAACATCCAAATGTTTCGAAAAAATTCGTTGATGGATTGAAAATTGATCTTTATTATTGGGAACGGTATGGTTATGAAAGAGCAAGCGAATTTTTTAGAAAGAAATATAAGAAGAACAAAAGTCAGGCTAAGGATAATGTAGATATGGCAAATGTGATAAGAGGACAAATCCAATTTTTAAAAATGGTAAGGGGCACGGATAGTCCAGTATATATTAAACTTGATGAACGTTTGAAAAAACTTTTAGTTCGTGAACCTACTCCACAAATAGAAAGGTGATGCAAGTGATGACTATTGTGTTTTTACTGTAAAACAATTAAGTGTCAATGGTTCACAAACAATTAGAGTAGATAATATCACTTTTACAAGCGCTGATAATTTTACGCATAGTTTTCCTGTTCATTTTCATGAACAATATACAATTGGAGTAGCTGTCAATGGAATTCAGAAATTTGATTTTCAGGGTGAAAGCTGTTTTGTTGAACCCCATTCTATCTTTCTGATTAAGCCTCATATGGTGCATTCCTACTATCCTGTAGCTGATCTGGAGTTTTAAAAGTCTTTACTCAGTAATGACCTGATGAATCACTTGCTAAGAAATATCGGAATAGAAAGGACAAGTGATTTTCCTGTCGTCATTAAAGATGATACTTTATTTAAGCAATATATCCGTCTTCATGCAAATAGATTATTGCCCGACGAGGTATTTTTAGCGGACTTCGTTTGGCAATTGTTTAGCAAAACTAATCAAAATATTGATCGTGATATGTCTGTCATTCCGGAGAAAATTATAGCTGTAAAAAGGTATTTGTCGGAGCAGCTAAATCAAAAGCTTCATCTGGAAAATGTATCAAGCATCCATGGGATAAATAAATATCAACTGATCAGACAGTTTAAACAGCACATAGGAGTAACTTCTAATACTTATCTAACTATCCTCCGAATTGAAAAAGCAAAAAATATGATCAATAATGGATATCCAATTGTTGAAGCAGCACTGGAGGCTGGATTTGACGATCAAAGCCATTTTCACCATAGTTTTCTGTATTACACAGGGGTTACACCAGGAAACTTCAGTAAACTTCTGATTTAGATAGACAATATTATAAAGTTGTGGCTCATTTCCAGACTCAATTGGTTTAACTTCTTAATTGTTCCTTGGAATTGATTGGTTCTTTGTGATAAGATAACTGACCATGCAACCTAAAATCAATCCTCCAAGTAAATAATATTCAAAATTCAAATTTTCTATTGAAACGGTGCTATAAACTGTTTCTTCTGACTGTGTTTTTAAATCGGGTATTTCAGTAAATGCAGATTTAATTGTTTGTTGTCTCCATATAGTTGAAATTATCATAAATGTAAAGACAATAAAAATGCTGACAATTCTGTTCTTTGTTGTCCTTACAGATGCAAGTAACCAAGTCAAATAAAGTAAAATTGGTGCAAGTCCAATTACCGCTGAAAAAAACAGTGTAGTTCTGAATTGACCAGTAAGTGATGTCGAGTTATATTTCAGGTTTTCAATTTCCGGCAAGAGCAACCCAAATAATTTCCAAAATTGTGTCATTGTCAATATGAATAAAATTATTGATGAAACAATTGTAAGTACTATAAGCGTTTTATTGTTTTTCATTTTGAAATTCGTTCTTTTGAAGGTCTCAATTTGACTGCTTTTAAAGTTATTTCTTTAGAAACCTGAATTAATTTTCAAGCAGGGCTATCTGGAATTAAATATAAGTGATTTTGAGCTAGAATAAAAGTATCAGTTTGTTACGCTCCATAAAATCAGGACTTCAACTTTACAAATTGAACACTGCTTTTAATAAAAATGGAAAGACAAAAATTTGAGTTAATAAATATTAATTATTTTATTTTCAGTTTTACGGGTGATATTTTGTACCTGCTTTACACCTGATAATAATCACTGATGCCCCACTAATTAAAATGATGGTGTTTACTATTTTAGATAGGTAGGGGGGGGCACTTAAAAAATTAATTTTATCCAAAATATTATGAATGAATCACAAATGCTTAATAATCAAACTTTAATTAAAAAAGCATACGCAGCTTTTAATAATAGAAATATAGATGCCGTACAGTCTGTAATGCATTCCGACATTCATTGGCCTAAGGCCTTTGAAGGTGGGTACGTTATTGGACATGAGGCGGTTAAAGAATACTGGACACGACAATGGAGTGAGATCAATCCGATAGTAGAACCTGTCGCGTTTACCGAACGCCCCGACGGTAAGCTTGAAGTTAAAGTTTATCAACTGGTTAAAGATCTGGATGGGAAAATACTTTTTGATGCCAAGGTAAAACATATATATGTAATCAATGACGACTTGTTGCAGCACATGGATATTGAATTAAGCTAAAATGCTTGTTTCAATTTAAACTCTGCTGACAAAATGCTATGCTTATGTTCCAGATAAGACTAAATGAACAATATTATACCCTTTGGGACTTTAACTCCAATATATAGTAAACACCGATAATAGAAATGAGCGAGAACAGGTTAGCAACGGTTGAATTGCGTGAATCTTTTTTTATGATGCTGTATAAAAAAGCTTTCCCAAAAATTGCACGTTACATCGCACGAAATGGTGGTAGCCTTGAGGAAGCGCAGGACATTTTTCAGGATGCGCTAGTCATATATTATGAGAAATTTACGGCTATACAGCCGGATATTGTTGTAAACGATAATGCCTATTTGTTTGGTATTGCAAAAAACCTATGGTTGCAGCGTTATAAAGCTTGTAGTAAGACCCAGTCTCTGAATGATTTCGATATAGAGGCTATACATGTGGGAAAACCCGCCACCGCCAAAATATTGCATTACCTTGGAACTACCGGTAAAAATGCATGGAATTGCTAAAAGCTTATTATTATGATCATTTGCCGGCAGACCACGTCGTTACCCTGTTTGGTTATTCGAGCACACATTCTGCAACAGTAGCAAAATATAAATGTCTCGAGAAAGTTAGGGAAACTGTTAAACAAAAATCATTACACTATGCGGACTTCATTGAATAAGGTCAAAGTGATAGACGATTATATTTCAGGCTACATTGCCCCTGAAGAAGCTCATTTGTTTGAGGCCAACATGCTATTAAACAAAGATCTGGCAAATCATGTTTTGCGTCAGCAAAGCGCATATGCAATGATCAGAGAATATAGCCGCCAGAAAATAAAGGACGAAATTATGACCGTACAAAAAACATTAGCAACCGCACCACCTGGGCTTTATGCAGCGCATAGCCAGCTTGTTTAAAAATCATTAGCTATACATACAAAATATCAAGCCTTACATTATATCTGTTGTAACTTGTGAAATATCCATTCTCGCTTTTAAATCTCTTGTCATTATTTTTATAAATTTTTCTCTATTTTTCTTCGCATCTTTTAAAAGTGCACGTATTTCAGTAGAAACAGAAAGATGTTTATCTGACCAAAACTGTATTTCAAGTAGAATAGGAAGTAAGTCGATTCCCTTCTCTGTTAGCACATACAACACTTTTGCCTTACTATCTGGATGCTCTAGTTTTTTGATGACTTCATTTTCTTCCAGGGCCAGTAACCTTGAAGCTAATATATTAGTAGCAATTTTTTCGTCTGATTTTAGAAAATCTCCATAAGTGCTTTTACCAGAAAATATCATATCCCTGATAATTAATAAAGACCACTTATCTCCAAATATATCCAACATACTGCTTACAGGACATCCAGACCTATTTGCTTTATTTTTCATTTTATTTTAAAATTAATCAAAACCACTTGCAAATTAAAAGTAATTATATATATTTGTACTTGCAATCCGCAAGCAAATTTAATTATAAAACTTTAGAATACAATAGATGCTAATTTACTTTTTGATGGTGTTGGAAAAAATCAGCTTTAATTTACCTGTCTAAAGCTGCTGAAGCGCATAAAATGGTAGAAGGGTGTAAAAAATAGAAATCATGGAAATAAAAGGAAAAACGATATTGATTACAGGCGGTGCAGCTGGCATCGGATTGGAAGCAACAAAACAATTTTTGGCCAATGGAGCAAAGGTAATTATCACCGGGAGAAATCAAGCTAGATTAGATGCGGCAAAAAAAACATATCCTGCTATAATTGCAATAAAGAGCGATGTAGCTAATGCCAATGATGCGCAGTCACTTTTTGACAAGATTAAAGAACTTGGCGGAATTGATATTTTATACAATAATGCGGGTGTAATGAGTAGTCCAGCAAATTTAGGTATAGCCGATGCCAAACATTTTGAGTCAGCAGAAAATGAAATCAACATTAATTATCTCGGCGTCATTCGCTTGACTAACCTTTTTATGGAAATGTTGAAGTCAAGAAATGAAAGTGCGGTTATTAATACATCATCGGTATTGAGCTATGTTCCATTTAATCTTGCTCCAACCTATTCAGCCAGTAAAGCGGCAATTCGTTTTTACACGGTGTCGCTGAGAGATCATTTGACTATATTGAACAGCAAGGTTAAAGTATTTGAACTATTGCCTCCAGTAGTGGCAACAAGTATGACAGAAGCTTTGGAAACAAAAGCAATCGCTCCTGAAAAATTGATAAATGCGCTCATTTTGGGCATTAAAAAGAATAAGTTTACCATACGGGTTGGTGACACAAAGTTGGTGTACCTGATAAACCGTATTGCGCCTAAAATAGCTTACATACTAGTTAATGGTGCGCAAAACGCAAAGCTGCTGAAATAGTGAATAGTGTCGTCGTATGTTTGAATTATCTAACAAAGTCATTTATTAGATAATTCAAAAGTACAATCAAACAGGCCTGATAGAAAAATTATTAGATTTATCTAACATCTATGGTGCTGTTAAACGCTTGATCTTTAGATGTTATAACAAAAGTTAATTTACTAGAAAGGCTTTTGCCAACATTAAATTTCTTAATCAATTTTGCTGAATCGTTATAAATATTTGTGTAAAGTTGATTGTTGAATTCATCGAAAATTCTAATTTCAACTGGAGCCTTATTTACATTATCCAAATTAAGGGTTACCACTCCATCTTTATTTGTCAAAACCGGTTTAAAGGCTTCTTTATTTGAGGGTGTAGAAAGTGAGGCTTTATTATTTTCAATGTTGATTTGATATTCAACCCATTTTAAACCCGTTTCTAATTTCATGATATAATTTCCATCAGGAAAATCAGTTAAGTCATAAGTTTTGCTGGATCCGCCTAATTCATGACCTTTTTTCTCGTATAAGACTTCATTATTCAGGCCATAGAATGTTACTTTCATATCCTGCGTCTGATTTATAGAAAGACGAATGGTTTTTCTTTCTACACTGTTAACTTTCAATGAAAGGTCATCATTATTTGCATAGGTATTTACACTAGTAAAAACGATGGTAGCTATCAGGCTAATTTTGAGTAGATTTTTCATGTCAATAATTTTATAAGAGTTAGTAATTATTTTATGGCTCTAAGTTATTGACAATCAGTTGGCATAAGTGATTGCGTATTTTCCAGTAGTTATGCTATATTAACATTGATATGCATTTTTTTTTGTTAAAAATCACAATAAAGTATATTTTTAAGTTGATAAATAGTTGTTTGCAAACAAATGGAGAAAATAGAGAGTTTATTACCTTTTGGAATACTTTTATCGCTATTAGCCGTTTTAAAAAAGGGATAAATTCAGTAATTTATGAAACTGTTCAGTTTTTAAAAATTTTAAAGGAATAGCAATATTTCTTACACCTCACCTCCTTTTCCCATTTTTATTATTGGTGAGGCAAGAGCAAATGGCTTTTATACCCAGACAATGCAATCCTGTCTTTAAGGTGTATAGAAGACAGGCATATATGGCTATTTCCCGGGGAAACGTCAGTCGTACTTATTAAGACTGTGACTTCCATCACATGAAAATATTGATGTATGTCAACGTCTCTATTTGATTGTTATACTCATCTTTGTGAGATAAATAATTGAAGAAATGAAAAAAGCAATTAAAATTTTAGCCCTGCTTTTAATTAGTGTATTGCCAATTGTGGCACAAACCTCAAAAAATAAAAAAATGGAAAAGAAAGTCTTCAGTCCCTGGAAATGGCAGGACGACAAAAGCTACGTGCAAGCTGTTGAAGTCAAAAATGTTCAAAGTACCCTGTACGTTTCTGGCCAGGCAGCAATGGATGACCAGGGTGTTCCAAGTGATGCCGATATGAAATCACAACTCATTCAGGCAATCCAAAACTTGGAAAAAGTGATCACTCACGCGGGGTATACGTTTGACGGTATCGTTCGTCTTAATATATATACAACTTCTGTAGATGAGCTTTGGCCGCATTTTAGCATTCTTCAGAGCTGGCTGGCCAAAAACAACGTCAAACAGGCCACTTCATTAATACAGGTTACTCGCCTAACTGAAACATTGAAAGTGGAACTCGAAGCCACTGTGGTCAAGTAACATTTTTTTATATTGGTAGCCAGTAGTGAAACCCACGCTGTTTACATCTTGTGTTTCCATAGCGCCCGGTAAAAAATCTGTTTGTTTTTTTTTCTCGTAACTTGTATAAGTACATTCTTTATTAGCTTGTTAGATATTATTGTTTGTAAGGAATGGCTTTAAATCCCGACTATAACAGTATGAGAAAACTAAATTTTTTGATGATCCCATTTTTGGTGCTTGCATTCAATGCTTGCAGCCAAAACGCATCATCGCAGAAAAAAAAAGGAGCGAATAGTCCTTTCGAAAACACCACATTGTATCCTGAAGCTAAACCTGCTGACTATTGGAAGAAGATATTATCTGCTCAGGCCTATGAAATCATGGTAAACCGCGGAACTGAAACTCCCTATAAAAATCCTTATTGGGATAATCATAAAAAGGGAGTTTATGTCAGTGCGGCCACAGGTAAGCCATTGTTTAGCTCAGACACCAAGTTTGAATCAGGTACCGGCTGGCCAAGTTTCTTTCAGCCGATTGATGAGAAGAACATTAAAATTGTTAGAGATGCCTCTGATGGTATGGTTAGAGATGAGGTTGTTGAAGCGAGTACAGGGCTGCACCTGGGACATGTTTTTGATGACGGCCCAGCGCCTACTGGAAAAAGGTACTGTATGAACTCTTACGCCTTTAAGTTTGTTCCGGATAAATAAAATTGAAGTATCATGAATATACATAAATTATGGATGCTTGGGCTTATATTATTGAGCGCTTGTGTCAAAGGGCAAAGTAGCAATCAAGATCAGGTATATGCTACATTGCCTGTAGCAAAACCAAATGAGCAGGTGGCTACCTTTGCGGGAGGTTGCTTCTGGAGTCTTTCAGAAGGATTGAGCGAATTAAAAGGAGTTGATCAGGTTATTGCAGGTTACTCTGGTGGAAATACTAAGAGACCCAGTTATGCACAAGTTTGTGCTGACAATACCGGGCATGCCGAGTCTGTAGAAGTTTATTATGACCCTAAAGTGGTCAGCTATGCAGATCTGGTAGAATCATTTTTATATGCGCATGACCCAACCACTTTAAATCGGCAAGGACCCGATCAGGGCAAGGATTACCGTTCTGTAGCTTTTTATAGAACTCCAGAGGAGCAAAAGATAATAAAAGAGGTAATTGCTAAGGTGAATGCCACCCATCATTATGCACGGCCCATCGTTACTCTTGTGGTTCCTTTTAAAGTGATATATCCTGCAGAAAAATACCATCAGAATTACTACAGGTTACACCCTGATGAGCCGTATATAGAAAATGTATCCTTACCAAAAGTGATGAAGTTAAGAGAGAACAGGGCAGCTTACCTGAAGCCAGAATTTAAAAGAGGTTAAGCATTTGTGGATTATAGTCCAGAATAATAATCATATCCCTGTTCTGCCCAATAATCCCTGGGTCTGCTGTTACTGAAAGTCATAGTTCCTATTCTCTTGAGATTTTTAATTCCGTATTTTACTGGAACAATCAATCGGAGTGGAGCTCCATGCGCTAATGTGAGTGGCTTGTCGTTCATCTCATAAGCGAGTAAAGTTTGAGGATGCAGCACGCTTTCCATTTCCAATCCTACATAATATTCTCCATTTGGGGTTTCCAATCCCATATATTGATTTTTGGTCTGCTCATCCAATTTATAATGCAGCAATAAATCACTTAGTTTTACCCCAGCCCAATGTTGTATCTGATCCCAGCCTTCTACACACTTGAAATCGTAAATGATCTCTGTCTTAGGTAGGGATTTGATCTCTTCGAGGCTAATCTTTAACGGTGATTGATTTTTTCTTTTCACATAAAGTACCCAATTTTTGGGATCAAAGTTTGGATCGTCTTCGATACCAATCAGACTATTAACTCTAACCTGGCTTGCAGCTCTGGATTTTGGATAGGTTTTTACCAAATGGTTATTACCAAAAAAATTTCGAAAGAACAACTCTGTTTTATTTAATGCTCTGCGTAAGGGCGCACGGGCTCCTGCTGTAATACCCGGGGTTTCTTCTGGTGCATCAAGCAGCCATTTCCATCCCGTGACTGCCCCGGCACTCAGTGCAAAGAAAGCACTAAAAGAAATGAAATTTCTGCGCTTTATTTTTTGCGCTGTGCTTAACGGTGGTTTCTTTTGATGTGGTGCTTTTGTCACTTTCTTCATTCTTTTTAAGGATTATTATTTCTGGTCTGGGGGATTTTGAGCAGGTTCTTCAATCACTTCAAATCCGGAAATGACTGAACGAAAATTATTCCAGCCGGCAATGATTACCTGAACAATATGAATCATAAAAAAGAGTACATAACCGACTGTAAGTGTGAAATGTAAAATGCGGGCTAAATGATACCCGCCACATAACCAGGTCATCCAATAAAATTGAACCGGTTTATAAATGGCAAGGCCTGTAAATACCGATCCGAATCCCATTAATATAATCGCTGAATAGGCAATTCGCTGTGCGGCATTGTATTTCTTTTGTGGAGGAAGCATCTTTTTGATATGAAGATCATGAAGCAGTACCTGCCATGCCTCTTTAAAGGAATGTTTGTTGGGGAGCAATTCGCGCCAGGTGCCAGAGAAAATCGTATACAGGAAGTAGAGTAACCCATTAATGAAAAAGAACCACATGAATAAGAAATGAAATGCCATGCCTTCGGCAAGCCGTTGAGGGATATGGAAATAATTATAAAACCATTCTGGAAAGAATTTGATCAGGGTAAAGCCGAAGATGGAAATCCCATAAGCATCATTTGCCCAATAGATTAATAATCCGCTCCAGATCATAATCATTAATATAGGGAAATTCACCCAGTGTGTCCATCGCATCAAAAAGGTATGCTTTTCTTTTATTACTTTCATAATTAGCACGTAATAGGATAATTAATAGAAAATATTCTGGTCTGTATTCTTATTTAAATGGCTGATGTTAAATTGTTGATTCTGGATACTGCTGTAATCTCCCCGGTTTTATTGTTTTGTAAAAATGCGATCAGCGTAGCTTTACTTCGATCAGAAGTTTTAGGAAAGTTTATATGGACTGTGCCATTAGTTCTCCCATCCAAATTGATGTTTTCTATTTCAGTAACGATTTGTACATGATTTAGCATCCGTCCTTTATTTTCCCCTTTTAACACAAGGCTACTTGCGTTCGGATTCACCAGGGCAATGAACAAAATGTTGTTTTCTGTATTTTTACTTGTGGAGTACTTCAGGTTCAGTTCTGCGCTGGAAGACTTGATCAGAGAAAGTTCCAGTTTATTTTTAATTGATTTGGATCTGGCTGTCTGTATACTTTTTCGTAAGGTATTCTCTTCTGAACCTGTAAATTCATGACTTCCATTCACCACTATTTGTGGAGTGTAAATTGTGCTTAAGTTCAGCCAATTAGCATACTGACGCTGGCGTGCTGAAAATTTCGGATTGCTAAAGGGATCTCTCCAACCTAGTTTATCCCAATAATCAACGTGATAAGCAAGTATATATATTGGCTGATCTGCCTGTTCTTTTTCTATTTTCGCAATTAAAGCATCAGCTGGTGGACAGCTGGAGCATCCCTCAGAAGTAAATAACTCTACCACGGCAAATCCGCCGGTTTGTCTTGAATTTGGTTGTTTTTTAATTTGTTTTACTTCCGCTTTCAATCCCAGTACTATTGCACCTATTACAATAACTGGTAATAGTATTCTTTTGATCTTCATAGCCTTTTTTGGATTAGTCGTATTAAAAAGGGATTCCTTACATCCAAAAATTTTAATTGATTGATTTCTAGTGTTTTTTCTTATACAAGATAATTATAATTTATTTAAAACTATAGTGCTATCTCCTTTGTTTATCAATTAGTTATGCGGGTTGTTTTTAAATTAAAAAATATAAGACCTGTTGTTGGGTCTCCACTAGAGCACATAACAAAAAATAGAAATATGAAAAATCACATGTTAAAATCAGCAGGCAAGCTGTTCCTTGCCACATTGGTTGCTATTGGTCTTTCTCTACCAGTTTTTGCGACTCCGGCTGCTGCTCAACAGGAGCCAGCCAAAATGAAATCTTCGAAGATGGAGAAAGGTAAGATGTCAAGTGGTAAGATGTCTAAGATGAAAACTGACACTATGAAAAAATCAAAAATGGAAAAAAACAAAATGTCGAAAGATAAAATGTCAAAACCTAAACAATAATCGAGAAAATATGGGCAGGAGAGCCGCTTGGTGCCTGCCTTATTTCTTTAATGTCTTTTACCTTCCATTACTTTGAACAGGTGCAGTACCGCTGGAAAAATAGCATCTATAGTTTCTATAGCCCCTTTTTCTGAACCTGGTAAAGTTAAAACAAGCGTCTTCCCGATTGTACCGGCTAATCCTCTGGAGAGCATGGCATAGGGCATACGTTCCTGCCCATAACGTCTGGCTGTTTCCATGATTCCGTCAATTTGTTTTTCAAGCAAGGGCAGTACCGCATCGGGGGTAACATCTCTTGGAGATAAACCTGTTCCTCCGGTAAAAATCAGTAGTTGTACTTTGCTCGCCAGCAACTTTGTTCTTTTCTGAATGAGATCGAAATCATCTGGAATGACCTCATAATTAGTGGTTTCAATACCAAAATCTTCTAGTCTGGTAACAATTGCTTTACCTGATCGATCTGTTGTTTCTCCTTCGGATATAGAATCTGAACAGACAACAACTGCGGCCTTAAAGATGATTTCATCTTTCTGTAATGTTGTTTTACCACCTGATTTTTTGAGAAGCCTGATAGATTCAATTTCAACTGCTTTATCTATTGGCTTGAGCATATCATAAATAGTTAATGCTGTAACTGAGGCGCCATGCATGGCTTCTACTTCTACGCCGGTTTTGTAAATTGTATGTACTTCTACCATAATAATAATAGATAAACCTTCAATCTGGTAAGTGATAGAACAGAACTCTATGGGCAGGGGGTGGCAATCCGGAATTACATCACTGGTTTTTTTTACGCCTAGTAAACCTGCTGCCCTCGCAAATTCAAATACATCACCTTTGGGTACTTTTCGCTGTTGCATGGCTTCAATGGTCTCTAAGTTTGATACGCGTACTGTTGCCGTAGCAATCGCGATGCGCAAGGTGTTGGATTTACTTGTGATATTAACCATATTATTTATTTTCTTTCCATTGGTGAGTACCGTCTTCAAAAAATTCTTTTCCCCAAATCGGTAATTCTGCTTTCAGGCGTTCCACGATTTCTTCGCAAGCCTCAATTGCGGGTTTTCTATGAGCAGATGAGGTAAAGACAAAGAGGCAGATTTCTCCGGTTTCTATCCTTCCCAGGGATTGGTAAACATGCAGACAAATCAGTGGATATTTTATGAAAATCTCTTCTCTTATTTTTTGCATTTGTATCAAAGCCACCTCTTCATATGCAGTATATTCAATTGCTAAAACCCATTTTCCTGCTATCTCATCTTTTCTTACCTGACCTAAAAAAAGGCTATGCCCACCAATTTCGGTCTTTGTACTATGTTTTGTAATGCTATCTGCAATGAAAGCCGGCGTTATAGCACCATTTATAAATATGTTTTTGATTCCTTTTTCCATCCGAGGTCAGTGCTAAAGAAGTTTTTCCAGCGGAGAATTCCGCCTTTCAAACGCTGTATTTTTTTTGATGATTTGTATCTTCCAAATAAGTATTCTCCAATTGTTTGGGTTTTTCTGCTTTAATATTGTTATCCGCCTGAAAATGGAGGCATAATTGCAACAGTCGCCTTATGCGTAAGCAGCAAATTAGATTGTACCATTTGTCGATCCATGGCCATTTTGTACTTCATCGTTTTCAATTGCGGGTAGTTGGTTTCAAGGTGTAATTTTAGCCCATCGGTATCTTGAATACCATCAAAAGTTATTTTTTTAGCTGGTATAAATTCGGCTATATTTCCGAACGTGATTAATCTGATTTCTATGTTACTCATTGACCTGAAGAATATCGATTTTAATTAACCCTTTCACAAACCTCCTTCCGGTAGCTATATCACTCGTTGTAATTAACGCAATATCGCCTTTCTCCGTTTTTGCAGAATTAGTCTCAAAGGAAGATAATACTAAAATATGGTTTCCTGTTTCCGAATTGAATATTTCATTCCAGGAATAGACCACTTTATAATTGTCCATAGCTGTACAGACGATATAGTATTCGCTGAGTTTTTTAGGGGATTCAGATATAATTTTGACTTTAGAAAGGAGGTCTTTCAGCAGTACACCATTGATGTTTTTGAGACTGCCTTTGCGTTGTTGCAGATGACTATAAATCACCATGCTGTCCAAATGGACAGATTTATAGCTTTTCAGAGAGGCTAAAGTGACGTTAAACGGTTGGGTAACTTTGCCGGCTATGGTAAATTGCAAATGCTCCTGTGCTTTTACCGTAAGGCTCAGGAAAAGTAATATTAAGATGGAATATTTCATATTATGCATGGGTAAAAAGTAATTTATATGCTGCTAGTGCAAGGACAGTTGCCAATACATTTTTTAATATATTTTGTGGAAATTTTAATGCGCCAAAATAAGCACCCAGAATTCCACCAGTAAAAGCCACCATTACATAAGCAATCATATCACTGTTAAAAGTAATGCCCTTGATCAATTGTCCACCTAAACCTGCTACAGAATTGACAAAGATAAATGCGGCACTAATAGCCGCTGTTTGTTTCTGATCGGTCCATTTTAAAAGTACAAGTATAGGGGATAAAATGATGCCCCCGCCAATGCCAATCATTCCGGAGAGTAAGCCTATGATTCCTCCAATGAGAAGAGAAAGCATTAAGTTCGGCTCTTTTAATTCTTTTGGATCTGTATTCCTGAAAAAGAAAAAGCGGATGATGGGAAAAAGTAACAAGGCGCCAAGAATTTTTTTATAAACAACGTTATCCATCACCATAGTTCCTCCAATAAAAGAAAGCGGAATAGAGGTGAGGGCAAAGGGCCAGAAAAATTTCCATTTAAAATGTCCTGCCCTGTAAAACTGAATAAAAGAAACAGAAGAGACAAATAGGTTGAGTAATAAAGCCGTTGGTTTCATGACCATTGGAGAGATGGCAAAAATGGCCATTAGTGCTAAATAACCACTTGCACCGCCATGGCCTACAGCGGCATAGAGAAAGGCAACCATAAATAACAGGCCAAAAAATAATAAAAGTTCTATCTGCATAATTGCCTATTCCGGAAGTAATAAAATAACTACAATTTCATTCTCTTTGAAGTTTTCTTGATGCTCATTTAAACAAATCATACAGTTTGCCTGGGCAAAAGAACTAAGGCGAAAAGATTCCTGAGCATATAGCGGTTTTACCATCCCATCCTGATAAAAACCTTTTAGGAAATGAGTCAGACCGGAAGGTTTTTGATAAGCCTCTGTTAGTGTTGCTTCTGTTTTCTTTAATGGGTAGTCTTTGTTTGCCATTTTAGATAGTGCTGGAAGCACATAATTGTAGAAACAACTCAATACCGAAGAGGGATTACCTGGTAGTCCAAAGATTGGTGTTGAAGTATGCAGGCCAAAATACAGCGGCTTTCCTGGTTTCTGTTTGACTTTATGAAAAATCTTTCTGACTCCAGATTGCGCTGCCGCCAAAGCTACGTAATCGTAATCTCCAACACTTACGCCTCCAGTTAATAGAACAGCGTCACTTTGCTGCAATGCGATAACCAGGGTTTCCTGCAAAATCTTTAAATCATCGGCTGCATACAGAATTTTAATATTGAAAATCCCTGCCTGTGTTAAAGCGGCTTTTAAAGTATAGGAATTGGATTCATAGACCTGCCCGAATTCAAGTGTTTTGCCAGGCGGACAAAATTCTTTTCCTGTAATAATAATAGAAACTTCAGGCATCGGATAAACAACAACTTCGCTGATGCCTATCCCCGCCAGAAAGCCAATGGCCGCAGCATTTAAGAGATGTCCATGCTTTATGGCTAAAGCTGATGCTTTTATTTCGGCGCCGATCGCTCTAACATGAGCCCCTGGTATCAGTTGAGTATCTAGTATGTTTATATCTCCGTCCTGTAGCGTTACTTTTTCTTGCATCACTACAGTGTCTGCACCTTCAGGGAGTGCTGCTCCGGTAAATATTCTGGTAGTTTGGCCTTTGCCGATTTTTAATCTCATTGTTGTACCAGCGGCCATTTCTCCAATAAGCGTTAGTGGATTCAGGCGATCTTCAAAGCGTATCGCATAACCGTCCATCGAAGATTGCTGAAACGCAGGAATGTCGCAAAGCGCGAATACATCTTCTGCTAATATATGGCCGCAACATTCCTGAATAGGAAATTTAGTTGGGCTAAGCGTTTTAATATTTTGGTCAATTAAATTTTTGGCTTCAGATACGCTGATCATATTGATTTTTAATTATCCACCGATACTGATCATACTTCTATTGATGATGGTTTCGGCATTAAGATGTTCGAAATTCTTATTCAGCTGTCCGCCGAGTTCTTTTTCTTTCGCCTGAATAGAGGCTTTGATTAAAGATAAAACATCTTCGCCAGCTCTTAAAGCTGTTAAGAGATCCGTCTCTGTTCTGGAGAACAAACAATTTTTTAACTTACCATCAGCCGTTAAGCGCATTCGGTTGCAGCTACTGCAAAAAGGGGCGGTCATGGTACTTATGATTGCAAAGGAACCTTTATGGCCTGGTATGCTGTAATGTTTTGCAGTGTCATGCAAACTTGCTGTAATAGGTTGAATCGTGTGATGAGGGCTTATAATGTCAAGAATTTCCTGAAGTGAGCAAACTTTATTACTTGTCCAGTGATTTCCGGCAAAAGGCATGAATTCTATAAACCTAACCTGAACAGGAATTTCCTTGGTCCAGGCAATAAAATCAAGAATTTCATTGTCATTTAAACCTTTCATGAGCACTACATTCACCTTTACTTTCATTTGCTGGCTAAGCAATAATTCTATATTGCTTTTGACCTGATGAAAGGCATCCCGACGGGTAATCATCATAAACTTCTCAGCTTGTAAGGTATCGAGGCTAATATTAATATGCTTAATACCGGCAGATAGGAGAACGGGCAGCATTTCCTGGATTCGGGTGCCATTGGTAGTAAGGGTGAGCTCAATTGGTAGCATTCCTAATGCTTTGATGATTTCAGCGGCATCTTTTCGAACTAAAGGTTCACCTCCGGTAAGTCTGATTTTCTTAACGCCTTCTGCTACAAATAGTGTCGCGAGCTGAATGATTTCATCTTTTTGTAACAATCGCGACGCTGGGCTAAAGTCGTAGTTCTCTTCGGGCATACAATAAAAGCAGCGAAAATTGCAATTGTCTGTGAGGGATATGCGCAAATAATCATGTATCCTGCCAAATGAATCTACTATCATGCCTTTTCCGGTTTCAATGTGATGCTATATGTAATTTAATAATAATACTTATAACTAATCATTAAATATTTGCAGGTATGATAATTGTCTGATTTTAAAAGTGATGTAATCGTCCCATTCATAAAGCTCACGTGGCCATGACATAAGCCGCATGCTCAAATAACAACTACAATCTCGCCTTTGTCAGCTTTTGGTTCCGGTATTTCAACTCTTTCCAATGGTTTGTCCACTCCGTTAAACTGCCATGCTTTCATAATATATGATATTTTTAATTGTATTTAAATTTAGTGTTAATTCATATGTGTTCAAAAATAAACAAATGACGTTTTCGATTTTATTGATAATTAAAAAGTTGGCGGCCAATTAGGCCGCTACTTTAAATGACTAGATTTAATTATAAAAGTTATTAAAATAATAATGCTAACGAACAGATTCCATTCCTCCATCTACAGGCACCAGCTGTCCTGAGATGAAATGAGAATCGTCACTTGCTAAAAATACCATTACAGGCCCGAGATCTTTCGTAGGGTCGCCAAACTTGCCCCCTAAAGGTATTGCTACTTTGGTATCCCTATCATGAGATTCAAGGTCTTCGACAGAAAGCGCTTCCCTGAACTTTTCATACATTGGTGTAACCATATAAGGGAGTACTGCATTAACACGAATACCATCAGGGCCCCATTCACGTGCTACAGAGCGCGTCCATGTATGTACGGCCCCTTTTGTCGCACCATACAGCGCATTATTAACTTCCGCAGTCAAACCAGATCTCGAACCAAAATTAATGATACTACCTCCTCCGTTCGCTTTCATGTAATGATAAGCTACTCCATTGGTATTGAAGGTTCCCAATACATTAATTTTGAATAACGCTTCATATAAGTCAGTTGGAATATTATCGAGGGGAGCATGTTTTTGTATGCCAGCTATGTGGGCCAACACATCAAGTTTCCCACCCAGTTTTTGTATTGCTTTTTTGAAAACGCTTTCTACTTCGCTACGGTTAGAAACATCGCAGTGGTAATAAGTTGCAGTGCCAGGGCCCTTTGCATTAGCTTCCTTAGTCACTTTATCTCCAAGTGCATCATTTACATCTAATGAAATAACATCGGCACCCTCAGCTACATATACCCTTACAATTGATTCGGCAATGCCTTGGGCACCGCCTGTTACAATTATTTTTTTACCTTTTAAACGGTCCATAAATTAAATATTTAATTATAAAATCTAATTTACAGCTCCTTTATTTTAAATCATTTATCCATAACTGTACTGTTCTTGTCCATTACTGAAGTCTCAATTACTGAGAAATAATGACCTGTATTGGCTTGGTGACATTCCTGAGTGCTTCTTGAAATATTTGCTGAAAGAATAGATGTCGCTAAAAGATAGTTTTTCGGCGATTTCACTTATATTATAAGTGGAGTAGGAAAGTAGTGATTTTGCTTCACTAAATAGGAAAGCATTGACAAATGCCCCGGGAGTAATACCTAGCTGTTTTTTAACTATTCTGTGCAGGTAACCAGAGCTTACTGAAATCTTATCAGCATAAAACACCACAGCTCTTTCCTGAAGAAAGTGCTCATTTACAAGCGCTTTAAATTCGTTCACCAAAGTTGTTTCCCTAATATTTCCTGAATTAGGAATATTATATATACTATTTCTCAGGTTAACATCGATCTCATTGAATAAAACAGAAATAAGGCTCTTTGCAGAATACTCCCAGGTCTCCCTGTTGATATTGGTCAGCAGATCGAATAATTTAGCAAAGAATGACGCTAATCGGTAGTAGCTGAAAGGAGACAAAACAGTATATGAAGTGAACTGTGTACTTAGAAATGACGGATGACTTTCTTTAGAGATATCTTCTTTAATATAACTGATAAACCTTTTTGTAAATAGAATAAATGCTCCTTGGCTATCGGGTGAAATATCTATAATTCTGACAATTTGATCAGGCTTGTATATTAAAAATGACTGTTTTCCCATTTTGTGAATACGACCATCTACCTCAATGGTAATTCCTCCTTTATTAATAATCCCGCAACAGAAGTAATTAGGTTTTAGGACAAAAGATTCAAACTGATTCGGAATATCGACCAAATAAAAAAAATCATCAGAATGTTGCCAATCAAGTTCCCTGTATCTTATTATGTCCCTTATAGAGTAACTGTTCATCTGTAAATTTGGTATGTATTATAGTCATTTGAAGTCTAACCAAATAATAAGCTTTCCTCTCATTTAAAAGAAATAGTTCTATTACAGGTATTCAACATCCTAATTCATAAATTTCCTTCGCCTTTATGAACAGCAGTTTTTCGAAAGTTCAATATAAGAATTATCGGAAGTAACTGTGCTTATTTGAGCCGAATTACTACTTTTCCTTTTGCTCTTCCACTTTCCACATATTCCAATGCACTGTTGGTTTGTTCAAAAGGAAAAACCTTATCGATTACCGGCTTGATAACACCAACTTCAATAAGTTTGGTAATCTCTTGTAATTGTTCGCCATCAGCATGCATAAATAGGAAGGAGTAATCTATATCCAGTTTTTTAGCTTTCTTGCGAATACCTAAACTTACAAGTGTTAATATTATTTTTACAAACCAAGGTGCTCTAATTTCCTTAGCAAATGTAGGTGTAGGTGGCCCCGAAATGGAAATGATTTTACCACCCGGTTTTAAGATGTTCAGCGATTTTTTTAATGTTTTTGTATCCTGACTGTTCAGAACGACATCGTAATCTTTTAAAATGGCTTCGAAATCTTGCGTTTTATAATCAATTAAAACATCCGCACCAAGACTTTTCAGCAGGTCAAAGCTTTTTTCACTGGCCGTAGTGGCAATGGTTGCTCCAAGATATTTTGCTAATTGTAATGCAATAGTTCCTACGCCACCAGAACCTGCCTGGATGAAAATTTTCTGATTTTTTTTAAGGTTGGCTTTTTCGACCAAAGCCTGCCATACCGTTAAAGCTACTAAGGGAATAGCGGCAGCTTCTTCCATGGAAAGATTCTTCGGTTTGAATGCTACATCATTTTCATTGATGGCAATGAATTCCGCAAAGGTTCCTATGTGATGATCGGCGGGACGGGAATATACTTCGTCTCCGATTTTAAATTTCTTCACGTTTTTTCCAACCTGAATGACCGTTCCAGCTACATCGTGCCCCAAAATAAGTGGCATCTTGTAAGGAAGTATCAACTTAAATTCTCCCGTTTTAATTTTCGAGTCGAGAAGATTAACCCCAGACGCGTGGATTTCTATTAAAACCTCACTATCGCCAGCTTTTGGAATGGGCACCTCTGCTAATTGGAGGCTTCCTTTGGTGTACTTATTTATTAAAAATGATCTCATTTTCTATATGTTATTTAATAATGGGGCCATAACCTATTTTACGTGGAAAAAATTAGATACTATTAAAATATCTATTATAACATAACAAGTTTTATAATCTTAAAATATCATCTGATTTCTTAGGGTTAACAAGTTTGAAGGCCAGCTTAGGAAAAATACGATTGATTTGATAGAGTACTTTTGCGTCCCCTATACGAATCGCATATTGATCTTTCTCCAATCCACGTATCAGCCCTTTTACCAATGTTTCTGGACTTATTTTTTTACCATCCCGGTCAGCAACCATATCTGTATCCACAACTGGTGGCAATAATTCAAATATTTTCACATGGCTATTTATAATTCTTAAATGCTCTCTAAGTGATCTGGTGTAAAAAGCCAATGCGACTTTGGAAGCAGAGTAAGTGGCTTCCAGTAATGAGGGCAGCGTACTCAGTATAGATGTTGTATTGATAAGTGCAGATTCTTTCCTGGATTTTAACATTTCCAAAAAGAGATTATTTAAACGAATGACACCAAAATAATTTACCTCCATTTCATAAACTGCTCCTTTCAAGTGCTTATCATTTGCAACACCTAAATTTATTGGCGGAACTCCGACACCTGCATTGTTATATAATATATCAATTCCACCCAAAGCTGTCACTTGTCTAAAAAGAGATTCTGCATCTGTAGCATTTGCTACGTCACTTTGTATGGCAACAATTTGGGGATGTGCTTTTTTTGCTGCATCCAATTTTTCCTGATTTCTACCGGTGATGATTACATTTGCACCAAGTGCCAAAAATTGTTTTGCAGCTTCCAGACCTATTCCAGATGCTCCGCCTGTTATCAGGATCGTTTTGTTTTTTAAATTCATGTTTGACTTATATAAGTCTTTGAAAGAAATTTATTTTGCTGCGATTTTTGCTGCTACCTCTTCTAATAAGGTATGAATTAGTTTGGTTTCACCCACTGGTACTTCAAATTGGTTGTTTTCCAAAGCAGTGAACAATTCGTCTGCAACTTCTGATGGAGAAATGCCATTTGCGCCGCCAATTTCTGCCGAAAATTCCGTGTTTACCAAGGGTGGGTAGACTTCATAAATATTCAATTTCTCATTTTCAGAAAATGTATCCCTCAATCCCTGCGTATAGCTGTGTATGGCTGCTTTACTGGCTGAATAGGTTGGTAAATATTTGTTGCCACGGTAAACTGCAATGGAAGAAACGTTGACTACTGCCGCTTCTTCCTGTTGTAATAATTGAGGTAATACCATGGAAGTAAAGTCAATTACGCTGATGTAATTGGTGTTCATTTCCTGATAAGCTTTGTCCGCTGCATTATTTGTGCTATCGCTCAAATCGTTCATAAAAGCTGCACCGGCATTGTTTATGACAATATTTAGGTTTGGGTAGTTAGTTTTTAGCTCCGATGCTATACGATCTCTGTCTTTTTTTACAGACAAATCACCCTGAATGGCAACAGCATTATCCAATTCTTTCAGGGCATTTTGGAGTCTTTCTTCACTGCGTCCGTTAATTATAATTTTGTTCCCTCTAGTACTTAATTTTTTAGCAAATGCTAAACCTATTCCAGCGCTTCCACCAGTTATGAATATTGTATTTCCTGTTGTTTTCATTTTCTTTTTTTTAATTTTAAAATATTAAGGAGGTGTTAGTTGTTCAAAGTAGGATAGTCCGTATATCCTTTCTCACCAGGAGTATAGAATGTGTCCTGGTCAGGCGTATTTAATAAAGCATCGGTTTTGAAACGTGCTACCAAATCAGGGTTAGCCAAAAAAGGAACACCAAAAGAAACCAAATCTGCATCGCCATCTTCGATCACTTTTGTAGCTGTTTCTTTATTGAAACCCCGATTGATAATGATGGTGCCGTTGTAAATTTTCCGGAAATGTTTGGCTACTTCCTGAACTGCATTCTCATTGTCAGATACATCGGTAAAAGGCTCAATTAAATGCACATATGCTAAGCCATAATCGTTTAATTTATTCATGATATAGTTGTACAAAGTAATGGTTTCATCATCGACCAAAATTCCCATAATGCCGTTTAGAGAAGGATTTAGTCGAACACCCACCTTGTTGATGTCTACCGTTTGTTTTAATTCATCCAGAATATCAAATAAAATACGCGCACGATTTTCTACCGAACCACCGTATTCATCGTTACGTAAATTGCTGTTTTTGCTGAAAAATTGTTGCAATAAGTAACCATTTGCACCATGTAATTCCACGCCGTCAAAATCTGCTTGAAAAGCATTTAAAGCACTTTGTTTAAAATCGTTGACAGTTCTTTTAATGTCTTCGGCGGTCATTGCTTGTGGCTCTTCTGAAGGTTTGAAACCTTCCGCTGTGAACACCTGCTGCGCTGGGTTTACATTCGATGGCGCTAAAGGTTTTTTTCCTTCGTGCAAATCTGGGTGCGAATAAGCGCCGGTATGCCAAAGTTGTGCGAAGATAACGCCACCTTCTTTGTGTACTGCTGCTGTGGATAATTTCCAACCTTCTATCTGCGCAGCAGTATAGATACCCGGAACATTCACTACCCCAATTCCTTCTTCACTCACATAAGTACCTTCGGTAATAATTAAACCTGCAGTAGCACGCTGTTGATAATATCTTGCAGTGAGGTCTGTTGCCAATTTTCCCTCGTTTGCTGAACGGCTTCTCGTCATTGGCGCCATTACCATTCTGTTGTTTAGTTCAAATCCGTTAAGTTCATATGAACTGAATAAAATCTCTTTACTCATATTGTTTTGATATTAAAAAATGATTATTGATAATTTAGTTTTTAAGGAAATTGTAAATGCTGTTTCTTTCATTTTATCTAAGTGTCCATTTAAATATACTTTTTAGTCTATTATGTATCAAAAAAATCAACTTGCATACTGATCCAGTTCTGCTTTTAAATTTTTGATTAGGGAGTGCATAGGTTTAATGGTATCCATAGTTCTGCACATTACAATACTTCCTTCAATAGCTGCAACCAATTTAAAAGCATAAATAGCCGGTTCTAGCCTGGATGAAAACTCTCCATCTTCAATTCCTTTTTTTAAAGTGTTTACCAGTCCTTCTTGACCCATTCGAAATAAAGCTGCTACTTTTTGTTTAATAATCGGGAAATTGTCATCGGCTTCTACAGCGGTATTGAATAGAGGACATCCCCCTGAAACATATGTATCTATAGGGTCTTTGTAGAAATCCATAAAAGCAAATACTTTTGCTCTTGCGGTTTTTCCTTTGGAAACAGCTAGATAAACCTTATCGGTAACCTGCTTTAACATCCTATCAATTACCTGTTCAGATAGATCATCTTTATTTTCAAAATGACCGTATAAACAACCTTTGGTCAGCTTGGTTGCTGCCAGGATATCATCTATACTAACTCCGGAAATACCTTTCTCGTTATAGAGCGGTGCCGCCGTTTCCAGTATAAATTGTTTTGTTCTTTCAGATTTTGTCAACATAGTGTTCTTGATTACTTAGCAAATATACTAAAAAGTTTATTTAATAAATAAATATAAATTGTTTTATATAAAAGTCTATGCTGCAAAATTGTATCTATTACAACAATTACACCTGCTAAATAGGTCGTCAGAGTTTGGTCTTGCCAGGGTTTTAGTTTACAGTTATGTCTGGTGGATATTTCTATTTTAAACTATATTCTATGATTTTATTGAGATGTGACTTCTTACTTTTTCGAATAAAACTGTGTCAAAAATTCTTTTGCTGATGTTGGCTTTCTGCCCAACAAATTTTCTAAATCTGTTTTTTCAGACGAGAATTCCCCTTGCTTGATTGCCTCTGCTGTTCCTGACAACATCCTAACAAATTCTGCCGGTACATCAGCTTTTGATAAAGCGTCTGCATAAACTTCTGGAGTTGGACTTATATAATTTACTGGTTTACCTGTTACGTTACCTATAATTTCAGCAACTTCACGCATAGAAATGTTTTCAGTATTGCTGATGAAATATGTTTTATTATCGTGCCCTTCGCTGGTTAATACATTGGCTACTGCCTCTGCCATATCCCGGCGTGAAGCAAAGGCAGACTTTGTTTCTCCTGCCGGAAAGAATACGCCTGTCTGTGAAAAGTTCTCTCCAACAAAAAATGGCAAAGCATCCAGATACATATTGTTTCTAAAAATGGTATAAGATATTCCGCTTGCTTTAATCAAATTCTCAGTATAAAGATGCGATTCTGCAAGAAATGCAACCGGCGAAGTCTCAGTATCATTTTTACGCTCAAAACTAGTGTAGTAAATACGCTTTACGCCAATCTGCTTGGCTGCTCTGATCACACTTTCCTGTTGTTTTGAACGGTTGACCACGTCGGTGCCCGAAATTAAGAAAAGCTTATCGACATCTTTAAATGCGGTGACCAAAGAAATGTAGTCGTCATAGTCTCCAATTTTTAAGGTTACGCCTTTTGCTTTCAAATCCTGTGCTTTGGCTTCCTCTCTAACTAATGCGGAAATTTGGTTTGCTTGAATACCCTTTTCCAATAGCGAATCGATTGTTGCTTTTCCTAAATGTCCTGTTGCTCCCGTTACTAAAATCATTGTTTCCTGTTTTTTTATTTAAAAATTATATTGATTACACAAAAGTAAACTATGTTTGCTATACAAAAGGTAGTGGTATACCAAAGTATAGCGCTATACTTTGGTATACCATCAATGTAAAATGCAATTGGAAAATGGAAAAAATATTTAGTATAAAGGATGCAAAATCTTGTCCGACTCAGTTTATACTTGCTGTAAATGATACACTGAATGTGATTAGCGGTAAATGGAAATTACCCATAATAGGCTCTTTACTCTTTGATAAAAGAAGGTTCACAGAAATCCAGCGAAATATTCCAAAAATTACCCCAAGAATGCTGAGCAAAGAATTGAAGGATTTGGAAATGAATGGAATAGTGATTCGTAAGGTTTATGACACAACGCCTGTGTCTGTAGAATATGAATTGTCAAATTCAGGCAAATCCATTGCAGACGTATTAGATAAAATGTTAGAATGGGGTATTAAACATAGAGAGTCAACCATTTCTAGATCTTAGTTTTTTAGTTCGCTTTTTTTGATCAGTGAACTGGTAAACAGTAAAAAGTATCTGACTTAAAGTAAATTGTCTACGTTGTAAATGAAATTCAAAGGTGTTTTTGTATTAGTATTGAAGTAAATATACCTTTTCAAATTATCACCTGTAATTATTATTATTATCCAGATGGCAGAACAACTATTTAATTTACCACAATTTCTGAAATACCTCGAATTTTCGGGAATAAAAGATGACGACATTCACATTGTCAGTTTTGAGTTGGAGGAACACGGAAGACTGAAATCGGACTTAGTAAGTATCGATTTTTACATATTTGCACTAAAACCACCTATCCATAAGGATCTGGTGTACCAAATTCCTTTGGAAGACCAGGCGAGCTCCTATATGTTTGTTAATTCCCCAAATAGTTCTCAGAGCTGGGATATAGAGCCACCATCATCCGGTTATGTGATATGCGTTAGCGAAATGTTCATAAAGAAAATTGTGAAGGACTATAGCTTCTTTCACTATACCACAGTTCTTGAAGCTATTTTTCTTATGCCTGAAGAAGAGGTGTTACTTTGGAACCTTTATAAAAATGTATATGAAGAATTCAGAAAGACTAAGTTCAACAGGCAAATTCTTCTGTCATACATTTCGTTGATCTTAAGTTACACCCAGACCTTTTACGATAGACAGTTTCAGAGCCGTAGTAACCTTTATAATAAGGTAATTGCTGATTTTAATCAAAATATGATAGCTTACTTTTCCCATGACACATTTGTTACCGGGCTTCCATCTGTAGCTTACTTTGCACAGCTCTCTTTTTTATCACCCAATTATTTTGGTGATCTGGTTAAGCATTTATCTGGTAAATCTCCAATAGAACACATTCATAACTATGTAGTAGAGCTTGCTAAAGAAAGATTATTGAAAACAAAGCTTTCTATTAGTGAAATTTCTTATGGACTGGGGTTTGACTATCCCAATTATTTTGCTCGTTTCTTCCGTAAACGTACAGGTTTTTCTCCAAAGTCCTATCGGGATCAATAATGAACTGCCAGTTAAGAAAACAGGGCATCAACCAGTAAAATGTATCCTATTTAAAGTAATCTGTCTACGTTATTTAGGATTGACCGGATTAATTTTGTAGTAATAGATACGATGAAATTATGAAACAGAAAGTTAGGTTTAAACGTGATGAGCTTACGTTAGTGGGTAACCTTTTCACTCCAGATAACCTGAACGAAGATGGCCAATATAAAGCTATAATCGTTCAAGGATCATTTACATCCGTAAAAGAGCAAATGCCAGCAAGCTACGCGGAGAAGTTTTCCGGGCAAGGATTTGTTGTGCTTGCATTTGATTACAGTCACTATGGTGAAAGTCAAGGTTCACCTCGCCAATATGAATCTTATATAGAGAAAACCAGCGATCTGAAGGCGGCTGTTTCTTATCTAACCGGCCTACCATATGTACAGGGTGTAACTATGGTGGGCATATGCACTTCAGCTGGAAATACGGCTTACCTGGCCGGCGCAGATCTGCGCATCAAGGCAATTGCAACAGTTGCCGCATTTCTGCCTACTCCGGAATTATTTAATATGATGTATCAGGCAGATGGGATTGCGAAACGAATTGAAGCCGGAGATGAAGCCAAATGTAAATTTGAAAAAAATGATGAAGAAACCCTTATAGCTGCCTATAGTGAAACGGATCCTAACGCAGTAAATTATATGGACCGAAAAGGTGCCTTTGACTATTACCTGAACGAAGAACGTGGCAATGTTCCCAATTACACAAATGGTTTTAACGTAACGGCCTGGGAAACGATGCTCGCCTTTGATCCGATTACCCATGCGTCACAAATAGAAGTTCCTGCTATGGTCGTACATTCAGATGAGTCCGCATTTCCAGACAATGCCAGGGAGTTTTACAGGAGATTGAAAGGACCTAAAGAATTGGTGTGGGCAGACGGAAACCACTATGACTATTATGATAGTGACGAACAGATTGATAACGCCGTAAAAAACGTTGGCCGTTTTTTTAATGAACACGTAAAATAGATTATCAGGTTTTCGTAGCCAGGCTTAACATACAATGCTAGGTTCTACCATCCTGCAATCTTAATTATTTAGATAAAATTGTAACGCTGCATGAGCGCATCCGAGGAAAAACCATCATCATAACCGGTGCCGAGATTGGATTTGGTATTTCATCAGCTGAAGACAAGTGAAGAAATAACCAAAATTCTACCGGCCGTAAGTCTGTTAACAATAGTTGCAGATGTATCTTTGGAAGATGTGGCTAAATATTATGTGGAGCAAACAATGAAGATGTTTGGGCGAATATTAACGGCACAATAAATGCTGGAAAAACACATAGACCCAAATAAATATGATAAAAAAGCTTATTCCTGTCATTCTTTTGATATTCATGTTTTCGGTGGCCACGGCGCAACCTTTTTTGCTCAAATCAACTAATGCGGCGAAGTCTTTTCACCTGGACATATACTATGGAACTGAAGGGAAAGGTGCATTTATAAAGTATCGTGGACAGCAAGGGATCATATCCTTAAAACTAAAAAGCCGGGTCAGTCAGGGTGAAAAAGGGCAACCAAAGATTATCTACGTATGGGACGAAGTTATTAAAGGAAAAGTAACCGGAACATATGGGCTTACTCAGGAGACGGGCAAAATTTCTGAGGTATGGTATAGAAACAACGATAAAAAAACATTTCAGCTGGAACATGTACCGGATCAAGAGGAGTATGCAGGAATCGGCAAATACCTGCTGCATGGCGTACTGATTTCCTTTCATCACACTTCTGCTGAACTGCTCACTTTTAATTATTCTGACGGCAGTATAAAAAATAGCCAGCTACCAGGCTTCGACCATCCGGATCCACAGCGGCAGGGTACCATTGCCGATTATAATTTCGATGGTTATGACGACCTGGCATTCTCTATTCCAGACGCCGGAATGGGTGTATACCGGACTTTTAGTGTTTACCTTTATAACCCGTCCACCAAACGATTTGACCTACTTCCCGAACCAAATGCTTCCAGGGCGAAATGTTCGGGACTTTGTGAGGTAACATTGGATAAAAAAAATAAGTTGTTCATCACCGCATGCCGTGGTGCAGCAACCTGGTGGAAAGATGTTTACAAACTCTCTCCTTATAACACCCTGATATGGGTGAGTTCATCGAAAATATTGAACTGATTATAAAACCATCCAGGGTAGTACGTCGTTCTGTTTATATTGATCGAACTAATTAGACAGTTCGATCAGCGTGCCACAGGTTGTCCATAGACTACAAAGCAAGCCGAACAACAGGCAATACAAAAATATATCGATCTCCTTTCTCAATTTAATCCAGAATACCACCACAAACATCAGCGGGCATGTGGCCATAAAAATGAACATAATAGTAGCCAGCGTCTCAAAAAAATCCGGTCTGAAATCCATTAACAATATCCGGATTCCGGCATGTAAAAGCCAGACGAAAAATGGAGAGAGGAAGCAAAATAGCCACTTCCAAACCCTCTTGAATATAAGTTGTTCAGGAAATGTGCTTCGATAGTTCCTAACCAACAATACGATTATACCAACTACAAATAAAATCAGGATTCCAATCTGGATGTATTTATTCCCGATGGTGTCTGCACGGGTATTAATCCTGTTGGCCGAAATAAGCTTTTCATGATCAAATTGTTTAACACTGGTTCGTTCCCCATTGACAAATGTTTGTATCACCACCTTGTTACTACTACTGTCTTTGATAGTCCAAGTGGAGTCTTCCAATCCCATTTTGTAAAATCCCTCTATGAGGAGTTTACCATTTTTTGTTCTGCTGAACCTACCGTCCAGACGCCCACCATTGAACCTTAATGAGTCCTTACCCTGTACTGTACTGATGCTTAGCGTAGTAACCTTGCCAGGGGGAATCAAGCTTGCACTGTCTGCGATTTGAGCTAAAACATCCTTATCAAGTTCTTTAATTGAACGATTCTTGTTATAATCATCGTCCTTAACGGGTTTAGCGATATATACCTGATTGACCTTAATGACGAGCAACGAATCCTTTTTGTAAAAATTAAAGTCGTAATTTAAGGTAGTATCCGGGGTAGCAGCAGATCTCAAAAGCACATACTCCGGCTGATCAAAACCCTGGACATACCTTTGCTGACTGGTGGCACAGAATGAAAAAATAGTAACAGCCCCGATAAATAAGGCGCTTAACCGAGTGATTAAGGAATTACTCAGAGATATGTTCGGATCGCCTTTTATATGGAACCAGCCAAGCAACAATATGGGTAAAGCAATAAGATCGGTAGGATCTACAGTCCGCTGAATGCTGAATATGGTATTTAGCAGTTCAATAAATCCAGAAGCAAATTCGCTTTTCCAGAATATAAACAGTATTCCGCTTAGGATAAATACCCATAACTTTTGTTTGGGAAATACAGCCGACCAGAAAATCGGAAAAATAAATAGTCCACAGAAATCGGAAAGTTTGCCTGTAAGCACGTTATGGAAAGTTGCTTTCAGAATGAAGTCGTTAACAATTAATAGCACGAGGCAGAAAATGAAAAACGGCGACAATAGAATCTTTATACGGTCAGACATGATTATTGAAGTTTCTATTAATACAAATAATGTAGTTTAGTAACCTTGAATATTATAATGTAAATCAAAAAATATGGTCTGGTTGCAGTGGGTACAAAACAATTTCGGGCCTTATTGCATTATAGTTAAGTAATTATAAGTATGGGTATTTTAAACTAAATAAAAAAATGCCCGGTAAAAGGCAAATATTTTAAAAGTGACGGTAGATTAGATGAATTTAGCCATTCAGCCCATATGTATTATATCAGACAAACAATATTTAGCCTTATATTTTTTTTACTGATTTTTGCGACGACTTATTTTCAATACGGACTTAGTAATATTATTGATTTAATTAAAGATCACATCCTTTAATCAATCCTTTTGATAAGCCGATTTTTTTAAATTCACCATCCTTTTTAATCTCGACAAATCTTTCTACACGTTGGCTACGTTCAACAATGTAATCCTGATCTTGATAATAATTAGTTATTAACTGAGTATTGCCTTGCATTGCTGTGTTTGAACCAGTGTAAATCCGGTTAGTTTTTAGTTGATTAAAATTATGGATCATCTGTATAAAATATTTACCCGGTTTTAATCCTTCGAAGCTAAATCTTCCTTGTTCATCGGCAATCGCTTCAATAGCATATTTATTTGCTTCTTTTGACATATAAACCGATATTTTTTTACCTTCCTTCTTATCCCTGAGTGCATACCACTCTTCTAGATATGGTGTAACAGGGTATAACATAACTTTAGCACCTCCAGCCTTAAAGATTAATCCATCAACCTTTGAACATGCTCTACCTTCGATTCTAGATAAGCCACGGCTTAATGCCGATTTGGCCAGCACTGCATCGAAGCTACCTTGTGGATAGATAGAACGCTTCGTTTTTCCGGATGTGGCCGAGATTTTGCCTCCCAAATCGCTATATTTCTTCCGGTCCAGATCAGCCATTTTGGAATTTCCTATAGCATCATAACAATCGGCACGATTGATATAAGCCAAAAGATATTTCGGATCAATTTCGATTGCTTTTGTATAATTTGTAATTGCCATGGTAAATTCTTCTTTAGCGCCGTAGACAGCTCCAATGTTATTATATCCATCAGCTGCTTTAGGTAGTAACTTAACCGCCATGTTATAATCTGCAAGAGCTAAGTCTGACTTTTCCAAATTATTCAAATAAATATTGCCCCGGTAGTTGTATAAATAAGAGTAATTTTTTCCGCCAAAGTCTATAGCTTTTGTATAATTTGCAACAGCCAATTCATAATTCTTTAGAATTTCATAAATGATACCCTGGTTCTTATACACATCAGGGTCTTGTGGCTCAAGTTGGGCAACTTTTGCATAATCGGCAAGTGCCTGAGTGTACTGTTCTTTTTTTTTGTAAGAAACGCCACGGTTAAAATAAGCATTAGAAAATTTAGGATCAAGCGCAATCGCCTTAGTATAGTCGGTAATGGCTAAATCATATTTCTGTTCTTGTAAGTAAGTACAACCCCGATCAAAATACGCTTTTGCGGTACGGGGGTTTTGTTCATTAGTAACATTTTGAGCAGATAGAGTATTGATATTAGCAATTAGTATGATGACTATTAGAATAGAAAATTTGCTTAATTTTTCATGCATGATATCAGTTGTTTCGTTTACTTGTTTGAATCAATAACGGAAAGTAGTTTGAATATTAGTCTCATCACTTAGATTCAAATATAGTAATTAACTGAAAAAAATAATCAATGGAAAAATATTACCAGATGTAACCTGGTTTATCATCAACTGTGTGTTAAACACATCTCTGTTCCCTATCAAGTGGAATTATTTACTCCATTCCATATTATTTTCCGCCCATTGTTTTGCAGATGTGGTTTCAATCGAATTTTGAAAATTGAAAGTTTTCTCAAGTTCCCAGGATACACCACGGCCATCTCCAAAAATGGACCTGTATTTTTTTACGAAATTTGTTGGGTCATTTTGTAAATCATTTTTTAACTCTTCAAGATCAGCTACTGTACGTTCAAATTTTTCTCCCGATAAAGAATCTATTACATCAGCAAATTGGCCATAAGTAATGGTATCCCCACTGATGTAAACTATGGTGTTTTTTATTTGAGGTTCTGCGAAAAAGATTGCTGCGGTCAGTTTGCCGATGTCACCTGGTGTGGTAACAGTTACGGCAGTATCTGGACTACCCAATGCGTTTACAATTTTTTTATCAAAATCAACCAAACCAAACGACTTTTCGAAGAGATAGCTGGTGAACATACCTGTTGAAATAATGACCCATTCTGTAATGGTCTGTGATCTGAGAAGCTTACGGACGTCGAGCTGTTCATCGAATAAGTCTTGTGCACTACCGCGACCAATAACCTCAAAGTCAACACCAAATTGCCATGGGAAGTAGCGTTTTACTCCAGCATCAAGTACTGCACTAGCAAGTTTCAATTGAAATCCGCCAGCTCCACTACCATATCCAGTACATGAAATGACAACATCGAAGTTTTTGAAAATGGAAATCAAATCTGAAGATGGGGCGGAGAGATCAGCCGCGAGTAAAGATGCCCCCAGCGACCTGATTTCATCTATATTTGTCTTTTTTTGTTCATCGTCAGATTCGATTGTTGTACCACGAAGCAATACGGTGACTTTGACATTATTGTATTTTTTTGACTCTTGCGCTATATTTCGGATTACGGGCATGCCCAATTCCCCAGCTCCTAAAATCAGGATCGATTTATTTTCCATATTCATTATATTTATTTTTCAAGATGACGCTGTTTGTATAACTGATGCACTAACAGCTTTTTTGTTTGGACAAATTTAGGATAGTTATATTTTAGGAAGGATAAGGAACCTTTTGGTTTGTAAGTTACCTGAAGGTTAGTAAATTGATTATAAGTTTATTAAATTTTAACAGAATTTTTATTTTACATTAGGAATACTTATCAATTTTTTTAACTAGCTATAAGATGATGAAATAGGATTATGAACTGTCGCTTAGATTTTTTATGCCCTGGATAGATACGGCTGCATATGCCATAACAAAAATAAAGACATGGGAAAACTTGTTACCGATGAGAAGCTTTTAAAAGCCTGGGACGATATCTGTAAGGTTTTAAACAAAGATCATGATGATTTGAAAAGTGACATATTAAATCATGTTGGAAATAAATGGTCATTATTTATCATACATGCCTTGGGGATCGATGGGCGTATGAGATTCTCTGCATTACAAAACCACGTCAGTGGTATAAGTCAGAAAGTGTTAACTAAATGTCTCCGTGAATTGGAGAGGGATGGGTTAGTATCCAGAAGTGTTTACCCTGAAGTACCTCCCAGAGTTGAATACGAATTAACAAATCTAGGTATTGGTTTATTAGAACAGGTTACCCCACTTTGGTTATGGATAGCCAATAATATTGATGATTTTAATGATTCCAGAGCAAATTATACAAATACCGCTCCTGTTGAATCCTGACTTATTTCGCAGTCTGGATTCAAAATATTTCATAATTCCCAGTTTACATAACGCTTATGCAAAATGATAAAGAAATACTACATCTCCTGTGTAAGCAGGTTTTAGTTGATTTTTAATCATCAGCGTAGCTTTAATAACAACTTTGGTTACGCCTTTCAAGTTAGCTATGGAAATGAGCTTAGCCTTAAGTTGTACTTCACTATCAACCACAACAGCTTGTCCGAATTTAAAACGCTCTATGCCGTAGTTAATTTCCATCTTAATATTGCGGACATCTGCAATTTGCTTCCATAAATAGGGGATTAGTGATATCGTTAAATATCCATGCGCAATTGTTTTCTGAAAAGGACCATCAACTTTAGCTTTTTCCTCGTCAACATGTATCCATTGATGATCAAGCGTTGCATCCGCGAATTTGTTAATCTGTTGCTGATTAATTCTATGCCACTGGGAAACCCCTAAGTCTTTACCCAAATAAGATTGATACTCTTCGAAATTATTGATGACTAACATATGTTTATTATTTGAAATATACCTCTAAACCTCACTTAAGCATCAATTGTGCCAATTTAGTCTCTTTTCTTCCAGTAATATCAAATGTTTTGTAAAATTATTTTAGATATTAAAAATATCAATATTGTTTTTTTTATTCATTTTTTGCTAGAAAAATGAGTGAAATTTAACAGGATAATAAATATGAATGTAAAACAACAATTGATTTACAATTTGCGAAAATATATTCTTTTTTGTCAAGGTTTTAAGTCTCAGAAGATTGGAATTTAGCAGCAGTATATTTACACTTATAGCTGCATTGGTAGCCATGCTGGCCTTTAGAAAATAGCAATAATTTTGAAGCCAGGATTTCTGCAAAAATTATTTAATCGTTGAAATTATTGTAAAAAAAAAGCTGTATCAATTTTTATTTATGATACAGCTAGACATATATTTTAAATTACTTACAAATCTATACGTGCAAATTATTTGCTTTGATATAATTGTAGCTTTTGGTGATACTCACAAACGGATCTCCCGGGCAAATATCCTGCTCGTTAAAGAAATACTCTAAACCAGCTGCTTCAGCATGCGCAAAAACTTTCTTGAATGGGATAACGCCATTACCAACCTCCGTAAACATTTGTTTGGGTGTGTTATCCATATCTTTTACGTGCCATAGCGGGAAACGTCCAGGATGCTTCTTAAACATCGCAATTGGGTCTTGCTTGGCTTTGTACATCCAATAGATATCCATTTCCATTTTCACCAGGTCGGCATCAGTACTGTTGAGTAATATATCATATGGATAATGACCATCTTCCGATTTGAATTCAAAATCGTGGTTATGATAGCAAAGTTGTATCCCTGCTTTCTTAGTAATTTCGCCGGCTTTGTTTAGCTTTTCTGCGGTTTGTTTATAATGATCAAGCGTTCCACGTTCACTGTCAAGTAAATAAGCGCAAACCATATATTTAATACCTACAGCGCTTGCATCGTCAACCGCTTTTTGCCAATCATTGATAATGGTTCCTTTGGTATCGGGCATGCCTTCGCCGAGCATAAAATGGGCACTTGGCATAATGAGGCCA
Organism: Pedobacter sp. UYP1; assembly: GCF_040547305.1. Taxonomy (NCBI): domain Bacteria; kingdom Pseudomonadati; phylum Bacteroidota; class Sphingobacteriia; order Sphingobacteriales; family Sphingobacteriaceae; genus Pedobacter; species Pedobacter sp. UYP1. Next base: position 55,275 of record NZ_JBEPPL010000008.1, on the reverse strand, counting down.
TTGTCATTTAAAACCTTTTTAAACTCGGTAGGAGCCATTCCGTAGAATTTCTGGCTGCCTGTATAAGTAGCACCTTCAACTGAATTGAAACCCACCTTAGCAACCTTAGCCAGAGAGCCAATCGGGTCTTTAGCCATCGCATCACGTACGGTATAAAGTTGTAAACCCACATATCTTTTTTTCGGAGCTGCAAATAATTTGGGAGCCATTAACAAGCCTGCTGATAGTACAGCACTACTTTTTAGGAACGAACGTCTTGATGTCATTTTCTAATAGATTAGTTGTTTAAATAAATCTAACATATTGGCCAGGTAAATCAATTAAGCCACAAAATTGTTACGAAGGCCGATTGTTTATATTTTAATGTGTCAATGTAAAGCTTAGTTCGCCATTTTATCATTCAATTGAGAGAGCTTATACCTTAGCTCCTCCGGCCTGAAAGGTTTTAATATGCAGTCATCAATGGTCGGGAACTGGATAACCTCCTCAATTGAAGAGCCTACAGATGCCGTAAGTGCGATGATCCAGGGAGGTGTAAAATCTTTTTTATTAATATCTTTTATAGCTCTTGAAGCTTCAAAGCCATCCATTATTGGCATGTTTATATCCATTAATACGACATCATAGTCTTTCTTAATACACATTTCCAAAGCGACCTTTCCATTAACGGCTTCATCAGCAACTACGCCCCATTTGGCTAAGATCTTTTTGACAACCAGCAGGTTTAACCGTTCGTCATCAACTGCGAGCAAGCGTAGCTCAGACAAGTTGGCATCCAATGGGAAAAGTGAAACAGGAATTGATTTTTCTTGCATTTCAGTTGCGGTATAAATTATATCGAAACTAAAACATGATCCTTTGCTTTCTCTGCTGTTAATTTCGAGTTGACTGCCATGAAGCTTTAACAACAGCGAAGCGATAGTCATTCCCAATGTGGTCTGATATTGACGCTGACTGCGCTGCAATTTCTTTTTGAAAGGATCCATCAACTGCTGTTGCATTTCTTCAGAAATACCAATACCAGAGTCGTCTATCTTGAATTTGATCACCGTCTTATCAATTGGTTCTTCGCTGCAAGTAACACCAACGTTTACAAAACCATGCTTTGTAAACTTGATAGCATTGCCGATTAAATGAAAAAGTATCTGGCTAAGTCGCAACTCGTCACCAATAACAAGCTTATTCTTGAGCTTTTCATCTATAAGCAGGTCAAAATTCAGCAACTTTGATGTCGCTTCTTCCTCAAATGTGGCAAATACATTTTTGATCGTTTGATAAAGGCGAAAAGGTTTTTTATGCAGCTGAATTTTTTCATTGTCGAGACTACTAAAATCGACAATGTCATTAACGGTTGCCATCAAGTTTTCAGCGGAGAAATTAAGTATCTGAAGATTTTCATCCTGCTCAGCAGATCTGCTGCCTGAGAGCAGAAGATTGCTCATCCCAACAATCGCATTCAATGGCGTTCTGATCTCATGAGACATGGAATTCAGGAAATTGGTTTTGGCCATAGCCTGTTCCCGGAGGTTGGCCGCTGCCTGCTCCAGATTTTTTTTGAATAAAAGCTCACGCTTTTTAAACTTGGTTAGTGATTTGAAAAAAAGATGATGAATATATAAGATCAGTGCAAAATTAATGAGCACTGTAATTCCGTAGGCGGTGTAATTAACATTGATCATTGTTGAAGGGATGCTCTGTTTTAGAAAATCATTGAAGAGAATTCCGGTCAATAGCGGTAGAATAGCTGCAATTGCATATCGAAAACCACTCTTTGAACCAAGTATATAATAACTCGCAGATATAACCAGCAGGCAATATTGAATATTGATCACATACAGAGTTGGGTAAACTAGGAGCATGTTTGTCCAGATCAAAAGCGTAACAGAGGTCAGGAAAAAATGAGCAGCTATATGCCAGGGCCTTTTGCTTAGAAAGAAACATAAAGAGGCTACAAAAAAACCTAAAAAACAAACTATCCGCACTAGTAACAGATTATGCGCACTAAGAATATATATTGTTGTCAGAATAGTTGTTAAAGCTATAAAGGTAATAATGCAGGCAAACAAGATCCTTAAACGTGTCCTGTTGAGTAAGTCCATATCCTTCGATAGAATTCTACGGTAAAAATGCATGTGATAAGCAGCCATAGCATAAAGAGGTTAATAGAAATGTAAAATAGAAAATAAAAACAAGCGAAAAGAACATTTGATCTGTATTTTTTAGTAGAAATACTGAAAAATACAGATCAAATGTTCTTTGAGGGCTGAAATTGGAATGTAAGATCTTGTCTAAATTGATTTTAACGGTGTAAACCAATTTAAATAGCTAGAATTAGCTGCCCACGAAACTTCCGATAATAAGTGCCAGTATGGCTACGGCTAAAATTATGGCGCGGTAAACGATGATACTATCCCAGCGCAATTGCAATAGCCGGATTGTGGCGGGTATTACAATTGATACAGCAGCCGATGACAGCTGTTCATTAATTGGCTTCGCTACTTTCAAATAAATTCCCAGATGTGAAAGAATTGCTATCAGCGCTGTGCCTGAATAGATGGCCAATGGTTCATGATAGTTTAAGACCGTGATCAGCAAAGAACTAGTAACACCTGTTATACCAATTAAAGGCATTCTTTTATCCGCAATTAAGTGTTTATAACCAATTAAATCTAAAATAGCCTGATCACTGCTAAGCGCAGCAGCTTTTTTTACGACGATCGCGTGAAACACATCTGTTCCATAAATTACACCTACAATTAAATTAGCAACGACTAACAGTATTTAATTGATAAGCATGTTCATTTAATTTAACTGTAAGCTTTGCCTCCGTTGCTACTTCTGCTTTTGCTGACATTTAAATCAGCCAATTGCGTTGCTTTAATATTTCCTGATGGTTATTTTTTAGAATCGTATTGCTCTTGCGGTTCTCCAGTAATAAATAAAAAGCAAGTCCGCCAAATACTACAGCTAGCACAAGTGTGATAATTGTTATGTTATAAATAATATCGAACTAATAGTAATAAACTGTTGTTTATATTTTAGTATTTTTTTTATTAAATTAAGTTCTACTAATCCGATGAAAATGGAGTTACTTCCTATACCTGAAAACGAAACTGAGCGCTTGAGGACGTTAAAAAACTACGAAATTTTAAATTCTTTGTCCGAAGAGCAATATGACCGAATTACTGCACTGGCGGCCTCTATCTGTGAGGTGCCGATTTCGTTAATTACTTTAATTGATGAAGATCGGCAGTGGTTTAAGTCAAAGGTTGGACTTGACATTGGGGAAACAGCTAGAAGCCTTGCTTTCTGCCAGTACACCATTATGGATGATGGAATATTTGAAGTCACCAATGCGCGCGCTGATGAAAGATTTAGAAATAATGAATTGGTTACAGGTGATCCTCACATCATGTTTTATGCAGGCTATCCGCTAATAGATCCGCAGGGATACAAATTAGGTACACTATGCGTGATAGACCGTAAGCCGAATCAATTAAGTGAAAATCAAAAAGAGGCATTAAGGCTTTTAAGTCTTGAAGTTATGCAACTGATCGTTGAAAGGAGATTGAAAGAGGAATTAAAGAATTTTGAAAAGCTTTTTTTGCTTTCCAATGATCTGGTTTGTGTTGCCGGTACAGACGGTTACTTCAAAAAAGTAAATCCTGCCTTTAAAAAACTGCTTGGTTGGTCACAAGAAGCTATGCTGGAGAAAAATATATTTGACATGGTTCATCCGGATGATAGTCAAAGTACAGCAGTTGAAATGGAGAGATTGAAGAGTGGAACTTCAATCATTAACTTTGAACACCGACTGAGGTGTTCAAACGGTGAGTTTAAATTTTTTCAGTGGGTAATCACTCCAGAAAAAGGCACAGATAATGTGTTCGGTATAGGAAGAGATATCACTAAGGAGAAAGCCAATGAAGAAAAATTAGCTGAAAAGGAGGCCAGCCTGAGGGCTGTTTTCGAAAATTCACAGGGATTTTTGTGTACCCATGACCTTCAAGGGAATTTCATGACCATTAATAATGCTGGAGCATCAATTTTGGGGTACAATATTTCCGAGATCGAACAAATGAGCCTGTTTGATATTGTTCCTGCAGAGCGACATCCTTATCTAATTAATTATCTGAACCAAATTCAGCAAGAAGGACATAGTGCAGGACAAATGCTGGTTTATCATAAAGACGGCTCCCTGAAAACGCTGATGTTCAATAATGTTCTGGAAATACGCGCAGACAGAGTTCCCTATGTTATTGGCAATGCACTGGATATTACTGAACAAAAATCAGTGGCAGCACGGCTACTTCAAGTTACCGAAATGCTTGAGCAAACCAACCAGGTTGCACGTGTTGGTGGATGGCAAATGGAGATGTCGGCTCAAAAAATTTATTGGACAAGTGTGACCAGGCAAATTCATGAGCTTCCTGATGAAGTTGAACCTGATTTGGAAACCGCAATTAATTTTTATAAAGAAGGTGCCAATAGAGAGGAAATACAAAATGCCATACAAAGGGCTGTAGATTTCGGGGAGAGCTGGGAAATGGAATTGCAGATTATCACTTACACCGGAAAGGAAGTGTGGGTAAAAGCAATGGGCAACTCATTATTTGAAGATGGGGTGTGCAAAAGATTGTATGGATCTTTTCAGGATATTGATAAAAGGAAGAAGGCCGAGCTTGAGGTGGCAATATCCCGCGCCATTTTGAGCTCCTTTGCTTCGCACGCGCCTGCAGCAGTTGCAATGCTTGACAATCAGATGCGATATATCGCTGTAAGTAACCGGTGGTTGGATGATTACGGTATGCATGGCAAAAATATTTTAGGAACATCGTATTATGACTATTTTTCTTTTATTACTGACGAAGGCCGGGAGCGTCATAAGCGTATTCTTAATGGGACGGTAGAAAGAAAAGAAGAAGACGTTTATCTGGGCTCCGCAGCACAGCAAAATCAGTATATTAATTGGGAAATGCGGCCTTGGTGGGAATCAGAAGGTGTAATTGGTGGAATGATGATCTTTACCCAAGATGTCACCGCGGCAGTTTTGCAGCGTAATGAACTAAATGAAGCTAAAATTGCTGCCGAACAGGCCAGTATAGCAAAGTCAGATTTTCTCGCCAATATGAGTCATGAAATCCGTACCCCCTTAAACGGCGTGATTGGTTTCACAGATCTGGTACTCAAAACCGATTTAAATGAAACCCAGCTACAATATCTTTCTATTGTCAATCAGTCTGCAATTGGCCTTTTGGGAATTATCAATGATATTTTGGATTTCTCAAAAATTGAAGCTGGTAAACTGGAACTGGATCTTGAAGAGTGCGATATTTATGAGATTAGCGGACAGGCAACAGATATCATCACTTACCAGATACAAAAAAAAGGGCTGGAGATGTTACTTAATTTATCTACTGATCTGCCTAGGTTTATATGGGCAGATTCTATCCGCCTGAAGCAAATTTTGGTGAATTTAATGGGTAATGCTGCTAAGTTTACTGAGAAAGGAGAAATAGAATTAAAAATTGAAGTATTGCAACAGCAGGGTGACCTATATCAACTTCGTTTTAGTGTGCGTGATACAGGCATTGGCATTAAGGAAGATCAAAAAGGTAAAATATTTGAGGCTTTTGCACAAGAGGATGCCTCAACTACAAAAAGATATGGAGGGACAGGATTGGGGCTTGCGATAACCAACAAACTTTTAGCGATGATGGGCACCAAGCTTGAATTGACTAGTACGTTGGGGGTAGGGAGTGAGTTCTTTTTTGAAGTGTGGATGAAGGGAGAAAAGGGAGAACCTAAGCAATGGGAGAACATTAGCTGGATAAAGAAGGTCCTTATCGTGGATGACAACGAAAACAACAGGATAATCCTGGATCATATGCTGCTTTTGAAAGAAATCATTAGCACGCATGCTAAGAATGGCTTTGAGGCTTTACAGTTATTGGCATCCGGACATCAATATGATCTGATTTTAATGGACTACCATATGCCTTATCTGGACGGCCTGGATACAATCCGGCAGATCAGGGAGACCTTTAATGAAAATGACTTGCTGCAGCCTATTGTACTGCTATTCAGTTCTTCTGATGATGAAAAAGTGATGAGCACCTGCGAAGAATTAAAGGTCAATGCCCGAATTTCAAAGCCCGTCAAGATGGAGGAATTATACAATTTGCTATCACATATGCTATTGAAAGAGGCCGCTCCCAATTCTATTCAAAATGTCTCTGTACCCGCCCTCACCGAAAAGACAATCCAGATATTAGTTGCAGACGATAACGCTATCAATATGCTGCTGGCAAAAACGATTATAAAAAGGGCTGCCGTTAACGCAGAAGTTATCGAGGCAAGAAACGGGCTTGAAGTCATTGAATGCTTTAAAAATCAGGTACCCGATTTAATCTTGATGGACGTTCAGATGCCGGAAATGAATGGTTATGAAGCTACAATTGAAATTAGAAAACTGGAAAAAGGAGATGAGCATGTTCCTATTATTGCACTCACTGCTGGGAACGTGAAGAATGAAAAAGAGAGATGTACTTTTGCAGGAATGGATGATTTTGTGGTCAAACCTGTGATCGAAGATACCATTGTTCAGGTGCTCAAAAAGTGGCTTCATGTTACCGGAGAAATGCAGTTTCAACTGCATCAGGCAGCACCTGATGCGCATCAGCATTTTGATCCCACTATTCTAAAATCATATATTGGCGATGATACGATGGTTCTTGCTGAAATATTAGCCCTGACCAAGGAGCAATTGAAAAACTCACTTTCATTGATTAAAGCTGCTGTTGAAAAAAATCAGCTGGTAGAAATATCAGCAGAAGGGCATAAGATATATGGTACTGCTGTTTCAGCCGGCCTTCCCAGACTCGCTAAATTAGCTCGTGAGTTAGAACTGGAAATCGTATCGTCACCTTACAAAAAAGATTTGGTTGATGCGCTGAGCGAGGAAATTTATGTCTGTGTCGATTTGATGTGAAAGACAATAGCCGGTAATTTTTTATTTTATGTGATTTAATTGTGCAATGAATAGATATAGTCAAGAACGGCTGGAAGATGCTTTGTGCAATAATACTATAGCCATTAATGATTCATTTATAGTCTAGGATGCCCAAACTGACATGCGCTTTAAAGATAACCCATTAGTGACAGGTAATCATAGTGGAGGCTATGTAGATACTTCAAATACAGTACAGGGATTGAATGGATATTCTTCTGGTGTTATTGTTGTACTTTTCCCTGCTAAAAATGACGAAACTGCGGCTCATGAATTTTTGCACTCTATGAAATTGCCGCATACCTTTGTAAATACCGAGGCAGCTGCTGATGAAAAGTTTACTTTCAAAATTCAAAAAACAGATAATGTAATGGACTATAGTCATCAGGTAAATATTCAACGCACAAGCTTATTCAAGTGGCAATGGATAGTAGCACACGGAGCAGCTGAAAATGAATAATACAATCGTTATGGTAAATGACTTTGATATTAAAATACATTTCACTAAACAAAGCGTAATCCTATGAAGTATAAAGAAAAACATTTTTCGATAAAAATATTTGCTATTATAATCCTGATTATAGGAAATACAATCTCTTGCAGTGCACAAAGACATCAATCGAATACTAATAAAAATTCTAAAAATATGCAAATCCAAAATATTTCTAATGATTTTGAGCGACTTGACGTAAATGAATTGAAGGCAAAAGCTGTCAAAACTACTGGTATAAAAGTTTTACCTGATAAAAAGACAATTGAAATAGAAGTATATGATTATCAAAAGGAAAATGAGAACGGTGATCACATCAGGATATCAGGTGACAATTATGGCGATTTCAGATCCGAACAGCGAATTAAAAATGCCTATTTCAACCAGATTAAGACCTATTATCAAAATGGAAATATAAAAAGTAAGGGCTTAGAATTTAATGTGTTTTATGGTAGTTTCAAGAAAGGTATATGGTATGGTTTTAGTCCTGAAGGTAAATTAACGTCGAACATTGATTATGATATACCATTCAAATTTACATTTGAACAATTGGTTGAATTTCTGAAAAAAGAAAATATTCCTTTGAAAAAAGGTCCCATTGCTCAGAATCCTGGTTACCTTACTTCAGTCAAAAGAAATGCAGAAAATGGTAAAGAACCTTTCTGGCAAGTATCGTGGCTTAAAGCTTCCGACAAAATCGAGGACATTGCTATTAATGGATTAAATGGTAAAGTAATATCGAGAAGGGTTAGAAATTATGTAAATAATTAGTATAACAATTACATCATAAAAGCTGCCTGGTAGGGCAGCTTTTATGATTTTAAAGGTATTTTATTGTAAATTATTTTGCCTCGGGTTCACTACTTTTTAAAATTTCCCTTGCGTTTTTTGCCAGATTGATAAATTCTGCCCGGTAACCTTCTTCATCTTTACCTTTGGCAGCTTTTGCTCTGGAAATTAAATTCTCAAAGTCTGAATGCTGTTTGTAAGCTGAATCGCTTAAAATCTGCCCCAACTCTGCTACAGCACTTGCAAATCTAAAATCGTCACTTGTATCCAGTATTGGAACAGGAGTGTCATTAACTGAGACTTTTTCCATCGCACTTTTTTCACCATCAGGAGTCTTGTATCTGAATTTAATAGTTACGAGTTCTGAAGACGAATTTGTAGTACTCGCTTTTTCTGTTTTTTGATATTTTAGCGGATCCACACTGAATGAATAATCATCTTTTAAGCCAGCCGGTATAATTTCGTACAACGCCGTAACGGTATGTCCAACTCCCATATCACTCCCCAATTTTTTATCGTTATTAAAGTCTTCTTTTTCCATTAAATGGTTTTCATAACCAATCAAGCGGTATGCCTGCACCTTAGCAGGATTAAACTCTACCTGAATCTTGACGTCTTTAGCAACCGTAAAGAGTGTAGCTCCAAATTCAGTCACCATCGCTTTTCTGGCTTCAGTTATGTTATCAATATAGGCGTAATTACCATGCCCCTTATCGGCGATAGCATTCATTTTACTGTCTTTCAAATTGCCCATGCCAAATCCAAGAACAGAAATACTAATGCCACTGCTATTCTCTTTTATAATCATCTGCTCCATATCTTCATCACTTGATGCTCCAACATTGAAATCTCCGTCAGTAGCGAGAATGATCCGGTTATTTCCATTTTTAATGTAATTCTCCTTTGCAATACGGTAAGCCATTTTTATTCCCTCACCTCCCGCAGTAGAGCCGCTAGCCTGAAGGTCATCTATAACATTTTTAATTTTGGTTTTTTGATTACCTGAAGTACTGGCTAGTTTTAAACCTGCTCCATCTGCATAAGTAACAATAGCAATATGATCTATAGGCCGTAACTGATCTACCAGAAGTTTCATGGCGGCTTTGACCAGGGGGAGTTTATTCACATCAGACATAGACCCGGATACATCCAGCAAAAAAACAAGGTTTGAAGATGGAAGCTGATCTGTTTTTATTGATTTTGCCTTGATTCCTATTCGTAGTAAGCGGTGTGCCGGACTCCATGGTGCACAGGAAAGCTCGGTATGAATAGCTACGGGAACTTTGTTTTTAGGACCGGCAAGGTCGTACTGGAAATAATTAATCATTTCTTCAATCTTCACTGCATCTTTTGGCGGCAACTGGCCACCATTTATAAATCTCCTGAAATTACTGTAAGATGCGGCATCGACATCTGCTGCAAAAGTGGATAAAGGACTTGTTTTTGGATCGATGAATTTATTCTCTGGATTTTTCTTGTAAGATTCTGAATCCGTGTTTGCACCATAGTTGCCCCAAGCAGCTGAAGTCTTTGGATTTAATGTGGTAAATGAACTTGTCATTGATTGTTTTCGCTGGATAGCATAACCAGTTACCACTATTTCTTTTAACATTTGCCGTGAAGCCATAAGCCATACATCAATCTGGTTTGATGACCCAATTTTTACCCTTTGATTATTGTAACCTATAAAAGAGAAAATCAGTACTTTCTGGTTGTCAGCTACAACTACGGAATAGTGTCCGTTGGCGTCTGCGTTGAAATGGAGGTGAGTTCCTTCAATGCTGATTGAAACTCCAGGTATCGGCTTACGATCGTCGTGATCGTACACTGTTCCGCTGATGGTTTTTGCTTCGCTGTTTCTGAATCCTGCCAGACTAAGAAAGAGCATTGTCAAATAAAGTTTTGTCTTCATGATATGGATTTTTCCAGGGGATGCGGGTATAGGGGCATTTCCATAAATGAATAAAAAAAAAGTATTTTTATAGCGTAAATGAATTGGTTTAAGAGCTCCAGGAAATCAGATCCGGCAGAAGATGTAGAATTATTAAAGCGTTATCTGAAAACAGAGGATCTATCTGCGCTTGGAGAATTATTTGAGCGGCATTCTGCTATGGTCTATTATGTATGCCTGAAGTACTTGATGGATAGCGAGAAAAGTAAAGATGCTGTAATGAGTATTTTTGAAGAACTCATCGTTAAAGTGAAAAAGCAGGAAATCAGACAATTTGCAAGCTGGCTCTATGTACTGAGCAAGAATTATTGTTTAATGCAGCTGCGCGCTAAAAAAAATGTTCAATATGTAGATTTCGAGAGTATTGTGGAATTTACACCAGCAATGCATCAGGATGATAGGGAAAACAAGGAAGAAAAACTAACTGCGCTTGAACTTTGTCTGGAAAGGCTTCCAGAGAAGCAAAAACAGAGTGTGGACTTGTTTTTTCTGCAAGAGAAGTGTTATAAGGAGATTGTTGATGCTACAGGTTATAGTTTAAATGACGTTAAGAGTTATATCCAGAACGGAAAAAGGAATTTAAAAATTTGCATGGATAAAAATCGTGGAGAAGAATAAAGTGGACATATCGTTATTGCAGAAGTACCTGAATGGAGAGCTTGATGCTCGTGCTATGTATGAAATTGAACGGCAGGCACAGGATGACCCTATATTGATGGATGTGATGCTGGGTATGGAAAAAGGGAACAGGGAATCTGACCAGGTAAACTTGAATGAGCTTAGTCTGCGTATAAAAAATCGTGTCAAAATAAGTAAGGCTGTTAAGTTGTTTCCATGGAAAACATGGGCTGTTGCAGCATCACTGATTTCTGCATTTTTATTGACAGGGTTGTGGTTCTTTAGTACACCTGAAAAAAGTCAATTTCAAAAGAATGCGGTTGTTCAACAGAAGCCGCATGCTGAACTGACGCATAAAACAAAAGTGCCAGATGTAATTCCAGAAACAAAGCCAATTATTCCTTTGAAAAACAGTGATCATGCTGTCAATCAATTAGTTTTGGCTAAAGCAGGTGAGAAAAATAAGAATATTTCTGGTGCGATGTCTCCTGTTGTGAATACTCAAAATGGTTTGGACAGCTCTGTTATTGCCTCAACAATACCTTTAAAGGATAGCAGCAGTTTAGCGGCGGGCACTTTGAATGAAGTCGTAATTGTGGCGTATGCAGCTGTCGCTAAAAAGAGTGTAACAGCTGCTTCCACTCAAACAATTTTGGGTGATACTTTACACCGGGCATTTACCGACAAAGTTGCTGGTAACCTCATCAGGAAAAATAGTGGTAATCTCGCTATGACGGTTACTGGAGTGGTAAATGACAAAATAGATCATTTACCATTAGCTGGCGCTGTGGTGAGATTGAAGGGAAGTAGAAATGTGGAGGCTGTAACAAATGGAAAAGGTGAATTCAGCATTACTTTGCCATCAAAGAAGGCTGTGATAGAAGTAACAGCAATGGGTTACAACCGGCAGCAAGTTAAAGCAGAATCATTTGTATCTGTAAGTATAAATCTTGAACAAGATCAATCAGCATTGAGTGAAGTTGTTGTCACTGGTAAGGGGAGCATGTCCAGACCAGAAAAAGCGCAGCCTGAAGTTGGGTGGACTGCATATAATCAGTATCTTAAAAAGGAGGGGAAAGTCCAGACAGAAAGCACTGGCAGTATTAAACTTGCCTTCATGATTGATGAAGATGGCCGGCCGGTATCCATAAAGATTTTAAAAGGTTTAAACGCCGGTCTGAATCAAAAGGCATTTAAAATAGTTGCTGATGGCCCAAAATGGAGGAGAGATAGCGCTAATCCAAATAAAGAAGTTAGGTTAAAAATTAAATTCTACAATTAGTAAACCTGGTTTCGGATGAACAGCGGATAAGGACGTTTATTTCCACGTACTGTATCTGCTTTTGGTACGCCATTGAAAGGCTGCATAGCACAACGGGGTTCGCCTTGGCAAAGTCGGTAAAGCAAAAATATAATGGAGCTGCGTCATAAGTCAGGGCATTAAAATAGATACCGCCACCATACTGCCAGTGAGTACGCGCAAGTGTGCCCGGGAAGCCAATAGATCATTCCTACTTTATAAATGGCTCAATTAATTTTTTTTTCTTGAAACTATCCCTGCTTAAGGATGTTGCTTTACCATTTATTGATCAAGTTTTTGTTTATAATCTGAAAGACCATGCTGAATATTGATGATAGCCATTCTCTGTCCTATGCTGACAATGAACAGATACTTAATCTGCTGCCTATCCCGATTGCAGTGTTGAAAGGTGAACTATTTGTCATTAGTTTCGCCAATGACGCAATGTTTGAACTCTGGAGACGTGATCGTACGGTCCAAACTATTGGGTTACCGATAACCACAGCTTTTCCTGAAACTAATGTTTCTTTTTTAGCCCAGTTGGAAAAGGTTTTTCGGACTGGAGTCCCTTATAAGGATGAGGAGGTTTTACTGACTCTGAATGATGGCACAGGTAAGGTATATTCTATATTCATAGATTATACTTATCAGGCCATATTTGGGGATGAAGGGATAATCACCGGGATTCTGGTTACCGCTCAGGACGTTAGCCGTAAAGTTTCAGCAAAGCAATTGCTTCATGATACGACAGAGGAATTGAAAAATTCCAATCATGCCCTGTCCTCTAGTAATGAAGAATGCTTGATGGCAATTGCAACGGCTAATCTTGGAACATGGAAGTTATTTGTTGATCGTGATGAACTGAGTTTTTCTGAAAGAAGTGCAGCTATTTTTGGTTTGAAACAGCAAGAGGTTTCGCTTAGATCAGTGCTCCATCTGGTTAGGAAAGATCATAGGCAGTCGGTTATTCAGACCTTACAGGAAATCGCAGATTCCGGACAAACGTTGGAAATAGAGTATCCGATCAACCCTGAGAATTCGGACCAGGAGCGTTGGGTTCGTTTAACAGGAAGAGGAGTGGTGGATGTACAGGGACATGCTATGGTGCTGAAAGGAACGATGATGGATATTACCAGTTCAAAAATGGAATTGATCCGTAAAGATGAGTTTATCGGTATTGCAAGTCATGAACTTAAAACTCCACTGACTTCTCTTAACGGTCTGCTGCAACTGCTGAGCAGGCGTCTTGACCTAAAGAAAGATGATAATCTTGGAGAAATGATGGTTCTGACGCTTTCTCAGCTTAGAAAAATGACGCGTATTATCACTAGTTTTGTTACCATATCACGTTTGGAATCTGGTAAATTTGAATTGGAGCTGACAGATTTTGATATCGGAGAATTGCTGAATGAACAGCTCAAAGAAGTTCGTATGACTGCGGCTGGGCACACTTTTATTCAGGAGGGCTGTCAGAAACTTCATATTAAAGCTGACCGGATTAAAATTGGAGCGCTATTGTCGAATCTGATTTCCAACGCGGTTAAGTACACACCAACTGGCAAATCTATTACCGTTAGTTGCAGGCAGAAGCTGAAATTTTTGGAGATCAGTGTTAAGGATGAAGGAACTGGTATTGCTGAAGCAGATAAAGAAAGAATATTCGAGCGGTACAGCCAGATTGAGAATCCGCATGTGAAGAATTCAGCTGGTTTTGGGATAGGGTTATTTTTGTGTGCTGAGATTGTAAGACACCATAAGGGAGAAATTTGGGTTGAAAATAATGAGGATGCCGGTTGCACTTTTTATTTTAAACTACCTGTTTTTTCGGGATTGGTTTAGCATTTGCCATTACAAATGAGTTAAAATTAAGGCCCCTTACGGAGCCTTTTTAAATTACTGATCAGGAATTGTTATTTAATCTCAATTTGACGTCGAACCATCTTCGCTTCTTCGCGCTTTGCAATGTCAATTCTCAATATGCCATCTGTGTAAGCTAATCGGAATTTTACAAAACCTGTACCAACCAAATAATCACTTAAACTACCTGAAAAAAACACATGATTCATGCAATATTTTCAGTTTTAACCTATCACTTTTTCAAGTTTTGCCTGTATCTTAGTTTGCAAACCTATGATTGTTGCTAATTGCTTACACTCAGGCCAGAATTCAAATACGGATCTTTTGCCATTGTACGATAAGCGTCGAATGGTTCCCAGTTGACAAGAGGTATGTATCCATCGGTTAAATCCTGTCTTGTGAACTCATCCTTAGCCCAATGATCTTTCCATCCATAATAGGAAAGATGGATTTGAGGGTGTTTTCCTATCCTTTCATTTGTTTCACCGATTGTACCTGCACCATAATAATGGCCCAATAATGCTCCATTGGCTGGTACTAAAGTAATAACTGCCATTGCAGGTATAGTTGGAGGTATTGAATTTGAAGAATCGCCCTGTGCATTCCCTTTTTTTGCAGGCAATAAATGCTAACATACATAGGGACAAAATGAAACCTGTGGAAGATTTGAGATAATTCATTTGTTGAGGTAAGTGGTCTCAACAAAAAACGTGAAAAATCAAAGAATTTTGTAATAGAAAAAATACATTTATTTGAGCCGTTTTTATGCCTATGATGAGGCATGCCAAATGTGATTGTTTTTCTTACTTACTATACAAATATTCGTACATTTAAGTTTAAATAACGACGAAGACTGCAATACATATTATTTGATTTATCATCGCTTATAAAAAAACAATTAGATATGGAAAAATTGGCATTGCTGGTACGCCTTGAGGCTAAACCTGGAAAGGAACAAGAAGTAGCAGACTTTATTAAGGGTGCATTGCCTTTGGCACAGGAAGAAGAGCAAACTGTCAGTTGGTATGCATTAAAGCTTGGGCCGTCTACCTTTGGAATTTTTGATACATTTGAGACTGAGGATGGACGCAAAGCACATTTAGGAGGACAGATAGCTGCCGCTCTCATGGCTAAAGCTCCTGAGTTGCTAGCCACCGATCCTGTAATTGAGCAGGTTGATTTGCTGGCAGTAAAATAATGTAAACAAATAGGTTGCGTTCTCTTGCAACCTGTTTGTTTATGGTGATTTTATTTCTTTTTCTCTCCTGTGCTTTCCTACCACAGGTAATAAAAAACATAAATACTAGTAACAGATTTTTCAATTATTTCTTATTGTGCTTAGCGCATTGACAGTAAGATAGTCTGGCCTTTAGGCCTTAAGCGATATTTAGCCCCCTTGGTGGGTTTCTCGAAAATGCCTTTTGATGCACTTAACTTGTAGGTGTGCCCATCAAACTCATAAATAACGCTTTCATTAGTTATACTTTTTATAGGAGTATGAGCAGACTGCGCTATATTTAAATCCAAAAACCAGTCACTATTTAAATTGTTATTACAGGTTATTTTTAGCGTTTTTTCTTTCAGTTCAATCTGAAAAGTTCCTAAATCAGAAGGCCATAGCACTTGCGCAGTGTGAAGATCTGGGTTGCGAAATATGGCCTTGCCTCCATGAACTGCCTTATCCAGGCCATTGATGTTGACCATCAGCTGTAAACCTGCTGTCTTATCTTTACTTCCCCAATTGAAACCATCCACTACTGGTAATGTATAAAAAAAGCTCTGATTTATTGTCGTAACGGACTTCATATACTTATCTGGTATGGATTCATTGAATAGATGAATGTCACGAATAAGCATATTCCCTTTTTCCCAAAGAAAATTAGCACGGTAAAAGCGGCTGTTATACCAAATAGTTTGTGCGTCACTGTCGCCCAGATCTTTAGTAACAGTAAAAGAGGTTGCAGGAGTGACCTTATATTTCTTTTTAAACCAACTTCCAGATTCAGACATAGTTTCTACCCTCACTTTGCCCTGTTCTTTGAGCTGTGCAATGATCGGAAATTGTATTGCTAACCCTTTCTGCATGCCGTCCCATGTGAAAGAATTTTCCTGACCTGCCTGCGTATAATTAAATCCAAGCGATGGATCGTCTGAAAAGCTTTTCAAAAACCATTTGATCCACTGCTCATTACCACCAGCATGCATATAAACAGGCTCAAGTGTTGTAACAGACCTGCCGTCAGCATATTGACGTATGGGATCACTTCCTAACATTCGGAATACTGGAACAGGAAGTTGGTTTTTTACATTTTGAGCAGGCATGTAAGCATTTATCCTACTTGGATAGTAAGCCTGATTCCAGTATCCACCCCAAAGGGTAAACCCGTCGGTCCCTACCTGATCTTTACAATTTGCAGAGGCGACAATCTTATATTTATCATACATATAGGTAAGAGAATAGCCATCTATAACCCATGATGCGACAGACTTAGGATAGTATCCAAAGATCTTTTTAAAATCTGTAAAATAGGTGTCAATTATTTTTTTACGTTCTTCTGGGTTATATCCTACAGAAAACCCGATATCTGAATGCCAGTCCCAAGTGTATTTGCCACGCCACTTTATACCAGCTTTTTCTATCAATTGTTGTGGAAGTTCCCACCAGGCGCCAATCTCAAATTTATTTTTAGGTAAAGCTTTCAATAATGCCTGGTAACGGAGATCAATTAAAGCATCGTATTGTAATAAAAAGGTACCACCAAGATGATTCGTTTTCATCAATTCTATCTGCTTCACCACTGTTTGGTAGAGTACATCTTTTGTTACATTGGCCTCACGCGGTTCAATATCACGAATAAAATTTACGATGTTAACTATTTTTGGCTCGGGATTGCCTTTAGAGTTTTTAGTTTGTCCTATGCATAATGAACTACAGAAAATGGCTGTCATTATAATAATGAAGTTAATACAGATCTTGTGTTTCATAAGTAGTAAATATCTGCTAATCTTACTGAAACTACGTCCTGTACTATCCTGCATAATAGTTTATTCGGGAAGTAGCCTACTCGTATATCGGCCGGGTACTGCCTGAGTACTGCCTGAGTACTCGTTAGGGTAAGAGCAGTGTTGAAGTAACGCGAGAGCATGGCAAGTCTATGTCAAAACAACTAGTTGAAATGACTTAGAGTTCCTACGCTTAAAGGCTGTTTGCAGCTTGGTGTTATACCGACCACTACTCAGAGACTACAGAACCATAACCAGGTGAAGATTTATGAACTTTATAATTTTCTTCCGAATATGGCATGGACAACTACGGACAATTGCAGACAGCCGCGGACAATTATGGACATTGCCTGCTCATGATGATACTCTTTAGCAAAAATGCTTTACATTAATAAAAAAGTAGATATTTATGGCAATTTTCGATGGTAAATTTTTAAAGGGAATCCTGGGCGATTTCATTTTTAAAGTGGTAAATGGGGTACAGGTTGTTTCAAAAAGGCCTGTGCCAGGTACAATGAAACAATCAGTGGAAACCAAAAAGGCATCAGAGAATTTTCGTAAAAGTAGTATGCTTGGAAAACACGTTAGAGGCATATTTCATAACACGTTAGGTGAAAGGAATGAGCAAAGTTATGTTTTTCGATTCACCAGTGCGTTGACTACAGCCCTTACAGCATGTGAGAATCCCACAAAAACAGGATATCTTTTTAAGCGAAACAGCTTTAGTAATTTAGCCGGTTTTGAATTTAACGTTATTTCTCCGGTAAAAAAGATATTGAATTTAAAACCCAAAATTAAACTCAATCAGGGAATTATGAAAATTGTTTATTATGAGTCAGATAACGCGCCAAAATTGCGTTTTCCAAAGTATGCAACTCAATGCAAACTAACATTCGTAGTCGGATTAATCCGGCTGAAAGACGGTAAAAGAATTCTTAATCCGGAAAAACATAGCATTACCCTTAAAAAAAACGAAGAATTAATAAATCGGATTGATTTTTCTTTTAAAATTCCAGCCGGTTGTCTAAGTATCGCTGTACTTTTTTTGAGTTTCTATAATGGTATTACCCTGTTAAATAGTAAATCTTTTAATCCCGCTGTCATTTGTGATGCAATCTTAAGTCCCGGCACTTTTACGAATCAGGATAATCATTCATGGATGGAAATGCCAGGTTTGAACTTCGATTAATTTTGCAGCAGCTATTAAGCCGCCGGCATGCTATTGACTTGAGTTAATAAGTTAATTCATTATTTAAAATTAAAAAAATGGGAAAGCTCACAATAGGAATCCTTGGTGGATTCTCAGGAAAAGTAGGGACAGTAATCGGTGCCAGGTGGCTTACGTTGGATGTAATGAAAAGTTTGCAAAAAAAAAACATTAATCCGCCAGTCAGATCAGAAATTGATCAACGTACTAAATTTGGCTTAAGCACAACTCTATTTGATCTATTCAATGTATCCGATTTTAAGCATATTTTTTTCAATTTTTAAAGTCAAATAAATGGTGGTTTTTTTATTATGGTTTGACTTATCAATGTAAGTAACTACATAACGATTAGGCTTTTGGTTATCTTTTTTAACGATGATTGTGTTTAATATTGTCTTATCACAATCCTGTGCCTGTATAATTGGGTCAGCATCAGTTTCGTCAATGAGTACTTTAATTCTCTTTTGACAAGCTGTTGTACAGTAACGGTGTTTAAGCGCGTCCATTTTTGCTTCAGATACATTCAGGTCACTTTCATGGTCAGCTGCAGCAGATATATAGGCAGTATAAAAGTCTGTTAACATAACAATACCTTTATCGGAAGGCCGGGGCTGAGCTTTCACGGTAAAGGTAATCAGTAGCAATAAAACAATTAATCTCAATTTATTCATATAGGTTTGGAATTGCAAAATTAAAGTTGTCGGCGGGTTTAGGTTATTCTTAGGAGGATCTATGGAGCAATTTTATTGTATAGATACTAATTAATATTCGTTTAATAAGATTTTTTTTCCTAATATTTCTATTCAGGTTTTTCCGGATCTGATCAGCTCCAGCTGGATAGTAATCAGGAACAGTAAATCCTTATCGATATTCAGATAACGTTCAATAACAGTTTAATGATTGGTTTTCAGTAAGAAGTTAATCCAACAATGGAATAAAAGAGCCAAAAAACACGAGATAATAAACATTGATTAAAAAGACGGCTTTATCAAGGCTTATATTATCTCTATTCGGGCTAATTAAATTTAACCTTTAAATTTCTCATAAAAGGATCGGTTTTTTGGCATTGAAAAAGTAATCCCCACAAGATGGAATAATCAATCTACTCGCTTTGTCCGTTCCTGAAAAGAGTTTACTTTACTCGTTCCATGTTTAAATGAATTAGCTATTTTTAGATATATACTCACCTGCGGTCTCTGTAATTAGTCTTCTAACTGTTTAATCTTATATAAGTATATACTCTTATTACCTGTTTTGTCTTCTTTAGAAAGGACTCCTGAATCAGTTAACCTGTTTAGTTGTCTTGAGATTTCTTTGCTGCTGAAATCTCGTTTATATTCTTTTTTTATATATTTTCTGACATAATTAACTTCTCTCTGTTCAGCAAAGAACATTTTTGGAATTAATTCCTTTTTTATGAAATAAGCTATGCTTTCTTCTCCTTGTCTGGAGACAAAGAATTGTGGATTGTTGACATTCTCTTTGTAGAAGTTTTTGATGGTCTCTATGGTTTCCCATTTTTTGAGTTTAAAAAGTTTCGCTGAGAAGATCACATCAATTTCTACTCCGAAAAAATCTGCTATCTTTCCAGCAGTTTTGCTTGAGATAGAGGCTTTTCCATTTTTTATTGTGCGAAGATGGTTAACAGATATATCAGTTGCAATTGCCAATCCCGTAACATTGATGCCCGTTTGATCTAGTAAAGAAGTAAGCTGATTTCCAATTAGTTCAGCCCTCTGATATTCATTTTCTTCCATAATAAATCAAAAAGAGATATAAATCTGTCCTCATTATTAATGAAATAGTTGTTATTATGGATTCAGAATTATACCTTTACACTATGATTTAATAGATATCTCGAACAGAGAAATATTGTATGATGATTTCTTTATCATATGCTTATTAAATAGAGGCTTATTCCTATACTTTAAGATTATTTATCCTTCCTTCCGACAAAAGTCGTGATGCATCCTGCATGCACAAAAACCTAAAACCATAACCTAAATCCTTTTTGAGTAATAATCAATCCATTCTGAAAAAAATCGGGATTGATCATTAATTTTTAATGATAACTAACCAACAAACATGAAAAAAACGATCTCAATAATCGCCATGGCCACGCTTTGCCTTTTTTTAAGTGTAACGGCCCAGACTCAGGTAACGAAACCAACTTATAAACCTGTTAAAATAGGGGACAGAGTTCCTGATGTAACATTGACTAATATTTATAATTATAAGACTACAAAAACTAATCTTTCTGATTTTAAGGCTAAACTGATTATTCTTGATTTCTGGGCAACCTGGTGTACATCCTGTCTGGTTAATTTCCCGAAAATAGAAAAACTGCAAAAGAAATATGGAGAAGAGGTTCAGTTTATTAAAGTCACTGATCAGTCAAAGGCAGTAGTATTACCTTTTTTGGAGAAATTCCATAAGGATCAACCTTCGGTTATTCCGGTAATTACAGACGATAAAATATTACATGAATTGTTTCCTCATATCTGTATCCCACACTATGTGTGGCTGGATCAAAGTGGAAAAGTAGCCGCTGCCACTACTGGTGATGAACTCACCGTAGAAAACATAGATCAGTTTTTAAACAATGATAACATTACAAATATGCGGTTAAAGATAGATCAGGATATTTCCAAACCACTTTTTATTACCAATGAACTTTTGAAAAATAATGAACTGAAACATAGTTCTGTATTTTTCCAAGGTAAATACGATGGCCTTGGTACGGGAGTAAATAAAAGGTTTAACAAGGCCGGTAAACAGACTGGTTTGAGTATTACAAATATGCCCTTGTTTACTATATATGAGATAGTAGCTACAGATTTATTTAGACAGAGAGGAGTAATGAACAGTGATGCAAGGAGTTTGAATTTGGTGAAAGATCCGTCTTTAATTACTTACAAAAAAGGACTGGGTACAAGGGCACCTTGCTTTTATACTTATGATTGTGACGCAGCTTATTTGGACAGTACAACCATATATCAAAATATTTTTGATGAGCTGAACAGGTACTCTGACTACTGTGGAAGTATAGAAAAGGCCAAAGTTAAATGCCTTGTTTTAAGGCGCACAAGTAAGATTGATAAAATAAAAACTAATGGCGGTATTGCCCAGGAGTTAAGCTTTGACGACCCTAACCCCAAATTGGTCAATCACCCATTAACAATTATGATGCTTCGTTTTAGTGATCTTCCTTTTATAAAAATTCCTTTAATTGATGAAACAAATTATAGTTCACCTGTAGATATTCAGATTTCTAAAAGTACGAATCTAACAGATTTACAAAAAGAATTAGAAAAATATGATCTGGAATTAAAAGAGCAGACAAGAGAGCTAGATATGTTCGTATTGAGGGATAAAAATTAAAGAAGATGAGGTACTTAATCATAATTGCAATATTTATTGTTAGTTCCCTGAATGTTGATGCGCAGAACAGAGTTACCGGAACAGTAATTTCCGGCACTGATGTAAAACCTTTAGCTGGTGTAACTATCAAAATACTGAATAAAAAGGCAACTGTATATACTGATGATAATGGTTTCTTTAGTCTGTTACTAAGTGCTGAGACGGATACGCTGGAAATCTCACATATAGGTTATAGAAGTAAGAAAATAGCTGTTATGTCTATTTCTAATAAACCACTGCTTGTGAAACTTATCCCCCGGGAAGAGGTTTTAGAAGAAATCAATGTCGTTTCATCTGGTTATCAGAAATTGCCTAAAGAAAGAGCAACTGGTTCATTTAGTTATATTGGCCAGAAAACATTTAATCAGCAAGTTGGGACAACTGTTTTATCAAGATTAGAAGCTGTGGCAAACGGAGTATTTGCAGATCGCAGCACAATGGATGGAAATGGCGGGCTTGTGGTAAGAGGATTGAGTACTATCAGAGGGCCAAAGGAAGCTCTAATTGTATTGGACAACTTTCCATATGAAGGAAACCTGGATAATCTCAATCCAAATGATGTTGAAAATATTACAGTCTTAAAGGATGCTGCTGCTACTTCCATATGGGGAGCGAGGGCTGGTAATGGTGTAATTGTAATTACTACCAAAACAGGGAAATTTAATCAGCCTTTAACTATTGATTTTAATTTGAATAGTACGATAATCAGCAAACCAGATTTGAACTACATTAAGCAAATTTCTTCTGCTGATTTTATTGGTATGGAGGAATTTTTATACAGTAAAGGGAAATATGAGGATCAAATCAATTCTGCCAGCAAACCTGGGATTACACCATTAATTGAATTGTTAATAAAAAAAGATAAAGGACAATTATCGGAGGAAGCTTATAATTTGGCAAAAGCTAATTTAAGGTTAATTGATACCAGGAATCAATATAGCAAATACATTTACAAGCAAGGTTTGAATCAGCAGTATGCGCTGACACTAAAAGGCGGCTCAACAAACCATACCTGGAATATAGCTACAGGATATGATGATAATTCTTCAACGCTGGATGAAAAGTATAGCAGGGTTAATTTGCGGTTTCAAAATACACTTAGACCAGTTAGAAACTTAGAATTAGCTGCTGGGATTTTTTATACTCAAAGTAAAAGTAGTTCTGGTAGGCCAGCGTATGGGGAAATCAGGTCTGGGTCAGACCTGTACCCTTATGCGCGTTTTGCCGATGAGCAGGGAAATCCGTTATCAATCATGAAAAATAGGCGGGTAGGCTACCTTGATACCTTAGGTAGTGGAAGGCTATTGGATTGGAAGTATTATCCGTTGGAGGATTATAAAAACGTGGTAAATACAGTGTCTACAAACGATATAGTACTCAATGCTGGTGTAAATTACCGATTAATAAATGGATGGTCTGCTGATGTAAAATATCAATATGAACAGCAGCAAACTAAGGGTGGAAATTTGAGCAACATCAATAGTTATTTTGCCAGAAATCTAGTCAATACTTATACTCAAATTGGTGCTGACAATCTGGTCAGCTATAAAGTTCCAAAAGGTGGCATACTGGACTTGTCTGATAATTTTTTACAAACCCATAATTTAAGAGGGCAATTAAATTATAACGGGCAATGGGGTAATCATCAGGTAAGTGCTATAGCTGGTGGTGAACTCAGAAATTCGAGAACAACTTCAGATCAGAGCAGGACTTATGGTTATGATGATCAGTTGCTGAATTACGGAAATGTAGACTATTTGACTCCATTTCCAGAGCTTATAGGAGGTGATTTAAGTTATATCACTGATCAAAGAAATCTGGAAGAAAACGTGAATCGTTTTGTCTCTGCTTATACAAATGCTTCCTACGCTTATGATGGGAAATATACAGTCTCGATGAGCGTGAGGAGTGATGCTTCTAATCTTTTTGGTTTGAGAACAAATGCCAGATGGAACCCTTTATGGTCTGCGGGCGGCTCATGGGAACTAAGTAAAGAGGGGTTTTATAATTTGAACTCAATTCCTTATTTAAGAATAAGGACTACCTATGGAGTAAGCGGAAATGTTGATCCGGCAATGAGTGCAGTCACCACAATCGTTTATAGAGGTAATTCTGTGTATAGCCCGTCCCCGTATGCGAGATTTAGTAATTTCAGTAATCCTGATTTAACCTGGGAAAAATCTGCAATGTTGAATCTGGGTCTGGATTTTAGATTGAGTGGCAATCGCATCAGTGGAAGTCTGGAGTATTTTAATAAGCGTGGTTCCAATCTATTTGGTGAAGCGCTGCTTGATTATACGGGTGGGGTTGGTTCGTCTATCGTAAAGAATGCAGCCAGCACAAAGGGATATGGTGTTGATGTAGAATTGAATAGTATTAATCTAAAAAGGGGTGGTTTTAGCTGGACAAGTAATTGGAATGCGAGTTTCTATAAAGATAAAGTCACACAATATTATTTAGCTGAACAAAATGTAAACCAGTTTGTGAATGCAAACCCGGTAATTTCAGGTGTTACTGGTAAACCAGTTTTTGCTATATATTCCTATAAATCGGCGGGACTTGATCCTTTAAATGGTAATCCAAGAGGTTATGTAAATGGGGTGGTAAGTGATGACTATAGCTTACTAACGGGATCAACCGCAAAGTTAGAAGACTTGGTTTATCATGGTTCTGCTTTACCAGTTTTTTACGGATCTCTCGGTAATACTTTTACTTATAAAGGGTTGAGTTTAACTGTAAGGCTTACTTATAAATTAGGTTATTATTTTAGAAAACCTTCTGTTGATTATACTAATTTATTTGGTAATAATAATGGGCATTCTGATTATGCACTTAGATGGCAGCGACAAGGTGATGAGTTGCGAACCGATGTTCCCTCGATGATTTATCCAAATAATAGTTCCAGAGATAATTTTTATGCAGGTTCTGAGGTATTGGTAGAAAGAGGTGATCATATCAGATTACAGTATGTGAACTTATCCTATGAGCTTGATCGTGAAAAAGTCAGATTTCTACCTTTTAAAAGTATGTCAGTTTATATCAATGGGGCAAACCTTGGTCTGATCTGGACGGCTAACAAGGATCGTATTGATCCTGATTATCAAGGTCAAAATATGCTCAAACCTTCAAGGAATTTTTCATTGGGTATCAGAGCTAACTTAAATTAAATAGACTATGAATCGATTATATAAAAATATATCAGCTGTTCTATCGATCAGCTGTTTAATTTGTTTTTTAGGCTGTAAAAAATTTCTGGATGAAAAAACCAATAAGAAATTAGCTGTTCCTACAACTTTGAATGATTTTCAGGCCTTGCTCGATGATCCGTCAGTAACAAATTTCTCTTCGCCTATAAGTGGTGAAATAAGTTCTGATGATTATTATCTGACTGATGCGAAATGGAATGGATTAGCATCTCTGCAAGAACGGAGAATGTACATCTGGGAAAAGGATAATCTGTTTGAAAGTGGTTTTAATGACTGGCGAAATGTTTACAGCGCAATATATAGTTACAATACTGTTTTGCAGGGGACAGATAAAATTCCCAGGGAAGTAACTAATGCTGTTGAATGGGATAATATAAAAGGACAGGCGCTTTATTGCAGGGCAAACAGCTATTTGGAAGGAGTAATTATTTGGGGGCTTGCTTATGATGAGTCAACAGCCGGAGTCGATTTAGGAATGCCTTTAAAGACAAATACAGTTTTTAGTGAAAGTTCCGAAAGAGCAAATATACGGCAAACGTATGAGTTGATTATTCAGGATCTGAAGGCTTCTGTTGTATTGCTGCCTATGATTCCTCTGTCTAAATTCAGGGCTTCAAAACCAGCCGCCTATGGCTTACTGGCAAGAACCTATTTGTCAATGCGTGATTACGAAAATGCCTTTGAATATGCTGACTCATGTCTATCTCTAAAAAAAGATATATTAGATTTTAACACACTTTCTTTTACAGGAACTTATCCTTTTAATTTTGATAACAATACTGAGGTTATATATTATAAAGGGATGAGAACACTGCCTATTATTTCTGGTACGATGCCCATTGTGTTGCCAAATAGTTTGGATAACTATAATGTGGCAGATCTTAGAAAGCAGATTTTCTTCAAAAAGAATCCTGATAATACTTACCGTTTTAGGGGTGGTTATAGTGGAAGTACTCCTTTTAGCGGATTAGCGACCAATGAAATATTCTTGATTAAAGCGGAATGTTTGGCTAGAAAGGGAGAGGTGATGAAAAGTATGGGAGTAATGAACGGATTATTAATTAAGCGCTGGAATAATGCAAAGATTTATGTTCCTTGTACTGCCGCTAGTTCTGCTGAGGCATTAAGTATTATTTTGAAAGAAAGAAGAAAGGAGTTGATAATGAGAGGGCTGAGATGGATGGATATTAAACGGTTAAATAAGGAAGGTGCTAATATTGCTTTAAGCAGATCTTTAAATAATAAGATTTATGAGCTTTTGCCAAACGATCTGAGATATGCACTACCAATTCCGGAAGATGTAATTAGTTTATCAGGGATGGAGCAGAACAAGAGGTAATAATTAAAGCCAGGGATAGCCTTTTGAACGGTTATCCCTGGCTTTCTGATTAACAATTACTTATCTTCTCTTTTAGAAAGTGAATCGTTGATAATCTGGTTGTTAGTATGTGTTTCTAAATAATTGGCCAGAGTTTGTCCAGCTGAAACTTTAATTTCACATGGTGTTTGTTCTACACCCCCGCAGGTATAATTATCTGTGTCTAACTTGAGCTTCCAAGCCCCTAAAGTCCGCATTTTACTATTGTCACTTCCAATAAAAAAATAGGAGGTATCAAACCGATTCGGATTTACACTTTTAAAAGCACTCTGTGTAAATATTAACCCACCTGCTATCACTACTACCGTTAATCCGAATGTATTTACATTCTTAAAGAATTTATTCATAATATAAGTATTGCGACAGATCATTTATAATGCGCTGTCTTTATTACCGTTCAGAAACCTGGAAGCTCCATTCTTTCGGGCTAAATATTAATTCATCGTATTACAGCTGAGCTTGTTCGCTGTTCCTGATATTTCTTCAAATTTTGGCGGCTCTCCTTTCTTTTCTACTGTTAAACATTCGGTTAGTTAAGAAACATGGCTATTATTGATCATTGTTCTTTTCAGTAGGATGCCCGTTAGAGCCAGTAAAAGGAAAAAGGTATTAAAAATGAGGTGTACACTGTAACTCATGTGTTTGAGTATGCCACCACAACTGCAAGGGATTCTGCCGAATATTCCTGTCATCGTAATTGCGATATAAATAGTAAATAAGGCGAGCAAAATAAGAGAAGCGTAAAATCCTGTTAACCTTAATGGCTTATAGAGTAATATCGCTACGATAAATATCTCCAGAACAGGTATTACCCATACCAGGATCAGTGCAATAGATTCAGGAAATACCTGGTTCAGCATTTCTGATTTGCTCTGAGTAAATTCGGTCAGCTTACTCAATGCCGCATAGCAGAATAACAGGGCAATTGCAGTCGCAATTCCTTGCAATATGATTTCTTTTCTCATCCTGACTGATTTCCTTTTGGAAACTTAAATTAAATGTCGGAAGGATTGAATGCTATTACAGTTGCTTTTTGGTGGATTCGTATGCACCAACTGTTACATTCGTAATTGTCATTTGGTGAGTTGAATTAATCATTTGTTTTTTCTTAATCTTGATAAGGAATTTGCGCTTATACCTAAAAAGTATGCGATATCCTTCATTTTGGCATTGTTAAATAAGGAAGGATGCGTAGTGAACAATTGTAGATATTTATCTTTGCCACTTAGATGAAGTTTATTGGTCTGATATTCTTGTTTTGATGCTTCATAATGATCTCTGATTTTACTAAACAGGAGGTTTGTTTCTTTTTCCATTTTCTGATAATCATCAATATCCAGGTAGATTAAATGACTGTCTTCTAAGAGTTCAATAGAGCCTGGCGCAGCGGTCTGACTAAAAAATCCTGGAATAGTATAAAGTAAGTCTCCATTAAATGAAAACCATAAGGTTTGTTCCTGAACACCCGCATTTTTATCTTCTTTGAATTCCCTTGCCGAACCATTAATGATAAACCACAATTGGCTCTGTATTTCTCTCTGGTAAAGAATGCGGGTTCCTTTTGTATAAAACTCTTCAAACAAAATATCCATCAGCATCATTTTTACCACAGGAGAAATTGGCATTATTTTTTCTAAAACCTGAATCAACTGCTGGAATACGTGAGAGCTTATGGCCATTATCTTTACTTTAGTACAGGTGATTGGACTAATCGTTAAGTTTAGATCCGGCTACTTAAGAGGAGGGGAGATGAGTGCTTCAAGTAGTTATCTACAATATAACTAATTTATTGTTAAGTTTAATATTTGTGTTAGTAAGTTTATTTTGTTAATTTTTTATGGAGTGATTACTTTCGTTTTAATTTTAATTTCATTCCTTCATGACTGCTTATAAATCCTATTTTCTCATAAAACCGGATTGCATCAGGTCTTCTTTTGTCTGAAGTTAGCTGTACCATATGGCAACCTTTTTCTTTTGCTCTTTGAATTGCATATTCAAATACCTTTGTCCCGATACCCTGACCACGATATTCCGAACTCGTCCTTACCGCTTCAATCTGTGCTCTTAGTCCACCTTCATAAGTTAAATACTGAAGAAAGGTAAGCTGAAAAGTGGCAACTTTATCGCCATTCATTTCGGCTATAGTGAGTTCCTGATTTGGATCATTACAGATCTTTTCAAATGCTTCCATATACTTATCCGAAAGCACATTGTTTTCTCTTTCAGCTCCGAGCGTATCATCAGCTAACATTTCTAAAATATCCGGAAGATCCTTTTCCGTGGCTAATCTGAATGTTAATTCTGTGCTCATACCTCTTTTATTTTTAAAATTACACTTGTTCTGCTCGTATTAACTTCTGGATTAAACCCGATATTCATTAGGAAATCGCCCGAAAATACAACGTCTTTTTTTAACGTAGATTGTGTACCCGGATAGAGGTTAATCTCTTCCAGTTTATACTTCTTTTTCGCATCAAGTCCTTTTAATCTGATCGGTACTTTACTACTTTCACCATATCTATAATTAACCAGGTAATTAAACATAACTGCTGTTGATTTCGCAGCATCCACATACATTAGAGAAGCCATATTCTGCTCATGCGGATTAACCAGGCGATACTGATCGCCCTGCCAGATAACCTGCTTTAATCCATCATAACCTTTCACCGCATCCTGACAAAATTTTAAATCATTTTCCTTCAACTCACTCACTACAATATCAAATCCGAGTTTCCCCATCATTGCTACATCAGTCCTGAATTTAATCGGCTGTTTGCCCCAATCTGTAACATGGTTCGAGCTTGCAATAGCAGGGTAAAAGTAAGAATAATCCCACTGTATAAATATGCGCTCTAATGGATCAGTATTATCACTAGGCCAGAATTCTGTGAAATACTTCAACGCACCGTAATCTACCCGGCCACCGCCACCAGAACATAACATCATGGGCACAACCGGATACTTAGCCCTGATCCTTTCCAGTACTTTATACAATCCACGCACATACTCCACATAAAACTGTGACTGGTTATTTTTCAGATGAGCAGAATAAGCGTTGTAAATAACCGCATTACAATCCCATTTAATATAAGCCAGTTCAGGTGCTTTAATAAACAAAGAATCGACAATAGTGTAAACGAAATCCTGCACTTTAGGATTGCTCAGATCCAGCACCAGCTGATTTCTGAAATAGTGTTCTTCTCTGCCTGGTTGTTTGACTACCCAGTCCGGATGTTTAGTATATAAATCACTTTTAGGATTTACCATTTCAGGCTCAATCCAAATACCGAATTTTACACCATTTGCACTCGCATCTTTAACTAATGAACTGATACCATTCGGTAATTTCTTACGGTTTTCCTGCCAGTCACCTAAGCCAGCATGGTCATCATTTCTAGGATGATTATTTCCAAACCAACCATCATCCAATAAGAATAAATCTACTCCAAGATTTTTGGTCTGCTTTAATAAACCGCTCAACTTCTGCTCATTGAAATCAAAATAGGTAGCCTCCCAATTGTTTAGCAAAGTCAGTCTGTTTCCTTTGCCATCAAGCAGCTTATAGTTCCTTGCCCAGCTTTGTAATTTTCTGCTCGCTTCACCTTTTCCCTGGTCAGAAAAAGTATATAAAAATGCAGGAGTCGCAAACTCTTCATCCGGCTTTAATTGATAAGCAGATGCATAATTGTTGATGCCAGCAATAATTCTCAAATTATCCTGAAAGTCTACTTCAAAGTCAATTTTGAAATTCCCGCTCCATTCCAACGCACCGTACAATACATTTCCCTCATCTTCGCCCGCTGGCTTATCTAATGATATCATAAATACTGAAGGCATAAACAAGTTTGCACGTGTTCCTAACTTCGTATCCAATGTTTTTATACCATGCGTCAACTGCGATTCTTCCGGCTGCATTTCTTTAGCCCAATCCCCATGAAACTGCTTCAGCCAGTAGCTTTTAGCTTTAAGATATAAATTTGCTGAGGCAAACTTTTGTAATGTAACATTCCCTTTCTCATGGTGTTTAATTACGCTCCACTGCTCAATTATATCCTCCTTATAATAAGATTTATAATATAAAGTAACTTCAAAATTGTAAACAGGATCTTTCAGTAACACCGATAACAAAGAAACATTATCATTTAATTTAGTTTGTTGATGACTCACATATCTTAAATCTAAAGACAGGTTGCCATCTGTATGAATTACTGAAATAGCAGGTTCTACCAGGTTTTTTGATCCTGCTGGAGTATAGGCAGAATTCAGTAAACCACTATAATCTTCTGTCTGCTTATAAACGCTTTTGATAAAATCATACTCATGAGCATTAGTTAGTTTTTTACCTAAAAAGATGTTCTTTAAATTCTTGCTTTCATCGGCCTGTAAAACCATTGCATTATGCGCTGTTTCTATAGGGATGATAACATTTTGTGCCCGGCTTTGATTGGCTGATGCGATCGTAAACAAGGAAATAAAAAAGGATTGCGATAAAATGGATTTGAATAGTTTGTTCATTGAATTAAAATCTTGTTTAGAATACGATTAGTTAATCAGCCTATAAGTTATTACTTATTCACAATAAATTTATACGATCAGGTTTCAGCGTGAGCTAAATGTTACACACCAGTAGTCCTGATTTCTTTGACCTGTCCGTTAATTTTCACTTTGACCTGACGTGGTTTTGCAGAAATAATGCGATAACTGATCACCTTTCCATCTTTCCAGTCAAAATCTACTGTAAAGTTTCCGCGGGCTTTCATGCCTTTCATACTGCCCGATGATTTCCAGCTATCTGGAAGAGCTGGTAAAAGTTCTATAAAACCAGCATGGCTTTGTAAAAGCATTTCGGCAATCCCGGCTGCGGTACCAAAATTTCCATCGATCTGAAAAGGAGGGCCAGCAGATAATAGATTAGGATAAATTCCGCCTCCCGCACCATAGTTGATGTCAGTTTTATAGGTAGGTTTCATGATTTCTTTAAACAGCTTATAAGCCCGGTTACCATCATGAAGCCTTGCCCAAAAAAGTTGCTTATAAGCAATTGACCAGCTTGGCCCGTCATCGCCGCGAACGTCCAGTGTTTTCTTACAAGCTTCGGCTAAATCAGGAGTAGCTTCCGGAGTAATCAATGAAGCTGGATATAAGCCATACAAATGAGAAATATGGCGATGATGTATATCGTCTTCTTTGTAATCCTGCAACCATTCCATCAATCTGCCATCTTTGCTGATCTGACCTGCCGGAGGTAAGTCTTTCAGTTTTGCTGTCAGGGAATCACTAAATGCCTGATCCATCCCTAATAATTTAGAAGCGGTAATCACATTATTGAAAAGCTCTCTGATAATTTGGTTATCAATAGTTGGCCCTTCAGTAATACTCGCCTTTTTACCATTGGGCAGGTAAAAATCATTTTCCGGGGATGAGGAAGGGGAGGTGACTAACCAGCCTGTCTTGCTATCTTTTAATAACATACTGCTATAAAACTTTGCAGACCCTTTTAACACCGGGTAAATGGAGCGTAAATAATCCGTGTCTTCCGTAAAAGCATAATGTTCCCATAAATTATTACATAACCACCCGGAACCTGATTTGGTTATTCCCCAGGAGGCGCTTTCTCCTGGCTCTGTGAATCCCCAGATATTGGTGATTACGTGCGCCACCCAGCCTTCAGCATTATAATAAGCTTTTGCAGTTCTTTCTCCCGGTTTTACCATTCCTTTAACCAGCTCTGCAAGTGGTAAATTCAGTTCTGAAAGATTAGAAACTTCTACTGGCCAGTGGTTCATTTGAACATTCACATCCAGGTGATAATCTCCGTTCCAGGGGGTTTGAATCTGGTTAGCCCATAAACCCTGTAAATTGGGTGGTAGTAAACCAACCCTGGTACTGCTTATCGTTAAATACCTTCCAAATTGATAAAAAAGAACTGGTAGTTCAGTATCGGCATCAGGATTTTGATGAAAGCTGGCTAATCGCAAATCTGTTGGTTCTGAATTTCCAATAGCTAATTTGTCTGTCGTTTTATTTCCTTGATGCGCCCCTATATTTAAGCTTACTCTGTTAAATAATTTTTGATAGTTGGTGATGTGTTGTGCCCTTTGCAAAGCGTAAGTTTTTTTCATGGCAAGCTTCAGCTCATTTGCTATCTTTTGCGCATAATCTGGATTTTTAAAATCAGTAGCTGCGGAAACATAAATGATCAATTCTGATGCATTTTTTACAGTAATTGTGTTTCCTGTTGTACTGATCTTTCCATCAGTTGTCTGCGCTTTAACCTGAGCAAGGTATTTCATTCCGGGAGCATCATTGCCACTATTTAAGGTGCCAAACAATTGAAGTTCGTTTTCCTGCGCTGTTGTTACAGCTCTTTCCGGTCTGCTGATTGAAATTGTACAATTGATTTGATGCGCTTGATCAGTGGTAATCCGAATGATATTGATATCATCGCCAAAGCTGGTAAAATACTCTCTTTTATAATTTACACCAGCCACCGAATAAGTACAATTGGCGATGGCATTATTTAAAGAAAGTTCTCTTTGATAGTTATCAAATGATGGGGTTTTTGAAGTGTTTCCGGAATAAGTAAAGTCTACGCTTAAGTCTCCTAATACTTGATATTTACCAAATGGTTCACCTCCTGATCCAACACCTTTACAGATAAAATCTTTGTCTATCAAGGCTTGCGCTTCATCATTTTTTCCTTCGGAAAGAAGCTTCCTGATTTGTGGTAAACTTTTATAAGCTTCATAATTATTGGCATCCTGAGGAGCGCCAGACCATAAAGTGATATCATTAAGTACAATATGTTCCGTCTGAATACCTCCATCTGGCATCATCCCTAAACGGCCATTACCTAAAGGCAATGTTTCTTCCCATTGCTGGGCAGGCTTAGTATACCATAATCTTAAAGGAGTTTGCTGAGCTTTAAGTAGTGCATTCTTTGATTTTAACGGAGTCTGCTTTGATTTTAAACTAACTTGCTGAGCTACGGCCTGATAAGATAGTAAAGCGATAATAAAACTGATATAAAGTCTATTCATAATTTAATTCTTTAAGAAATATACTATCCGGCATGCATTGCCTTGACTGTTAATATTCTTTGTTCGATCAATTGATATGTTTAAAACGTGGTTGCCTTTTTTCAGGCCACTGCCTAATACTAAATACCATGGTAAATGCAGTGATTTACTCCAGGGGGTAAACAAGTCTGTTTGTTTTTGCCGCGCCCCATCTATAGCATAGTTGATTATTCCTGCATCCGGGCCGGAAATGATAGCGATACCAATTGCATCTCCTGTGAAATGTAGTGAAAGATTAGCTCCTGGATGATCAGTATTTAATACCGGAACATTGACAAAACCTGCTCTTGTAGCTGCACTATCTGAAGGTGCCCAGTTTGGATCGATCTTCCAATTTGCATCATGCTTTGCATTGGTTATTGCAACATAACGGCCATTGGAAAAATTGTATTTGTCGAGTTCCTTTGGTAAGGAAGTGACCATACTGTCAGGTTTACCTGTTTTTTGATGAATTCTTGGACTTTGGTTGGAATTAAGGCGATAATCAGCATCTCTTTTAAAACAAAAATTCAAAAGGCTTTTAATTGTTGCAAAATATAATTCCTGTCCATAATAGGAGGGATGAAGGTCTTTAAAATCATCTTCCCATGTAAACTCTTTATTTCTGATCTTATCATGTACCTCTTTGGCCAGATTTATTGACGGTAAATGATAGTGCTCTGCAATGCGTTCATGATTGGCAATTTCAACAGGTATTAACTGCTTACCATAGTCTCTGTTTTTATCCGGATCTGCAAATTCCATCAGCATAATATCCATCAAAGGATTATTCTTTTTGGCCTGTCTGACTATCCCTTCTAATGCCCTTGCCTGAGTTAGACTATCCGTACCATTTGCACGGTCATTCACAGCAGCTTCTACGAATAACAAATCTACTTTTCCCGAATCAAGCACATCCCGCTGAAAGCGGAAAGAATGCGGCAAGCTTCCCAGCGAAGGGATACCTGCTGCAATAAAATGAAATTGGGTTTCAGGAAAACGTTCCTTTAAATAAGCAGAAACTTTCTGTCTCCATCCCGGATTGTAAGTGATCGAGCCACCCAAAAATGCAACAGTAGCTTTCTTGGTGTGAGTGACTATACGGTAGAAATTATTCAACCCATTTCTGATTTTAAAGTAATCACTATAAGGTAAAACCTTTCTGACCGGATAACTATTGGAAACTATAAAGTCTGCGTACTTAGCTGCGTCATGAATCGGAATATGGTGTCCATTCATCTCCTGAGGACTATCTGTGATAGGATAAACCAATGCCGGGCCACCCAGATAAGTATATCTATGTACAAAGATATCTAGATTCTCTTCTCTTGGAGCCAACCGATCATTGATACCGATTACATTTAAAACTGGTATTTTAAAAGCGGCTAATCCCTCCAGATGGTCAATTGGGTTATCCTTAAAAACGATAGCCTGTTGTTCAGTAAAACGATAAGCTTCTTTCAGCTGTTTCCAGGAATCCGCATCCCCCTTGCTCTTTCCTTTTCCACCGGGCCAACTTTTAAAATCATATACCGGAGTTTCTGCATAAATGCAACTCACTTTATCAGGATTGCGTTTTGCCCAGCCTATTGCATATAGCGCACCCCTGCTTACCGCTTCTAACGCTGGCTTTTCAGATAGCTTTAAGGAGTCAGTTGCATAACTATAAAATTGATCCCAGATTTGTAAATCAGCAGGACTTCCATACGCATCAGCTGCATTCACATAAGCAATATAAAAACCCCTGGTCAGTAACAAACTATCCATTTCTGTATGCCAGTCTGGAAAGGAAGAGCGCCACACCCATGGATTGCCAGGCAATGCTTTTGCAGGTTTCACGGTATAAGCCGAACGCTTATTGATGGTCGTATAAGTCCGTTCGAAACCCTTCCATTTATCCTTTTCAAGAAGAGGTGAAGTCTGGCTTATAGCTTGACTACTAAATAAAATCAGCAGGAAAAATAACTTATAACTTAATCTCAATTGCTTAATAATTTGGGTTCTGAACTAATATACCACCACTTTTATCAATTTCGGTTTGTGGCAATGGCCATTTATAAAATTTATCTTCAAAACGATAAGCGAACAGTCCGTCTTTCACATTATTTAATACCTGTCCGGCAATATGCCATCTGATCAGATCATAGTGACGCAGACCTTCAAACGCTAACTCTACTCTTCTTTCATGACGGATTCTTTCTCTCATCTGTTCTTTTGATAAACCATCAGGAAACGGAGGCATATTTACCCGCGCACGCAGATCTGTCATTGCCTGATAAACTGTTCCATCAGGTCCCGCCAATTCATTTTGTGCCTCAGCATACATCAATAAAACCTCACCAAAGCGTAAGATTACTGCATCTTGCTGGCTCAATGTAGAGAAACCATAAGGAATATTACCAGGCTCTAAAAACTTAATTACCCCGTAACCTGTAGGTCTTGGATTAGATGGATGATGTACTTTTCCGTTTCCAAAATCTACAAAATCCTTATAAATAGTTTTCGTTAATCTTGGATCACGATTGGTGAAAGGAGCGGCAGTATTGGTCAAAGGAGATGTACCATAAGGCAAACCATCTGTACACTCATAAGTATTCACCAAATTAGACAAAGGAGCAGCTGCATCCCAATCCCCGTAATATAGATCCCATGCTGCTGTATTGTTAGGAGCGAGGAAATTGACGGTAAAAATAATTTCTGAATTACCTTTTTGTGTCGCATCCCTAAAGATATCTTCAAAGTTCTTACTCAACTTATATTGTGACATCAATTGCTTGCAAAGGTCTGTAACCTGCTGCATGATAGCCAGGTCCGGTGTTCCGTTATTTCCATAAGCGGCAAACATTAATACCCGTGCCTTTAATGCTTTTGCAGAAGAAGAAACGGCATGTCCATAATTCTGGAAGTATGGATCTGTTTTTAGATTGGCAATACTAAAATCAAGATCTGTCGTGATCTGCGTCAGGATTTTATCTGCTCCAACCTTCGGCTGATTCTGTGTTTGTAAAGTTAATGGCTCCAATACCAAGGGTACGTCACCATAAATAGTATACAATTGATAATAATAAAATCCGCGTATAAACCTGACTTCTGCCTCAAATTGTTTCCGGTCATCAGCAGTAATATCTGCTCCGGTGTAAGCGGTCAGCTGCTGCAGAAAAATATTGATCCTTGCTATTCCAGCATAGCTATTATTGTATATACTGGTTTCAAAACCACCAGTAGACGGGTTCAGATTTCCGGAAGCAATATCATTGGAACTACCAGAATTAAACTGGCAATATCCGTTATCCGTCAAACAATCTCTGAATCCCATGCCCACTGTAAAATCTTCTTTTTGCATGGAAGCGTAAACCGCAGCAAGTCCTTTATTAAAATCCTCTTTTGATTTCCAGAAAGTTGCTGAAGAAATTTGATCCAGTGGATTTAAATCCAATGCTTTTTTGCAGGCACTCAGACAAATGATTGCAGTAAATATGGTGGTTAGTAAAATTTTCGTTTTCATATCAGACAGCTTAAAAAGTAACATTCAGACCAAAAGAATAAATCTTATTTTGCGGGTATTGTACCAGGTCTCCGCTTCCTCCGCGCTCAGGGTCAAGTCCCTTAAATTTGGTGCTGGTAAATAAATTGTCTCCGGAAAAATAAACCCTTAACCTTTCCAGGCCAATAGTCTTCACCATCTTTGTTGGGATAGTATAGCCAAAAACCAGATTTTTAAGTCTTAAATAAGAACCGTCCTGTAAAAAGAAAGTAGAAGCACGGGTGATTTTCTGTGGCGCATTTCCTCCCCAGTACATCCTTGGCATTGTAGTCGAAGGATTCTCCGGAGTCCATCGATCCAGCCAGTCGGTAGTAGGAGGAGCACCTTGTACAAAAGGTATGGTACCCCATCC
This sequence comes from Pedobacter sp. UYP1, assembly GCF_040547305.1. Lineage (NCBI taxonomy): Bacteria > Pseudomonadati > Bacteroidota > Sphingobacteriia > Sphingobacteriales > Sphingobacteriaceae > Pedobacter > Pedobacter sp. UYP1. The sequence continues at coordinate 18,093 of NZ_JBEPPL010000008.1, read as the reverse complement.
AGTTACAAAATATTTAACCCCATAAACACCCTGCAGCATCGCTGAAATATCAAATCCTTTCCAGCTGGCCGACAGGTTAAAAGCGTAGTTTAATTTTGGAAATACACCAGGGATAATAGTACGGTCATTGTCGTCGATTTTGCCGTCCCCATTTACATCTTTATATTTCAGATCGCCTGCTAAAGTATTATCATTGTACTGTTTCGGTGAGTTCTGCACTTCAGCTGCTGACTGAAAAATTCCCTCTACCTGCAAGAGATAAAAAGAATTCCAGGGTTGTCCATTTTGATTAATTGATGAACCACCAATCTCACGCTGTCCAAATTTAACCAGCTTGTTGCTATTGTGGTCGAGGTTCACACCAGCGCTATAAGTTAAACCCGTAAATAAGCCACTTTTAATGGTATTATTATAAGAAAGGCCAAGCTCGATTCCTGTATTTTCCACGATACCATCATTGATGACCGGGGCTCCCAAACCAACCAATGCAGTGACCTGTGATTGCCTTAGAATATCAGTAGTTCTCTTTTTATACCAGTCTGCAGTCAGGTTGAAATTTTTGAAAATAGTCAAATCTAATCCAGCATCCGTCATGGTCGTTGTTTCCCATTGGATGACAGGATTGTTTAAATCAGCCTGTGCAACTCCGGTAGTTAATGAGTTGTTATCAAATGAATAATTTCCGGTAAGCTGCAACAGCGCCTGATAAGGATAATTAATCCCATACCCATTAACTACTATATTTTGATTACCTAGCTTGCCCCATGAACCTCTCACCTTCAGGTTATCCACCCAACCCAGTTCCAATGCTTTGAAAAACGGCTCTTCTGTCACTCTCCATCCTGCAGAGAAAGAAGGGAAAACGCCCCATCTGTTACCCGTATTAAATTTTGAACTGCCATCATAACGTACATTTCCTTCTACTAAATAGCGCTCTTTATAGTTGTAATTCAGACGTCCGAAATAAGACATTAAGCCCCATTGATTACCCGTTCCATTGGTAGACTGTATCGAAGGGCTTCCAGCGTTTAATTCTCTTAAATCCTGGTTAGGGAATTCCTTTCGATAACCTGAAAGGTACTGGTAATGGTTTTGTTCTATACTATAACCTGCCTGTGCTTTAAGGCTATGGCCATTAAAATTGTGACTGTAATTCAGGTAACTGTATAAGTTTGTATAAATTGTCTGCTGATCCTGAACAGTTAATCCGCTGCCAAGATCGAGTGTGGTAGCCAGTAGATTGGTGCGGAAATTATATTCTGGTACAGGGGTGCGGAAATCTTTATACTTATCAAAAGTAGCATTGATCGCTCCTTTAGTATACCACGAGAAATCTTTATTAAACTGAACTTCAACCCAGGCCTGAGCGTTCAGCGTATAGTCATTGGTATTGTGAGTAATATTATTATTTAAAACACCAAAAGGATTCTTGTTATTGTATTCAAAATCATAAGCTTTATAAGTTAAGCGTCCGCTGCCATCAGTTAAATATGGGCCGTAAGTAGGCGCTTGTGACATCGCCGACAAAAACATATCTCCAGATCCGAATGGTGTAGACTCTAATGTTCCTGACTTTAATAACACATTGGTTCCGAATTTTATATGTTCATTAATTTTTGAGGTCAGATTGATACGGGCATTGTACTTTTTATAATTAAATCCCCTCATAATCCCATTCTGATTGACATAACCTAAAGAAACATTATAAGTGGTTTTATCATTACCTCCGTTAAAAGTCAGGTTATGCGTTTGAGTAGGCGCTGTTTTAAAGATCAGGCTCAGCCAGTCTGTATTCGGATATTTTACACGGTCATTACTGTTCCTGTACAAATCAATCTGATCTTGCGGATAAAGAAGAGAAGGATCTGTTAAACCCGAGTTGATCCTGGCTTCATTATACAAATCCATATATTGGGCAGAATTCGTAACCAGGTCAAATAATTTAGTGGGTTTATAAATGCCAACATTTGCATCATACTGGATAGATAATTTTCCGGACTGACCTTGCTTAGTCGTCACCAGTACTACACCATTTGCTGCTCTTGAACCATACATAGCCGCAGAAGCCGCATCTTTCAGCACGGATACATTATCGATATTGTTAGGATTCACATCGCTTAGGTTTCCCGGAACTCCGTCAATGAGCACCAGTGGATCAGACCCCGCACCACTAAATGTTCCGTTTCCTCTGATGCGGATGGAGATTCCCTCATTTCCTGGTTCCCCTTTAGTTTGGATCACCTGAACGCCTGGCATCGTCCCCTGGAGCATTGCAGCAGGGTTCACAACCGGTCTTTTAATCAGATCATCACCACTAACAGAAGCTACTGATCCGGTCAGGTTTACTTTTTTCTGAGTTCCGTAACCAACCACTACAACTTCTTCCAGTGATTTTGATTCAGAAACCAGCATAATGTCAATCGTGGTTCTGTTATTGACCGGAACAGTCTGAGATTTATAACCAACTGAAGTGAAGGTTAATGAACCATTGCCAGCTGCTTTGATTGTATACCTGCCCTGAGCATTGGTACTGGTAACCTGGGTAGTCCCGTCTGCTCTTACTGCTATTCCCGGTAAAGGGCCAGTGGCATCAGTTATTTTTCCTTGTACAGTGATCTCCTGCGCAAAGGACTTTAACGTGAATAACTGAAGGAGAAGCAATATTAAAATTGAGGCCTTTTTGTTTCCTGCTGTTTTAAGCTTTTCAGGGCTATTGATTTTTAAAGCAGCGCGAAAAAAAGCATAAGCCCGGGTGGACTGATCAGTAAACTCTTTCATACATTATATTTTTGGTGAGGTAAAAGTATAGGACTGGATTTTACATGAAAATGGATTAAGCCATAAAGTAGATGGACTATCCTATGATCATTCCTTGGATTGATTTTTATTCTTCGTGTATTTTTTGCAGGGTGTTTTTCGCTGCAAATGAGTTCATTATCTGAAAATCCAGAACAAAGTGCACATCACCAGGAATAAGACTAAAGAAAGTAGTTTGTAATTTCCCAGACCGCTCCATCCTTTGCTGGATAAAGATTCTAAAGGGGATTTCCAATATAAACGCGCACTTTCGGCAGTGTGCTTTACAGGAAAGAGATAAGAAAAGATAACTTGTAAAAAGACGCAGAAACAAAACAGGTAGAAAGCCATCATCATAAAAGGGATCTGACCCATAAAACCTGCTGGAAATACTTTGCCTGTAATGAATACAATAACGCCGGTTGCAGAGCCTATGTAAAGTGTAAGTTTGGAGGATTCAGCTGAAGCCTTGCCCCAAAAAATCCCCAATAAAAATACGCAGGTAATAGGAGGAGCGATGTGTGCAATAATATCATTAAGTCCATTAAAGATACTTTCATAACTATTTAATAAGGGCAATAGCAGTAAAGAGAATATCAAAGATAAGCCCGCAGCTATTTTTCCTGCATTGACCAGCTTTTGATCACTGGCTCCCGGCCGGTATCTCTGATAGATATCATAACTGGCCATCGTAGAAATAGAGTTCAGTGCACCAGAAATCTGGCTCATTAATCCTGAAAGAAGCGCGGCGACTAAAATACCTGCTAATCCTTTGGGGATAAGCTGTAAAATCATCAAAGTATAGATGCCTTTGCTATTGATCACTTCTTTACCATTACTTATAGTTTTTAACGCAGTAACGTCCAGTTGTCCTGTTTGTACTAAAGCATAGGCAAACAGTCCCGGCACTACAAAAATAAAGACCGGAAGGATCTTAATAAAACCACAGAACAATGGGCCAATACGGGCATGATTCTCATCTTTCGCCCCTAATACTCTTTGCACAATAGTCTGGTCTGCACACCAATACCAGATGCCAAGTATAGGATAACCTAAAAAGACTGCATACCAGGGCAATCCGCTGCTATCACCATGCGGCCTCATCATAGATAACTTTTCTAATTGATGGTGCTGCTCCAGAACATTGACCATGGGTTGCCAGCCACCCATTTTGTGATACGCTGCAAAGGTCATAATGATTGCTCCGCTCAACAGCACTACGGTCTGAATGGATTCTGTGACTACAACAGCTCTGAGGCCACCAACAATAGTATAAATTGAAGTGATCACAGCAATCACGATGACGCTGGTATATAAATCTACTCCAAAAAGTGTTTGTAAAACAATGCCGCCTGCAAGCAGGGAAAAAGAGATATGGATTACGATAGCTGAAACTACAGAAACAATGGCCAGCCAATCTCTGCTGGCACGATCATAACGCTTTTCCAGGAAATCGGGTAAAGTCGTTACGCCTGATCTGATATAAAATGGGACGAAAAATAAAGATAACAGGATAAGCGTAAATGCGGCCATCCATTCGAAATTCCCATTCAGCAGGCCACTGTCAAATCCACTTTGTGCTAAACTAACTAAGTGAACGCAAGAAATATTAGTTGCAAATAATGCTAAACCTATCATTGGCCACCGTAACGTTTTACCCGCTAAAAAGTATTCACTGGCCTGATTTTGCTGACCAGTTTTATATTTGTGTTTTATTCCCGCCCATAATCCGATGGCAAAAATGAATACGATATATAAAATACTGATTGTGGTATCTACTGGATGGATCATTTCGGCTTTAGTATTATATTTGGGTATATTGTGTTATTAATCAGGTTAAGCTTTTTAATTCGCAACTGCTTCCAGCCTCCTGTGGGGTCACATAAGAGCCGTTTACAACTTGCGCCGGATGCAAAAAGTGCGGTTTTAAATGAGGTATATGTTCCAGAAATAAAGCTTCATGGCCAAGAGAAATATGGTTGAATAAAACTAAATGCTGGTGCAGCTGTCCCATATCGCCAACGTGCGGGACTACTGGTATTCCAAATTTTTTGCACAATAAACTTACGGTAATAAATTCACTTACGCCACCAACACGCACCGCATCTACCTGAATAAATGAGGCTGCACCGGTTTGCAGATAGTTTTTGAAAATCACTTTATTGGGCACATGTTCCCCAAGCGCAAGTTTGATCGGACTGACGGCTTTTGCGAGTGTTTGATGCGCAAGTACATCGTCCGGATGAGTAGGTTCCTCAATCCAGTAAGGATTCATTTCTTTGAGCCGGTTACAGATTTGAATGGCCTGAGGCAGATTCCATTGCTGGTTCGCATCCAGCATAACTTTAACTAAATCTCCGGCTACTTCTCTTACCATATTTGCCCTGCGGATATCTCTTTCAAAATCAGGAGAGCCAACTTTAAGCTTCATCGCCTTAAAACCTTCCGAAATCGCTTTATGGCAGTTTGCTCTGACCATTTCGTCCGAATAATTAAACCAGCCAATGGAAGTATCATATCCTGGGTATCCGGCAGTAAGGATAGGGGTTCTGGCCCATTTGGTTTGTTGCTGCTCCAGGAGCATTTGTAAGGCCTGCTCGCTAGTCAGCTCATCTTCCAGATAGGAAAAATCAAGCGTATTAATTAATTCCTGGGGAGACAGCTCAATTAATAACTTCCATAATGGAACACCTCTTTTTTTAGCCCACAGGTCGTAACAAGCATTCGTCACAGAGGCTAAAGCCAAATGTACAACACCTTTATGTGGCCCAAGCCAGCGGAATTGCTGATCATCTGATAACTTCCTGAATAATGTCCCAAAATCAGACATGATATCTTCGATATCTTTTCCCTGTAATTGTTGCGCGTAATAATTTGCTGCTTTGCAGACCAGCTCATTGCCTTCACCTAAAGTGAAAGCCAGGCCATATCCGGTATTTCCACTATCATCGAATAACTGGGTTACGGCATAAGAATAAACTGGATTTTTATGAATAGCATCACTGCCAGCATTTCCGCCTAATTGATAACGGGCATCAGAAACTTCAATTCTTTTTATCATTTAATTTAGTTTAGGAATGATGATCCATGATCTTTCTATAACCAAGCTCTGCTCCGCCAGAAACAGGGAGTATACAGCCTGTGATAAACCTGGCTTGTTCGGAAATCAAGAACAAACAGGCGTCTGCTACAACATCACCATCCGGGCAATATCCCAAAGGATGTATGGCATCCAGGTAATTTTTAATAGAGACGGTATCTGGTTGTTGAGCGCTCCAGGTTCTGAGCATAGGAGTCCAGACGCCCGCCGGGGCTACCGAATTTACACGGATGCCAAATGGTGCATAATCCAGCGCCATAGATTTGGTCAGGGCATTGACAGCTCCTTTTGTAGCTGAATATCCAGCATGGATCGGCTGCCCGATTTCGCCGACTATACTGCTTGTATTTAGAATATTTCCCCTGTTTTTTTTGAGTTCAGCTATACCAAACTTAGTGGTATGATAAATGCCTTTTACATTCGTGTCAAAAAGCTGCTGCCATTCTTCATCAGAAGTTTCGCAGATCGTTTTTGAAGGATTGGAAATCCCTGCGTTATTGTGTATGCTATCGATTTTTCCAAACTTACTTAGGGTTTCTTCTATAGCAGACTGAACTTCCTTTGCAACGGAGATATCTGCCAGGATATAGTGAATATTATCGTTGTTAAATTCATTTCGGGCCATTTTCAGGCTTTCCTGATCATTGGTAAGAATGCTGATCCTGGCCCCGGCCCGGTGGTAAACTTTGGCGCATTCAAAACCTATACCCGCTGTGCCTCCGGTCAAAAAAATAACTTTATCTTTCAGTAACTGCATATCATACGATTATAAATGGTTCTTTAACTGATTTAAAAACTATAAATAGTTAATCTTAATGTAACCAAATGTATACAGCGGTAATTAATCCTATAATAGCCTATCCATTTATTTTAATGGATAATTCTATTTAAAAATAAGTTTTAGCCCTAAGCTTGCTTTAGTTGAAAATGGAGTATATCTTGTGTAAGATTTTATAGTAACAAAACCGTTTTATGTTTTGATACTATAAGATCTGGCCAAAATATAAACCTTATGAATAATGTCTACAAAAGACGGGACGGCTTTGACGGGGAGAAGATCATTCACGTCCCCTCGAAAATCCTGAAGAATTACTTAAAAAAGCACCCCGCTTTATTTAATATTTACATTGCTCATATTGGTTATTTCCCAAAAGCCTGGTCTCATTACAGGGAGTGGAGAAAGGGTTGCGAGGATAATATTTTTATTTACTGTCTAACAGGTAAAGGTTATTATGTGATAGATAATAAAAAATTTGAGGTTACACCTAATCAATTTTTTGTGATACCTGCAACAGATAAGTGTATCAAATATTGGTCTGATACGGATGACCCATGGACTATATACTGGGTTCATTATACCGGAAGTATCATTGATAATTTCAATACTTCATTAAACATAGATTTTTTCAAGGGACCTGTGCCAATTCCTTTCAATAGCAAAGCGATTGAAATTTGGAAGACTATCTTTCAATGTCTGGAAATGGGATACAGTATGGAGAATTTATGCAATGCTAACTTTCGTTTATATCACTTTATTGCTTCCTTCCTTTTTCCGGATAAAAATGTATCTGCCGATGTCAGTGGTCACGGAGATATCATTAACAGTACAATTCAGGAAATGAAAAATAATATTGATAAGAAACTGGTCGTAGAAGAAATGGCCGGTCTGCATAGATTATCTGGCTCTCATTTCTCCAGCTTATTTAGAAAAGCGACAGGAATGCCACCGATTGATTATTTTATTCACTTAAAAATGCAAAAAGCCTGTCAGCTTTTATCTATGAATAAGGCTAAAATCAAAGAAGTAGCCATGGATCTTGGTTATGAAGATCCGTACTATTTTTCCAGATTGTTTAAAAAGTATATGGGCTTATCACCAGAACAGTATAAGCTGACTACGATCAGTCCGCTAGCTTCAAAAGTATGATTACCGGCTTCAGTGTTGCAACTACTGATACCGGTAAGTTACTTGTTTACTCAGACCAGATGCCATTTTTAAATAGCTGAAACCACTTTTCGATAGCTGCTTCACTGTGTAATTCAAGCTTCTTGAAAATTTCAACAGCAAACTCGATTGGGGCAATTCCATTGGCAGTAATCAGCTGATGAGCTGTCACCGCAAGTGCTTGCTGATAATTATGTTCTCCTTTATAAGCAGGTGCTACTGATTTGAGATAGTCTAAATCATTACTTGTATGTTTTACGCTATCCAGGTAACCTTTTTCTCCGAGATATGTGGTAGCGGCACAAATTGCCGCTATGGTTTTACCTGCCTGGTAAAGATCAGCTACCAGTTCATCTATACCTTCGATTTTATGTTCTTCCCAAGCCGTTCCTCCTGGTAAAACAAGTACACTAACTTCTTCAGCTTTAACTTGCGCTAAAGACAGATCCGGTGTTATTTTAAGGCCGCCCATCGAGGTAATTGCAGCGCCATTTATCGTAAAAGTTTTTAAACTGATCTTCTCTTCTTTAAAAAGTTCTGGTGTCAGGTAAGAGATTTCCCAGTCAGAATAGCCATCGAACAGGAAGATGTAAACGTGCTTTAGTTCCATAAAAATCAGGATTATTTCTTTGATTCAAATCGTTGTCCTAAAGATACAATTGCAAATGAATAGCTCAGGTAATTTCTCTATGAATTTAAAAATTTATGGTATAATCTATTTATTGTATATATTTACGTAAACGTTTACGTAAATATATACAATGATAGCAAATATTATTAACGAATCGGGCTCTTTTGCTATTGGTGCCAGACTACGCAGGTTGTATGAATCACTAACTAGTGAGATGACGCTGATTTATCAGGAACAGGGCTTGCCGCTGGAAACAAAGGATTTTATTCTTTATTATTTAGTGAGTAAACGCGGTAGTATAAGTATTTCAGAGATTGCAAAAGAACTGAACTTAACTCATCCTGCCGTGATCCATATTGCAAAGAGTTTAGAGAAAATAGGGTATATCGAATCTGAAAAATCAGTTAGTGACAGCAGAAAACGCCTCTTGAAATTAACAAAAAAAGGGCAGAAAGATTTGGCGAAATACCAGGTGCTCTGGAATGATATTATGGCTTTGAATCAAAAGCTATTTGAGCAAGAAGTACAGCTTTTACAGCATATTCAAAAGCTGGAAGAAATGCTGAAAGAGAAAACCTATTATCAAAGATATCATAGTCTTCAAGCTTCAAAAAAGATAGATTAAAATAAAGATTAATATAAAATTATAAGATAAATGGAAAAGTACTCGTCTCTATTGGATAACCCAATCTGGAATGCATTGGAAACAGTTCACCAGGATTTCTCCACAGGTAATCAGGTCATCAAAAGATATAGCGAAGGCACAATTCCTTTTATGGGAATGGCTGACCCTGATGGAAAATTATTAACTCAAATAGCGCCTTATTTTGAAGTGAATGAGGAAGTGTTTTTAAAGGATGAAGTAAAAGATATTCCGAAAGAATGGGCATTGGTGACCAGGTTAAACTGTTTGCAGATGATCTATAGACCTACGCTGCCTAAAGAGGTGAATATGGAAGGAATAGTCAAGCTTTCGGCGCATGACGGCAGGGAGTTATCAGACTTGGTTAACCTGGTACAACCTGGTTTTTTTAAAGAAAGAACTTCCTCATTGGGAGACTATTATGGAATTAGAAAAGATAATAAACTAGTTGCGGTGGCCGGAGAGCGATTTAATTTAGCGGGTTTTACCGAATTAAGCGCAGTTTGTACGCATCCCGGACATACTGGTAACAGTTATGCCCAAAGGTTGTTAAGTGTATTGTGCAACAAAAACTTAGCACAGGGAAAGACCCCTTTTCTGCATGTTGTTGATACGAATACGAGAGCCATAAAAATTTATGAGCACTTAAACTTTAAAACCAGAATAGATTTCCCGCTGATCAAATTGAGATACCTGGGCAAGGATTAAATTATTAGTGGTCTCTTAATTGCTATTTCCCTGCCTGTTAAAAAAAACCAGGCTTAACCAGCATCAAAGTTATTTTCAATAATAGCACAACAATATAAAAAGGGCATAATAGAGATATTATGCCCTTTTTATATGCCTTTTAACCGAAATAGGGCTTAGCTTTCTGCACCCTGCATTCGCAATCAGCGAATAGTTCATGTAAATCGATGAATTCCCCATTCTTTTTGTATTGGCCAGCGTATAGATTTGTTGAAATCGATTCCACAATAACCGGTGCAGTAATTCTTTAAAGAGGCTGCCTTACAGTTGTTTAATTGATTAACCAAATTAAACCAAACGAGCGTATGAACAAAAATTTACAAAAACTTTGTAGAAGTTCCTGTTGTCTTTTTTTTCTCTTAAGTTGCTTGAATTCTGGAAATGTATTCTCTCAAACAAAGAAAACAATTACAGGTAAGGTCACAGATACATTAGGATTACCACTTCCAGCTGTAGTGGTAGCCGCGGTAAACAAACCTAATCAAGGTACCCAGACCGATAACAACGGGAAATACGTGCTGGATGTACCGCCCGGCACACTGTTGAGATTTTCTTATGTAGGCTATAAGGAACAAAGAGTTACCGTCAGCGAATCCACTAACATCATTAATATTCGTTTGCTCGAGAATAACATTCAGGCAGATGAAGTTGTGATTACTGCCCTGGGGCAAAAACAGCGTAAGGAAGCGATCGTAGGCTCAGTAACTACCGTCAAAGTGGCTAATTTAAAAATTCCATCAAGCAACCTGACCAATGCCTTATCCGGACAAATTGCAGGAGTAATTGGTTATCAACGCAGCGGACAGCCAGGACAGGACAACTCACAGTTTTTTATCAGAGGAGTAACCACTTTTGGTTACAAACAAGACCCGCTGATCTTAATTGATAACGTTGAACTCACAAGTTCCGATCTGGCACGTTTGCAAGTAGATGATATTGAGAGCTTTTCCATTCTTAAAGACGCAAGCGCTACCGCACTTTATGGAGCAAGGGGGGCCAACGGAGTCATCCTGGTCAGTACCAAAGAAGGGAAAGAAGGAAAATCAAAGATCAGCTTCCGGCTGGAAAATTCTATCTCACAATCTACCCAGACTTTGCAACTGGCAGATCCGGTTACTTATATGAATTTATATAACGAAGCGACTATAGGCAGGGATCCGCAAGCAGGCCCGAAATTCAGTCAAAACCAGCTCATCAATACTCAGGCTACTTTAAATAAATCGCCTGGCTATAATGAATATGTATATCCGGCAGTAGACTGGCTGGGTTTGTTGTTCAAGAAAAGAACCACTACACAAAGAGCAAACCTGAGCGTGAGCGGTGGAGGTGGAGTAGCCCGTTATTACGTAGCAGGTTCCTATAACCGTGACAATGGAGTATTGAATCAGGACATTAAGAATAACAATGATAACAATGTAAAATACAGTAACTATCAACTACGCTCCAATGTCAATATTGATGTGAGCAAAACCACGCAGCTGATTGTTCGTCTTTCAGGTAATTTCAGTGAATATGCCGGTCCACTTGCTACAGATGGCGGTTTCTCTACCGATCTGTATAATGTTGCTGTACATACCAGTCCAGTACTTTTTCCTGCCTTTTTTCCAGCAGATGCTACCAATCAGAATGTTCAGCATATTCTTTTTGGTAACGAAGGAGGAACAACTCAAAACAGCATTTTATACAACAATCCATACGCTGCTTTATTAAGAGGACATAAAAATTCATCAGAATCCAGGATGTCTGCTCAATTTGAAGTGAATCAGAACCTTGATTTCCTGACAGAAGGACTCTCTTTCAAAAGCATATTCAGTACCAACAGGTATTCTTACTTTGATTCGCAGCTGGCCTATTCTCCATTTTACTATAGCGCGGAAAATTATGACCGCCTAACCAACCAGTACTCCTTAAAATGGATCAATTCCGGAGTAGAAAATAATCCACCAAACATCGCGCAAGAATATCTTTCCTATTATCCCGGTGAACCAAACATCAGTACCTTTTTATATGGGCAGGCGTCTATAAATTATAACCGGACATTCAGCACTAACCATACCGTAAGCGGTACGTTGATAGGAACCGGTCAGCAAACTACTTACAGCAATGCAAAAGATCCTAAAACAGACAAAAGAACCTTACAATACTCACTGCCTTACCGGAATTTGGGGCTCGCCGGACGTTTAACCTATGCATTTAAGAATAAGTATTTTATCGAATCAAATTTTGGTTATAATGGGTCAGAGCGTTTTTCATCAGACCATCGTTTTGGCTTTTTTCCAACTATTGGAGCAGGCTGGTTGGTTTCCAATGAGAAGTTTTGGGAGAAATTTGCTGGTGTGGTCACCCGCTTGAAATTAAGAGGAAGCTATGGACTGGTTGGGAACGATGCGATCGGGGATCAGCGCTTTTTCTATCAGTCGGATGTGAATTTAAATGGCGGTGGAAACTACGCGCAGTTTGGTTATAATGGTGCGTCTTCACGCTCCGGTGTTTATATCAATAGCTATGAAAACCCTTCGATTACCTGGGAAACTTCCAGGCAAACCAATCTTGCGCTGGAAATGACGCTTTTTAAAAATATGAATATCATCGCCGAGGTGTATAACAACTACCGGTATAATATTTATATGCAGCGTAAAAACCTTCCTTCTACTTTGGGACTAGAGGCTGTTGATCAAAATAACAATCCAAATGTGGGTGCAAATATTGGCATCGCCAGGTCAAGAGGAATTGATTTGTCTATGGATTACAAACTCAATATCAACGAATTTTCTTTTGCCCTGAGATCTAACCTGACCTTTGCGAAAAACAAATATGTCAACTTTGAAGAACCGCAATGGATGGAGCCATGGAGGTATACAACCGGGCAGGCCATCAACAGGAATTACGGTTTTATTGCAGAAAGGTTATTTGTAGATGATAAGGAAGTCCTCAATTCACCAGTTCAGAAATTCGGAAGTAAACTGCCAAAAGGTGGCGATATTAAATACAGAGACTTAAATGGCGATGGGAAAATTGATGATGCAGATAAGGCTTTTATTGGCTACCCGCAGTCTCCGGAAATTGTCTATGGATTTGGCTTCAGCTCTTCTTATAAAGGGTTTGATTTGTCTGCATTTTTTACAGGACAAGGCCGTGTGAGTTTCTTTATTGATCCTAAAAAGGTCAGTCCTTTTGTACCCAGTGAAGAAAAATACATTTATGGAAATACACAATTATTAAAGGATTTCGCAGATAACCACTGGTCGCCAGAAAATCAAAATCTATATGCTTTATATCCGAGGCTTTCAATTACCGGAGATGACCTGGCTAACAACGCACAAACAAGTACCTGGTGGATGCGCAACGGGAGTATGCTCAGGCTGAAATCAGTAGAATTTGGCTATACCTTACCATCCAGGATCTCTAAAAGCATCAGGCTTTCTTCCTGCAGGATTTATTTTAACGGATTAAATCTGGTGACCTGGAGCCCCTTTAAAATGTGGGATCCAGAGCAAGGAGGCAATGGCTTTGCTTACCCGATCCAAAAGGTATTTAATGTCGGTGTTAACGTGAACTTATAAAGAACCTATGAAGAAATACTATAAATATATATGCCTTGGAGTTTTAGCAATCTCCAGCTTATCCTGTAAGAAATACCTGGACATCACACCAGATAATTTAGGCACCCTGGACTATGCATTCAGAAATAGAAACGAGGCAGAAAACTATCTGTATTCCTGCTATGCTTATATGCAGCGCATGACAGATGTATCCAGCAATCCCGGATTTACAACTTCCGGAGAACTGATTTATTCTAACGATCTGGATAACTACCTGGGCTTTAACAGAACTGGTTTTAATATGCTCAGAGGCACTCAAACTTCAAATGATCCCAGCCTGAATGCCTGGGACGGTTCAAATGGGAGTTACAGTATGTTCAGATCGATCAGGATTTGTAATATCATGCTCGAAAATATTGATAAACCCATTGACTTATCCGCTTCAGAAAAGAAAAGATGGATTGCAGAGACCAAATTTTTAAAAGCATACTATCATTATACTTTATTCAAGATGTACGGCCCTATACCCCTGATTAAAGATAACCTGGCCATCACCAGTACAACCGATGAAGTGAGGGTAAAAAGGTCAAGTGTCGAGGAATCTGTTAATTATATCGTTTCTCTGTTAGACGAAGCTATTCCAGATTTGCCAGCTGTAATTAGTAACCAGGCGCTGGAATTGGGAAGAGCAACCAACCTGATTGCATTGGCAATTAAAGCAGAAGTTCTGGCTACCGCAGCCAGTCCCTTATTTAATGGAAATCCAGATTATACGGGTTTAATTGATAAAGATGGAAAAGCACTTTTTCCGGCTGCCTATGACCCTTCAAAATGGCAAAAGGCTGCCGATGCAGCTAAAGCAGCGATTGTTGCCAGTGAAGCTCAGGGTGTCCGGTTGTATACTTATGCTGCGCCTGCTACCATTGGGAAACTTTCTGATTCCTTGAAAAAAGAACTGGATATACAAAACGCGGTAACTGAAAAATGGGAATTAAATCCGGAGATCATCTGGGCCTCCAATCCAGCATTCGGCTATCAAGGCTATGCTACACCAAGGCTGACCGCGAAATCGGCCATCAGCAGTTTTTCTAATCCCTCTACTTTTTCTGCACCAATTTCAACGCAAGAGCTTTTCTATACCGTTAATGGCGTACCTATCAATGAGGATAAGGACTGGGATTATGCGGGTAGAAATACACTTAAAACAGGGGATGGGGCGAGCCGCTATTATATCAAGGAAGGCTATGAAACAATTAAAGGCCATTTTGCCAGGGAGTCACGTTTCTATGCAGATCTGGCTTTTGACGGAAGTATCTGGTTTGGTAATGGAAGAGTGAACCAGGATGATGCGAAAAACCCGCTTTATAGCGTGCAGGCCAGGGGAAGTGAAGGTCTTGCTGGCCCAAAAGACAGGATCAGGTTGAATATAACAGGATACTGGCCAAAAAAACTGGTCAGCTATCTTTCTATCTATGATGATGGATTTCAATCTACCGACTTCCGTTTACCACTGATCAGGCTTGCAGGTTTATATTTATTGTATGCTGAAACATTAAATGAGGCAAACGGGCCTGCAGCTGAGGTTTTCAATTATATCGACAAAGTCAGAGCCAGGGCTGGCTTACAAGGTGTTCAGGCATCCTGGTCTGCGCACTCCAGGAATCCCGGGAAATATAGTACTAAAGAGGGGATGAGACAGATCATTCATCAGGAAAGAAGAATTGAATTGTGCTTCGAGGCGCAAAGCGGATGGGATCTGCGCCGCTGGAAAGAGCTTCAAAGTGTATTGAGTGTACCGATGCAAGGATGGAGTATTTATGATGCGGAGGCGATCAATTATTACCGCCCAACCACGCAATTTATTCCTGTATTTGGTTTAAAAGATTATTTATGGCCAATCAGAAGCTATGATCTGGTCGTTAATCCAAATCTTGTTCAGAATCCATACTGGTAGCCATTTTATGCAACAGTTGAAAACAATTGAAAAAAATAAATACTTCGGAAAAAAATATAAACCAATGAAACCTATAAATAATTACTTGCTATATATATGCTTGATTATCCCCGTTTTATTTTTACTCGGGGCCTGTCAGAAAACAGATGGGTATAATACCCCGGTTTCTTCTGACCTCACCAAGCCAGACATGGTGACCAATATTAAAGTTGATAATTTTAATGGCGGGGCTAATATTACCTATACGCTGCCAAATTCAAAGAACTTATTATACGTGATGGCACAGTATAAAATAAATGATAAAGTAGCCAGAGAAACCAAGTCCAGCTATTATTCTGATACCATTACCGTAGCGGGGTTCGCCAAAAAGAAAGCCTACGAAGTTACCTTGTATACCGTGAGCAGAGCTAATGTGAAATCAGACCCGGTCATTGTCAAAGTTAATCCCGATACGCCACCTTACCTGTTGCTGAAACCGACTGTTAACGTGCAGGCCTCATTTGGCGGATTAAAGGTTATTGGGAATAACCCTTTGAAAAAATCACTTGGAATCGTGATGTTGAAAGTCGATCAGACTAATTTCTCAGATATCGTGGATCAATATTATTCGAATAAAGATAGTATTAGTTATTCATTGAGAGGTTTTCCACCAGTTGCGCAGAAATTTGGATACTATGTAACAGATGCTTACGGAAATATCTCAGATACTACTTATCTCTCTGCCACTCCATTTTTTGAAACCGTACTGGATAAGAATAAGTTCTTCGTTTATAACCTCCCTACCGATAGCCGAATCGGCTATGGATGGGATTTACCTAATCTTTGGAACGGAAAAACAGATGGAAATGGCTGGCACAGCAGTCCGGATGGAAGTTTACCCGTCATCGCAACCTTTGGAATGGGGGTCACTGTTAAACTGAGCCGCTTCGTGATGTGGGAAAGACCCGATGGAGATGAAAAATTTGCTTTTGGTCATGGTAATCCCAAACTCTTCTCCTTATGGGGCTCAGATAAAGCTCAGCCTGCAGATATCCAATTGCCAAAAACCGCGCCGGCAGGTACTATTCTGGGTGATTGGACAAACCTGGGTAACTTTAATTTTCCCGATCCCCCTTCTGGTCTTAAACCTGCTGCACACAATGCTTCTGACAATGATTTTGTAAAGGCGGGAGTAAATTTCGATGTTCCTTTAGCTAGTCCTAAAGTGCGGTATTTGCGCTTGTCTGTAGGCTCAACCTGGTCAAACGGAAGTTTTGCGCATGTAATGGAAATGACTTTTTATGGAGATACGAGATAAATTTTTTAACAATTAAAGACAAACGATATGAAATATATTTACAGCGTCTATTGTTTTTTGCTGTGCTGCCTGATCATGCAGGGCTGTACAAAAGATGATACTGAATTCAAAAGCTATCTTAAAGATGGTGAAATTGTTTATCCCGGACGGGCTTCAGCAGTGCTCACCAAACCAGGTAACCTCCGGACGGCACTTTGGTGGAATCCCAGTTCAGATCCAACAATTACAAAATATGTAGTTTACTGGAATAATAAAACAGACTCTGTTGTCGTAAATGCGACCAGCCATCAACCCCTGGATACGATCAAGGTGATCATCCCGAATTTAAAAGAGTATACCTATTCTTTTGTTATTTACTCTTATGATGCGCAAGGCCGTAAATCTGTTCCCGTAGAAGCTAACAATGTCAGAGTTTTTGGGACGCTTTATCAAGCTGGTTTATTAAACAGGCCCTACAATGGAACCAATCCTTATGTATTGAACGATAATGGGTCGCTGCTGCTCAACTTTAATACCCCGGATACAATTAATGTAAATACTGTAATTAAGTATACAAATGCTGCAGGGCTTGCTGTTGAAAAGATACTAAGACCTGATAGCAATGCAGTGCTGTTACCCAGTTATAAATTAGGAAGTGATATCCAGTACAGCTCTTCTTACCTACCGGGGAAAGGTGCATTAGATACCTTTACTGTCTCAGCTTACTCCGTTTTTCCAAGAATTTACAGCTACGTACTTTGCGACAGGCTGTTGTTTAAAGAAGTGCATTTGGTGCATGATGCCAGTACTTATGAATCCGGAACCAGTGTGAGTAAGCTTTGGGACGGAAGTGTCGGGCCACAAAGCTATCCGAACCTTTTTCATAGCAGCGGAAATAGTGGGATGCCGCATACCATTACATTTGATCTGGGAAAAACTTATGATAATTTATCCAGGATTGAAGAAACCGGCAGAGATTGCTGTAATAATCCTGATGATTTTGAGGTATGGGGAATTGCTGACCTCACAGGTGCAGCTACCAATCTTAATGCAGATAACTCAGGATGGAAAGAGGAGTCGGTTGCTAAGGGATGGACTTTACTGAAAGAAGTAATCCGGACAGACGATGGTAAAAACGCGCTGAGCTCGGAGCTAAATAACAATGGTAAACCAATCCGGTATATCCGGATCAGAATTAAACAGGTAACTACCGGAGATGGTAATTACAGCAATATGAGTGAAATCAGATTTTGGAATAAACAATAAAACAAACCTTTGCAAGGTTTATCCTGCATCGTATAGTGGTGGGGGGGGGGGGGGGGGGGGGGGGGGGGGGGGGGGGGGGTGGGGGGGGGGGGGGGGGGGGGGGGGTGACCCATCAAGGCCCTGGGGGGTAAAAAATATCGAAGTACATGGTGTGTTATGTGTCTAGTTGTATAGAAAACTAAACAAAACCAAT
>NZ_JBEPPL010000007.1:0-277213 GCF_040547305.1 Pedobacter sp. UYP1 | reverse complement strand
GGTACTGCGGTAACACGTGGGAGAGTAGGTCGGTGCCAAATCTTAAAGAAAGCCTGTAGGAAACTACAGGCTTTTCTTGTTTAAAGAGGTTTTTTATAAATCCTGTTTATGGTTTACAGTCTTTTTGTAAACAAGCGCAGTAGCTTTTGATGAATCTGTTTAAAGTCTTTTTTATCTGTGATATCAATGTAGGATCAAACTGGAATAATGCCTGCCGCGTAACTCTAAATCCGTTTTTTTAATCTAAGGAGTACAACATGTTTATCATCACCTCTGTATATTTCCATCAATAACTGTTTCCCATTACGATCCTTCAGCATTTCTGTCAGATCATTAAGCTTATAATGTACTACACTGGCAAAGTTTATAGCAGTAATTTCATCATTTACTTGTAGCCCGGCTTCCTCTGCCGGTGAACCAACTTCAATTCTGCCGATATAATACCGGTCTTTAACCCCTTGTATCACATAAATTTCAAGACCAGACATGTCATGCTCGAACTTTGGAACCTCATTATTGTTCTTCTTCAGGTATAAAAAGCCACCGATATAATCAAAAGTAACTACGAAATGCCGTAATATATCAGATCCCAGACTACCATTCCTTGTTCTTCCTTCCATCGTAGAACGTCCAATGTTATATTCTGGAAAACCTGTCAGCACTTCGTTAAAGGTATATGTCCCAAGCTTAATAGCTGAAATCCTTCCCATGGAGCCATTGATGATTCCGTTGATTCCAACACCAAGATTAGCAGAAATTGTTTTTGCAGGTAGTGGAAAAGGTTTATCATGCAAAGATTCCATCATCAACGGATGGCTGGAGCCATTATCAATAAGCAGATCAACGTCTATATCGCCCAGCTCATCGGTCTTTATTTGTGTGCTCAGATAAGGTTTTCCACCCGTAATCTGTATCGGGATCCTCGTTCCTTTGAGCTCCATTTTAGCATCAGGAGTATAAAAAGTAAGCTTGTTTGTATAGTAATTGATTTTTACCTTAAAACTGTTAAAGAAATAGTAACCCAGGATGCCATAGATTTTAATTCCAAGATAATTTGATAAATCAAAGATGTCCTTTTTAAAGATTGCTGTAGGAATACTTCTGATGGTGGCTTTACCTACTTTGGCATCAACATTTCTGGTTAAAACAGCCTCAATGTTATCACCGAATCCATAGCCTTGAACCTTCACGGTCTGAGCTTTTTTAAGATCCAGATTATCCAGAAAAGTGGTGTCTGTAATAATCATTTGTGCTACACCTGTGTCTAATAGAAAATTGTAAGGGCCTTTTCCATTAATGTAGACAGGAATAATGATGAGATTTTTGACTAATACAAAAGGAATGGACTGTTTTTTACGGTTTCTGCTGAACTCAAATCTTTGCGCATGAACAGGAGGAGTTAATACAAACAGCAGGTATAACAATACGCCTCCGGTAAGCAATAACTTAGCACAGCTAATTTTCCTGGAGCGTCTTTGGATCATCGTCATACGGGTTATAATTTCCAGAAAATATGCTTTTTGAAAACTATAAGACAGATCGCTCCCAGTGAAAGCCGGGGGAAAGCTAAGCTTAGGGACAAGAAGTATATTTGGTTAGAAATTCTTATATTAAATATACAAAAAAAAATTGTTAAGCTAAGATTGAATAATTTGTTATTTATAGGGTTAAAGTGATATTTTTAGCTATCTTTGAGCCATCAATAAGACATAAAAACATGAACTGCAATTGCAGGGAGTGTTCGAAAATATTTAGGTGCCTATATCGGTGGTGTCCACCTCTTCCCATTCCGAACAGAGAAGTTAAGCCCACCAGAGCCGATGGTACTGCGGTAACACGTGGGAGAGTAGGTCGGTGCCAAATCTTAAAGAAAGCCTGTAGGAAACTACAGGCTTTTCTTGTTTATGATATTTTATTTATTTTAGGGCGTATCTATAAGCTTTTAATGGCATCTGTTACCTTAAAACGGTTAAAGAACCAGATATGATTTTTCTACCATTTTTGGGATCTATTACGTAATAATACACGCCTACCGGCACATATTCCCCGTTATATTTTCCATCCCAGCCCTTTGTAGTACCAGTTCCACTATATACTTTTCCACCATATCTGTTAAACACATTGACGGTGGCCTGCGGGTAACTGCTCAGATATTTGATATTCCATTCATCATTGATGCTGTCCCCATTGGGCGTGAACGTATTGGGGATTTCCGGATTCTGCAGCACATGTACAAATACATCATCTGTCGCGGAACATCCCTGGGGAGTAGTTACCGTTAATTGATAGGTTATATCACGGGAGGGTGATGCCACAGGATTAGGTATATCATCTCTGTCCAGACTCGTTGATGGACTCCATTTATAGCTTAAGGCTAAATTAGCAGGAGCAGTGACCGCTGCTGTCAATTGTACTTCTCCACCTTCTAAAATGGTCTGGTCTTTTCCGGCGTCTGCAGTCGGGGTACCAAAAACGATAATATCCTGTGTTTTTACTGCTGAAGAGCAGCCATTATCGGGCGTAAACGAATACGTTAAAGTATGTTTTCCTACACCGGCTGCAATAGGGTCAAACATTCCTGAAACACTCACTCCGTCGCCTGTATAAATACCCGTACCAGGTAATAAGCCAGTAGTCTCTCTGCCTTGGGTCAGCTGAAATGGAGCAAATGAACTGCATACGGATGTTGGTAATATATCAAATACGACTTCAGGTACGGAATGTAAAGTAATCGGAATGGTCTGCTCATCGATGCAGGAAATCCCGGAATAGGCCACCATTCGTACCTTGAATACTTTAGTGGCTGGGGTATGAAATACGGGATAAAGATGTTTGTATAATTTTGGAGTAGTAAACCTCAATCCGGGGTTGTTATCTGTTTCTATAACTGTGGTATTATTCTCTGCATCATAATACCAGTCAATGCGGGTGATTTCACCAAAATCAACTGTTGCGTGATCTTCAAATAAAACCTCTTTGCCACTACAAAGCGCTGTACTGTTTTGCACTGTAAAGCTGGCTTTAGGTGCACTGCCGTTTACGCGGAATGTTTTTGTTATAGTACGGCCACAGGCACCATTTCTGAATACGGTCAATTGTGTTTTGTAATCTCCTGTATGTGTATAAACATGTTGTCCATTTCTTGCTGTAGATGTTGGGTTCGCCGAGCCTGGGTCTCCAAAATCCCATAAATAAGTAAGTTCAGTCTCTACGCCATCAGTAATTATCGTTTTATTGGTGAACTTCGCCAAAGCGTCTTTTAAACAAATGTCTGGCATTTCAAAATCTATAACGTCCAGTGGCGCGATCACATTCAACTTCACAATATTGCTAATTAACTTTAAGCTGTTACAGCTTGGATAGGATATAGCCCTGCGGTAGTACATAGTTTGCTGAATTAATGCAGGTTTGTAATTTTTATCCAGTGCTCCCATAATGTCCTGGTAAGTAATTCCATCTGAAGAAAATTGCCATTGGTAAATATAAGAATCTGCACTTGCTACAATCGTACTCCCCTCAATCAGGCCAGGTATTCCCTCTGTACAAAATGCCGTTGTCGGTGGTACTTTAATTTCATTGTGTAAATTAGGTACGTCTATGGTTATATCTCCTGTGGTAGAAGTTTTACTACTGTAATTACTTCCGGGAACAGTTCCGGCCGTTCCTGTTTCATAAGAAGTATTGCTTCCTGGAAAAGCGTTTATCAAAGGGGAAATTCTGCGGTTAGCATCAGCAATAGTACGCGTAGGATCTAAATACTGTCCCTGAGCATTAATTTTATAAACCCCAGCTCTAGTACCACAACCAATCCGGGCCGTTAATGTAATCAGCACCGTATCGCCCGGAGAAATGTTGAAATCCCCAAATAAGGGTAAGTTTGCATCATTGCTAAGATTACTGATACTGACTGGTCCGGCTGCATCTCCGGTATAAGTTACAGTTGCTGAACTATATAAAAACCCAGGAGGAAGTTGTACCTTAACCTGTACGCCACCTGCATTTCCTCCATTGGGATAATTATTTGTTTTAATCTGATAGCTGACTAAATCTCCGGGATAATGAATTCCCGCAGGGCTGGTCTTTGTTATTACAGTGTTGAGTTGAGGATAACATAAAGTTCCACCACCTTGTAAATAAGCGGGAAGAGCTGAAATCAGAAAGGGTACTGCATGTCCATCCTGTCCGTCGGCAGCATGATTATGAGCTCCTGTTTCAACAGCTCCTGCTTTACCCTTGCCCACGTTCACATTTACGGAGGTCGCAGGTAGAGAATGGAAAACTTCTCCGCCGCCGGCACCTCCTCCGGGGCCATGGGCATTACCAGAACCATCTGTATAGGTATCACCACCATTACCGCCAATAGCCTCAATGGTAAGCATGGCTGTAGGGTCAGGATTAGTTACTTTAATGAATACTGTACCTCCTGCACCGCCACCTCCGGCCCCATCAGGAGACGTCCCAATCGAGCCAATCTTTCCATTACTTCCATTGGAGAGAATTTTGCCGGCGCCAGTGATCCTGCCAACGTTGATCAGGACAATCCCGCCACCTACTCCACCTTTTACTCCGTCTCTTGCATTGTCGGCATGTCCGGCACCACCTCCACCACCCATGATCAACCGGGCTGGCCCCGGATTTTGTATATTATAACTGACAGATCCTGGCCGCCCGCCGTTGGGAAAAGAGCCAGGATTATTATCCAATTGAAAAAGTCCATTACCACCGACCCCACCTGCACCACCACCTGCACCACCTCCACCACCGGCATTATGTACATTGCCACCACCACCTGCATTGCCGGGGGCACCTTTACCAAAAGAACCCGCGGGTAATCCTTCGACTTGATTATCGACTTGATTAAACCCGTCCCACATGTAGCGGGGAGTACCTGCGATCCCTTCTCCTTTGCTTGAGGAATTATAATCTGTGGAAAGGGTAACATAAAGCCCCGTTAAATTCCTGCCTCCACCAATCGCTGGCGCATAGCCTCCTCGAAAACCTCTGGCGGAAGCGTCTATCTGAAACCCATTAAAGTTCATTGTTCCAGATACGTCGAAGGCAATTATTCCTCCTGCTTTCCCATTAAAAGGTGGGGTTTTAATGTCTTTAGTTAAAGTAAGGTTAGAATACTGAGGAATCCGGACTATTTGAAACGTCCTTGCTCCATGGTCAGCGATAGCGGCAGCATTTATATAACTATTAACACTCCCTTTTGCTGCACCAATTCCTCTAAAGGTTAAAATTCCTCCGCTAAGGGGAACAGAATTAATAGCAATGACATATTCAAATTTCCCGGTGTTGCCCAAACTGGTGTATCCCGTACCGCCAAGTCCGTCATATCCTGATTTGTCATTGTTGGCGCCATAAAAAGCATCATTTGTGAAATTTATTATTGCGTCCTGCATTTGGATGATTAATACCATATCTCCTGGACTGATAGGAGTAATTCCAAAACTATTGCCGTAAACGTCATTGGCAGGCACTGGACCGAGCGAGATACTTTTTGCTCCTGCTGATAATGTAATATCTCCTTGAGGTGGGAAATAAGTATTAATAGAACTGGAAATATTTACAGGTCCGTCCAGCCCTGGTGTGCCACAGGTCTGTGCCTGTAGTGCTGAACATAAAAAAAATAATACTAAGAGCAGAGATATTCTTTTCATTCTTTGTTGAGTGTATCAATAGATTTTGAATGAAATTAATAATAAAATTTATGATTATATTTTTTTTAATAAGTTCATTTACAGTTGTATATGTGTTTTTTTTCTATAGAAAAACTAAAACATTATAGCAATTGAAAATTCCGGAAAGAATAAATAAGATATATCAAAACCATTTATTTTAATGCCTGATCTTTCCGGAATTTCAGCTTATCTGATTAGCAAGGGCCCTTACCTACAACATATGGATCATTTGGATATAGGGGTTGCACTCCCTGGGCAATGAAAAAATTCGATAGATAAGTCCGTACATTATTAGACAATGGAGTTACAGGTCTTAAACCAGGGCCAGTATTTGATTTAATTGCACAGAGCCTGCACCCATCAGGACAAGGTGCAACGGCATTAAGATCAGCAGGATTATAAAGAGTATAACTAGTGCTTAATGTCGGATTACCGGACCCGTCATATAAATACCATGCTTTTGCCATAATAAAGATTCTTTTATAAATCAAAAAGACATCAAAAAAACTTTAATTCACGCCTACTCTTTCCCTGGTTTTCGGCTGCTCCATAATTAACTATTTCATTGTATTAATTTACGGATACATGCATAGTTTTACTAGGGTCAAAGTTTACAATCTGCCATGATACTCATTTTAAACCCTTATCATTCAGCTACTCTATAAACTAGATGTAAAACAATGAAATATCATAAGTTAAGCCCAAAGAATATAGCTAGTTTTGTGCCGTCAATTGAAAATGAAATGAAATTAGCAATTAATGGTTTTGGCAGGATAGGACGTATATTTTTACGGACTGCCCTGGAAAAAAATATCAATGTGGTCGCTATAAACGATCTTGGTGATCCGGCAACTTTAGCGCACCTGTTTAAATATGATACCGTTCACCGTGGTTTCAAAGGAGAGGTAACTTTTGATGAAGAAGCGCTGATTATTAACGGAAAACGAATTAATGTTTACCGCGAAGCCCAGCCAGAGAATCTACCCTGGAAAGCTTTAGACATAGACATCGTACTGGAATCTACTGGTAAATTTACAACCAGAACAGGAGCAGGCAAACATTTACTGGCGGGCGCTAAACAAGTACTCATCTCTGCCCCGGCAGATAAAGATATTCCTATGTTCGTACTGGGAGTTAATGATTCGGTACTTGACTTAAGTGCAGAAATTATTTCTAACGCTTCCTGCACCACAAACAATGTAGCACCAATGGTAAAGATCCTCGATGATAAATGGGGGATTCTTGACGGTTATATTACCACGATACATTCCATGACTGGTGATCAAAACCTCCATGATGCACCACATAAAGATTTAAGAAGAGCAAGAGCTGCCTCTGCCTCGATTATTCCTACCAGTACAGGGGCTGCAAAAGCAATTACTAATATTTTCCCTCATCTGGAAGGCAAACTTGGAGGAGCAGGTATTCGTGTTCCGGTATTAAACGGTTCATTGACTGATTTTACCTGCATCCTTAAAGAAAAAGCTACAATAGAAGAAATTAATGCGGCTTTTAAATCGGCTGCAGAAAATGAAATGAAAAGGGTACTGGAATATACAGAAGATCCGATTGTATCTGTAGATATTCTGGATAATCAGCATTCTTGTATTTTTGATGCACAACTCACCTCTATTGTCGGAGATCTGGTTAAAGTGGTGGGCTGGTATGATAACGAGTCCGGTTATTCCGCAAGGCTGGTAGATCTGGTGCTTAAAATTTCAGCAAGTCATGATTAGAAGAATCTCTCCGGCAGAGACACTGCATCTTAGAAGCACCGTTTTATGGGGCAACAGGCCCCTGGCGGATTGTGGTCTTGCCAGTGATGCTATAGAAAATGGATTCCATCTGGGGTGTTTTGAAGATGAAAAGCTGGTTTCTATCGGTACATTTATACCCGAAAATTATAAAGAAAAAGGAGACGGAGGCTTCAGACTGCGTGCCATGGCTACCGATCCGGCTTATACAGGGCGTGGTTTTGGTGCAGCACTAATAAATTTTGCAATCAATGAGCTGAGATCGGTTCATGCTTCTTATATTTGGTGTAATGCAAGGACTGTCGCTGTAGGTTTTTACAGCAGACTAGGGTTTGAAGTCATTTCTGAGGAATTCGAAATTCCAGGAGTCGGCCCGCATTTTGATATGTTTAGCCAAATAGCCGAAAAATAAATTTATAACGTGAAAGTCGTGATTCATCGTTGATGACGCGCATGACTTTTTTTAACACCTAAAAATTAGATACAAGATGAAAACAATTGACCAATGTGATTTCAAGGATAAGAAAGCTTTAGTAAGGGTAGATTTTAATGTGCCTTTGGATAAGGATTTCAACATCACAGATGATAAAAGAATGCGTGCTGCATTACCAACAATCACTAAGATTTTGAATGATGGTGGTTCTGTGATTTTAATGTCACACCTGGGCCGCCCAAAAGGAGGTCCTGAAAATCAATTTTCGCTGAAACATATTTTAGGTGATTTATCAAGAATGCTTGATCTTGAAGTTAAATTTGCGGATGATTGTATTGGTGCTTCTGCTGTTGATGCAGCAAGAAACCTTGTTCCGGGACAGGTTTTATTATTAGAAAACCTTCGTTTTTACAAAGAAGAAGAAAAAGGAGATAAAGATTTTGCAGCTAAACTTGCGAAATTAGGCGATGTATATGTAAATGACGCTTTTGGTACAGCGCACCGTGCACATGCTTCTACTTCAATTATTGCTGAGTTTTTCCCTACAGAAAAATACTTTGGTTACCTGATGGCTGAAGAGCTGAAAAATGCAGAGAAAATTAACCACCATGCAGAGAAGCCTTTCACTGCGATTATGGGCGGCGCGAAAGTATCGGACAAAATCCTTTTAATTGAGAGCTTACTTGAAAAAGTAGATAACCTGATTATTGGTGGTGGTATGGCTTATACTTTCAGTAAAGCACAAGGTGGTGAAATTGGTACTTCTTTATTGGAAGCTGACCGTATGGAACTTTGTTTGCAATTACTGGAAAAAGCGAAAGCAAAAGGTGTTAATATCATTTTACCTCTGGATACTGTTATCGCTGATAAATTTGACAATAACGCTGAAAAGAAAAATGTTGATGCAGGTCATATCCCTGCAGACTGGATGGGACTGGATATTGGCCCTAAATCAGTTGAACTTTTCTCTGAAGTAATTAAAAAATCAAAAACGTTATTATGGAATGGCCCGATGGGCGTTTTTGAAATGGCTAATTTTGAGCAAGGTACGCGCGCAGTTGCCAATGCTGTTGTAGCAGCTACCAAAGAAAATGGTGCATTTTCTTTAATTGGTGGTGGTGACTCTGCTGCTGCAATTGCTAAATTCAACCTGGAAGATGAAGTGAGCTATGTTTCTACCGGTGGTGGTGCATTGCTTGAGTACATGGAAGGTAAAGAACTACCTGGTGTTAAGGCTATTAACGGATAAGGTTAAAACCAATAAAATTTCCACAGGATCACGATCCTTTTTGAAGGCCGCTTTTTAAAGCGGCCTTTTTGCATATATAGTGGTAGAATGTGGGGCATAATTTATGTTGATAACTTTTTTGTGGTAGATTGTGGTAAAAAGTGGTAGAAGTGTCTATTTTTACACTACATAAAAAGTGTAGATACTAAAATGGTTCAACTACTTGGAGAATTTGATTGTAAATTGGATACGAAAGGCCGCATGATGGTCCCTTCGAATCTGAAAAAACAATTGCCAAACGTTGAACAAGAGGGACTTGTGATAAACAGAGGTTTCGAAAAGCATTTGGTGATCTACCCTAAGAAAGTGTGGGAAGGAATAGTGGAAGAGCTGAGTAAACTGAACCAATATGAGAAGAAAACGAGAGAATTTATTCGTTTTTTTACGCGTGGCGCGACAGAATTGACGCTGGATGCTTCGGGTAGAGTCAATCTTCCGAAGTCATTATTGGAATTTGCAGGTATAGATGGCGAAGTAATCTTGTCTTGTCAGTTTGATAAAATAGAGCTTTGGTCTAAAACTGCCTACGACAATTTACTGGATAGTGAGCCGGAAGATTTTGCAAATCTGGCGGAAGAAGTGATGGGAAATAAAAACAGGGGGGAAGATGGAAAATAATTATCATGTGCCAGTACTTTTGCAGGAATGTATTGATGGGTTAAATATCAAACCTAATGGCGTATATGTGGATGTTACTTTTGGCGGAGGTGGCCATTCAAGAGAAATCTTGTCTAAACTGGGCAAAGACGGTGTACTCATCGCTTTTGATCAGGACCCTGATGCACAGCGCAACAAGATTGACGATTCCCGCTTCTTATTTGTTGATCAGAATTTCGCTTTCTTAAAAAATAATCTTCGTTTGTTAGGTTATAAGCAGGTAGATGGTATTCTGGCTGATCTTGGTGTTTCTTCACACCAGTTCAATGAGCCAGAAAGAGGCTTCTCTACCCGTTTCGAATCTTCTTTGGATATGCGTATGGATAAACAAGGCAAGCTTACTGCTGCTGATGTTTTAAATACTTATACCGAAGATAAACTGCATAAAATATTTGGGATCTACGGTGAGGTTAAAAATGCAAAATCATTGGCCAGAGCGGTGGTAACATCCCGCGCAGGACAACCTATTGTTACCCTGGCTGATTTTAAAGCAGCAGCAGGAGCCCACATCCCCAAGGGAAAAGAAAATAAATACATGGCACAGGTATTTCAGGCTTTACGGATCGAAGTGAACGCGGAGATCGAAGTACTGGAAAGCTTTTTATTACAAACTGCTGAGGTATTAAGTCCGGGTGGCAGATTGGTCGTGATGTCTTACCATTCACTGGAAGACAGGCCGGTAAAGAATTTTATTGCTAAAGGAAAGATCAGAGGTGAAGCAGATAAGGACTTCTTCGGCAATGAAGAAAAGCCATATAAAGTAATTACGCGTAAAGCAGTAATTGCCGAACAGGACGAGCTGGAAAGAAACAGCAGGTCCAGAAGTGCAAAGTTGAGAATTGGAGAAAGGATCTAAGATATGAACAACCAGTTCAGAGCAGATGAGGTAGAGGACGAAGAGGAATTACCAGAAGAACCGGTAATTCGCTTGAAAAAGCCTAAAAAAGAAAAGAAGGAATCTGAAAATGCTAACCTTTTCTTTAAAAAGCTTTTTGTGGATGGCGTAGTGACTAAAGAAGCCGCTACTGCCATGTTGCCTTTTCTTATCTTTTTGTCGCTGTTGACAATGCTTTACATTGCAAACAGCCATATGGCGGTTAAAAATATAAGAGATATAGATAAACTAAATAAAGAAGTAAAAGAACTGAGCTGGGAATATAAATCATTGAAAGCTGATTTAATGTTCAAAAGTAAGTTAACAGAAGTAGCTAAAAAAGTAGATACGTTAGGCATTAAGGAGCTAACAGAGCCTCCTAAAAAAATTATCATAAGTAATGATGAACATTAGAGCTAACATATTATTACGTGTTTATCTGTCCTTCGGACTGATTGTACTGCTTGCCGTGGCAGTATTAATCAGATTATGCGATGTACAATTTGTAGAGGGGCATAAATGGCGTGCCATGGCCGATAGTCTCTCTACAAAGTATATCAATGTGGATGCTGCACGTGGTAATATTTATTCTAATGATGGAAGCCTGTTAGCTACGTCTGTACCAGAGTATGAATTGAGAATGGATTTATACGCTGGCGGAATTAGTGAGAATAAAGTTTTTTATGCTAAAGTGGATTCTCTGGCTATGAAACTTTCACAGTTTTTTGTGGATAAAACGCCAAAGGAATATTCCCGTATGCTGCGTACTGCCAGAGCAGACAGTGTCAGGTATTTATTGATTAAGCGTAAAGTGAATTATCAGCAGCTCAAGGAATTGAGAACTTTCCCATTGTATAATATTGGAAAGTATAGTGGTGGTTTGATGGCTATTCAACAGAATAAAAGAATTTTACCTTTTCAAAACCTGGCAAAGAGGACGATCGGGTATAAAAATGAAAACGTATCCAATGGCGTAGGACTGGAAGGTGCTTACGGCAATTATATTAATGGGGAAAGTGGTAAAAGATTAGTACAGCGTATTGCTGGTGGTGTTTGGATGCCAGTTAATGATGAGGCTGAAATTGCACCGAAAGAAGGATCTGATATTATTTCTACGATTGATATCAATATGCAGGATCTGGCGCAGAGTGCATTAGAGAAACAAATGATCAAAAGTGATGCAGATCATGGAACTGTGATTTTGATGGAAGTAGAGACTGGTGAAGTCAGAGCAGTTGCGAATTTTACCAGGGAGAGTGAGGGTGTTTACAAAGAGATGTTCAATTACGCGATTGGTGGAAGCCAGGATCCGGGATCTACTTTTAAGCTGGCCTCTTATATGGCTTTGCTGGAAGATAAAAAAATTGATACGAACACAACAG
Organism: Pedobacter sp. UYP1; assembly: GCF_040547305.1. Classification (NCBI taxonomy): domain Bacteria; kingdom Pseudomonadati; phylum Bacteroidota; class Sphingobacteriia; order Sphingobacteriales; family Sphingobacteriaceae; genus Pedobacter; species Pedobacter sp. UYP1. Next base: position 265,141 of record NZ_JBEPPL010000007.1, on the reverse strand, counting down.
TGGATACTGGAAATGGAGTTTATAGACTTTATAATCATAACATAAAAGATTCCCATGGGGGCGTTGGAGTGGTAACTGCTAAAAAAGCATTTGAAGTTTCATCAAATACGGCTGTGGCTAAATTTGTTTATAGCGCTTATAAAGATGATCCTAAGCAGTTTACAGATCATTTATACCGGATCCATATGAATGAAAGACTGGGACTACAAATTACCGGGGAAACAAAACCGGTCATTAAGAATCCATCTTTTAAGTCCTGGAGTGGTTTGACCTTGGCGCAGATGGCGTATGGTTATGAAATGCAGATTACCCCACTGCAAATTTTGACGTTTTATAATGCCATCGCAAATGATGGGAAATATATAGCACCAATTTTTGTAAAAGAGATCAGAAGACTGGGAAATCCGATTGAGCAGTATCATGCGAGGGTGATCAGTGAAAAAGTTTGTTCTGAGGCTACAGTGAAAAAATTACAGGCGATGCTGGAAGGCGTAGTCACTGAAGGTACTGGTAAACTGATGGGATCCCCGTTTTACCGGGTAGCTGGAAAAACAGGTACTGCACAGGTGGCTGATGGAAATAAAGGTTATAAAGCCAAGAGAAGTTATCAGGCTTCTTTTTGTGGTTACTTCCCTGCCGATAAACCTAAGTACTCGATTATGGTTTCTATTAACGGACCAAAAAATGGGTATTACGGTGGGTCAGTTGCCGGGCCGGTATTTAAAGAAATTGCAGATCGTATTTACGCAAGTGATGTGCAGATGTATAACAATGTGACTGACCATCTGGTTGGAAATACGAAAAGTCCGGAAGCGAAAGCGGGACAGAGTAAAGCAGTGAAAAGTGTATACAATGCGCTGGGAATAAAAGCCCTTTATGCTGCCAAATCTGACTATTTCAATAGTATAGATACCAGCAATGGGATTGTTTACCAAGAATATAGTTCTGTGAAAGGCATGATGCCTAATGTAAGCGGAATGGGCTTAAAAGATGCTTTATATCTTTTAGGGAACGCCGGTTTAAAAACACAGGTTAAGGGAAGTGGAAAAGTAATAAGCCAGTCGATTCCTTCGGGGATGAAGATTGGAAGAGGATTATTGGTACAATTAGAATTGAAATAAGATGCAGTTGCAGGATGTTTTATATGGAGTGGCGATTAATAACCTGGTTGGAAAAACCAACAGGGTAATTAGTGCGCTTACGTTTGACTCACGTGAGGTACAGCAAGGTGCTGTATTTTTTGCAGTAAAGGGAACTTTGTCAGACGGACATACTTTTATTAACCAGACTATTGCTGCAGGAGCAACAGTTATTATTTGTGAGCAGACACCAGCAGAGATCAATCCTGAGGTGACTTATATCGTGGTAGAGGATACTTCGGTTGCATTGGGCATTATGGCTTCCAACTATTACGGAAACCCTTCTTCTTCGTTGAAACTGGTTGGGATTACCGGAACAAATGGTAAAACAACAATTGCTACTATTTTATTTAAGTTATTCAGAAGCCTTGGTTTCCATACCGGATTAATTTCTACGGTACAAAATCAGGTAAATGATAAAATAATTCCTGCTACACATACTACGCCAAATCCATTAGCGCTGAACCAGCTCTTGAAACAGATGGTTGAGCTGGGTTGTACTTACTGCTTTATGGAAGTGAGTTCTCATGCGATGGTGCAGCACAGGATAGAGGGATTGACTTTTGCAGGCGGTGTGTTTTCAAATATCACACACGATCATCTTGATTTTCATAAAACGTTTGACAATTATATTAAAGCTAAAAAATCATTTTTTGATTCCCTTCCGAAAGGTTCTTTTGCACTGACTAATTCCGATGATAAAAATGGGATGGTCATGCTGCAGAATACCAGGGCTTCTAAAAAAACTTATGCTTTAAAGCAACTGGCTGATTATAAAGTAAGCATTATTGAAAACAGGTTCAGTGGTCTGAATCTTGAAATTGATCATACTGATGTGTTTTTTAAATTGGTAGGTTCATTTAATGCTTATAACCTGGCTGCTGTTTACGGTACGGCTATGTTATTAGGTCAGGATAAACTTCAGGTATTAACGTTGCTGAGTAACCTGACTGGTGCTGAAGGCAGATTCGAAGAAGTACCTAATTCAAAACAGATTATTGGTTTGGTGGATTATGCGCATACGCCTGATGCTGTTCAGAATGTATTGAGTACCATTCATGACATCAGAAAAGGTACGGAGCAGGTGATTACTGTGATTGGTTGTGGTGGAGACAGAGATAAAACTAAACGTCCGGTGATGGCTCAGGTAGCTTGTGACTGGAGTGATAAAGTAATCCTGACTTCAGATAATCCAAGAACGGAAGATCCGCATCAGATTCTTGCTGATATGGAAGTTGGTGTATCGCCGACTAACCGGAGAAAAACATTAACGATCGCTGATCGTAAAGAAGCTATAAAAACAGCTTGTCATTTAGCCAGACCAGGTGACATTATCCTGATTGCGGGTAAAGGACATGAAAAATACCAGGATATCAATGGAGTAAAGTATCATTTTGATGATAAAGAAGTGTTAATGGAACAATTAAACTTAATCAGCTAATGCTATATTATCTATTTGAATATTTAAATGCACATTACGAATTTCCTGGCTTAAGGTTGTTCCAGTATATTACTTTCCGTACTTCACTGGCGATTATCATTTCGTTGATTATTACCACTGTTTTCGGAAGAAGAATTATCAACTATCTGCACAAAATGCAGGTGGGGGAAACGGTAAGGAATTTAGGTCTGGAAGGGCAAATGCAGAAACAAGGCACACCAACAATGGGTGGGGTGATGATTCTGATGGGTATCCTGATCCCGACCTTGTTACTGGCCAACCTGACTAATGTATATGTGTTACTGATGATTGTAACGACGGTATGGATGGGCGCGGTAGGTTTTGTGGATGATTATATTAAAGTATTTAAGAAAAATAAAGAAGGCCTTGCTGGAAGGTTTAAAATTGTCGGACAGGTAGGATTAGCTTTAATCATTGGCTGGACGATGTATTTCAACCCTAATATCGTAGTAAGACAAACTGTGGATGAAACCGGCGTAAGCAAAAATACGGCACCGATGGTCCTTAGACAAAAAGGAGAGAAATTCTATTACACGCAGGATGTAAAATCAACGATTACGAATATTCCTTTTTATAAAAATAACGAGTTTGACTATGCTAAGGTACTTAAGTTTTTAGGCCCTGGTTATGAGAAATATGCAGTGTTTGTTTTCATCCTTTTTGTGGTGATTATCATTACGGCGGTTTCTAATGGCGCGAATTTAACGGATGGGATAGATGGCCTGGCAACGGGTACTTCTGCGATTATAGGGATTACTCTGGGCTTGCTAGCCTATGTTTCGGGTAATACAGTGATTGCGGATTACCTGAATATCCTGTATATCCCCAATTCCGGGGAGCTGATGATTTTTGCGGGTGCATTTGTTGGGGCTTGTGTCGGGTTCTTATGGTACAATTCTTATCCTGCACAGGTTTTTATGGGGGATACCGGAAGTCTGGCCATTGGAGGTATTATCGCTGCATTGGCAATTATGATCAGGAAAGAATTGCTGATCCCGATTTTATGCGGGGTGTTCCTGATCGAGGTGACTTCGGTTATGCTCCAGGTATCTTATTTTAAATACACTAAAAAGCGCTTTGGAGAAGGTAAACGGATCTTCCTGATGTCGCCATTACACCATCATTATCAGAAAAAAGGATACCATGAAGCGAAAATTGTTACGCGCTTCTGGATTGTAGGAATATTATTAGCCATCATTACCATAATCACTTTAAAACTGAGATAATGGAAAAGCAAAGGATCGTCATACTCGGAGCTGGTGAAAGCGGTGTAGGTGCAGCAATTCTGGCGCAGAAGCAGGGCTTTGATGTTTTTGTTTCGGATTTCGGGGCAATTGCCGACCGTTATAAAGAAACATTGGTAGAACTGAATATCGCATTTGAAGAAAAACAGCATACTGTTGCTTCGATCATCAATGCGAGTGAGGTGATCAAAAGCCCCGGAATTGCAGATTCTGTGTCTATTGTCAAAGAACTGAAAAAGAAAAACATCCCGGTGATCTCAGAGATTGAGTTTGCTAGAAGATATACGACTGCAAAAACTATTTGTATTACCGGATCAAATGGTAAAACAACAACAACGATGCTAACTTACCATATCCTTAAAAAAGCGGGCTTGAATGTAGGCCTTGCCGGTAACATAGGACATAGTTTTGCAGCACAGGTAGCTACAGAGAATTTTGATTGGTATGTACTGGAAATATCGAGCTTTATGCTGGACGATATGTATGATTTCAGAGCTGATATCGCTGTACTTTTAAACATTACGCCTGACCATCTGGACAGGTACGATTACAAAATGACAAATTACGCAGCTTCAAAAATGCGTATCGTACAGAATCAGAGACCTGAAGATCATTTTATCTTTTGTGCCGATGATGAAGAAACCCTGAAAGCTTTAAAAAGCACGAAGGTGAATTCACAGAAATGCCCTTTCTCTATTCGTAAAAAGGTAGAAGGCGGAGCTTATCTGGAAGGCAACAATATTCATATCAATATAAATCCAAAAGACCATTTAACCATGTCAATTTCAGAGTTAGCTTTACAAGGCAAGCACAATATCTACAACTCTATGGCTTCGGGCATAGTCGCTAAAGTGTTGGAAATCCGCAATGCGACCATCAGGGAGAGTATGGGAGATATTAAAAATATTGAACACCGGTTGGAGCATGTCGCCAAGATTTCGGGTGTGGATTATATCAACGATTCAAAAGCTACCAATGTGAATTCTACCTGGTATGCGCTGGAAAGTGTAAATACAGACGTGATCCTGATTATGGGTGGTGTGGATAAGGGCAATGATTATGATATGCTGAAAGATCTGGTGAAGCAAAAAGTGAAAGCTATTGTTTGCCTGGGTAAAAACAATAAACGTATTCACGAAGCTTTTGAGGATGATGTGGAAATTATTGTCAATACGTTCTCTGCAAATGAAGCTGTACAGGTAGCCTATCACCTGGCAACAAAAGGAAATACCGTGTTGTTGTCACCAGCTTGTGCAAGTTTTGATTTGTTTAAGAATTATGAAGACCGTGGAAACCAATTCAAAATGGCTGTAAAAGAATTATAACAATGGGTACAGTACAGGCGCTTTTAGAGAAAACAAAAGGGGACCGCTGGATATGGCTGATCATAATCCTGTTGTCTCTGATCTCTATTTTTGCGGTTTATAGTGCAACTGGAACACTTGCTTATAAACAGGGCAAAACTGTAGAGAAAATACTGCTCACCAAACACTTGATTTTTGTGGTGATGGGGATTGGTATGATCTATATCGCGCATTTAGTGGATTATCAATACTATGCCGGGATTTCAAAGATCCTGATGATTATTACGATTCCGCTGTTGTTTTATACGCTGGTTTTTGGAACGAGCCTGAATGATGCTTCCAGGTGGGTTAAGATTCCTATTATCGGATTGACTTTCCAAACGTCCGATTTAGCAAAATTAGCCCTGATTACGTTTCTGGCCAGGATGCTGACCAAGAAGCAGGAAAATATCAAAGATGTAAAGACTTCCTTTATCCCGATTATGGGGTCGGTTTGTGTGGTTTTTGTTTTGATTGCATTAGCCAATTTATCAACAGCGCTGATGTTGTTTGGAGTAAGTATCTTATTGTTAATTATAGGCCGGATCAGTATTAAACAAATACTGGTGGTTTGTGCAGGTGGTTTTGTACTGCTGATGTTTGTCGTTTTCCTTGGGCCAAGACGTGAGACTTATAAATCACGTGTGAACTCTTATTTGCATCCGGAGGCTCAGCATTCAGATAAAACTTACCAGGCAGATCAGGCGAAGATTGCATTGGCATCTGGTGGGATTTTTGGAAAAGGGCCGGGAAATAGTACCCAGCGTAATTTCCTGCCTCACCCATATTCGGATTTTATCTTCGCAATTATCGTGGAGGAATATGGTTTGTTCGGGGCATTGATCATTATCGTGCTGTACTTGGTACTGCTTTATCGATGCGTCAGGATTGTGACGCAGAGTCCAAAGGCCTTTGGGGCACTGCTCGCCGCCGGACTGAGTTTTAGTTTGACGATACAGGCTTTTGCAAATATGGCGGTAGCCGTAGGTTTAGGACCCGTAACTGGTGTCCCTTTGCCGTTAGTAAGCATGGGTGGTACTTCGATGATCTTCACGAGTATCGCTTTTGGAATTATCCTGAGCGTAAGCAGGGATGTAGAAGAGAATGGTAAAAAAGGGTTAAGCGAAGATTTAGCTAAACCAGCAAGTAAAGTAAATAAAGTGATTGTGGGTGAGTTACCGGCAATGACATAAAATATATAGAATGAGACCAACAAAAATAATCATTTCAGGAGGCGGCACTGGCGGACATATTTTTCCTGCCATTGCGATCGCAAATGCGCTCAAACGCATAGAGCCTGAGTGTGAAATATTATTTGTAGGTGCGACAGGCAGAATGGAAATGGAAAAGGTTCCTGCTGCCGGGTACAAAATTGTAGGCTTGAATATCAGCGGAATTCAAAGGGGATCAATACTCAAAAATCTGAGTTTACCTTTTAAGTTGGTTGACAGTATGCAGAAAGCATTGAAGTTGATTTCAACCTTTAAGCCTGATGTGGTAGTGGGGGTTGGTGGTTATGCTTCGGGGCCGGTTTTATTTGCGGCTTCCTGGAAAAATATTCCATACCTCATACAAGAGCAGAATTCTTATGCGGGTATGACCAACAAAAGACTAGGGAAAAAGGCTTCGAAGATATGTGTGGCTTTCGATGGAATGGAGCAGTTTTTTCCGGCCGATCGTATCTTGAAAACGGGTAATCCGGTACGTAAAGATGTAGTCGAGATTTACAATAAACGTTTCCACGGATCGGAATTGCTGAAACTGGATCCGCTGAAGAAAACTGTTTTAGTAACAGGCGGAAGTCTTGGTGCTGCGACATTGAATAAAAGTATTGAAAAGCATTTGCAGGATTTTATAGACCAGGATGTACAGTTAATCTGGCAAACCGGTAAATATTATTATGCAGGAATTATGGAACGTCTGGGTGGAAGTTTTCACCCGAATGTACGGATACTAGAATTTCTGAACCAGATGGATCTGGCTTATGCAGCTGCTGATGTGATTATTTCAAGAGCAGGTGCAGGAACAATTGCCGAACTCTGCCTGATTAAAAAACCAGTAATCCTGGTGCCTTCGCCTAATGTGGCTGAAGACCATCAGACTAAAAATGCTATGGCATTAGTGAAAAGAAATGCAGCCCTGTTAATCAATGACCGCTCTGCGGAAGATACTTTGGTGTCACAGGCACTGGAATTATTAAAAGATGATGTTCGTTGTGAGCAGCTTTCAGTAAATATTGGGGAGATGGCGTTGCCACAAGCTGATGAGTTGATTGCAAGAGAAGTATTTAAACTAGCAGTAAAGAAGGATATATAGATGGAACTGGATTTAATCAAACGCGTTTATTTTATTGGTGCCGGTGGTATCGGAATGAGTGCGCTTGCGCGGTATTTTAAAAAACGCGGCTGCCTGGTAGGCGGATATGATAAAACCAGAACTGTTTTGACCAGTCATCTGGAGGAAGAAGGCATTCTGATTTCTTATGTGGATGAGTTGAGTTCATTGCCTTCAGGATTTGAAGTGACAGCGACCGATACGCTGATTGTATATACACCGGCGATCCCGAAAGATTCGGTATTGCTGAATTATTTCAGGGATAACGGTTTCAATTTACAGAAGCGGTCCCAGGTATTGGGGATTATCAGTAAAGGACAGTTTTGTATTGCTGTGGCGGGTACGCACGGTAAAACAACTACTTCTTCAATTGTTGCGCATATTCTGACGGATACTGGTTATGGATGTACTGCTTTTTTAGGCGGAATTACGACGAACTATCAAAGTAACTTTCTGCTGGGCGACAACAATGTTGTAGTGGTGGAAGCAGACGAGTATGATCGTTCTTTCCTGACCTTACATCCGGATATTGCCGTGATTACTTCTATGGATGCAGATCACCTGGACATTTATGGAGATGCAGCACAATTAGAGGAATCATTTCAGTTATTTGCCAAACAGTTAAAGCCAGGAGGTACTTTGTTCTTTAAACAAGGATTACCAATTGCTGAAGGGATAACCTATGGGAGTGAGACAGGGGCTATTGTCCGGGCCTCAAATATCAGGGTAGAAGAGGGGAATTTTGTTTTTGATTATCAGGATGAAAATGTAAGCATTACGGATATACCATTGATGCTTCCTGGAAAACATAATGTAGAAAATGCCACTGTAGCGATGGCAGCGGCACTAAAATTAGGAATTGACCCGATTAAAGTGAAAGCCGCGGTTGCAAATTTTAAAGGTGTAAAAAGACGTTTTGAATACGTGGTGAGAGCAGATAAGCATATTTATATTGATGACTATGCACATCATCCTGAAGAGCTGCGCGCTTGTTTTCATGCGGTCAGACAACTCTATCCGGACAAGAAGATGACTGTTGTATTTCAACCGCATCTTTTTAGCCGTACAAGGGACTTCGCAGCTGATTTTGCGGAAGTTTTAAGTACAGTTGATGAATTGTTGCTGCTGGATATTTATCCTGCCAGAGAGTTGCCGATGGAAGGGATTAGTTCGGAGTTTTTAAGGGCGAAATTAACGCTTGAAAACACTGGGGTTTACTCGAAAGATGAAGTACTGAAATATGTAAAGGTAAACCAACCTGAGTTATTGGTTACTGTGGGAGCAGGAGATATTGATACTTTGATTCAACCGTTAAAAAATATTTTGACCGATGTTTAAAAGGATTGACTGGAAATTTGTTTTTAAATGTTTTGCCTGGATTTTTTGTCTTGGCGGAATAGTTACCCTTATGAGCTTTGTATCGGTGAAAAAGCATACAGTTAATATAACGAATATAAAAATTCTTATTCCTGGAGCAGATAACTTTATCGAAAGAGAAGAAATTGATGCGATATTGAAACAGAGCCAGGGCCAGTTAATCGGACGTAAACTGGAAGAGATTAACCTGCACGCAATTGAAGAAAAAATTAAGTCAAATCCTTATATAGCATTGTCTACAGTTTATGCAGATATGGACGGTGTAATCCATATTGAAATTAGTCAGAGACAACCTTTATTGAGAATTATCAGTTCAAGCGGACAGGATTTTTATATAGATAAAAATGGACTTAAAATGCCTGTGTCTCCGAACTTTACGGCAAACGTGGTCGTGGCAAATGGTAAGATTTTAGAGCATTTTAGTGGCAGGGTAGATACCTTGATTACTAAGATGGCTTCAGATTTGTATAAAACGGCATTATTTTTGAAAAAAGATACGTTGTGGGACTCACAAATTGAACAAATATTTGTTAATGATAAAGATGATATTGAATTGATACCAAGAGTGGGTAACCAGCGTATCATTTTAGGGAATGCAGATTCTCTTCAAACGAAAATGACCAATCTGATGACCTTTTACAAAGAGGCGATGCCAAAGGTAGGTTGGGACACTTATAAAACCATAAACATAAAATACACCAATCAGATTGTTTGTGAAAAGAACAACATGGATTCCATATTGGGGTCTGTCGGCAGAGCCAGGCCCGCAAAACCAACAATTGCTTCTGCAAGGAAAGTAATGGATTCGCTGGTGAGGGCTGAGGTTGCTGCAGAGCTCCGTAATAATCCTCAGGGACTTCAGGACAGTGAGTCAGGAGATAGAGCAATTGTACCGGCTGTAGTTAAAGCTTCACCAAAAACTGGGATGGTGATCCACAAACCGGCAAAGGTTATCCATCAGCCGGCAAAAGTTTCAGCAGCGAAGCCGGAACATAAAACGGTGAAAACTGAACATAAACCAGCTAAAACTACTGCAGACAAACCGATGGTGAAGCCCGGAAAAAAATGGGTAAAACCGGAGCAGAAGCCAGTGAAAGCTGAAAATAAACCAGTAAAAGCCGTCATTAAGCCTGCTGCAGTTAAACCAGCAAAAGCTAAAGTGACAACAAAACCAGTAAAAGAAACAAAACACACCAGTGATAATAATTAGTATATAATTCGACAAATAAATATAGTTATGGGCAAAGAAAAAACCACCGTTCAGTCTCCTATTGTAGTGGGATTGGACATCGGTACCACAAAAATCTGTGTGATAGTTGGTCGCAGAACACAGCATGGCAAGATTGAGGTTTTGGGTATTGGGAAAGCAGAGTCTGCGGGCGTAACCCGTGGTGTGGTTTCCAACATACAAAAAACTGTACAGGGTATTTCACAGGCCGTTGAATTGGCGAGCGGTCAGTCCAATGTGGAAGTACGTGTGGTAAATGTTGGTATTGCTGGTCAGCATATCAAGAGTTTACAACACCGTGGAATCCTGACAAGAAGAGAACTGAATAATGAGATCAGTAAAAAAGATCTGGATAAGTTAATTGATGATATGTTCAAACTGGTTATGCCCCCGGGAGAAGAGATCATCCATGTACTGCCTCAGGAATTTACTGTCGATAATGAGCCAGGAGTTAAAGATCCGATCGGTATGGCGGGTGTTCGTTTAGAAGCGAATTTCCATATCATTTCGGGCCAGGTAACTGCGGTGAAAAATATTATGAGATGTGTAACCAATGCTGGTTTACAAACTCAGGAACTGATTTTAGAGCCGCTTGCGTCTTCTGAATCTGTTTTAAGTGATGAAGAAAAAGAAGCTGGAATTGCTTTAGTGGATATAGGTGGTGGCACTACTGATATTGCTATTTTCCATGAAGGTATTATCCGTCATACGGCGGTTATTCCTTTCGGTGGAAATAGTGTAACTGAAGATATTCGTGAAGGTTGCTCAGTGATGAGAAATCAGGCTGAATTGTTGAAAACACGTTTCGGTTCTGCTTTAGCTGAAGAAAATAAAGAAAATGAAATTATTTGTGTACCAGGTCTGCGTGGCAGAGAACCTAAAGAAATTTCAGTAAAAAACCTTGCTTATGTGATCCAGGCCCGTATGGAAGAAATCATTGAGCATGTTTATTATGAGATTAAATCTTCTGGTTATGAGAAAAAACTAATCGGTGGTGTAGTAATTACCGGTGGTGGAGCGTTATTAAAGCACCTCTCTCAATTGGTTGAATATGTTACAGGGCTGGATTGTCGTGTAGGTTATCCGAATGAACATTTGTCGAAATATGAGGATATGCCAAAAACTATTTATGATGACCTGAAAAGCCCGATGTACGCGACCAGTGTTGGCTTGCTGATTAAAGGTATTCAAAAAGCTGAAGAGTTGATTGAAGAGTTAAAGCAGCCTGGTGTTTATGTCGAGAGACCAGCAGTTGTAAAGGATAAAGTGAAGCGCCCGGGAGGTGGATTATTTGATAAATTGTTAGCAAAAACTAAGGATTTCATTAAAGACGACATGAACGTAAGCGATGAGGATTATATAAAACCGTAATATTTATCCACAATAGACGATTTTTCCACATTTTAAACACTTGTGGAAAACGTGTGTTGAAAAAGTGTTAATATTACAATGAGAGATGAACAGGTAAAACCAATTTTTAAGTAACTGATTCATAAATATATGTATTTTGAAATGTTAAAAGATAAGTCATCAATCATCAAGGTAATTGGTGTTGGTGGCGGTGGTGGTAATGCGGTTAACCATATGTACCGTCAAGGAATTGCAGGTGTAGACTTTATAATCTGTAACACTGATGCCCAGGCATTGGAGTTCAGCCCTATACCGAATAAAGTACAGTTGGGTGCAAGTTTAACCGAAGGAATGGGTGCAGGCTCAATTCCGGAAGTGGGGAAAAATTCGGCTATTGAAAATATAGACGATATCAAAAGCATGTTAGGCAGTACTACAAAAATGCTGTTTATTACTGCGGGTATGGGTGGTGGAACAGGTACGGGTGCTAGTCCCATCATTGCGCAGGCAGCGAAGGAACTTGACATTTTAACTGTTGCTATTATCACAACCCCTTTCTCTTTCGAAGGTAAAAGACGTAAAATGCAGGCCGAAGACGGTCTGGATGAACTGAAGAAATACGTGGATTCTTATCTGGTTATTTCCAATGATCGTTTACGTGAAATATTTGGTAACCTGACTTTAGGTTCCGCTTTCGCACAGGCAGATGATATTTTGACTACTGCGGCAAAAGGTATTGCCGAAATCATAACGGTTCCGGGCTATATCAACGTGGATTTCAAGGATGTGCGTACAGTAATGAAAGACAGCGGTGTCTCTATCATGGGTAGTTTTGCCTGTGAGGGTGAAAATCGTGCTTTGAGTGCTGTTGAAGGTGCATTGGCTTCTCCACTGTTGAAAGACAATGAGATTGAAGGTGCGAGGTATATCCTGCTGAACATCAGTTCTGGTTTAAAGGAAGTTACTATGGATGAAGTAGCTATTATCACGGATTATATCCAGGATAAGGCTGGTTTAACTGCAGATCTGATCTGGGGTAACTGTATTGACGAAAACCTGGGTGAAAAACTTTCTGTAACGATTATTGCTACAGGTTTCCAGACTACGGAACAACGTGCACACGATAAAAAGAACGTAAAGAAAATTTCTTTGCTGACTCCTGAAGAAGCTCCACTGGTAAAACCATTAGAACCTGTTAACTCTTTTATTGAGCCAAAAGCGGGTGCTTATACGAATGAGCCAGTGATGAAACTGAAAGATGATCTGAAACAATCTGATCTTTTTGGTGATATGTACAGCGGGAACAGAAACAGGAGAGATGATGCGGATAGCGGGATTATCAGACATACTTTAGTAGAAGAAGAATCTACACCTGCTGAAAATAAACAGGAAGCAGGAACTGATTTTGAACTGAAAACATCGGAAACTGATTTTGTTTTTGAAGCACCTAAATCAAATTATAACGAACCGGCTGCTGTTCAGCAGGAAGAGGTAGTTGTACCTGGTCTGGATGATGATAAAAGTGATGAGTCAATTGAAGATCAGCTGAAAAAATCTAAAGAAAGAATTATGAGGCTGAAAGATCTGAGCATGAAGTTGCGTACAACCAATGGATTGCAGGAGCTTGAAAACGAGCCTGCTTATAAACGTAAACAAACCCAGTTACAACAGGTACAACATTCTTCGGAATCGCAGGTATCAAGGTTTACATTAAGCAATGATGAAGAAGGTAGTACTGAGATCAGGCCTAACAATTCATTCCTTCACGATAACGTTGATTAATCAACTGGTATAGAAAACGAAATTAGAAGCCTTAGCAATTAAATTGTTAAGGCTTTTTTGGCATAATAATGGATTGCTGGACAGCGGGATTACTGGTTTTTGGGCAATCTTGTATTTCAGCCCCAGAAAGCTTAAATTTGCATAAAATAATAAGACAACTTAAAGACAGATACATTGGATATTTTTGAAAAGATAGCAAAGCATATGGGCCCGCTTGGGCAACACCAAAAATGGTCACATGGATATTTTTCCTTTCCGAAGTTAGAAGGAGCCATTGCACCGCATATGAATTTTCGGGGTAAAGAACATTTGGTTTGGAGTTTAAATAATTATCTGGGATTAGCTAATCACCCGGAAGTAAGAGAAGCGGATTCAAAAGGTGCAGCAGATTTTGGTATGGCTTACCCGATGGGAGCCAGAATGATGTCTGGAAACTCTAAATATCATGAGCAATTGGAGCAGGAGCTTGCAGAATTTGTAGGTAAGCCTGATGCATTCCTTTTAAACTACGGTTACCAGGGCATGTTATCTATCATTGATTGTCTGGTAGATCGAAATGACGTAATTGTTTATGATGGAGAATGCCATGCTTGTATTATCGATGGTTTGCGTCTTCATTTAGGTAAACGTTTTGTTTATAAACATAATGATATTGAGAGTGCCCGCAAACAATTGGAGCGTGCTACTAAATTGGTAGAAAGTTCTGGTGGCGGTATTCTTGTGATTACTGAAGGCGTTTTTGGCATGTCAGGTGCACAGGGTAAACTGAAGGAAATTATTGAATTGAAAAAGGACTTCAATTTCCGCTTGTTAATTGATGATGCACATGGATTTGGTACGATGGGTAAAACTGGTGCCGGAACACATGAAGAGCAGGATTGTATTGAGGGTGTGGATATTTATTTCGGGACATTTGCAAAATCAATGGCTGGAATCGGTGCTTTTGTTGCTTCTTCAGAAGAAATAACTAATTTCTTCCGTTATAACATGCGTTCTCAGACTTTTGCGAAAGCATTACCAATGCCAATGGTAATTGGTTTATTAAAGCGCTTAGAACTGCTTAAAAACAATCCTGAGCTGAGAGAAAAACTTTGGAATATTGCAACTACACTACAAAAAGGGCTGAGAGCACGTGGCTTTGATTTAGGGATTACAAATACCATGGTTACTCCGGTATTCTTAAAAGGTGAATTGTTACAAGCTACTGCATTGACGATGGATCTTCGCGAGAACTATAGCATCTTCTGTTCTATTGTAGTGTATCCGGTTATTCCTAAGGGCTTAATTGAGCTTAGACTAATACCAACTGCAATGCATACTTTAGAAGACGTTGAGCGCACGCTGGAAGCCTTCAGTGAAGTTGCTGACAAGCTGAAAAGTGGCTATTACAATGACAATAAATTCAGCCCGGAATAGCTGATTTCTATAAATAAAAAAAGGCCCTTTACAGTTATGTAAAGGGCCTTTTTTTATTTCCTTATTTTGTATCTTATTGTTTTTCAACGATATATCTTCTATTTTTTGATGAATTTGTGAATAACCATGCTTTTTGTGGATAAAAACAGGGTTTTATAGGTTCTAATTGTGATATTAATCTTTCATTTATTAGAATAAAGCGCTTACATTAGTAATTGAGTATTAATCAACCCTAAAAAATAAACCAAAAGGTAATTAGAAATGAAAAAATTTGATGAGTTAAAGAAGCTTGTTACCACATTAGAAGCTGATGCAGACAAGTTTTACAACAAAGCCAACAGTGCTGCCGGAACGCGTGTACGTAAAGGAATGCAGGATCTTAAAAACATAGCTCAGGCTATTCGTTTAGAGATTCAGGAGACCAAAAACAAAGAGGCTTAAACCAATTTCTTGTTTTGAATTTTATAGCGCCCCGGGTAGTACCGGGGCGTTTTTTGTTTTAAGAGGAGCTTATAAACTAATTTGTTTGATTTGAGTGCTGATCAGCTGGGCCAGGCGGCCGGATGCTGGTACTAATGGTAAGCGTACCTGATCACCACAAACGTTGAAGTATTTTAAAGCAGCCTTAATTCCTGCCGGATTACCTTCTTCGAAAACTAACCTTGTGAACTCCACTACTTTCAGATGAAGAACCTGAGCAGCTTTGAAATCACCTTTCAGGGATAATCTGATCATTTCTGAGAATAAAAGAGGGAATGCATTTCCGACTACTGAAATTACACCCACTGCGCCTAAGGAGATCATGGGCAAGGCCACAGGATCATCACCAGAAATCAGTAAGAAATCTGCTGGTTTATCTCTCATAATCTGATTGAACTGATCAAAACTTCCTGAAGCTTCTTTCGTTCCGATTATATTTTTACAATCTACTGCTAAACGGCAGGTTGTTTCTGCACTAACATTACTTGCTGTACGGCCAGGAACATTATAAAGCAATACATCCAGGTCTGTAGACTCACTGATCGCTTTGTAGTGCTGATATATGCCTTCTTGTGTAGGTTTATTATAGTATGGGCTTGCCGAAAGTATTGCGTTGTAACCTGAAGCATCGAATTCTTTGACTTCCTGAATAACTTCTGCTGTGTTGTTACCGCCGATACCGGCAATAAGTGGTAATCTGCCGTTGTTTATTTCTGCTGTGAATGCCCAGATCTTCTTCTTTTCGTCCTTATTGAGTGTTGCTGTTTCACCTGTAGTACCCAATGATACCAGGTATTCTACCTTCCCGTCAATCTGGTAGTTGATCAGTTTTTTCAAACCGTCGTAATCTACCGATCCGTCTGCGTTAAATGGTGTAACCAGAGCTACACCCGTTCCATGAAATTTGTTCATTTTTTTAATCTTTATTCAACATCTCTAATAAGTCGTTCTCCGAAATCAGGGGAACATTCAACTTTTGGGCTTTCTCTAATTTTGAAGGACCCATATTATCACCTGCAAGCAGGTAATTCAATTTAGCAGAAATACTACTTAATATCTTTCCACCATTGTTTTCGATCAGGTCTTTCAGTTCTTCTCTGCTATATTGTTCAAAAACTCCCGAAATTACGAATGTTTTTCCAGTTAATTTGTCACTATCCAGTGTTATTATAGTCTGAATAGCCTCAAATTGTAGTCCATGTGCTTTTAACAGGTTAATCTGATCAATATGAGCCTGTTTACTGAAGTATTCCAGGATACTTTCTGCAATACGGCCGCCAATTTCATCGATTGCTGTTAATTCTTCGAGCGTGGCAGCAATTAAGCGGTCAATGTTTCCTGTTCCAATCGCTAATTTCTTAGCAACTGTTTCACCAACATACCTGATTCCTAAACCAAAAAGTACTTTTTCAAAAGGCACCTGCTTGGACAATTCTATGCCTTTCAGCATGTTTTCAATAGAACGTTCACCGAATCTTTCTATGTTTTTTAATTCTTCAGCTCTGTCTTTTAAGGTATATAAGTCACTGATATGACTTAATAAACCTCTCTGGTAAAAAGATTCTATAGTTTCATCACCTAGTCCATCAATGTTCATCGCCTTTCTGGAAATGAAATGCTGGATTTTACCCACAATCTGCGGACGGCAGCCTTCGTCATTCAGGCAATAGAAAACAACTTCGCCCTCTTTACGAACCAGCGTAGTCCCGCATTCAGGACAGGTAACCGGGTAAATAACGGGTTGTGAACCTTCTTTTCTCTTTTCATGGTTCACCTCGATGATCTTTGGAATAATCTCACCACCTTTTTCTACAAATACACTATCTCCAACATGAAGATCCAATCTTTCAATTTCATTGGCATTATGTAAAGTAGCGCGCTTAACCGTTGTTCCGGCAAGTTGTACTGGTTTTAAGTTGGCTACCGGAGTTACTGCTCCAGTGCGTCCCACCTGGTAACTCACGCTTTCCAGGATCGTCTCTACCTCTTGTGCTTTATATTTATAAGAGATTGCCCAGCGTGGAGATTTAGCTGTAAATCCTAATTCCTGCTGCTGGGTAAAGCTATTTACTTTGATCACGATACCGTCGATGTCATAGCTGAGTTTGAAACGTTCATTTTCCCAGTAATGAATAAATTCGAGTACTTCTTCAATATTGCTGCTCAGTTTAGTATGTTCTGAAACATGGAAGCCCCATTTATTGAGTTGCTGCAAGCTTTCCCAATGTGTTTTAGCGTATTCTTTTTCAGTATGTAAGAAATAAAAGAATGCATCCAGAGGTCTTTTGGCAACTTCTTTAGGATCCTGCATCTTTATTGTGCCTGAAGCAAAGTTTCGTGGATTTGCATAAGGTATCTCTCCGAGTTCTTCTCTTTCTTTATTCAGTCTTTCAAAAGCTGCACTGTGCATTAATATCTCTCCCCTGATTTCAAATAATGCAGGTGTGTCTGCTTTTTTTAAGTGATGGGGGATATTACTGATTGTTTTTACATTGGCAGTGACATCATCGCCTTTGGTTCCGTCTCCGCGGGTAACTGCTCTTAATAATTTGTTATCCTGGTAAGTCAGGCTAATAGAAAGTCCGTCGAATTTCAATTCGCATACATACTCAAAGTTATCACCTATTGATTTTTTGATCCGTTCGTCGAAATCACGCAAATCCTGTTCATTATAGGTGTTACCCAAAGACAGCATTGGCCATCTGTGTTTAACGGTGACGAAGTTTTTAGTGATATCACCTCCAACTTTTAAAGTCGGAGAATCAGGATCTGCGAATTCGGGATGTTCTTTTTCAAGTTTCCCCAGTTCTTCCAGTTTCTTGTCAAACTCGTAATCGGCAATAGTTGGCATTGCGAGTACATAATAATTATAACTGTGTTGGTTAAGTTCATGAACCAACGCGTCCATAGTGTCTTTAATAGTGGATTGCGACATAAGGCGAAGTTACTAAATCGGCTGATTTGCTTGTTTATTTTAATGGTTTTTTTTGTAATCAGAAGGATTGTCCGGCCAGTTCCTGCTCGATCTGATCGAATATGGTCAGAAAACCCTGCTTGTCCAGTTGTTGCTTAAACTCTTCAAGCTTCAGTGTCAGAATTTCAAGTTGCTTTTCTGCAAATGGATTGAGCCATAACCGCATACAAATGCGGTTCAGTGCATAGGTGATATTTTCAATTTTTTCATAGCTGAACAGATACTCATTGGAGATAAAGTTATCCAGAAAGTGAGCAAAACGTGGCTGATCCGTTAAGCCTGCATACTTTAAAAATCCGGTTAAGGATTCGGTGTGTGCACCAGCTAGTTGCTGATAAAAAAGAGCGGTATCTACTTTTTTCTGAGTTAAAAGCAGGTGATCAAGGATAAGTTCCAGACCAATATGTGCTAAAAAAAAAGGCTTTACAGGGCCGGTTTGTAAGGCTGGCAGGATCAGCTGTTTGAGTATAGCAGTCTGTTCCTTGAAAAATGCAGACGAATGAAATAAACGATCTACTTCCAGGTGTCTTTTCCATCCGCTAAGTAAGGATGCATAGTCAGGCACATCTCTGAAAAGGTATTCGTCTTTTTGTGGATTGAGGTTCCAGTCTTTGTCTGCATTTTTAATCAGGTCTGGCAACACAACTCCCATCACCATATAATCATTGGAGTTTTGCCGTTCAAAATAAAAGTGCGAAAGAAAGTTCATCGTTTTACAAAATAGGATTTTTTTATCAGGGAGCTGGAAAAATGGCCCAAATAACCCATAATTATTTATACCTGACAAGAATCTGTCCAAGATGATCTTTTAGGAGCCGCTAAGTTTAAACGGTTTCTTATCTTTGCCGAAATTATAAAGCGATGACCAATTTTGTTGATGAATTAAGATGGAGAGGCATGTTACACGATATCATGCCCAATGCAGAAGATAAATTAAATGAAGGCATGTGCTCAGGATATATAGGTTTTGATCCTACGGCTGATTCGTTACATGTTGGTCACCTGACACAGATTATGACATTAATCCACTTTCAACGCGCTGGGCATAAGCCTTATGCACTTGTTGGTGGCGCTACTGGTATGGTTGGCGACCCGTCAGGTAAATCTGAGGAAAGAAACTTACTGACTGAAGAGACATTAGCTCATAATCTGGATGGAATTAAAAAACAGTTGAATCAATTCTTAAGCTTCAGCGCTGAAGGTAATGGTGCGGTGATGGTTAACAATGCAGATTGGTTTAAAGGATTCAGTTTTCTTGATTTCATCAGAGATGTAGGTAAACACATCACTGTGAACTACATGATGGCGAAGGATAGCGTGAAAAAACGTTTAGAAGGTGATACTGGTATGTCCTTTACAGAATTCAGTTACCAGCTGATCCAGGGTTATGATTTTTATTATTTATGGAAAAATAATAATTGTACGATCCAGATGGGTGGTTCTGATCAATGGGGCAATATTGTGACCGGAACAGAATTTATCAGAAGAAAAGATAGGGGAACCGCTTATGGATTGACTACACAACTGATCAAAAAGTCGGACGGTACTAAATTCGGAAAAACGGAAAGCGGCGCGATCTGGTTAGATCCTGAAAAGACTTCTCCTTACAAATATTACCAGTTCTGGTTAAATGCTACAGATTCGGATGCCAGATCATGGATACGTATCTTCACTTTGCTGACGCAGCAAGAATTGGAGAAACTAGAAGCAGAACATGATGCAGCACCTCATTTGAGGATCTTGCAGAAAGCATTGGCTACTGATATTACCATCAGAACACACTCGGAAGCTGCTTTAGAAACAGCGGTAAAAACTTCAGAATTCTTGTTCGGTAATGGTTCTTTGTCCTTTTTAGAGAGCCTGAGTCCTGCGCATATCCTGGAGATATTTGAAGGTGTGGCTCAGTTTGTAATTAGCCGTGAAGAATTAGCGTCAGGTATTGATGTAGCTACTTTACTGGCAGAGAAAACTACGGTATTCCCATCTAAAGGAGAAGTGAAGAAAACTATCCAGGGTGGTGGATTGAGTATTAATAAAGAAAAAGTAGCAGAGGTTACTGCCAGTTATACTGTCAGCAACCTGATTAATGATAGATATATTATCGTTCAGAAAGGTAAAAAGAACTATTTCCTGTTAATCGCGGAATAGTTTACTGAACCAGCAGGTTACAACCTCTGATGTCTGCATTGTCGAAACGGCCAAGTACTTCAAAGGAACCGCCAGGCAATAACCGGCCCAGATCCTGTGTAGCGATAAACGAACAGGAGTTAATATTGGCAAGATCTATAATGTTGATGCCTCCTGTCTGATTAGAATTGAGGAGTGTTAGGGGATCATTCGTATCCCTTAGCACAATCTTCATCCAGTTTGGACAATCAAATACACCTTCTCCAGAAGAATAAGCTTGTGAAAGCAGTTCAGTCATTCCATATTCACTGTGAATGGCATTAACTCCAAATCCACTTTTTAATATTTCGTGTAGTTCTTCTCTGACCATTTCTTTCCTTTTTCCTTTCATACCGCCTGTTTCCATCACGATTAATTCGGGAAAGTCTAATTGGTGGGTTTCAAGAAAGTCGAGCAGGGCATAAGTAACACCAATTAACAGTGTTGGCTGACCTGCATTTTTTAAGGCGGTTAACTTTTGGAAAAGCTCTTCGTGGTTATGTAAGAAATAACCACTATCAGGATGTTTACTTTGATTCAGCAATGCATCAATCATATAGATGAGCGAAGAGCCATCTCTTTCCAGATAGGAAGGAAGCAAAGCCAGCAGACAAGTGTCTGCAACCGGACCGTAGAATTGTTCAAATGCTTTGTTAAAGCTTTTTTCGTATACACTCAGGTTGGTCACCATATGTTTGCTTTGCACCATTCCTGTAGTTCCAGAGCTGCTGAAAACAATTTCCTCCGGATCAGTATTACTGACTACCCGATGGGTTTTAAAAAAGCTGATCGGCAGATAAGGGATGCCGGCAACCCGGGTGATCTGTTCAGGTTTGATATTCAGGTGAGTGATAAACTGACGATAGGGTACACAAAACTCCGCCTGGTGTTTGAACACGGCCAGCGCAGTTTCATTAAACTGTTGTTCGTCGCGGATTGAAAATATTTGAGGAATTAAAGCTTTCACGCCGCAAAAATACATAAACAGATCATTAGATAAATTTTATGCGGTCGTTTTTTTAACCAGTACTGCTTTTCTGAACTGGTAACCACAGTAACCGCTTACCGCAGCTACAAAACCGCCTAACAATGCTGAAACTAACAGGACTAACCACCAGGCATGAAGACCAAACATCTCAGCCACGCGCGAAACCAGCAGGTTATTATTCGGCAGGCTCTGATATAAAGCGATGCTTGTCCATAACAGTGCAATTGCAAAGAAGGGTTGCCACAATGATAATTTTGCTGTTTTACCAATTAACCCGCAGGTAGCAAAGGAAAGGATTACAATGATCCACCAGGGTAAAATCATTTGTAATAAAAAAGAAGCGATAAGTATAACGAGAAAGACCATGTGCTATTTTTTAGAAATTTTTAAACGAGAAAGAACTTTGCCCTGAGTATCTTCAGCTGATTGCATCAGATAGAGGTCATATAATTTACCATCTGCCCAGGTATTGAGCATGTCATCATAGAAAAAACTACCCGGATTACCAGATTGTCCACCTGGATATACGCCGTGACCTTTGGGAATTTTTCCAAGCTCAACGATCATCCTCCACGAAGGACCATTTTTTTCACTCAAAGCATTAATTGTACTTTTTGCTCCTCCGATCATGAGTGTTTCCGAGCCCATTCCCGGTATGTTGGCTAAATGAGGTACATGGGTCTGTTTCACATTTGCCCATTGCCATCTTTTACCAATCGGCCCGTATTTTCTTTCCAGACTATCGCAGGTATATTTGAAAGCTTCATTAACCAGGTCATTCAGGGTTTCCTTTTGTGGGGTATTTACGTTGTCGAACCATTTTGAACCGGGGTCTTTCAAAATCAATTCTACAGTCCGGTCTTTGGAGGGGTAACGCATGGGTACCGAGGCAATCGTAAATTCATCATCCCAGATATCAATAAATAAACGTTTAGTCCACAGGTCGAAAATACTTCCTCCAATTGCTTTTGCGGTAAAGAATTTGTCCCATTTAGCAGTGATCTCCAATGCTTCTTTTTGTGTTGCATTGAGTTTTGAAGGGTCAATTTTTGAAAGCAGTGTTGGCAGCAGATCCTGCGCCAGAATACTGTAACTGTCGCTTTGCATAATCCGGATACTATCGGCAGTTGCTTTTGTCATTGCTTTTAGCCTGTCATTAATTCTCTTGCCGCGTTCGTAGGAGCCAAATTCCCAATTGATGTAATAAGGATAGGATGGATCAGTAGAGGACTGGTTTGCTGAGCTTACAAAGTTTCTTTCCGGATTTTTAACGGTCGGATTGTGTGCATAAGGTATCCATCCCTGCCAGTCATTCTCAGGATCAGATCCATCGAGGATAAACTTGCCCTGATCTTTCCATTTCAAAGGGAATTTTCCATTTGCTGTAATGGCAATATCATTCGCAGAAGAAGCAAAAATGAAGTTTTGGGCAGGCGCGGTATAATAAGTGAGTGCTTTCCGGTAGTCATTGTAGTTTTTACCTCTGTTCAGTAAATAGAAAGTCATCAGCTCATTTGATTTATCATGAGCGATCCAGCGTAGTGCATTACCTGTAGGCACATTGTTAGCCATACTGAACTTTTCAGGTTTCTGAAAATAAACAACCGGGCCATGGTGGGTATAGAAAACGGTATCTATTTCGTTTTTAGCACCTCTGATTTTTATCGTTTCCAATCTTACTGTAGTGTTCTTCCACGCGTTATTATATTTGTACTGTTTGTGCGTTTCATCTTTGAATTTGATCTGATAGAAGTCCAGTACGTCTGCGGCAACATTGGTTACGCCCCATGCAATATCTTTATTGAAACCGATGGTGATACCCGGAGCGCCTGGAAGGGATACTCCATAGGCATTAAGCCCAGGTGCGTTTAACTGGATCTGGTACCAGATGGAGGGTAATGTTAAATTCAGGTGTGGATCATTGGCAAGAATAGGATATCCTGAGGCTGTTTTTGCACCAGAAAGTGCCCAGTTATTGCTGCCAATTCCATCTTCCAGTACCTTGGTTTTTACTTTACCTGTGGTCGCTTCATTGTAACCGCCAGGAGTTTGCGGAACTTGCAGTGGTTTAAAATCCCATTTTGTGCCTGCTGGAATAATCGGATCTTCACGGAAAGGATAATCAGGAAATAAATCAGCAGTTACTTCAGGGCCATATTTTTTCATAATGTTGGTCATGTAAAATTCATCTGAGCCCATAGCCAGCACTGCAGACATTTGTTTCAGCAGCAACGCGCATTTAAGTGGTGTCCAGTCTTCGGGTGTAAAATCCAGGATCTTATACTCTAAAGGAAGTTGTGCAGTGGAAAGGGAGTGGATATAGTCATTGATTCCAGCGGTATAAGCATCAATCATAGCTTTTGATTTAGGGTTTTCCATCATTCCTTTTAAAGAATTTTCGGCTCCGTAAACCATACCCATCCGGCGTTGATATCTATCAACTTCAATTGCTTTAGCACCTACTACTTCAGAGAGCCTGCCGGCTGCAAAGCGTGTCTGAAAATCCATTTGCCATAAACGGTTCATTGCCGTGATATATCCCTGCGTATAATAAACATCATGGTCATTTTTAGCAAAAATATGAGGGATCATACGGTCATCAAATACGACCTCCACAGCCTCTTTGGTCCCTTTAAGACGAATTGCACTATTTTTCGCAACAGTCATTTTCTCTGCATTCTGCCAGAAACCAGTAAAGGGATTAAGGAATTTTAAAAGTGGGGGCAGGGGACCAAATTTTGTGTTTAACACAAAGGCTAGCAGTATAGGTATAATGACGCAAATGAATGCTTTAAATTTGTTCTTCATATTTGATTGAATTACCGGTTAGAGAATTTGGTATCCTATGGCAATTTAATATAAAACTGGATTGATTGCTAATCTTAATCATCTTTGTGATTTTCGGCTGAAGATGGTCGCTGGTTTGTTCAACAAAATGCTAAATAGATTCAGCAAACGCTATTTTGATCTGGACGTGTGAAATTTCTGTTAGAATTATATCTGAAAAATCTTGTGTTTTGGCATAATAATTAACACTTTAGCTAGGTCAATCAGACAGTTTATACACACAAACAGATTACGAAAACCTTTTTATGGAAGAATTCGAAGAGCAAGGAAATGAAATAACGGACAACGAAAATATCAAGGAAATAGTTGAATCCACTATTCAACATTTAAATAATCCTGTATTAGCTTTAAAACCGATAGTTAAGAAATATCTGACCAGAGTTCAGGAAGTTCGTCAGGATGGGAATAAATTTTTCTTTTCAGACGGAGAAGCCAGCGTAGAGGTAAGAGTAGTAAGTAATGAAATTATACGGGTCAGGCTCGCACCTCACAGTGTTTTTCTGGAAGACTTCTCGTATGCTGTTCCGGTTGTGGATCAGAAAGTAAGTACTTTCAGGTTCGATGAAGAAGAAGATTATTATGCAATTGCAACCAATACGGTGACTTGTAAAATCAGGAAAGAGGATTTTCATATTTCATTTACGGAGAATCTGTCCCAGTTGGTGATGAGTGAAGACGCCTCTCCGATGCACTGGGAAGAAAATGCAGACTTTGGTGGTTATTATGTTTTTGCGACTAAAAAATGTTTTCCGGAAGAGAACTTTTTTGGCCTTGGTGATAAATCGGGAAATATGAACCTGCGGGGCCGGCATTTTCAAAACTGGAACACGGATGCTTATTCTTTTGGATGGGATCAGGATCCTTTGTACAGAACAATCCCGTTTTATACTGGTGTACATCAAAAATCTGCTTACGGTATTTTCTTTGACAATACTTTCCGCTCTTATTTTGACTTTGGTAAAGAAGACAATGATAAGACCAGTTTCTGGTCGGATGGTGGCGAATTACAATACTATTATATCCACGGGCCACACATGATGGATGTGGTGAAACGTTATCAAACTTTGACAGGAACACATCCTATGCCCCCTAAATGGGCTTTAGGTTATCATCAGTGCCGCTGGAGTTATTATCCGGAGACGAAGGTAAAAGAAATTGCAGATGGATTCCGTTCCAGAGATATCCCTTGTGATGCGATTTATTTCGACATTGACTATATGGATGGCTACCGCTGTTTTACCTGGAATAAAAAGCATTTTCCTGATCCAAGGAAAATGATCAAGGAACTAGCTGACGATGGATTTAAAACCGTTGTGATGATTGATCCTGGGATTAAAGTAGATGATAACTACTGGGTTTTTAAAGAAGGAAAAGAAAATAACTATTTCTGCAGAAGAAGTGATGACTATTTTATGGAAGGTCATGTTTGGCCGGGCAGATGCCAGTTCCCTGATTTCACGAATCCGACGGTAAGAGAATGGTGGGGTGGATTATATAAAGAGCTCGTAGATATGGGCGTTGCTGGAGTATGGAATGATATGAATGAGCCGGCGGTATTCGGTGCAGGAACTTTTCCAAACGATGTACGTCATAATTACGATGGGCATAGAGGTTCACACCGTAAGGCACATAATGTTTACGGGATGCAAATGGTACGTTCAACTTATGACGGCTTAAAGAAGCTGATGCGTAATAAACGTCCTTTTACAATTACCCGTGCGGGATATGCTGGGATGCAGCGTTATGGTTGCGTCTGGACAGGTGATAATGTAGCGAGCTGGGAACATTTAAAAATAGGAAATATACAATGCCAGCGGATGTCCGTTTCAGGAGTTCCTTTTTGCGGAACTGATATCGGAGGATTTAGTGGAGAGCCGGATGGAGAATTATTTACCAGATGGATTCAGTTAGGTACATTTTCTCCATTTATGCGGGCACACTCTGCTGGTGATACGGCTGAAAGAGAACCATGGAGTTTTGGAGAGCCTTATACAGCAATCAACCGTAAGTTTATTGAATTGAGATACCGTTTAATGCCATATTTTTACTCTGTATTCTGGGAGCATCATCGTTATGGTTTCCCAATCCTGAGACCTCTGGTCATGTTGGAGCAGGAAAATGTGAGCAATCATTTCAGGCAAGATGAATTTGCCTATGGGGATAAAATCCTGGTTTGCCCGATTTTAGAGCAAGGGGCCGTTTCAAGGACGGTGTATTTGCCAAAAGGACAATGGTACAATATCTGGACGCATGAATTACTTGCCGGAGAAAAAGAACATTTAGTAGATGCACCATTAGAAAGCATGCCTATTTTCATCAAAGCGGGAGCTGTTATTCCAGAGTATCCCGTGATGCAGTACGTGGGAGAAAAACATGTGGACGAGGTGTTGTTGAATATCTTCTATGCGAACTATGAAGTGAATTCATTCTTCTTTGAAGATCATGGGGACACTTTTGCGTATGAGCAGGATATTTATTCGGAGAAAAAGTTCACGGTTAAAGGAAACGACCGCCGCCTGCTGATCCAGCAGAAACTGGAAGGTTTGTATACGCCGAACTATGAAACTTATAATTATAACTTAATTGGCATTCCTTTTGGAGTTAAGAAAGTCATTGTAGACGGATTGGAAATTAAAGACTATTTTACTGACGATAGAAACTGCTTACGTTTTAAGAGCAATAAAAACTTCTCTGTGATACAAATTCAAGGAGATCAGGGAGATTAGGAAACGGGCTTGAGCAGGCTTGTATAGCTTGCTCAAGCCCGTTTGTCAAGGAATAAGAGCGGGCATTTTCCAGAAGGAAGCATTTTGAACCATGAGTCTGTTTAAGTTGAAACAGATTCGAAATATAATCCCTTAAAATAATGGCTAAAGCGAATCAGGGTAAACCTGTTAAAGAAAATATTGCCGTATCTGCAGCTGCACCGGTCTGGATTTTTAGTTTATTGACAGACTTTGACGTCGCTCTGTTTATTTCAGGTAAACACTTTCGTTTGTATGAAAAAATGGGAGCGCATCTTTTAAATGTAAAGAATACCGAAGGAACTTATTTTTCAGTATGGGCGCCTAATGCACATGATGTATATGTAACTGGAGATTTTAACCAGTGGCAGGCAAATTCGCACCGTTTATATAAACGACTGGATGAATCAGGGATCTGGGAAGGCTTTATTCCCGCATTAGGAAAAGGGACAGTCTATAAATATTTTATTAAAGGATTTGACGGTAAAGATTACGAAAAGGGAGATCCTTTTGCCACGCGTTGGGAGCATCCGCCGCAGACGGCTTCAGTAGTTTGGGATACTGAGTACGCATGGAAAGATAAAACATGGCTTAAAAAACGTCCTGTATTAAATGCACTGGACAAACCAATGTCTGTTTATGAAGTCCATCTGGGTTCGTGGCAACGTGATCCTTCAGAGCCTGATCGTATTTTAACTTATAAAGAGATAGCGAAAAGCTTAGTTCCGTATGTGCTGGAAATGGGCTTTACCCATGTCGAGCTGATGCCGATTATGGAATATCCTTATTATCCATCCTGGGGCTATCAGATTACCGGATATTTTGCGGCCAGTTCCAGACACGGAACTCCTCAGGAACTGATGTATTTGATTGAGCAGTTTCACAAAAATGACATTGCGGTAATTCTGGACTGGGTACCTTCACATTTCCCCGGAGATGCGCATGGGTTGTTCCATTTTGACGGAACCCATTTATATGAGCATGCTGATATGCGTAAAGGCTTTCATCCGGACTGGAAATCATATATTTTTAACTACGACAGAAATGAGGTCAGGTCTTTTCTGATTAGCAATGCGATGTACTGGCTGGATCAGTTTCATGCAGATGGCTTACGTGTAGATGCAGTTGCTTCTATGTTATATTTTGATTTCTCCCGGAAAGCTGGGGATGCAGCAACCAATGAATTTGGCGGATCAGAAAATCTGGGTGCTATCCAGTTTCTAAAAGACCTGAATGAATCCATTTATACGAATTTTAAAGGCGTACATACGATTGCCGAAGAAAGCAGCACCTATCCGGGCGTAACACATCCGGTAGCTGAAGGAGGTCTGGGTTTTGGAATGAAGTGGATGATGGGCTGGATGAATGATACGCTGAAGTATTTCAAAACTGACCCGATAGACAGAAAGTATAATCACCATCAGCTTACTTTCAGCATTACTTACGCGTTTTCTGAGAAGTTTATGCTTCCATTTTCTCATGATGAGGTGGTTCATGGTAAGTCATCTATGATTTATAAAATGCCGGGTGATGAGTGGAGAAAGCATGCAAACCTGCGTCTTTTATATGCTTATATGTTTACCCAGCCTGGAACTAAACTTCTTTTTATGGGCAATGAATTTGCACAGAACGGAGAATGGAACTTTACAAATTCGCTGGACTGGGATTTGCTGCGCTATAAGTCTCATTTGGGGATGCAGACTTATGTGAAAGCACTTAATAAGCTATACCGGACAGAGCCGGGACTGTATGATTTTAATTTTTCTTCTGAAGGGTTTGAATGGATCAGTGCAGATGATAGCGACCACTCTATTTATGTATACACACGTAAAGGGCATAAAGCAAAGGATACACTGATTGTAATTTTAAATATGACGCCTGTATACAGGCAGAATTACAAAATAGGTTTGCCATTTAAAGCATCCTGGAAAGAAATCTTTAACAGTGATGCTACTGAATATTTTGGTAGTGGTAAACTTAATACGGCTGCTTTTGTACCAGAAGCATTTTCTGCGAATGGAAGAGATTATTCTATTTCGATCAATATTGCACCTTTAGGCGCGATGATATTAAAAACGGTCTGACACATGGAGATCTGGATAGAGACGGAAAGGTTAATACTCAGAGAATATGTAGCAGCAGACTGGAAGGCCGTCCATGAATACGCAAGCCAGGAAAAAATCCTGGTTTACGAAAACTGGGGGCCTAATACGGAGGCTGATACCTCAAAATTTATTGAGGAAGCTTTGAAGTTGAAAGAAGCTGTACCCAGAATGAGCTTTGAACTGGCCATTATATTAAAAGAAGAAAACAGGTTGATTGGAGGCTGTGGTTTCAGATTTGATTTAATGGAGGCCCATAAAGGAAACTTAGGCTATATTATTAATCCATTATACTGGAGAACCGGATATGCTAAAGAAGCTACAAATGCTTTGATTCAATTTGTAGCTTCCGAATTAGGTGTAAAGACTATTGATGCAACTTGTGATGTTTTAAACCTGGCCTCTCAGGCTGTATTAAAGCATTGCGGGTTTTTCAGGATCAAGCTGATCAAAAAACATTTTGAGATGAAAGGAAGAGTCAGGGATACTTTCGTCTACGAGAGAAATACTTGAAATTCTGCTTTCTCCACCATAGCATAAAACCGGTAATTGATAATAAGCTGGGCAATAATCCTATCAATACATACAACAATTTAACAATGATGCCGCCGAAGTTACCCGTGTGTAAAGGAAAAAAGGTAAGCTCTGTTTTCTCCCATAAGCTTTTTTCACCTATAGTTTTCAGCGCCGTCTGCTGACCGGTAACTGCATCAAAGGAAATGGAATTTCCACCTTGAAAAAGCGGATTTTGTTCCTTTAAAGTGCCACTGACTTTGAAATCGCTGCCAGGTTGCGTGGGTAAATAAACACTTAGTGGAATTAATTCCGGCATTTTTTGATAAGCCTGATTTAACAAGCTTTCTAAAGACTGCTTTGTTAAAGTATTAGCAGGGCAGGGAGTCATTTGTTTTTGCCAGTAGCGCTGGTCAAACGCAAACATATTCATCCAGAATCCAGTAAAAAAAATGATCAGGTTAAAGGCCAGCGCCCATACGCCAACTATACGGTGTAAACCTGAAGTTATGGTACTCCTGTTTTTCCACTTAATTCCGACCCTGAAAGTCAGCACCTTCCAGATATACTTCCTGTAAACGATCAGACCAGTTAAAATAGAAATCAGCATCGTAATCCCAAATACTGCGGCCATTAGCAGTCCAGGTAAGCCCAGTTGGAAACTCCAGTGAAACTGGATCAGCCAATGCAGCAGGCCAGTATTGAAATCCTTCAGGTTTCCTGCTCTTAATACTTTTCCAGAGTAAGGATCCATGCTGACCATTCCCAGGTCATAAGTACTGATTTTACCATCGTTCTGATATAATCTGAATTCATAAGCTCTGTCTGGAGCAGCACCCGGATTAAGCCAGGCTATTCCTTTGATATGGGGATAGCTGCGGGTAATTGTCTGGTAAAAACTATCCAGCGGCAAACGTTTCCCTGTAGGTTTTACTGTTAACAGCCTGGCATGAACTGTCTGATCTATTTCTTTTAAAAATACCAGGCCAGACCCGCTTATTCCCAGTAAAAGAAGGAATAAGCCAGTAACCAGGCCCAGCCAGCTGTGTATCGAAAACACCACAACCCGTGTGAGATTCAGCTTTTTCATTGAATCAGGTAACTTATGCCTAATCTATAATTCAGTGGATCACCTAAGCCACCTGTAACGGTGCTTGATCTGCTGCCCGTGAAATAACGTTTATCTGTTAAATTGTAAGCATTCAGCTGGATATTGTATTTTCCTCTGCGGTAATTCAGCGCGGCATCAAAAACCGTATAAGAAGGGAATATAAAATTCTGATTCGTAATCTGACCTACCTGGTCACTGACATACCTTGCGCCGGCAGCTATCCCAGTTCCTTTAACCAAACCTTTTGACACATTATATTTAAGCCATAAATTGGCAATATGCTTTGGGGCATTGCTAAAGCGATCACCCTTTTTACCAAATGTACTTGTACTTAAAATCACATGGTCGTTATAAGCATATCCGGCTATAATATTGAAATTCTGAATCGTACCCGTGGCTGACAACTCTATTCCATTGCTTCTTGTTCCTTTTAAGGCTTCCTGACGATGAGAATTCTCTTCTGTAGGTGCCGAGGCGAGAATATTAGCATAGTTGATTTGGTAAAGGGCCACGCTGGTTGCGAGTGTATTGTTAAAGAAATCACCTTTATATCCAATTTCATATTGTGTCGCCCTGCGGGTAGGGAAAGGCCCACCAGATAATACATTATTAGACGTTTGTGGATTGAATGACTTTAAAAAGCTGGCATAAACTGAAATGTTGGCTACAGGTAAATAGACTAACCCAGCACGGGGAATCAATCCTGAAGCCTGCAGTTCATCCCCTTGTTTGTTATCTCTGGCTGAAAGCGGGGTCTCTTTTGCGTTATAAGAATCATAGCGGATGGATAACAATGCTTTGATCTTTTCACCAATGCTGAGCTGATCTTGAACATATACTCCGATAAGGTTAGTAATTCTTTTATTATCGTCTGATTCCTGTGCTTTAACAGATCCGGCAGGTGGATCGAGGCTGTAATCAGGGTTGAAGATAGAAATGCGGGTAGCGGGCTTATATTGATAATCATTTTTAGTCCAGCCATAGCGGTTATAATCAACTCCTGTAATGATATGGTGGTTAAGCGATCCCGTATTGGTTTGATAAGCTAAATAAGCTGTCGTCTGCAGGCTGAAGCGACTGGTTTCCCAATCCTGATAACCACGGCTGATCGAATCATTTCTTATTTTACCTACTGGTATGTGATCTGTATAATCCAGTTTGCTGTTCACTGCGCGGTGTACTGCTGTCAGTTTTAATTTATCGCTGAATTGATGGTTAAAGGTCAGTGTAGCGGATACATTGTCAGTTTTTCCATAATCGGTTGGACTTTGTATGGTCAGGTTATCCGGGTAATAATTGAAATCAAAAGTTCCGTCAGGATTGGTCCGGATATAAGTTCCATTATCATATTGCTGATTCGTTTTTTGATGTGCATAATTAATTTCTAAATTCAAATCAGTACGGGCAGAGAACAAATAGGTAAGCGAAGGTGCGATGAAGATGTTTTCTTTATCCTGATAGTCCCTGAAGCTTTTTGATTTATCGTATCCGATGATTGCGCGGTAAAGCAATTTCTTGTTTTTAGACAAGGAACCTGTAAAATCGGCCGATAGTCTCTTGAAATCCCAGCTGCCTATAGCGACATCAAATTCATACCGTTGGTTAACCTGAGGTTTTTTAGTCACGAAATTGACGACACCACCTGGCGAACCTTCACTAAATAATGCACCTGATGGTCCACGCAGTAGTTCTACACTTTCAATGTTATACAATAAGGGCTGCTGACTCCACAGGAATAAATTACCACGGATGCCATTGTATAATAGGAAACTTGCATCAGTGGGGGAGTAGGCTGTAAAACCACGGATGCTAAAAGAGCCGCTTCCGTTATTGGCTTTCATGCCGGTAAATGAGTTGGAAATTTCATTTAAGGTAAAGGCCTGGCGGTCTCTAATTACCTGATTGGAAACGATCTGTACAGATTGGGGGGTCGTTAACAATGGAATATCCATCCTGGTAGAGGTGTTGGAGTTTGTAGTTTTATAGCGGTTTTTAACTCCGCTAACTGCAACTTCATTCAGCTCCTGCCTGCTTTTTGAAAGCTGGAAATTAAACTTCAGTTTTTTACCGGGTTCAATAACCAGGTTTTGTCTGGTCGCAGTATAGCCCACGTTAGAAACAATTAAGACATAGGTTCCCGCTGGAACGTTCTTAAAGTTGAAATTCCCTTGCGCATCGGTTACAGTTTTGAGTTTAGTGTTTTGAAAGACAACGTTTGCGCCCGGAATAGGCTCGTTGTCAAAAGTAATGATATTGCCATGTAATGATCCTGAAAGGGATTGGGCAGCGAGTTTATGGGTGGTGAAAAGTAAAAATATAAAGAGGAAAACCTTGATTTTCATGTGTTTTTAATGGTTTTGCTTTAGGATCAGCATCTGGGCTGGCCTATAGCATTGTATAAATTCGGACCTATAACCGGAAGAAAGCCGGCTTTCTTGCTGTTTGAAATGCAGCGCATAGCAACCCGTATCCGGACAACGGGATTAATTCACGTGATACAGAGACAGACAGGGTATACCAATAAGATTAAGCGAAAGCCACCTGTGGTGGTCTGAAGATATCGTTATGAAAAGAGGAGGGCTTGAAATGGAGATAAAACCGGTTGAAATTATCTTTTTGTGCTGCTGCAGGAAAACCTGTAAATTTAAGTTTGTTCAGTTTGCAGAAAAATAAGACGTTTGTGTTTTCCTGATTCTGATTCCTTTGCTTTTGTTCGTTGTCTTCGGCCAGTTTTAGTTTTTTAGCTAAAATACACCTGCCGTTACAATGCATTTCAGGCCTGTTTTTATTCTCACAAAGCACCGTTGAAATATAACGCTCATTCATCTTAAAAGATAGCGTTACCCACAATTTATTAAAGGATTGTGAGGCAATGATAACGAGTAATAAAATGCAGACCGATCTTCTCAACGACTAGGCTTTTTTAATATACCGCAAATATACCCATATTAAAGCGTTTTATCAATTTCGGGTATGATGTTGTCCGCTTCGGAGGGAATATGCTTTATCAAGTTGAACTAAAGCTGCATTTTCGCATAAAATAAATGAGAAACCTTTTTTTTATCCTGACTATATTTGCCTCAATGAAAACGACGCTTCCCACCAAAAATCTATTAAAAGTAAGCTGTTGCATTTCTCTGGTGATTTGCCTGTTCTCTTTTAGCTCTGCTTTTATGGAAGGGGAGGCTGTTCAAGGCGCATTATACCGGTCATTTATATCTTTCTTTCTGCTGATGCTGATCAGTATCGTGAATACTTGTTTGCTCCTGATTTTCAGAACAGAGAGTGATACAACGGGACAGAATTGTTCGATCTGGTTTTATATTTCAAGTTTCCTGATTAGTACACTGGTGATGTGGACGGTGTATAATCTTCAAAATTACCTGGTTCAACAAGGAATCTCGGCAAAAATGATTGTGGTCAGGGTTAAAGGGGATATCATCTATCTTTATATTTTACTGCAGGGTCTATTTGTCAATAGTATATTACTGCTACTGCAAAATTTTATTATTATACAGGATGCCAATAATAAAGCGCAGATAGAAAATTCCCGTTTAAATGCGGCCAGCTCAGAGGCAGCTTATCAATTGTTACAGCAACAGATTCAACCACATTTTTTGTTTAATGCACTCAATATTTTGAAGTCCCTGATCAAAAAAAGCCCGGAAGGGGCAGAGGATTACCTGCTGCGGTTGTCAGACTTTTTAAGGGTATCGGTGTCTGGAAATCAACGCGGACTGGCCACCTTAAATGAAGAAGTGAAACTAGGAATAGATTATCTGGAGATGCAGAAAGTCCGTTTCGGTGAAGCTTTGCAATTCTCCTTCGCACTTACAAAATCAGATAGATTCTTACCTGTCTTTTCTTTACAGCCGCTATTGGAAAATGCGATTAAGCACAATGAGCTTACTGATGAAGATCCGCTGGTTATTGAGATCAGGCAGGAAGGTGATTATATTACAGTGCTTAACAATGTGAAGTTAAGAGCTGTAACAGAATACTCTACTGGGAGTGGTTTGGCAAATCTTGCAGAGCGGTATAAGCTGCTCTCTGGCGATGAGATTGATATCAAAGATGATGGCAAATTCTTTTCAGTGCGTTTAAAAATTTTAGAGAATGAAGATCATAATTATAGAGGATGAAAAATTAACGGCTGAGGATCTTGCGGATGTGATTTTGAAGTTGCAGCCGGATGCGCAGCTGGTCACTTTTCTGAAATCCGTTAAAGAAGCTGTGGCTTATTTTCAAAATGCACCAGCGCCGGACCTGATTTTTAGTGATATTCAGTTAGGGGATGGGGTGAGCTTTGATATTTTTAAAGCTGTAAATGTCACTGCGCCTATAATTTTTTGTACTGCTTATGATGAATATGCTTTAAACGCCTTTAAAACAAATGGTATTGATTACATTTTAAAGCCATTTACAGCAGCGTCTATTGCACAAGCTTTGAATAAATACCACGCTTTACGCAGAGGCTTTTCTGATCAGCGTGTATCATACGATGCGCTCTTTGACCTTTTTGTGAACAAGATACCACAAAAAACATCGTCTATACTGGTCGCTTATAAAGACAAAATTATCCCCATTAAAACAGCACATATTGCCTTGTTTTACATCGCGAATGAAGAAACGCGGCTGTTAACATTTGATCAGCAGAGCTACGTGCTGAATAAGAAACTTGAAGAGCTGGAAAAGCTGTCTGGTGATGATTTCTTCAGAGTAAACCGTCAATATCTGGTCAACCGGAAAGCTGTAAAGGACGCGGCTCATTTTTTTTCCCGTAAGCTGGTCGTTAATCTTTCGGTTTCTTTCAAAGAACCAATCACAATCAGTAAGGAAAAGACTCCTCCGTTTCTGGATTGGCTGGCCAGAAAATAGGTATGGGTTTACCGGTTATTTTTGACCGTTCACCGCCAATTTTGTGCGTTTCGGCCTCAAACCCCTTTAGATAATTGATTTGTTACCTCATCTTTAGCTTAGAGGTTTCTGCCGTGCAATAGAAAGAAATATTTGCAAGTGCTGTCTGAATCCTGAACTAATTTAACTATAAATGATGAATGTAATTATATTTAAAACATCAGTCCAGGGCAAAGATGATCTGGATTGTTTAAGGCCAGCACTCAATGCCTTTCTGGGAGAAAAGAACTGGACATTCGATTTAGAAGATGTAGATAAAATTCTGAGGGTTGTAAGTCCGTTAAAATGTACGATCGAAATAGAACAATTATTGCTGGAACAAGGATTCTTGTGCATAGAAATGCCTTATTCACTGGACGAGTTTAATGCTTAAAACCAGAAAGGGATCTTCCTTGCGGAAAATCCCTGTTCTAACTACCTATGAATCTGTATAAACAGATATTATTTTAAGTTTCCGTAGTACTCTACGAATTTAGCTAATGCTGAAGAATAGCCCCATTCGTTATCATACCATGAAACAACTTTTACGAAGTTGTCATTCAATGCAATACCTGCATTTGCATCAAAGATAGAAGCGTGGTCATCACCAATAAAGTCAGAAGAAACTACTTCATCCTCAGTGTAACCTAACACACCTTTTAATTCACCTTCAGAAGCTGCTTTCATCGCATCTTTAATCTGTTGGTAAGTAGCTGGTCTTTCTAAACGTACAGTTAAATCTACTACTGATACATCAGCAACCGGAACACGGAAAGCCATACCAGTCAATTTACCTTTTAATTCAGGAATAACTTTAGTTACTGCTTTAGCAGCACCTGTAGCAGAAGGAATAATGTTAGAGAAACCACCACGTCCACCTCTCCAGTCTTTCGCAGAAGGACCATCAACAGTTTTTTGTGTAGCAGTAACTGCATGTACAGTACTCATTAAGCCTTCAGCAATACCCCAGTTGTCATTTAACACCTTAGCAATTGGTGCAAGGCAGTTCGTAGTACAAGAAGCATTAGA
Source organism: Pedobacter sp. UYP1 (assembly GCF_040547305.1). NCBI lineage: Bacteria > Pseudomonadati > Bacteroidota > Sphingobacteriia > Sphingobacteriales > Sphingobacteriaceae > Pedobacter > Pedobacter sp. UYP1. Next base: position 228,616 of record NZ_JBEPPL010000007.1, on the reverse strand, counting down.
AACAACAGTTTGATCTGCTGTTAATTTATCATGATTTACACCCATTACGTAAGTAGGGATTGAATCATCTTTAGCCGGAGCAGAAAGAACAACTCTTTTTGCACCTGCAGTAAGGTGTTTTTCTGCATCAGCCTGAGTTAAGAATAACCCTGTAGACTCAATAACAGTTTCAACACCTACTTCATTCCATTTTAAGTTAGCTGGGTCTCTCTCAGCTGTGATACGGATAGTTTTTCCGTTAACGACTAAATGTCCGTCAACTACTTCGATAGTTCCATCAAAACGACCATGCGTAGAATCATACTTCAACATATAGGCCATGTAATCTGGCTCTACAAGATCATTTATTGCAACGATGTCCAGACCTCTTTTTAACGCAGCTCTAAAAACTAATCTGCCGATACGGCCAAAACCGTTTATTCCAATCTTTGTCATTATTATTAATTTGAATAGTAATTAAGTAAATTATATATTGGTTCTTTGGTAATCGTAGTAATTTCAAAACCATTTTTCTTTGCCACAGCGCGCAAACGGTCTTGAAAGTTCCCTGCCACTATCCCTACAAAATGTACTTCCTCCCCAGGATGAAGTTTAATGGTCGGTAACAGGTAACTATCTATATAACGCTGAAATCCGTTATCTAGTAGCTGCTGAATATATTCATGTTCCCTGTTTTCTATAAAGAAGTCCAGGAAAGAGCTCAGAAACTGCTGAGCCATAGTTTTCTTGTATACTTTATCCAGTATTTCTGACCTGTTCAGGTCATATTTTTTACTGAATTTCTTCATCAGGTCTGCTGGCAGCTTCTCCTGAAGATAATATTTCAGGATCATTTTGCCAAGGTAGGTAGCAGAACCCTCATCACTGAGGATAAAACCCAGGCCGAAGTTATTAGGTTCAGGTTTTGTGCCGTCAAAATAAGCGCAGTTAGCGCCGCTTCCCAGGATACCGACAACTCCGCTTTTATTAAAACAAGCAGCGATAGCAGCACCATATAAATCATCCTGAACAGTGATTTTGCTATGTTTAAAGAATATCCTTAAAGAAGCCACTAGTTCATTCCGGCGGTCTAAAGAAGTTGCTCCGGCAGCAAAAACATGGATCTTCTTAATCTGTTCTGCATTGTTGATTAAAATAGATTTCTTATTCAACTGCTGCAACAACGATTTTTGATCTACAAAAAACGGATTTATACCAGGCATACTACATTCTGCAATGGTTTTACCGTCTTTAGCTATTTTCCACAGGGCAGTTTTTGAGCCACTATATACTACCGCTATCATGTTAAATTGATAAAACTTTAGTCATTTCCAAAAGATCACTTTCTAATTTAAAACTATGCTCTGTCAACGCTTCATCTAAGCTGGTTAACCTGATATCGTTACCTCGTAAGCCTACCATCTGTTGTGTACTGCCTTTCAGCAACTCATTTACAGCGGCATAACCTAAACGGCTTCCTAAAATCCTGTCAAAACTGCTCGGGCTTCCGCCGCGTTGCAAGTGTCCTAATATAGTGACCTTTGTGTCATAATGATTGAACTTTTCTTTAACATGTTTCGCAATGTCGTAAGCACCACCCTGTTTATGCCCTTCAGACACAATTACAATGCTGGAAGATTTTTTTGTTGCTGCTCCGACTTCTAATTGTTTAATCAGTTCATCAAGACTCGTTGCTTTCTCAGGCAGTAATACAGCTTCAGCTCCACAGGCAATAGCACTTCTTAAAGCGATACAACCCGAATCCCGGCCCATTACTTCTACAAAAAATAAACGGTCATGCGAATCTGCAGTATCCCTGATTTTATCTATAGCTTCAATAACTGTGTTAATCGCAGTATCGTAGCCCAAAGTAAAATCAGAACCGTATAAATCATTGTCGATCGTACCAGGAATGGCAATTACATTGATATGATGTCTTTGTGCAAAACGACGGGCTCCGGTAAAAGTACCATCTCCGCCAATCACAACAAGTGCATCTATTTGGTGTAGTTTAAGGTTCTCGTAGGCAAGATCCATTCCTTCGTCGGTTTTAAACTCTAAACAACGTGCTGTTTTAAGTACTGTTCCGCCTAAATGGATAATATTGCTTACTGAACGGGCATCCATAGGAATAATATTGTTAGTTATTAATCCTTGATAACCTTGCAAAACTCCAAACATATTTATACCATTGTAAATACCGGTACGTACTACTGCTCTGATGCATGCGTTCATTCCGGGAGCGTCACCCCCAGATGTCAATACAGCGATATTTTTGATATTTGGTTTCATCTGTTTATATTACGAATATACCGTGTAGATATTACACTAAGTAATTTATTTTGATTTATTTTATGTAAATCGCAAACAAGTATATTAATTTGCTTTAGTTTTTAAAAATTTAATGTTTTGAAAGAAGTCTTACCACAGCTTAATTCCACCTTCTCAATTGATTGTGTTTTGTTCGGATTTGATGAAGGAGAATTAAAAGTTCTGCTGATTGAAAGGAACGAGGAACCTTTTAAAGATTGGTGGGCCCTTCCGGGGTATCTTGTTAATGAGAACGAAAGTCTGGATCAGTCCGCGGCCCGTATCTTGCACGAACTCACAGGAATAGAGAATGTTTACATGGAGCAGTTCTATACTTTTGGTGATGTTGGCCGTCACCCTCAGGGACGGATTATATCCGTGGCTTATTATGCAATGTTGCGATTGGGAGGTGATAAAGCCCTTAAACCGATCAGTAATTATGCAAAACAAGCACACTGGATTAACGTCAAAGATTTGCCTCCGCTGGCATTTGACCATCAGAAAATCTTTGATCAGGGACTTGAAAAAATAAAAAGAAGAATCAAACATCAGCCAATTGCTTTTGAATTACTTCCTGAGAAATTTACTTTAACACAGTTACAAAATGTGTATGAAGTGATTTTGGGTAAGAAATTGGATAAAAGGAATTTCAGGAAAAAGATGCTGAGCTTTAATGTCTTGAAAGATCTGAATGAGAAGCAAAAAGGGGTTTCCTTCCGGGCAGCGACCTTATATCGTTTTGATAAAAGAAAATATGGGAAGTTATTTGGAAAAGAAATCTCCTTTTAAATCTCTTTCCGTCATATTTTAATAAAAAAAATCCCGGTTATGAGTAACCGGGATTTTTTATAGCGCTTGTTTTTTTTCTATTTCAAACTTCTTGCTGGTTGCATATGGTAATCAACAAGGTCATCTATAGGAGAACGGATAATTTTTCCTACGCCCATTTCGTATCTGTCTGCAACAATACTCAGGATATCTCTGAAGCTGTAACCTACTGAACCTACACAGTTCAAGGTATACTCTTTATAGTTCGGATAGTGAATAACCAGATTTTCAAAGAATGCTGTAAAAGCATATTCAACTGTAGAGAATGCATAATCCTCGTAGTTGTCTTTGAAATCGTATAAGAATTTACTGAATCCTGCACAAAAACGATTTGGAAGAGGTTTGTTGTAAATATGATCGAAGATATCTTCATTCGTCAAAGCGAAATTATCATAAAAACTTTCTCTCAAACCTTTAGGCATGTAGCCTTTCATATAATCACCCAGGATACGTTTACCAATATAACATCCGCTACCTTCATCTCCTAAGAAATAGCCTAAAGAGTCAATGTTTAAAGAGATATCACTTCCATCATAAAGACATGAATTTGTACCTGTGCCTAAGATTGCGGCAAAACCCGGCTCATCACCCAGTAATGCTCTGCAAGAAGCCAGTAAATCATGTCCAATAAAGATGATTGCATTAGGGAAAACCTGTCCCATAGCATCTGCTACAATTTTTTTATTCGCGTCAGTTGAACAACCTGCGCCATAATAATATACTTCTGTTAGCTTATCTGCCTCTAAATGATCTGGTAAAGATTTTTTTAAAGATTCAACGATATAATCTGTACGGGAAAAATACGGATTGTAACCTTCGGTATTAAAATGAATTTTTCTACCAGCTTCATTAATTAAGCACCAATTGGTTTTGGTTGAACCACCATCTGCAATAACTATCATCTTAATTTGTTTTTTTTGGGGTAAAAGTAAATATTCCTGACACTTCAAACATGTTTTTTTCCATTTTCAGTTTTTTTTTCTGATTCCTGCGTTTATCCTTGTAAGTTATTTTTCAATTTTATTATTATTCCTTCTATTTGCTGGCTATTAGCCTTCCCAATTCAAATATCTTCCGCTCGATGCTTCTTCGTAAACCGCAAATATTCAGGTATTAAGCCTTCGTAATTAAGATATTGTTAAATTAACACTAAGATAAAATTACACTAGTTATTTTAAATTCCAAATTTTAATATTTTATTAGGGAGGACAAATGTCATAATATTCTTTTAAAATACCCAATCATTCAATTTTAAAACACTCATAAAGAGCAATTAAAGAATTTTATGTGGTATTTAACGAACACACGAATAAAAATACTTTGATGTGAGCTGTAATTGTGATAATTTCACCTTTAAGGATTAAAAGAAGCGCAAAAAACTAAATTGTGTGCTGTCCTGTTTTTTCTATGCAAAATAAAATAGATTTTAGAAGTGATACTGTAACCATACCCACACCAGAAATGATCGCTGCGATGATGAACGCAAAAGTTGGTGATGATGTATATGGAGAAGATGAAACCGTAGCTGCACTTGAAAGTAAACTATCAAGGCTTTTTAATATGGAAGCAGGCCTTTTCTGCCCTTCGGGAACTATGACCAATCAAATTGCAATTAAATGTTTCACTCAGCCTATGGATGAAGTGATTTGCGATCAGACGGCACATGTTTACCGGTATGAGGGCGGGGGAATTGCATTTCATTCCGGAGCCTCAGTGAGGTTATTAAATGGTCCAAGAGGGATTTTAAGCCCTGAAATGATTGGTCCGGAAATTAATGAAGACAATATTCATTATCCGAACTCGAGCTTAGTCGTACTGGAAAATACGGTGAATAAAGGGGGAGGAGCCTGTTATACGCTAGAACAGATTGCACCTATTGCGGAGTTATGTAAAAGAAAAGGGCTGAAACTCCATTTAGATGGGGCAAGGATCTTTAATGCATTGGTTAAAACCGGCGATGCTGCAAAAGATTATGGACAGTATTTTGATGGTATTTCAATCTGTCTTTCCAAAGGACTGGGCGCGCCAGTAGGCTCTGTTCTGTTAGGTACTAAAGAAACTATCCATAAGGCAAATAAAATCCGTAAAGCATTTGGTGGTGGCATGCGCCAGGCGGGTTTTCTTGCTGCTGCAGGTATTTACGCTTTAGACCACCACATAACCAGGCTTGCTGAAGATCATTTGCATGCACAGTTATTGGCAGATGCCCTGACTGCTGCTGATTTTGTAGCCAATGTGATGCCTGTTGAAACAAATATTGTAATTTTTAAAATAGCTGAGCAGTATACAACAGCAAGTGTATTGGACAGTTTAAAGAAGAATGGGATTTTATGCGGTGCTACCGGTCCTGATACTTTAAGATTTGTGACTCATTTGAATACCGGTGCGAATCAGATCGCACAGGCTGTCCAGCTGATTAAAGAACTGAAACCAGTAAAGAAATCCTAAACAGATTGCTATGAAGAAGATTTTAATTGCCAACAGGGGTGAGATTGCTTTGCGTATTATGCGCTCTGCAAAGGAAATGGGGATTTTGACAGTCGCTGTATTTTCAGAGGCTGACAGAGAAGCCTTGCATGTGCGTTATGCAGATGAGGCCATTTTTATAGGGCCTGCCCCGGCAAGTCAGTCTTATTTAGTTGGTCAGAAAATAATCGACGCTTGTTTGCTGACAGGTGCAGAAGCGATACATCCGGGTTATGGATTTTTATCAGAGAATGCTGAGTTTGCCAGAATGGTGAAGGATGCAGGTTTGATTTTAATTGGTCCCACACCTGAGGCAATGGCCATTATGGGAAACAAATTATCTGCAAAAGCTGCTGCGTTGAAATATCAGATCCCCATGGTTCCGGGAACCGAAGAGGCGATTACGGATATTGAAGAAGCAAAGCGAAGAGCACAGGAAGTAGGTTTTCCGATTCTGATCAAAGCTGCTGCAGGTGGTGGTGGAAAAGGAATGCGGATTGTAGAGGAAATTACTGCTTTTGAAGAACAGATGCAATTGGCAGTCAGTGAAGCGAAATCAGCATTTGGTGATGGTGCCGTATTTATAGAACGTTATGTATCCTCTCCCAGACATATAGAAATACAGGTTCTGGGGGATAACTATGGGAATATTGTCCATTTATTTGAAAGGGAATGTTCCATTCAGAGAAGACATCAAAAGGTGATTGAAGAAGCACCTTCCAGCGTACTTAGTCCTGAAATCAGGGCGGAAATGGGTAAATGTGCAGTTGATGTAGCCAGATCTGTAAATTATACGGGAGCAGGTACAGTAGAATTTATTCTGGATGAGAATCTTGATTTCTTTTTTCTGGAAATGAATACTCGTTTACAAGTAGAACATCCAGTTACAGAGCTTATTACAGGACTTGATCTGGTTAAAGAGCAGATTAAAATAGCCAGAGGCGAAAGGTTAAGTTATAGTCAGGAAGATTTAAAAATTAATGGCCATGCAATAGAACTCAGAGTTTATGCAGAAGATCCTCAGCATAATTTCCTTCCTGATATTGGTGTACTGAAAACTTACCGTACACCAAAAGGAAATGGGGTGAGGGTAGATGATGGCTTTGAACAGGGGATGGAAATTCCTGTATATTATGATCCTATGATTGCCAAGCTGATTACTTTTGGTGCAGACCGCAAAGAAGCTATTGCAAGAATGCACAGGGCGATTTCAGAATATGACATTACGGGCATTCAAACTACTTTGAACTTTGGTAAATTTGTGATGGAGCATGAGGCATTTACTTCCGGAAATTTTGATACCCATTTCGTAGGTAAATACTTCAATCCCGAAAACAAGGAAAATACAGACGAAGATGAGGCCCTGATTGCGGCGATAGTTGCGTTGAAAAGCCTGAAGAAAAAAACAAGTTCTGCTATAATAAAGACGGCAGAAAAAACATCGGGTAACTGGCTTAAAAACCGGACAAAATATTAGAATTTATGTTTACAGGAATTATTGAAACACTAGGTACAGTAAAAGAGATCAGAGAAGAAGGAACAAACCTTCATTTTACAATTGAATCTGCACTAAGTAATGAATTGAAAATTGACCAGAGTGTATCCCATAATGGCGTATGTTTAACTGTGGTAGCATTGGATGATACGACCCATACTGTTACAGCTATTCAGGAGACGCTGGAGAAAAGTAATCTGCAACACCTCAGGCAGGGTATGAAAGTTAATCTGGAGCGTTGTATGCAGATGAACGGTCGCCTGGACGGGCATATTGTACAGGGGCATGTTGACCAGACTGCGGTATGTATACTCAGAGCAGAGCTGGATGGGAGCTGGGAATACCGTTTTAAATATGATAGCAGCAAAGGGAATGTAACTGTTGAAAAAGGGTCTGTTTGTATTAACGGAATTAGTTTGACTGTGGTTAATTCTGCCGACGATGAATTTTCTGTATTTATTATCCCTTATACTTTTGAACATACCAATTTACAAGAGGTAAATACTGGGGATACGGTGAATCTTGAATTTGATATTATTGGTAAGTATGTAGCAAGGTTACTTCATAAATAATTAATAACCAGATACCTGGTTTTTGGTTTAAAGTCAGGTATCTGGTTGTTTATCTTGTGGTTATGTTGTTTTTCAGGCAGATTTGAAATCTATGGCAAGGTAATTGGTTACTCTTAATTGTAAATAATTACAGAAGAATATAAAATTTAGTCATATGGATACTTTAAAAAAGTTTGAATTAATGGAGAAGATTGTAAGAGAATTAGAAGACTTACAACATTCGCAGCAAGCAATTATTCAAAAAATCGGGAAGATTGAAGTAGATAATATTGAATTGGGAGATAAAAAACTTGATAAAGATTTACCAGATATGCATCAGCGTGTTGCTGATAACCTGGATACTATTGTAGAGATCTTAGCTTATTTTGCTGATAAAACCCAAAACTTTGGTAATAAGAATAATGTTGAAGTGCTTAAAGAAAAGCAAATCATCAATGATGCAACGAAGGGTTAGTGTAGCTATTTGTTGTGTGATAAAAAGGGCTGTTTTTTCTAAAACGGCCCTTTTTTATGCCTGATGTCTCGGGATTTGCAAATTGAACAAAGTTCCGGCACCTAATTCGCTTTCGATAGCAATACTTCCTTCATTTCGCTCCATAAAATCCCAGCAAACCATTAAACCAATTCCGGTACCTTTTTCATTCTGTGTGCCACGGCTGGAGAAATTCTCTCCATTAAAGATCTTCTGAATGTTCTCCAGTGCAATACCTACACCGTTGTCCTGAATTTGCAATCCTATATATTCTGCATTAATATAGGAGGCCACAATATTGATCTGGCAATTTTCGTGGCAGAATTTGATGGCATTAATAATCAGGTTCCGAATCACAATCTGCATCATTAGCAAATCGGCGTAAGCAACCAGATTATCTGCTAATTGCAGAATAATTTCTATCTTTTTTACTGAAGCAGCTTTAAGATGATAACTGACTTCTGAGTTAATCAGATTTTTCAGATCAAAAAGTTCTTTGTTAATTCCATATCCCTTTAACTGACTTCTTGACCAGTGCAGGATATTCTCCAATAAATCTGTCGTATAAGAGATGTCTTTAGTGAGTGTAGGGGAAAGTTCTTTAAATTCTTCCGCGCTGATTGTATCATCAGAAGTCATTTTTAAGACCTCAGCCAGATTGAGTAATGGCCCTCTGAGGTCATGTGCCATAATAGAAAATATCCGGTCTTTTAGCTGATTTAGTTTTTGAAGTTCTTCTGCCTGACGTTGAGATTTTAAAGCTTCCTGCCTGGCATTTGTTAAATCCTGAAGCTTAATGATCGTTGCATTTCTGTTCAGCTTGTTCTCATTCAGAAAACAGACATCAGCTTCCAGGTCAAATACGCCATTTGCTGTATGTACCAGTAATTCTACTTTCCCGGATTCTTGTTGATTGAGTAAATCCAGAAGTTCTGGCTGGTATTGCAGCAATTCATTGACGTCTTTACCAATAATTTTATCTGCATGGTAGACACTGATATATTTTTTAAATGCGGAATTATAATCGATAACCCGGTTCCGGTGATCCAGCACCATGAATCCATCACCCATGAGCTCCAGAACTTTTTCTCTGGCAACAGGCAGCACATTTAATAATTTGAATCTATAGATGGCTATGAAGATCAAAAAAGTAGAGACTTGAAAAGCGAAAGGAGTGATGTCCAGGTTTGGAATAGGCCTTAAGCCAATTAAATAACAGAAATTCGCTATCCAGGGAAGCATAGCTGCGGTTAAGATAACTCTGTTTTGTTTTTTATAAACCCGGTCAGAACGTCTGAATTTTTTAATCAGAAAATAGTTTCCTACAATCAGCAAAGCATAAAAATAACAGACAAAAAAGTAGTAAGCAATTCCAGAAACGATTTTAAGCATTGGGAAGCTTCCGCTATAGTCAATACTGACCTTTTTATAATGCAAATGATGCAGGTCATTAGTCCATACTAAAAGCAGGTACAGCACAGGAACAGCAGTAATCAGCAATTGATTTCCTGTTTTCTTCAACCATTTTTCTTTTCCGGCCAGGTCCAGGCAGAATAGAAACCAGTAAAACGGAACGGCTACAATACCCACATATTCGACATTAATGAGCATCTTCATGTGTTCTAATGTTCTGCTGGACAACTCAAAACCATAAGCCATAGACCAGATTGAATTAGACAACATCAGATATCCTACCCAACGTACTGTACCTTTTTCATTGCTTAAGATATATCCGGAAAGGAGAAGGGTAATGATGCCAGAAATAATCAGGCTTAATGCATAGAGGTTAAAATCTAAATCCATTAGAAAACTGATTGCAGCATAAGGTTCGGGAGCATAAACAAATCTATGAAATAAGGTGTGATTAATTTAAATTGACGTAATTTAGTTTGCAAAAAAAATATTCCTAATTTTACTCCGTATAAAAGCCCTATTGTGCTTGATTACCTTTAAAAATAACAAACAAATAAAAACTTATGAAAAAAATTGTTCTATTCTCATTGTTTATCTGCTTTAGCGCAGTAGCTTTTGGCCAGATACTGCCATCTTTTCAATTTGGTGTTAAAGGAGGAGCGAATCTTTCTAAATTAAGCAGTCACAATACATTTAGCAGTGATAACTCAGCAGGTTATTATGCAGGTGTGTGGGCCAGAATCGGAGCAGCGGGCATACATTTTCAACCAGAGCTTTATTTGTCAGGTAAAAACACGACAATGGTGAGCAATGATCCTGCATTTGCTGGTCAGGAAAACAAGGTTAAATTTACAAGTCTTGACGTACCTTTATTGATTGGTACTAAAATCGGTGCTGCTGGTATTGGATTACGTTTAAATACAGGGCCTGTAGTGTCATTTATTTTAGATGATAAACAATCTTTCGGTGCTGCTACAACAAATATCTTTAGTGGTGACTTCAAAAAACAAGCTGTTGCATGGCAGTTTGGTGCTGGTTTAGACATTGGTAAAATAGGCGTAGACCTTAGATATGAAGCTGGTATTACCAAATTAGGGAAACAAAACTATGACGGCCAGAGATTAAACTTATTTACTTTAGGACTGGCACTTAAACTTTTTTAAGCACTGAATTTCCATAGTAAAACGATTAGCAAAGCTTTAAAGTTAAGCTGTGTGAAAAAGGAGTAAACGGATCGCGTTTACTCCTTTTTTTTGGCGTTAAATTTGCTGGAATAATTTTCCCTAACCTTAAATTCTTACGCTATGAGTATCAAAGAGTTATTATTGAATGGAACCAGCTTTTTATTGCTGATGAAAGAGTATGCTATCGATATCGCCGATATTAAAATAAAGGACGAAGAGGTGATTGCTGTACAGTTTTTACAACACCCCGAGGTTTCTAAAGAGAGCATTTGTATTGAAGGCAAAAATAAAGATGGGATTATCAATTTTTTTGGTACACTTCATTATAATCTTCTGAACAAATTAGCTGTATTTGAAATGCAGGGATTTGAGCGGACTGCTTTGCAGGAACTGACTTAAGATGGCTTTAAAACTTCTTTTATTTCATAATTAAACGCTCCTTTAATGGGGCGTATTGGAGTTTCTTTGGCGTCACTCAGCACTTTTACAAAACAAGCTCCGAAATAGAAAATGAAAGAAGAATAAAATACAAAAAGCATGATCAGCACAATTGAGCCGGATGCACCATATATATTGCCGATGTTACTCATTGGCAAGGCAATACGTAGAATATATTTCCCAAATGTGAAAAGGATACCAGTCAGAATACCACCCCTGATTGAAGATTTCCAGGTCGGTCTTCCGCTGGTTAGAAAACGGAATAAAACGCTGAACCAGGTCGTTACTATCGCAACAAACAGCAATTGATTTAAGAGCATCAGGAATACCCTTCCAAAAGTAGGAGAGGCTGTATTGATATAAACACCAATGAAGGCCTGGACGCTGTCTGTGAGCAGGCCTATAGAGAATAGTAAACCTGCCAGCAGAATAATAACCATAGATCTTGCCCTTATTTTAAGCTTAAACAGAAAACTTGTATGCTCTTTCATCCCGATAGACCAGATCTGATCCATGGAATTTTTGATGACTGCAAAAAGTGTGGTCGCAACAAAAAGGAAAAATACAAAACTCAGCAGTGTAGCATACCATTTATGATCCATTCCCCTGATATTTCTTAACGTCTGTCTGATTTGCTGAGTACTGCTGTCATCCAGTATAGTTCCAAGACGCTCAAAAATCCGGTTTACCATGGTCTTACGGTCAATGAAAAAACCAAATAATCTAATCAGGATCAATAAAATGGGGGGTAAAGCAAAATTGGCAAAAAAAGCGGTTGCTCCAGCTAATCTTAGCGGATCATTCTTTTGAAAGAGTTTAAATGCTTTCCGGAAATGCACTGTGAAAATTTGGATTCTCTGGATAGTAATATTAAACATGCCTTTCTGATTGCCGGTGAAGCCCGAAAGTAATTAAATTTTCCGAATGGAAGGGTAGAAAAAAACAACTTTACCAGGGAAATCCCGCGGGAGACTTAAAGGTCATCCCACGGGTTATACCTGGTTTTTGTAAACAATTTAGCTAAACACACCACATAATTAACTAAACAACACACCCTATAGTCATAAGTCTATAGAATTAATAAGCTTACAGGTTATACATAACCATTTAAAGCTCAATAAGTTTGAAAATTAAACCAATAAAATTCATTAAGGGTTTAAAGTACTGACTGATCAAACGTGCAGAAGGGGTAATACCCCTATGCAAAAAAATCATCTTTTTATAAAAAACAAGTGTTAACAAGATGGCTTAACGTTCGCTACCCCCTCAGACAGCGGAACGCGGCCAATCAATAACACCTGTTTTTTATACGATTTGAAGAGTAATCAATTAAAGATTACCTCTTAATTCCTGTTCGCGTTCTAAGGATTCAAACAAAGCCTTAAAGTTTCCTGCACCAAAAGATTGCGCACCTTTTCTCTGAATAATCTCGAAGAATAAAGTTGGACGGTCCTGAACAGGTTTAGTGAAAATCTGAAGTAAATAACCTTCTTCATCATGATCAACCAAAATGCCCAGTTCCTGTAAAGGCGCGATGTCTTCATCGATTTTACCAACACGTTCCAGTAAAGTATCATAATAAGCCTTTGGCGGCGGACTCAAAAACTCTACCCCGCGTGCTTTCATTGCTCTTACAGTTTGAATAACATCATGCGTAGCTACAGCAATATGCTGAACACCTTCACCATTGTAAAACTCCAGATACTCTTCAATTTGTGATTTCTTTTTACCTTCAGCAGGCTCATTGATCGGGAATTTCACGTAACCATTCTTGTTGCTCATCACTTTACTCATTAAAGCAGAGTATTCAGTGTTGATCTGTTTATCATCAAATGAAAGGATATTTCTGAAGCCCATTACATCTTCATACCACTTCACAGCCTCGTTCATTCTATTCCAGCCTACATTTCCAACACAGTGATCAATATATAAAAGACCAGTATTTCCTGGCTGATAACCACCTTCTACAGCAACAAAACCAGGCATGAATGCGCCTGTATAGTTTTTGCGTTCTACAAATAGATGGACAGTTTCACCATAAGTATAGATACCCGCAGTACGGACTTCACCAAATTCATCTGTTAAAGTTTGTGGCTCCTGGTAAGAAACTGCACCACGTTTGATAGTCTCTTCATACGATTTATAGGCGTCATCTACCCATAATGCAAGTATCTTAACCCCATCACCATGTGTTTTAATATGTTCTGCAATTACGCCTTCCGAACCCATAGGGGTAGTCAGGACTAACCTTATTTTTCCTTGTTGTAATACATAGGAAGCTCTATCTCTCAGGCCGGTTTCCGGGCCTGCATACGCCACAGTCTCGAACCCAAAGGCTGTTTTATAAAAGTGTGCAGATTGTTTTGCATTACCTACATAAAGCTCTAAATGGTCTGTACCATTAAGTGGCAGGAAATCAAGCACTTCTGTGTCTTTTTCTACAACTAGTGTTTGCATGTCTTTGTCTTTTTATTTAATTAAAAAAATTATTCAGGTATAATAAGTTAGTTTTTGATTATTCTACATTGATTTGCCAGCTCTTGTGGTAATTCTCATCCTCAATCGCCAATGCATCCTCAGTGAGCATTAATGGACGGAAAGGATCAATCATAACCGCAAGTTCTTCTGTACTCTCTTTGCCGATTGATTTCTCTACTGTACCAGGGTGTGGTCCATGAGGAATACCTCCCGGATGGAGTGTAATCTGACCTTTAACGACACTTTTTCTGCTCATAAAGTCACCATCTACATAATAAAGCACCTCATCACTGTCTACATTACTGTGGTTATAAGGGGCAGGAATAGATAAAGGATGGTAATCAAATTTGCGCGGTACAAAAGAGCAGATCACGAAATTATGACCTTCAAACGTTTGATGCACAGGTGGCGGCTGATGAAGACGTCCGGTAATCGGCTCGAAATCATGAATAGAGAAAGCCCATGGGTAATGGAAACCATCCCAGCCTACAAAATCAAAAGGATGTGTACCATAAGTATAAGGGTACATTAAACCTTGTTTTTTGATCAATACTTTAAAATCACCGAATTCATCTATTGTTTCCAGATCTGCTGGTCTTCTGATATCACGCTCGCAATACGGAGAATGTTCCATCAGCTGGCCATATTCATTTCTGTAACGTTTTGGAGACCTTACCGGGCTGAAACTTTCTACGATAAATAAGCGGTTCTTTTCATCATCAAATTCCATCTGGTAGATAGTACCACGGGGTATAACCAGGTAATCACCATAAGCAAAACGAATCTTTCCAAAGCCTGTTTTTAACGTTCCTGTTCCCTGGTGAATAAAAATTATTTCATCTGCCTGACTGTTTTTATAGAAATAATCGGTCATGGATTTTCTTGGGGCAGCGAGAGAAATGTGCAAGTCGCTGTTAACCAGTACAGGTTTTCTGCTTTTCAGATAATCGTCTTCAGGAGCAACGTTAAAACCGATCAGGGAGGTATGTTTTAAATGTTTCTCCCTGGCAATTTTAGGTTCTACAGAATAAGGTTCTCCGAGCGCTTTAACGATCGTTGGCGGATGACAGTGATAGACAAGCGAATACAGGCTCGAAAATCCTTCGGTGGATACCAGTTCCTCTGCATAAAGTTCACCATCTGGTTTTCTAAAAACCGTGTGTCTTTTAGGGGGAATGGTTCCTAAGGTATGATAAATAGGCATATCTATAGGTTATAATTGGTTGAAATGTAGGATGAATAAAAAACGTGAGAACGTTTAATATGCGATAGCTTTAGAAAAAAGCTTAAATGGAGTATTGTGCAAAAATGAGCTTAGAGAGCATAGCATACCTGAATCCGGCCAGTACTTGGCTGGCAATACGATCCTGATATTTTAATTTGCGCTTTGTCATTGTTGCGAAGGCTAAATTAAGAATTATATTGTTAGCTATCAAATTTATGCCATATAATCTATTGTCATTTATTTCACAGGCTTTTGTTCATTGTGGCCTAAATTCTCTAGCTTTGAAGCGCTGTACTATACATTGTGCTACCAAACATAAAACTATATGAAATTAGTATCCTACAAAACAGAAGACAGAGAACACCTTGGTGTTTTCATCAGCGGACATATCTATAATCTGAATTCATGCGATAAGCAGATCCCAAATGATATGAACGAGTTTTTAAAAGATTCCGAAGTACTGATGGAACGCGCATTAGCGATTGATGCCAAAATTAAGTCAGGTGAAATCGAACCTAAAGAAGAAGCTTTTTATGAAGTTGTAGCGCCAGTTCCGCATCCAAGCTCTTGCAGAGACGGTTATGCTTTTCGTCAGCACGTTGCTGCCGCACGCAGAAACCGTAAAGTAGACATGATTCCAGAATTTGATCAGTACCCTATATTCTATTTTACCAACCATAACGCAATTCAGGGACCTGGAGAAATTGAATGTATGCCTGACCATTTCCAGAAACTTGATTTTGAACTGGAAGTGGCAGTGGTTATTGGTAAAAAAGGAAGAAATATCAAAGCTGCTGAAGCAGATGCTTATATCGCAGGATATATGATTATGAATGACATGAGCGCCAGAACGTTGCAGATGGAAGAAATGTTATTGAATCTGGGCCCGGCAAAAGGAAAAGACTTTTCTACGGTTATTGGACCATGGTTAGTGACTCCGGATGAATTGGAAGAATATAAAACTGCCCCTAAAGCAGGTCATATTGGTAACAGCTATAACCTGGAAATGACATGTACAGTGAACGGAAAACAAGTTTCGGCAGGCAATACAGCTGATATGGACTGGACATTTGCTGAAATTATTGAGCGTTGTGCTTATGGTGTGGATATTTTACCAGGCGATGTGATCGGTTCAGGTACGGTAGGTACTGGTTGCTTCCTGGAATTGAATGGTACTGGTTTGTTCAATGATCCGAACTTTAAACCACAGTGGTTACAGGATGGTGATGTGGTAGAGATGGAAATTACTGGTCTTGGCCGTTTAAGCAATACCATCCGTAAAGTGGATACTGATTTTTCTATTCTAGCCCTTAAAAAATAATGCTGACAGTTAAAACTTCAGATTTGAGTCCGGCGCAACTGCAAAACTACTTGCAATATGCAGTTGCGCCAAGACCTATATGCTTTGCTACCACGATTGATAAGGAAGGAAATATCAACTTAAGCCCTTTTAGTTTCTTCAACATGTTCAGCACCAATCCACCACTGTGTGTGTTCTCACCGGCGAGAAGGGTACGTGACAATACCACTAAACATACGCTTGAAAATATCCTGGAAGTTAAAGAATGCGTGATTAATATTGTGAATTATCCAATGGTTCAGCAAACCAGCCTGGCGAGTACCGAATATGCAAAGGGGATTAATGAGTTTGAAAAAGCTGGTTTTACCATGCTTCCTTCGCAACTGGTAAAGCCACCACGTGTTGCTGAAGCTCCTGTTCAGATGGAATGTATCGTAACTGAGGTAATTCATCTTGGAGATAATCCTGGCGCCGGAAATCTGATCCTGGCTGAAATAAAACTGATTCACATCAAAGAAGAGATTCTGGATGAAGATGGTAAAATTGATCAGGCGAAAATAGATCTGGTAGCCCGTTTAGGGGGAGATTGGTATTGCCGGGTAACGGCAGATAATCTATTTAAAGTTGCAAAACCATTAACCACATTAGGTATTGGTATTGATGCTTTGCCTCATGGTGTAAGAAATTCTTATGTATTGAGTGGTAACGATCTTGGGATGCTGGGGAATATAGAAAAAGTCCCTTCAGAAGAAGAAATTGACCTGATCAGAAATCATCCTGCTGTTAAAGAGGTATTGGATGCTACTATAGGCGATGGAGTAAACCGTCAGCGTGAATTACATGAACTCGCTAAAGAAATGTTAAGCAGGGGCGAAGTGCCTGATGCTTTGAAAGTAGTTTTGCTGGAAAGCTAAAAGTATAGTAGATTATTATAGAATACTAACTGCTCTCATCAGACGGCTTTTGTAATAAGGGTTAAGTGTGGTAACGGTTACACCATGTGCTTTACCAGAAGTAGAATGGATGAACTTAATCGTATCTCCTTCAATGTCTGCAATAATGCCAACGTGTCCCACCACACGCTTTCTTGGGTTTGTTCCGGTGAAAATAAGTACATCACCGACCTTTGCATTTTCCAGTTTAACCGGAGTTCCTGCCTGATTGAATTCGGTAGAAGAACGCGGAACATTTACCCCGAAGTTATGAAATACATAACTCACAAAACCTGAGCAATCAAATCCGGTAGCCGGGTTACTTGATGCATATCTGTAAGGAATTCCGATGAGTGTTTTTGCAAAACCGATCAATTGATCAGAGGTCTTATTGGCAACCATTTTTTTGAGTAATTCCTGATACTTAACAGGAATTGTCTGCGACTTGCCGGAAGCGGCAAAAAGAACTACGAAGCAGAATAATAACAGGCTTTTCTTCATATATCGTCCGCTAAGTTATTAAAATAATTCACAAAGCAATAAAAAAAGAGACCCCGTTATATTTCCGACGTGAGTTCCCTCTATAAAGGCCTGATGTCAGAAATATAACGGGGGTCTTTTTTTATTCCCTTAAAAAACTAAGGAGTAGTTACTGCTACAGGTAGTACCTTTCCATTGAAAAACTTATGACCAGTTTTTGCAAAATCAGCTACATATTTACCCATTTCAAAAGCCATTACAGGAGATTGATAACCTGGGAAAGCTTGTTCCAGCATTTCCGTTTGTGCCGACCCTAAAGCCAGGCAATTCACCTTGATACCGGTATCAGCCAATTCAAAGGCCAAACACTCCGTTAACGTATGTAGTGCACCTTTACTTGAAGAATATGCCGCAAGTCCGGAGAATTTAACACTTCCCTGAAAACCACCCATACTTCCTATATTCACAATATGACTTCCACTATGCATCAATGGCAGTAAATTCTGGATCATATTGAAATGACCAGTGACATTACTTTGAAACATTTCATTTAAATCTTCTGCAGAAAGCTCTAAAAATGGTTTATTAATCAATGCACCCGCATTATTGATCAGAATATCCACCGTGCCTAGTCTTTCTTTCAAAAAAGGGACTAAAGCCGCGTAATCATCGTTTACGATATCAAATTCAACTGGCAACAAAGTGCAGTCCGGATTGATACCTTTGGCGATTTCTAATAATTTTCTCAGTTTATCGGCAGATCTGGCAATACAAACTACCTTATTTTCTGTTTGTAACGTAAATTCTAAAGCAGCTTCGAAACCGATTCCGCTGCTTGCTCCTGTTAATACAATATTCATGTTTAGTCTTCTTCCGTAATTAATTGTGTAACAGGATTCTCTATTACATGTAAGCCATCCTGAATCAGTTTTTGATGTTGTGGTTCAGCAGATGCTTTGGTTTCCAGGTAAACCCTTATTTCGTGTTCCAGGTCATGACCCGTTTGGTTATAGTGTGCTATTTCCAGGATCTCCAAAGCACAAAGCCAATCCTGAGGATAAGCCGTCTTTAAATTCTCAAATAAAGCAGGTAAGCGCTCTTCACCAGTACCTTCTTCTCTGATTTGTCTTACTGCCCTGTAAATAGCGTGTAGTTGATTCGTAACCTCATCGTAAACAACCTTTTCAGTTTGTTTTTCACTGATATAAGTGATTTCCTCATAAGCATCTTTATCGGCAGCGCCATTAAATACAGAAACAATTGTGTTTCCGACAGCCATATCATAAGTGCCCCATTCTGGCTGGAAAAGAATATTTCCATTTTGTTCTTTAACTGTACAGTCTTCAAAAGCAATCAGAATTACCTGACCTTCGTGTTTGTAAACAGCTTTGACAACCCCATTTACCTGGATACCACTTTCAAAAATAAGCTCGGTCGTATTTCCTTCGATAATTCCAAAAGCGAAAAGCTCATCACTGCCAAAGTTTTCAAGCGGCAAAGACTTATCTTTAAGCTTACCTACCGGCGATGAAAAACCATCCTTATGGTAAGCTTTGCCATGGCCATCCATTTGGGTGTTCGCTACCGAAAGCGCAGATGGACCTGTAGTTTTTATAAAAGTAGGTTCTCCAGCGTCATTTATTCCCATATCACTAAATACACCGGTTACCTGCAGACCTGAACTATAAACTGCCGTTGCCGGATTTTTAGAATCCATCGCTTTGCGTATACTTTCAGCACCACCTTTTCTAAAGGCCATTGTATTGGCAAATTGTTCTAGCACATCAATCAGATTCTGAAAGGTTTCTGTAACAAAAAGCTGTGGCTGTGTTTTGGTAATATCGTACGAATAATTAAGCGTATCTATAGTGTAAGGAAGTTTTTTAACATTTTCTGTCATACAGCTTGAACTTTCCCCAATCGAAGAAAGCAGGCCGGCGCCATATATTTTAGGAGCAGTCAAACTGCCGATTAAACCGTATTCTACGGTCCACCAATGCAGTCTGCTCAATAAAGCCATTTCTGAGGGTTCACCCATATTG
Organism: Pedobacter sp. UYP1; assembly: GCF_040547305.1. Classification (NCBI taxonomy): domain Bacteria; kingdom Pseudomonadati; phylum Bacteroidota; class Sphingobacteriia; order Sphingobacteriales; family Sphingobacteriaceae; genus Pedobacter; species Pedobacter sp. UYP1. The sequence goes on along the minus strand of NZ_JBEPPL010000007.1, from coordinate 209,002 downwards.
GCTGAAATCTCCTGTAGCTGCTCTTCAGCTTTAGTAATCTCAAATTCTGGAACATCTACTGCTTCTTTCAAAATCGATAAAGCACGGATAGCCTCGTATAATTCAAAATCTTTTGCTGAAAACATAGCCTTAGCCCCAATAGAGCCAATATAACTCAGGTAACTATTGTAATCAGCATCCGCTATAATAGGCGCATGACCAGCCGACTCATGGATAATATCCGGAGCTGGAGTATATTCAATATGGTTAATTTGGCGGATATCTGCAGCAATAACCAGTACATGGTAAGCCTGGTATTCCATGAATGCCGCAGGTGGAATGAACCCATCTACAGTAACTGCACCCCAGCCTAATTTACCCAGGTTATCATTCATTGTCTGCAAATCCGGGATATATTCAATGCTTAGTCCCGCGCGTTGTAAACCTTTGATATATGGATAATAGGCAACATCTTTTAAATAACTGTAATTCTGACGCATTACATAACGCCATACCGCCTGATCAACAGGCGTATATTTAGCATAGTTCTGATCTACGATAAATTGCCTAAGATGCTTCGGGAGCTGGGCTACCCGGGGGTTGTTAAAGTCATTAAAATCGCTCATTGCCTTTTGTATTTGTGTTTGTCTAAAGATAAGGTTGACTATACGATTTATCAAGAAAACCGTGACCCTTTTACTTCTAAATGATTTATTGTTTTACCTTGAAAGAAAAGTGCTTTTGACTAAAATAACTAAATACAGCAAGAATGACTGTACAGATAATCTTGGCAACTGTTGGATAAAGGTGAAAGGTTTCTACCAGTAATTTCAGCATCGCAAAATTGAGCAGGATATTCGTTGCTACGACAGTACCGTATCGGAATAACTGAACTCGTCCTTTTAGCTTTGACTGTGTGAATACCAGGTATTTATTCAGAGAAAACCCAATAATGAAAGTAATAACAGACTCAATAATCAGGGCAGCAACAGGAGCTGTAATCATGCCTGGAGGAAAAGGCAGATCTACGTGTTGCTGGTGAAGAATAAAATTATAGACTATATAATAAACGATAATCCCTGTTGCGGCAGTCGTTCCACCAGAAATAATATATCTGAAAGTGTGAGGAGATACCCAACGTGAAAAAGGAGGATAAAAAAAGTCTATAAATCTGAGTACGGCTTTACGCATGTGGGTTTAGAAATGTATAATAGGGGGGCAATTTATGAATTGATATCCGATATCGAAAATAACAGCTCATATTAACGGGTTGCAGGTTCGGAAATAAAATCAATGACTGCACAATATTTGTATCCTGGATGTGAACTGATATTGACACCAACGAGACTTAAATTATAACTTGTCCCTAAAATTGTTTTCCGGTGTCCAAGATCCGGAACATTCTTGTCCAATAATAACATGCAGACATTTGCCAGTCCTTTAGAGAAGCCAAAAGCAAGGTTTTCTGAAACGGCCCTTCCTGGATAATATTTCCAGATCCGGTCTGATACCGATCTGCCGTCACTGGAGTTATGCCCGGCCAGGTTGTGTTTTTTCATGTCTTTGGCATGTTGCTGTGAAATCCAGGTCAGTGTTTCATCCGGGCTGAACAGGGTCAGGCCCTTTATCGTTTTCAGATCCTTTTCCAAACCTCTGTAGTATTTGTCTTTACGATTGACTTTCAGCTCCTCATAATTCCTGTATTGCTGCATGTCTACGTTATAGGCTTGTACAAAGTCCTGGAAATAAGTATTAAAAAACTTTTCTCCGTCAGTACGTGCCAGGTTCATATAAAAGATGATTTTCTTTTCTTCATCATTGAGGTAACTCGTGTTTTTAGCGGTATTGGCATTTTCGAGTTCTTCAGGTGTCCAGATTTTTGCAGAAGACTGCGCTTTTATAGCATAGGTGCTGAAAAAAAATAGAAGGAATGCTATAGAGATGAATTTCATGTTAAGGTAAACGTCAGGAAGATGAATTTAATTATCTCTGACTAACAATAATGAAACCAGTTTAGAGAAATGGGAAAATAAAAAGGCCTGCTTTTATTGAGCAGGCCCTTATATTTAATACTGTAATCTTGTTAAGATTGTCTCAACAGGTTTTTCCAGCTTACTTTGTTTGCAATTAACTCTTCCAGATCTTTGATGTCAATTCTTTGCTGCTCCATACTGTCACGGTGACGAATAGTTACTGTATCGTCTTCCAATGTCTGGTGATCAATAGTGATACAGAAAGGTGTACCGATGGCATCTTGTCTGCGGTAACGTTTTCCGATTGAATCTTTCTCTTCGTAAACGACATTGTAATCCAGTTTCAGGTTATCCATGATCGTTTTCGCTTTCTCTGGCAAACCATCTTTTTTAGTTAATGGTAAGATTGCTGCTTTAATTGGAGCAAGACAAGGGTGTAAGTGAAGAACGATACGGCTGTCAGTTTTTTCACCTTCGCTTAGATCCTGTTCTTCAAAAGCACCGATCATAGTCAATAAGAACATACGGTCTAAACCGATGGAAGTTTCAATTACGTATGGGATGTAGTTACCATATGGCTTACCTTCTGCATTCAGGTCATTGTCGAAATATTGCATTTTCTTACCAGAAAACTCCTGGTGCTGCGTTAAATCGAAATCTGTACGGCTGTGGATACCTTCAACTTCTTTGAAACCAAATGGGAATTCAAATTCAATATCTGTTGCTGCATTTGCATAGTGGGCAAGTTTAGCATGGTCGTGGTATTTATATTTCGCAGGGTCTGTACCTAAAGCAGTATGCCATTTAAGACGTGCTTCTTTCCAGTATTCAAACCATTTCATTTCTTCACCCGGACGTACAAAGAATTGCATCTCCATTTGTTCAAATTCACGCATACGCATGATGAACTGACGTGCAATTACTTCATTTCTGAAGGCTTTACCGATTTGAGCAATACCAAAAGGGATTTTCATTCTTCCTGATTTCTGAACATTCAGGAAGTTTACAAAAATACCTTGTGCAGTTTCAGGACGTAAATAAACTTCTTCAGCACCTTCGGCCATTGCACCAAACTGTGTACTGAACATCAGGTTAAACTGACGTACATCAGTCCAGTTTTTTGTTCCGCTTACAGGGCAGGCAATTTCATGTTCTTCGATCAGCACTTTAAGCTGTGGCAGGTTTTCAGCTTTAAGGGCTTCATCCATATCAGCCTGTAATTTTGCTGCTTTATCTGTTTTACCGTCTTTTTCATAACGGGTAATTTTATCTTCTAATAACTGGTCTGCGCGGTAACGTTTATTCGAATCCTTGTTATCGATCATTGGATCACTGAACCCATCTACGTGACCACTGGCTTTCCATACTTTCGGGTGCATAAAAATTGCAGAATCAATTCCTACGATATTTTCATGCATCTGAACCATTGATTTCCACCAATATGTTTTGATATTGTTTTTTAGTTCAGCCCCTAACTGACCATAATCATAAACGGCACTTAAGCCATCATAAATTTCGCTGCTTTGAAATACGAAACCATATTCCTTGGCGTGGGAGATCACATTTTTAAATTGTTCGTCGTTATTCGTTTTGGCCATAATACTGCAAATATAGAATTTGGAGGGTAATTTTACCTTATATTAAATACGAATTATTACTTTTGAATTGATAGTTATCAGCTATCAATCACAATTAAAATTAGCCCATTGAGTATAAAGGTAGAAGGACTGTCCAAAATATACGGTCAGCAAAAAGCAGTAGACAGTATCAGTTTCCAGGCTTCGCCGGGTAAAATACTTGGTTTTCTAGGGCCAAATGGTGCGGGTAAGTCTACAACGATGCGTATGTTGACAGGCTATTTGAAGCCAACTTCTGGAAAATCCAGTCTGGGTGGTTTTGATTCGCAGCTTCAGAGTTTGGAAATGCGTCGTATTCTAGGCTATTTACCGGAAAATACACCTTTATATACGGATATGTATGTGCGCGAGTTTCTGACTTTTGTAGCGGATACTTATCAGTTTTCTCAAACGGGGGCAAAAGTAAGGGATGTAATTGAAAGGGTAGGTCTGGGAGAGGAACAGCATAAAAAGATTGCCATGTTGAGTAAGGGCTATAAACAGCGTGTAGGGTTAGCGCAGGCTATTATTCATGATCCTCAGTTATTAATTCTGGATGAGCCTACTACGGGATTGGATCCTAATCAATTGACTGATATCCGGGAACTGATCAGAAATTTGGGCAGGGATAAGACTGTAGTGCTTTCAACGCACATTATGCAGGAGGTTGAAGCGCTTTGTGAGCAGGTTGTAATTATCAATAAAGGAAAAATTGTAGCAGATTCCTCATTAATTGAGCTGAAAAGCCAACATAAAACTGACTCTTTAGAGGAATTGTTCAGGCTTTTAACTATTTGATATATAGCTTTTTAATAAACTTATTTAGGTTTGGCAGACTTTTTGTTTAATCCAGTAAGGATTATATCCGCTAACTTAAATTAGAAATCATGAAAAGGTTATTTTTACTAACAGCTATAGCAGGAATTTTTGCAGTCTCAAACGTTTCAGCTCAGAAAAAAGACCCTGCAATGTCAGGTCAGAAATTAGGTATAGGTGTTGATTTTGCTTTGCCTACAGGCGGTACAAACGATTTGTATAAATTAGGATTTGGTGGTTCATTGCAGTTTCAAACTCCAATTGCTCAGAGTCTGAATTTTACAGGTAGTGCAGGATATTTGAATTTTACAGGTAAAGAGCTTGTTGGAAATCTGAAGTACCCTAAATACAACGCAATTCCATTAAAAGCTGGATTAAGATACTTCTTAGCTGAGAATTTTTATGTAGGTGGTGAATTAGGTGCGGCAATTGGAACTAGTGATGGTTCAAGAACTTCATTTGTATATTCTCCAGGACTAGGTGTTGAATTCCCTGTTGCTGACAAATCAACTATCGAATTAGGTGCACGTTATGAAGGATGGTCAGGTGATAGAAAAGACAATTCAATAATTGTACCAGTTAAAAGTTTCGTTGGTTTGAGACTAGCATTTAACTTCGGAATATAATTAGAAATAGCCGAATCGTTTTATAAAAGCCTGATATTCAAAACGCCTTAAATTTACTTTAAGGCGTTTTTTTTAGGTCACTATATTCTTCAAACTGAAAAATAGTTTTTCTTGTGAAATTTTAAATTGTTTGTAGTTAATTTTACTTGCGTTATATTTATTTTTTATTTAACCTTGCGGAAGTTTTAATATCTAAAGAATTAAATAAAAATTATGAAAAGATTATTTCTATTAGCGGCTATCGCCGGGGTATTTGCATTTTCGGATGTTTGTGCTCAAACTGTTAAAGGGTCAAGGTTAGGTATAGGAGCTGAATTTGCTGTTCCTGTAGGTGATTTAAGTAACGGTGTTAAATTTGGTTATGGTGGATCATTACAATTCCAAACCCCGATTGCTAACAAATTAAATTTCACAGCATCGGCCGGTTATTTGAGATTCAAGGGGAAAGATTATTTGACAAGCTATTATCCAGGTACTTATAGTTGGGAAGAAGGTGGTAGTGCAGGTGTTATCCCCGTTAAAATTGGGGTAAAATACTTCGTGGCCGATAACATTTACGCAGGTGGTGAAGTGGGTGCTGCTTTCGCAACAGGAGAAGGATCCGGAACTGCTTTTATTTATTCTCCAGGTGTTGGTATTGAGTTTCCTTTTGCCAATAAAAAATCACTTGATTTAGGTGTAAGATATGAATCATGGAATCAAGATGGTGCGTTGGGATTTTTTGGCCTCAGAGTAGCTTATAACTTCGGTCTTTAATTCTTTCTTAAGATTATACAATTAGATTCTTATAAGAAAAGCGTCTTAAATTTTAATTTAAGACGCTTTTCTCACATTAAGGTATTGCTTTTAATAAGTTATATAGCTTGTTATTTACCGGTCATATTTCCAGTTTCTGGATTTACCCTCCGCGATCCATTCTATCGCATTATCCATCCTTTTATGTCTTGTTGCTTCAGTTTTAGCTTCGTTAAACCATTCCAGATACTCTTTCCTTTTTGAAGCAGTGAACTTCTCGAAATTAACTCCGGCAGCAGGAACCTGTACCAGTCTTTCAATAAAGTCATCAGGAACCTGTAACTCTGTTTTAGGGACAGTCTCTTTCTTTGGTAACTTAATTCCTTCTTTATTCAGAATTACAGCATTTTGGATATAAGTGATCAGAACGTCATCACCAGGCAGGTCCTCAACAGTTTCAATTTTCCCCAGATGACCCATCGCATGTTGTTTATCTTCCCCCACAAGATGATGCAGATCCGGGAGCAAGGCCCCTTTCCAAAAACCGAAAGCACAGTGATTTTTGAAAGCAGCCATATGGCATACCGGGCCTTTGTAATCGAAATGCGGACAGCCCCATTTTATTTTTTCTATAATTTCAGGACAAGCCTCATGTACAAGCATCCTGAGATGGTGTAATATAGGCTGTGCATAAACGGCGGCGTTATCAATGTATAGATCGATACGGTTATCACGTTCTCCCATAGTCTGTATTTTTTAATAAAAAACAATGTTCAACTGATACTAAATTAGGCAAAAATGTAATCTGTTTTCCATTCCCCCGATATTTACTAACTTCGGCATCATTATCATTTTTCATGTACGCAGTATTTAAACGCGAATTATTCAGTTTATTAAATTCATTAATGGCTTACATCACCATCGGTGTATTCCTATTAGTTTCCGGCCTGCTTTTATGGTTTTTTCCGGATACTTCTATTCTTGAATATGGCTACGCTGAACTGAATGGCTTTTTCAGCCTGACCCCATTTCTATTTATGTTTCTGATTCCTGCAATCACCATGCGTTCCTTCGCGGAAGAACGCAGAGAGGGAACTTATGTGTTATTGGCCAGCAGGCCATTGACCGATTGGCAAATTATCTTTGCTAAATATTTTGCCTGCCTCACGCTGGTTTTATTTGCGCTGATTCCAACTTTATTATATTACTATTCTATCGTACAGCTTGGTCTGCCTAAAGGTAATATTGATGGTGGGGCGGTTGCGGGTTCCTATATTGGCCTTTTACTATTGGGTGCAACTTTTGCAGCTATTGGTATTTTTTCTTCATCGGTAACCAAAAATCAGGTGATTGCTTTTGCAGTTGCTGTTTTATTCTCATTTATCGCTTATAGTGGTTTTGATTCACTCGGAAAGATTTTTGCTTCCACAGCATTGGAAGATATATTTGGCTGGCTGAGTATCAATACACATTTTCAATCGATGAGCAGAGGAGTACTTGATACACGGGATGTCGTCTATTTTATCACTTTTATTCTACTATTTCTGGGCTTAACCCGGATTGTGATCGGAGGTAGAAAATGGTAAATAAGAAAATTAAAATAATACTTTTCGCCGTTTTACTTGTGGTATTAAACATCGTGGCAAATTACTTTTACACGCGTTTTGACTTTACGAAGGAAAAAAGATTCACCTTAAATCCAAAATCGAAAGCAGTTTTAAATAAGGCACAGCAACAAATTACCATTACCGTCTTTTTAGATGGAGAACTACCTGCCGCTTTTAAACGTTTACAACATGCTACTGCAGATTTACTGAATGACTACAAATCGAATTCTTCAGTAAAAATCAAAGTTGTATTTACGGATCCGATTGGTGGATTACCAATAGAAGACCAAGACACTGTTTTGCATCAGCTTTACAATATTGGTATTGAGCCTACAAACCTGAATATCAAAAAAGATGCAGGGTTTACGCAGAAAATGGTATTCCCGATGGCTATTGTACAGGCTGGGGGAAGACAAATTCCTGTGCGACTACTTCAAAATCTTGATGCCGGAGGTAATTATGAAGATAATATCAATAATTCCATTCAAAACCTGGAATATGTATTTACCTCGGCAATCAAAAAAGTAAGCACAGGAGAGAATCCCCGGATAGGATTTACGGAAGGAAATGGCGAACCATCAGATCTTTATTTAAGTGATGCGATGAAATCCTTGTCTGATAATTATGAAGTAGGGCGGGTAGATTTGAATCAGATTAGTAAACAAGGACTGGATAAACTTAAAATTCTTTTTGTAACCAAGCCTCAGCGCGAGCTTTCAGAAGCCGTAAAATATAAGATCAATTATTTTGTGATGAATGGTGGCAGTGTAGTCTGGAGTATAGACCAGGTGAGCGCCAGCCTGGATAGTTTACAAGGCAAAGGAGAACAGCTGGCTTTTAACAATAAACTGAATCTGGATGATATGCTGTTTATGTATGGAGCGCGGGTTAATTATAACCTGGTTGCTGATTTAAATTGTGCAGAGATTCCTATTGCGATGAATGGTGGATCGGGGCGGGATATTCAAATGGCTCCGTGGATTTATTATCCGGTATTGATTCCAGATAACTCAAACAATATCGTTAGAAATATTGATGGGGTAAAAACAGAATTCCTGAGTACGGTGGATACCATTGGAGTAAAGGGAATCCGCAAAACAGCAATCCTTCGTACTTCTCCTTATCATATCACTTACAATACGCCTAAACTTTTGTCATTAGGGATTGTTGCTGAAGCACCAGATCAGAAATTGTATTCCAACCCTGTTCAAAATGCAGCGGTATTATTGGAAGGTGTATTTCCTTCTGTATTTTTAAACCGGTCGGTTCCTGCAGGGATCACGGAAAATTTTGGCGCTGTTGCGCAAAGTAAAAAGACTAAAATGATGGTGATTGGTGATGGTGATATTTTCCTGAACCAGGTAAGCAGCAGAGATGGTTCAGTTTTTCCACTTGGTTTTGACAGGTACACGCAGCGGAATTTTGGAAACAAGGCTTTTCTGCTAAATGTTGCAGATTATTTGTCGAGTGACGATAATTTGATTGAATTAAGGAATAAAGAGGTAAAGATCAGGCTGCTGGATAAACAGTTGCTCAGACAATCAAAAACTAAATGGCAGTTTATTAACCTTATATTGCCATTATTACTGTTAATATCGTTCGCAATTTTTCAACATTATTACCGCAAGTATAAGTATGCAAGGTAATTTTTATATTTTTGAGAACTGACATAATCATATTATGAGATTTATTGTATCCACATCAACGCTATTAAAACATTTACAAACGGTTAATGGTGCTTCAAGCAGCAGTACTGTTTTGCCGATACTGGAAAATTTCCTTTTCGAGATTAAAGACGGAAGTTTAACGATTTCCGCTACAGATTTGCAGACCAGTATGACTACTTCTTTACCTGTTGAATCAAAAGAGGGCGGAAAAGTTGCTGTACCTTCAAGAATCTTATTAGATACTTTGAAAACGCTTCCTGATCAGCCAATCTCTTTCAATATTGATGATGCTACATTTTCTATTGAAATTAGTGCAGGTGACGGAAAGTATAAACTGAGCGGAGAAAATGGAGATGATTTCCCTAAAATTCCAGTAGTGGAAAATGCTTCTTCTGTAAACTTGCCAGCTTCAGTTTTAACAGAAGCAATTACCAAAACTATTTTTGCAGTGAGTAATGACGAACTGCGTCCGGCAATGACAGGTGTTTTCTGCCAGTTATCTGATCAGTTTATCACTTTTGTAGCTACTGATGCACACAAATTGGTAAGATACAGACGTATGGACAGCAAAGCAGATAAAACAGCTTCGTTCATCCTGCCTAAAAAAGCACTGACTTTATTAAAAGCAGCTTTACCTTCAACGGATATTAATGTATCAGTTGATTATAACGCAACCAGCGCATTCTTCAAATTTGAGAATATCAACCTGGTATGTCGTTTAATCGATGAGCGTTACCCTGATTATGAAGCAGTAATTCCTGCTAACAATCCTAATAAATTAATTATTGACAGGGCTTTATTCCTGAATACTTTACGCCGCGTAGTTATTTTCGCAAATAAAACAACGCACCAGGTAAGGTTAAAAATCAACGGAAGTGAATTAAATATCTCTTCTGAAGATCTTGACTTTGCAAATGAGGCTCATGAGCGTTTAAGCTGTCAATATGAAGGTGAAGATCTTGAAATTGGTTTCAATGCACGTTTCCTGATCGAAATGTTAAGCAATCTTTCTGGTGAAGAAGTGACTTTAGAACTTTCTACGCCTAACCGTGCTGGCTTATTGATCCCTCAAACCAACGACGAAAACGAAGATGTCCTGATGCTGGTTATGCCGGTTATGCTGAACAACTATAATTAATTTTATATAAATAACTTATCTGAACGTCATTATACGCGAAATAAACATGCTATAATGACGTTTGCTATGATACACTATGGACATCATCAATCAGCTGATACAGTTTATTCTGCACACGGATGTAGAATTGGTTAAGCTGGTAAGCAATTACCAGACCTGGACCTATCTAATTTTATTCCTAATTATTTTTGCCGAAACCGGGTTTGTAGTGACACCGTTTTTACCTGGTGATTCTATGCTGTTTGCAGTAGGAGCTTTGATTGCTAAAGGTAACACTGGTCTTGATATCTGGATTATGTTTCTTATCCTCGCTATTGCAGCTATATTGGGTAACAGTCTGAACTACCGCCTGGGTAGCTTCTTTGGCGTAAAAGTATTCAAGGAAGGAAATAAAATCTTAAAGCTGGAATATTATAATAAATCACATATGTTCTTTGAAAAACATGGTGGTAAAGCGATAATTTTCAGCCGTTTCCTGCCAATTTTCAGAACTATAGCTCCTTTTGTTGCTGGTGTAGCAAAAATGCCGTTCGGCAGGTTTACTTATTACAATATCATTGGTGGAATAGGCTGGATTGCCAGTTTACTTTTCGCAGGCTTTTTACTGGGACAGATTCCGATTGTCAGAGATAACTTCTCTATCGTAATCCTTTTCATCGCAGTCGTTACGTTTGCGCCTGTAATCTTTGCAGCAGTAAAATCAAGATTTAAAACAAAAGATATCATAGAGAACTAATTCTCTCTGCCCATAATTTTTCCGGAGCTGAATTTAATATTCAGCTCCTTTATTTCTTTCTCTGCCGCCGGATCAGGCAGTCTTTTAATCATCTTTTCGAGTTTTGGCTGTCCTGCATCTATCCATGCAGAATACCAAAAAGAACCTGTAGCGAGAATGGATGCCCGCATTTGCCTGGCGACCATCTGATTCATTTGGGTATGGTAAGCCCCGGCATATTCCACAGCATATTGTTTCATCACCTGTTTATTTCTTTTAGAATAACTGTATTTCCGGTAGGCTGGGAAATCACGATTTAAACGCGCCTCAATCCATAAAACACTATCAACGAGCTGATGAGTATGGGAGATGATTTTCCAGATTTCCTTTAAAGGGTCATCAATATAAAGTGCTCCGCCTACTAAAAAACTATATTTTCCGGAGAACAATTCTGGTAAACGGCTTTCCCAGAAAGCATGGATGCCGTGTTGGTTAGTCAACTGGCCATTATGGTTTTCAGTAGTATGAAGCGGCACATGCGCATCTGAGATATAATGTCCTAAATAAGCAGAATGGAACAGTATTTTTACAGAATCCCTGTCTTTAAAAGCTTTGACTAATTGATAATAGGTACGCTGGATCTGCCAGGGTAATGTGCCATTTTTAGCCAGTTTTTGCAGTCCATACTTTTTGACGGCATCATCCCATTTGCGGGGGATACTATCGGTTTCCACTTCATAAACTTCTATATCAAGGTAATGCCGGGGAGCTTCAGCAGTATCCGCATAACGCCTTTTATCTGCATCTACGGCATGATCGGAGAGATACTGTATATTGGATTTATAAAATCTGTTCATCCCCGTAGGAAGCGTAAATACAGCCAGCCGGTTAATGCGCATATGTGCGAAGAAGCCCCAGGAACAGGTGAGCAAGGTAAGTGCTGAAAAAAACACGAAAATGAAAGGTCTTTTCATTTTCGTAAATTTAATGCTATTCTGACGTATTGTGGTAATGAATCTTTCAGCCGGTTTTACTTAATCGATTGATTTTCCTTTCATCGCTTTAGAAACAGCGATGTCCATTAATCGTTCTGCGAAAGGGCGGGTAAATTCATTCAGTTCATCAGCTTTTTTAAGGATAGTGTCTTTATTCCCTTCGGTCAGGGCTGCTCTCAAAGCAGTAATATACAACTTCGTGTTTTCCAGTTCTTCAGGAGTTAAAACAAAGCCGTTTTTATCAATAAACCGCTCTGCAGTATAAACCAGTTGTTCTCCTTCGCCACGGGCTTCGATCAGCATTCTTTGCGCAACATCACTTTCTGCATGCGTGATACTGTCAATCAGCATTTTCTCTACGGTATCATCCGTAAGGCCATAACTAGGGGTAATATCTATTTCCTGTTTCACGCCTGAACGCAATTCAACCGCCTGAACAGTTAAGATTCCATCGGCATTCAGGATGAAATTAATATCTACTTTGGGCATTCCAGCCGGCATCGACGGGATACCCTTTAAATCGAATTCAGCTAATTTCCTGTTTTCTTTAACCAAATCACGTTCTCCCTGGTAAACAGAGATTTTAATGTTGACCTGACCATCTATTGAAGTGGTGTACTGACGGCCTGCTTTGGTTGGAACTTTCGCATTTCTCGCAATGATTACATCCATTAAACCACCCATCGTTTCAATACCCAGAGAAAGTGGCGTAACATCGAGCAGCAGAATGTCTGACCGGTTACCTGCAAGGATGTCTGCTTGTATCGCAGCACCTAAGGCTACTACTTCATCAGGATTGATCTGATCGTGTGGCTGACGGCCAAAGAATGCGGCAACCTGTGCTTTTACATAAGGTGTGCGGGTAGATCCGCCAACCATAACTACTTCGTCAATAGCGCTGATGGTTAATTTAGCATCTTTCAGCGCTTGCTGACAAGAGTTTAAAGTTTCCGTAACCTTTGCATTTATCAGTTGTTCAAAGGTATGTCTGTCAAGCGTATACCAGATGTCTCCTTGTTTTTCATTAAACAGATTTTGCGTGCTGAGTGCTTTTTTTGCTTCTTCGGCTTTTAAACGAAGCGTCTGCATTAATCCCGGATCTGCAGTTAATGCTGCTGCATCGAGTTTGTTTTTCTCAATCCAGTAATGAACAATAGCGCGGTCAAAATCATCTCCGCCAAGGAAAGTATTTCCATTGGTTGATAATACTTCAAATATGCCGTTCTGAATAGCAAGAATTGAAACATCAAATGTCCCGCCACCTAAATCGTAAACAGCAATCGTTTTCTGCTCAGTCGGATCGAGTCCTATTCCATAGGCTAAACTTGCGGCGGTAGGCTCATTGACAATTCTTAAAACATCCAGTCCGGCTAAACGGCCTGCATCTCTGGTTGCTTGTCGCTGGCTGTCATTGAAATAAGCAGGAACAGTAATTACAGCACGGTTAACAGGTGTTTTTAAAGCATGTTCTGCTCTGGCTTTAAGTTCTTTTAAAATCTCTGCTGACAGTTCAATTGGGGTGTAGAATTTATCTCCAGCCTGTATTTTAACCAGCGAATCGTTGCCTTCGTCTATGAGTTTGTAAGAGAAGGTGTCCTGATGACCAGCGATGTCTTTATAAGACCGGCCTAATAAACGTTTAACCGAAAATATGGTGTTGGCCGGATCAGTAATTAGAAATTCTTTAGCTTCATTACCCACCAAGGTATCTCCTGCTGCATTAAAATGTACAATAGAAGGAACCAAGAGCCCTTTTCCTGTATCATTTATAACTTTAGGGTTCTTATCAGGATCAATAAAAGCAACTAAACTGTTGGTCGTTCCTAAATCAATTCCTACAATGATTTCTTCTTTTTGTAAAGAACCTGTTGCCAGGTTGATGGATATCTTTGCCATAATCAGGGCAAATTTAAGATTTTAAATGTATTAGGGTTGTAATGTTTTATGCAATTCCTTTTTATGCAGGTTAAATACCCATAAAACGATATCCTGATAACTGTCTGTACCTTTTTTCTGGTTATTAATTTTAAGGAATTTATCGAAGGCAACACCGAATTATCCTGACATTTCAGAGTTATATTTTCTCCAGAATTCCTGCTCGTTCTTAAAATCTGCCAACGTAGCTTCGTTTATTTTTTTAAAGAGGATTTCATAATCTTCGGGTGATTTAATCCTGATCTCGAAAAGAACGTTCCGAAGGATGTTATAGTAACCAGAGTATTGGAAATTAAGGTCGGAGCTATTAATGCTGACGAGGTAACCTACAAGGTTAGCTTCATCTTCACGCGCTACACCTAATTCGTGAGAGATTTCATGACAGGTAATGAAGGGTAAATCTATTGCAGGAATAAGCATATTGACATTGGCTTCGCCCGATGGGGGAGCATAATAACCTTCTATACCTGATTTAGTGATGGTCTGTTCCAGGATTACGGCTTTAACAGCTGGCACGCTGTAAGTAAACAGTGAATTAGTTTTCGCTAATTTATCGTAAGCAGATTTAGAACCGCTTTCCAGTTCTTTAATATTGAATTCTTTCTGGGCACCAGTCTGTTTTATTTTTTGTTTAGTGGTATTCACCCGGTTAATCAGGAAGTCACCCAATAACACGAGGTCTTTTGTGGTATATTTTTGATTACTGAGTCCTAATTGACTAGAAATAGAAGGTCTGGAATAGTTCAGGCCCCAAAGTAGTTTAAAGACTATATACAAGATCAGTATAAAGTTAGCCAGTTGTAATGGGAAGAAAAATCGCAATTGCTGTCCCGGTATCCTGACTTTTATTTTTCTGATCGCTTTAACTACAGACCAGAGGCAATAAAGAATTAAAAGCAGATAAAGAAAATCGCCCACCGCAAAAGGGAACGGTGAGCTGATGAAACGTTGAACGACCGAAGTCAACCGATAGAGGCCGCTGGAATAAATAGTCTCTGTCAGCTGACTGTTCAATCCTAAAAGGAAAATCAGTAAAGCAATGCAACTTAGTATAACCAGGCGGCGTATTTTTGACTTGATCCCGGAATTCATTTATCTGTTGAAAGTTAATCTTTTTCCAGTTTCATTGGTCATGAACTTTCCTTTTTGGTAAGCCAGGTTTCCAGAGATAAAGGTGTGAGTAATGTCGGCTTTGAAAGTTTGTCCTTCAAAAGGAGACCAGCCGCATTTATATAGAATATTGGCTTTAGTTACTTTAACAGGATCATTTAGTGCAACAAGGACTAAATCTGCCCAGTAACCTTCTCTGATAAATCCTCTTCTGTCAATCTGAAAGCAGGTGGCTACGTTATGTGCAGTTTTCTCCACTATTTTCTCCAGTGAAATCTTTCCCTGGTGATACATTTCCAGCAGTGCAGAAAGTGCATGTTGTACCAGCGGACCTCCAGCAGGGGCTTTCAGATAAGTTTGTGCTTTTTCTTCAATAGTGTGGGGGGCATGGTCGGTGGCAATCACATCGATATGGCCATCTAATACACCTTTCAATATAGCATCACGGTCTGCTGCAGTTTTAACAGCTGGATTCCATTTAATCAGATTTCCTTTAGTTGCGTAATCCTGATCGCTGAACCAAAGGTGGTGAACGCAGGCTTCGGCAGTAATCCTTTTATCCTTTAATGGGGTTACAGCATCGAATAAAGCGATTTCTTTTGCCGTAGAAATGTGCAGGATATGTAATCTGGTATTGTGTTTTTTAGCCAGAGAAACAGCCATTGACGAAGAAATATAACAAGCTTCATCATTGCGGATCAGCGGATGCATGTCTATGGTAATATTTTCTCCGTATTTTTCTTTGAAGGCAGCCATATTGGTTCTGATAGTCTGCTCATCTTCGCAGTGTGTAGCAACCAGCATTGGGGCTTCTCTAAAAATATTATCCAGCACTTGTTCATTGTCAACCAGCATATTTCCTGTTGATGAACCCATAAATACTTTAATACCACATACTTGTGCCGGATCAGTTTTCAGGACTTCTTCGATGTTATCGTTGGAAGCACCCATGAAAAAGGAATAGTTGGCCAGTGACATTTCTGAAGCAATCTTATATTTGTCAGCTAACAGGCTTTGTGTAAGTGTATTCGGGACTGTATTCGGCATTTCCATGAAGGAGGTAATCCCTCCGGCAACTGCCGCCATGCTCTCGGTAAAGATATCTGCTTTGTGGGTTAAACCCGGTTCTCTGAAATGGACCTGGTCGTCAATCATACCTGGTAAAAGGTGTAACCCCTCTGCATTGATTTCCTGATCGGCGGATCTGTTTATTACCGGACTGATTTCTTCAATTAATCCGTCTTTGATAAATACGTCCGCAACATAAATTTTTCCTTCGTTAACTAAGGTTGCGGCTTTTATAAGGATGGTGTTCATGTTGCCAAATCTAAGAATTTTGAAGCAATATTTTTAGCCATCATTACGATTGCCAAAGTGAAAGGCAGTGTTAAATATACGATTATTTTTATACTAGTTATAGTCTTAACTGATTTAAAACCAATTAATATGACTAATTTTGGAAATGACTATTAAACACGTATTAACCAAGACACAGGAAAGCTTTATAAAAAAACACAAAATCCCAGCGGATTTGCTGTTTGACGCACAAGGAGAGGGGATGACAGAAGAGCTAAAGCAGCGTATGTCTGAGACAAATACCGTCTTCGCATACAACACTGTTGGTTGTACTAAAGATGATAATCATAATTTCAAAACTATCGGGGGTCATTGTCCGCAATGTGAAACAGGAAAAATTGCAATTTTATTGAGAGAGCATGAAGCTGGTTTTATTTACATTGCTGGTTCAAGAAAAGGAACTTTGATTAAGGTGGGTTCTACAAGTAATATCATTGACAGAATCAAAAGCTTAAACATGCCTAAAACCAGATATGCAGGTTTTGATGACTGGGTTCTTTTATTTGATGCAAGAACGACTACACAAGGAAGAAGCGAACGTAAGATTCAGCAAAAACTAAGTGAAAACAAAGTAAACTACCTGGTAGAGAAAAGTGGAAAAGCAACTGATTCTGGTGAGTTATTCAGATGTTCTTACAATAAAGCGAAGGATGCAATCACAGCTTTAGAAACTGAAGAATCTTTTGAATTTACCCAGGTACATGAAAAAAGAGATTTAATTCCTGATTACCAATTCAAAAATTTAAAGGCAAGAGTACAGGTTGCTGCTGTTGAAGCATAACCAGTTTTCAATTTATAATTTTTTGAGGTACCTGTCTGCGTGTTTTTAAGATAGACAATTACTTCTGGCTTATATTTTTTCATACGTTCCTTTTAGAAAAGGAACGTATGAAAAAATATAAGCCATTCTGTGAGAAATTAGTGTCAGTTTCTCCTTCCCCCTTTATTTATAGAAATAACATTTAAAGAAGCTCTTAATTAGCTTCCTATTAATTATATTATATTTGCAAAATGCCAAAAACATTCGAAGAGTTCAACCTTAACAGACAGATTTTAAATGCTGTCGCTGATGCAGGGTTTACGGTTGCTACTCCAATACAAGAAAAAGCAATCGCACCGGTTTTATCGGGACAAGATATTTTTGGGATTGCCGAGACGGGAACAGGAAAGACGGCAGCTTATGTGCTGCCTATATTAATGCAGCTTAAATATGCTCAGGGCGATGCAGCGCGTGCTTTAATTCTTGCGCCAACACGCGAATTAGCGATGCAGATTGCTGAGCATGTCAAAATATTTTCAAAATATACAGATTTACGTTCCGTAGTTATTTTCGGGGGAATTGGTCCGAAAACGCAGATAGAACAGGTAAAAGCTGGTGTAGATATTATTATCGCTACTCCGGGCCGTTTCCTGGATATTTATCTTGCCGGACATATTAATACACAATATCTGAAATTCCTGGTATTGGATGAGGCAGACAAAATGATGGATATGGGCTTTATTGGCTCTATTCACAGGATTTTGGAAGTTGTACCGCGTAAAAGGCAGAATTTACTTTTCTCGGCTACCATGAGTGACCTTGTTCATAAGATTGCTGGTGATTTCCTGAAAAACCCTACGATTATTGAGGTCGGCCAGCAGGCTACTCCGGCACAAACTGTTACGCAGGGCTTATATGAGGTTCCGAATTTCAAGACCAAAATCAACCTTTTACAGCATTTACTGAAGAATGAGATAGATTTTAAGCGTCTGATTATCTTTTGTAAGACCAAAACTGTAGCTGATAATATTTTTAGTTTTATTGAGCGCAGGTATGGTGCTGCCGAGGTCAGGGTAATCCATGCGAATAAGGGTCAGAATACAAGAATTAATTCGATTAATAGTTTTAAAGAGGGTAATATTCGTGTACTGGTAGCTACGGATGTTGCTTCCCGTGGAATTGATGTAGCTGAGGTTAGTCATGTAATCAACTTTGATGTTCCAATTATTATTGAGGATTATGTTCACCGTATAGGCCGTACCGGAAGAGCCTATGCAAAAGGAGATGCACTTACTTTCTGTACAGAAGCAGAAATGTATTATGTTAAAAAGATTGAGAAACTGATGCGTCAGACTATCCCGGTTCTGGAACTTCCGAAAGAGGTTTTTGTAGAGGAGACTCCATATGAAGAGCGTCAGTATATTGCCAGGGAAATCGATAATCAGAAAAGGAAAGATGACCCTGATTTCAAGGGCGCTTTCCATGAGAAGAAACATGCTGCTGCAATTGCTGCGGCCGCTGCGGCTTCTGCAAAAAAGAAGATGGATAAAACTCCGGCCTGGAAGAAAAGAAAATTCAAAAAAACCTAGCCTTGAAATTAACGCCTTTAAATATTGTGAGCTCGGGTTGTATTGTATTTGCTTTACTGCTTTTCTTTAGCCCGGATAAGCAGCTTCCTGTACAAAAGGGAGTGAATGGATTATTAATAGGTCTTTGTGTTTTAACTGCAATTATTGCTTTCATTTCAGATCTGATTTTCCGGAAGTTTATACCTTTGCTCGGCAAACTATGGATAGTGGAGTGTGCTTTGATCATCTTCACTGTGGTATTGATGGTTATTCTAAGGGTTAGTTTAGGGTAATATTTAGCAGAGGTTTGAATTAATAGAAAACGAAAACAAGAATTACATTGGAATGAAAACAGCAGAAATTAAAATAACGGTTGAGCTTGATGATAATAATGTCCCGGAAAATTTGATGTGGGAATCTACAGACGCGGAAACGCAGGAAAAAGTTCCTGTGAAATCTATGATGTTAGCGCTGTGGGACCATAATTATAAGAATTCGATGCGGATAGATCTTTGGACTAAGGATATGCCTGTAGATGAGATGAAAAGGTTCTTTTATGAGACTTTGCAGACCATGGGTGATAGTTTCTTAAAGGCAACCGGCGAGACTTTGATTATCGAAGATTTAAGAGATTATTGTGCACATTTTGCAGATAAAATGGGAATTGATCCAGGAAAGTAAGAATTATAAAAAATGAGAAAGGCCAGGTTTCCTGTCGGTGCTCACCTGAAGAGGTGGCCAATGTCAGGAAACCTGGCCTTTCTCGTTTTTACCATATCCATTGAAAGAACAATTAACTTTTCATGGGCCAAAAGAAGTATTTGTGTAATATCTTAGACCGAATTCAGTAAATAGATGATACTTTTGTAGCTGTTTATTTAAAATACGCTTTTTTTATGAAGATTCAAGGTGTTATTGGTGCCTTATTACTCGCTGCAGGAGGGATGTGCCCTCTGGTACACGTACCTGTTATTGGAAACTGGAACTATTTCGGTATAGATCAATCTTTGGGAACTGTTTTTTATCTGATTGTTGTCATGGCTTTCTTAGGTGCATTTTTTAATAAAACGGGATTAATAAGGGCCTGCGGCTGGGCAGCTATACTAATGGTTATCTTAACACTATCGGCTGTCTGGTTTAAATCGCATGATTATTTTAGCTTTATACATTTCAGGAAATTAATCAACCTTGCTTCGGGTATGGTGAAGTATAAATGGGGTTGGTTTGTAATTTTAGCAGGTGTATTGCCTTTAATTACGGTAAGAAAGAAGGTTATTATTATTCAGGAGATACCGGAAGTTCCGCTTTCAGAGGTTTAAAACTCTCCCTTTTATCATAGAAGTACAATATAATTAATATTTGAGCGGTAAATGCCGCTCCTTCGGTGAAAAAACAATCCATAAAATTATATTTGTGCCGGAATGCAGTTAATAAAGGAAGTTAAGTTTTTAATTGGGAAAGAGTTGTTGCTGGAGTGGCGCTCAAAGTATGCATTAAATGGGGTAGTGCTTTATGTCGTATCTACTGTATTTGTCTGTTTTCTTTCTTTTGTTTCTTTAAGAGGGGTAACCTGGAATGCTTTATTCTGGATCATCATGCTGTTTGCTTCTATTAATGCGGTTTCCAAGAGTTTTCTTCAGGAGAGCAAGGGGAGGCAGTTGTATATCTATACGATTGCAAGTCCGCTGGCATTGATTATCTCCAAAACTATTTACAATATCTTTTTGATGTTGCTGCTTACGTTGATTGCTTTGGGCTTTTATACGCTTGTATTTGACTATGTGCCAGAAGATATGGGGCTCTATCTGGTCGCTACGGTTCTTGGAAGTCTGAGCTTTTCGACCATTTTTACTATGATTTCGGCGATAGCTTCGAAAGCTGGCAATGGCGGAATGTTGATGGCAATTTTAAGTTTTCCGGTAATTATACCAGTGATTACTGTATTAATCAAGCTGAGTAAAAATGCAATTGACGGACTTGACAGAAGTGTGAGTCTGGATGAAATAGGGATTCTTTTGATTATCAATGTGCTGGTAGCCGTGTTTTCATTGATGTTGTTCCCATACTTATGGCGGGACTAAGAAGGCTGTGGAGCATTTAAAAAATTAACTAAAATATATAAAGCTTTGTTACCTTTGAACTCGCAAAATTGAGCCGATCGTTTTGAGTTGTAATTGGTTTAACAAGCGACCTTAAATCTGAAATAAATGTATAAATCCTGGTGGAAAATTTTGGGAGCGGTACTGGTAGTTTATTCTACAGTAGCTGGCTTCCTGGCTTCAGTTCCTGCTTTACCTATATTGCATCAAAGTATCAGAAATCTGTACTTCCATGTTCCAATGTGGTTTAGTATGATCGTTCTTTTTAGTGTTTCTGTATATCATAGTATAAAATATCTGAGCAATAATAACGAGGAGCATGACATGAAAGCGGTGCAAAGTGTAAATGCGGGTGTGTTATTTGGTATACTTGGTATTATCACTGGTGCTATCTGGGCTAAATTTACCTGGGGACAAGCCTGGAGCTTTGATGTGAAACAGAATTTTGCTGCGATTGCACTCTTATTGTATTTTGCATACCTGGTACTGAGAAATGCAATTGATGAAGATCAGAAAAGAGCTAAGATTGCTGCAATCTATAATATTTTTGCCTTCCCGATGATGGTAGTACTGCTTTTTGTATTGCCAAGATTATCAGATTCACTGCATCCGGGTAACGGAGGGAATCCTGGATTTAATGCTTATGACCTTGACAGCCATATGAGAATGGTTTTTTACCCTGCATGTTTAGGCTGGATATTAATCGGTTACTGGATATATACCTTACTTTTCAGGGTATCTGCTATAGAAAAAAACAAAACAGTATAAAATATAATCTGATGAAACCAGCATGATTTTTCAAATCGCACAACGAAATGTAAATAAAATCATGATAGCTTCATAACCGTTAAACCACGAAGTGCTCTTGAGTTCAATTAAAAAACAATAAAGACTTCGAAAAAAACAAATATAATCTGATGAAAAAACTTATCACTACAGTTCTGATGTTAATGGTTACACTGCAACTCTTTGCACAGGATCAGACTTCTGCGATCACCGATACACTTGCGGGATCAGAAAAAATTTACGTTGTTGTTGTTTGCGTGGCAGTTATTTTACTGGGACTGATCTTTTTCCTGTTCTCAATTGATCGCAGATTAAAAAAACTAGAAAAAAAATCTTAAGGTAAAAAATTATTTTAAAGCCTTTGACACAGGTTTTTGAGTGATTTTTAATGAGGTGTTTCACTTACACTAAGCAATTATTAATTTGTATTAATCGTTTTTTTTAGTGCAATTTTGCAGGTATAAGAATAAGAACATAATTCAAATTCATAAAAATCAAATAATGGCTACTACAGCAAACGAGACAAATTTTTTTACAGATGTCTGTAAAAACTTTGATAACGCAGCACAATTCACCGGTCACCCAGAGGGTTTACTATCCCAAATTAAAGCTTGTAACAGTGTTTATCGTTTCCAGTTTCCAATCCGCAGAGGAAATGGATTCGAAGTAATTGATGCATGGCGTGTTGAACACTCTCACCACATGAGTCCTACCAAAGGAGGGATTCGTTACAGTGAAATGGTTAATGAAGATGAGGTAATGGCATTGGCGGCACTAATGACGTATAAGTGTGCAATCGTGAATGTTCCTTTTGGTGGTGCAAAAGGTGGAATTAAAATTACGCCAAAAAACTATACAACAGGTGAGTTGGAAAACATCACCCGTCGTTATACTACAGAATTGATTAAAAAGAATTTCATCGGTCCTGGTATTGACGTTCCTGCTCCCGATTATGGATCCGGAGAACGTGAAATGAGCTGGATTGCTGATACATATATGACAATGAACCCAGGTCAGCTGGATGCGTTAGGTTGTGTTACCGGTAAGCCAATTGCTTTACATGGTATCCGCGGACGTAAGGAAGCTACCGGCCGTGGTGTTGCTTATGCAGTAAGAGAGTGTGTAAGAGTAACAGAAGACATGCACAAAATCGGTCTTAAAGCTGGTTTGGATGATAAAAGAGTTATCGTTCAGGGATTAGGAAACGTAGGGTATCACTCTGCAAAATTCCTTACTGAATTTGGTGCTACCATTGTTGGCCTTTGTGAGTTTGAAGGTGCTATTTATAATGAGAACGGACTGAATGTTGATGAAGTGTTTGCACACCGTAAACTGACAGGTTCAATCTTAGGTTTCCCTGGAGCCAAAGAATTTAAAAATTCTATGGAAGGATTAGAGCAACCATGTGATATCCTTGTCCCTGCGGCATTAGAAAATCAAATCACTGCAGAAAACATCAGAAACATCAAAGCGAAAATTATCGCTGAAGGTGCAAACGGACCATGTACTCCTGAAGCTGAAGAAATCTTCACTGAAATGGGTGGTATTATCATTCCTGATATGTACTGTAACGCAGGTGGTGTAACTGTTTCTTACTTTGAGTGGTTGAAAAACCTTTCTCACGTGGCTTTTGGCCGTATGGAGAAACGTTATGCAGAAAACTCAAATGCTAATCTGATCAATACACTGGAAAGCCTGACAGGTCAGAGTATCCCTGCTGAACACCGTTTGATGATTGTTAAAGGTGCTTCTGAATTAGAATTAGTAAATTCAGGATTAGAGGATACAATGATTCATTCTTACCATGAAATAAGAGAGACTCTTGTGACTAAACCTGGTATCCAGACTTTAAGAACTGCTGCTTTTGTTGGTTCAATCGACAAAATTGCTGTTTCTTACATGAACTTAGGTATCTGGCCATAAGCCGCGACTAACTTAATATTTGATCCGCAACGTGTAAAACGTTGCGGATTTTTTGTTTCCCGTTTATATGACATTCTGATTGAAATCTGCACAACCGGGTTTTCGTATATTAGTATGGAGGAATGATTCTTATAATCATCCAGCTATGAGAACAGCCATATGTTTAGCAATGATCAGTTTGTTTTTTGTTTCCTGCTCAGACAGGAAGCAGCAAATAGCAAGTAGTAACGGGTTTGCCGTTTTACCTGTACGTAAATCAAATGAGGCTGTAGCCACTTTTGCCGGAGGATGTTTCTGGGCAATGCAGGAGAGTATGATTCAGTTGAAAGGTGTAAATACAGTCATCAGTGGTTATGCGGGGGGGAGTACTGTAAATCCTGCCTATGAAGACGTTTTGAGTAAAAATACTGGTCATGCAGAATCAGTTCAGGTTTATTACAATCCAGCAGTAATTTCTTATACCCAACTCCTTCATGCTTTTTTCCTCGCGCATGACCCTACTGAATTAAACAGGCAGGGGCCGGATGTAGGAAATGATTACCGGTCGATTGCTTTTTATCGCAGCGTTGAAGAAAGAAAGACAATTGCCAAAGTTATGGCAGAGATGCAAGCAGCCAAATACTATGCCGATAGTTTTGTTACAGAACTGGAACCATTTCAGGTCTTTTATCCCGCAGAAAGTTCACATCAGGATTATTATGAACGTAATTTATGGGATCCTTACATCAGAAGTGTCTCTAAACCAAAAGTCATGCATGTCAGAAAAGAACTGCCTCAATTAATTAAGAACGAGTACCTTAAGTAGCAGAATGCCTGCCAGTACAATTACTTTTTCTGGCATTATGTCGTTTATTTGTCAGCCAACTATCAATATTTTGTCATCTAAAGTATTAGCCGGCATGTAACGGGCTTTAGGTACTTATATTTTTTATCTTTGTGTACTCTTTTAATGGGTTAGGAGAGGAGGCTCGTGTAAGCAAGCTATGTCCTGTTTAAATTGGCGGAGCCAGTTTATGTTTTAACCATGAAAAGGCAGCAAATACATTTTTTTAATAACGTATAGCTGCAAACATCAATTTTGACAAAAAACGATATATTCTCATGAAAAAAAGTGCAATTATTGGCTTAATTACAATTGCTATCTGTGTTTGTTTCCTGGTCAGCTTAAATGCTGATACCAGTAACTATTCGACCTTTACAGAAGCGGCTAAAGACTCCAGAGAGTTTCACGTAATGGGCCATTGGGCAAAAGAAAAGGGAACTTATTATGACGCCTTAAAAGATGCTAACCATTTCTCTTTCTACATGAAAGATGAAAAAGGTGATATTGAGAAAGTTATTTATAGTGGGACCAAACCACAAGACTTTGAACGTTCTGAAAAGCTCGTACTGATCGGTAAGATGAATAAAGGCACTTTTTACGCCTCTAAAATATTAATGAAGTGCCCCTCTAAATATAATAACGACCTAGTAGAGATAAAGCAGGACGGACAGGTTAAACAATACAAATAATTTTAATGGACATACAATTCACAGGAGAAACCCTCCTCCCCGGCAAAGTTGGGCAGTTTTTTATTGTTTTAGCGTTTGCCGCTGCACTACTTTCAACGATTTCTTATTTCTTTGCGACCCGCAATAAAGACCTTGCAGATAAATCCTGGCAACGTTTGGGGAGAATAGCATTTTTAACTAATCTCTTTAGTGTAATTGGAATTGGGGTTACACTGTTTTATCTGATCCTGAATCATTACAACGAATACTATTACGTTTATTCTCACTCTTCAAAAACGCTCCCTGTATATTATATCGTTTCCGCATTCTGGGAAGGGCAGGAAGGTAGTTTCTGGCTTTGGGCATTCTGGCAAGCTATTTTAGGAACAATCCTGATCTGGAAAGCAAGAACCTGGGAAACTGGGGTAATGACTGTTGTTGCTTTCTCACAGGTATTTTTAACTTCCATGCTATTAGGCGTTCAAATCTTCGGTGAACGTATCGGAAGTTCTCCTTTTATCCTGTTAAGAGATGCTGTAAACCTGAAAGACATGGCACCGGTTGTATTTGCCGATGCTGAAAACTATAAAAACTATCTTAAATTCATTACTGATGGAAGAGGCTTAAACCCACTTCTTCAGAACTATTGGATGGTAATTCACCCGCCAACCTTATTCCTTGGTTTTGCGAGTATGATTGTTCCTTTTGCTTATGTAATCACTGGTCTATGGCAAAAAAGATATAAAGAATGGGTAAAACCTGCTATGCCATGGGCGCTGTTTGCTGTAATGGTTTTAGGTACAGGAATTATCATGGGTTCTTTCTGGGCTTATGAAGCGTTGAACTTTGGTGGCTTCTGGGCATGGGATCCGGTTGAAAATGCATCATTAATTCCATGGTTAACCTTAATTGGCGCAGTCCATGTCATGATTGCTTTCAAAAATACTGGTCATGCTTTCTTTACTTCTATCGCATTGGTTCTGGTAAGTTTTATCCTGGTATTATACGCTTCTTTCTTAACCAGAAGCGGTATTCTTGGAGAAACCTCAGTACACTCGTTCACAGATTTGGGGATGTTCGGTCATCTGATCCTTTACAACGTAGTATTCCTGGCTATTCCGGTAGTTCTGATTGTTTTACGCTGGAAAGAATTGCCAATTACCAATAAAGACGAAGAAACTTATTCAAGAGAATTCTGGATGTTCATTGGTGCGCTTGTGGTAACTGTTGCCTGTATCCAGGTTATTTTTTCTACCTCTGTTCCTGTATTCAATAAAGCTTTCGGAACTAATTTTGCACCCCCAATTGATGCAATCAAGTATTACAATCAATGGCAGGCTCCGTTTGCTATCCTGATTACTATGATATCTGGTTTCTCCCAATTCTTAAAATACAAACGTACCGATACCCGTAAATTCTACAGCAGTCTGGTGGCTACACTGATCATTGCAATTGTGGTTACAGCAGGGTTTGTTTATATCACTAATGTCTATAACAACCTGATTTATATTTTACTTTCATTCAGTTGCATGTTCGCTATTTTATCCAATGCACGTGTGCTAACCCAAGGATTCAGTGGTAAAGGTAAATTAGTAGGAGCAGCAGTTGCACATATCGGTTTTGCCTTGCTATTAGTAGGTGCACTGGTTGCTGCGGCAACAAGTAAACCGGTATCTATCAATGCAACAAACTTTATCCCGGTAAAAGACTTTGAAAAAGTAGAAAAACCAGGTGAGAATATGGTGTTGTACAAAAACGAACCTAAAAAAATGGGACGTTTTACAGTAACTTATACAAACGACACTACGATAGCCCCTAATACTTATTATACGCTGAACTTTAAAGTGATTGATGAGAAAACAGGCAAACTTAAAGAAGACTTCAACTTGAACCCACGTGTTCAGATCAATGAGAAAATGGGTCTGATTGCATCTCCGGATACGAAACATTACCTGACTTATGATGTGTACACGCACATTACCAGTGCTCCTGATAAAAAGGATGCGCATGCAGATAGTGATGCACAGAGTGATGAGCAGAATTATAAAAAACCAAGGGTAGTTACCGTAAGTACGGGTGATACCTTGCATACCAGCAGTGGCATTATCACTGTGAAGGATCTTAACTTCAAACCAACAGCAAAGAGCCTGGCTTTAGCAGAAGGCGATATTGCAGTAGGGCTTCCGTTGGAAATCAACCTGAATGGTAAGATTTATAAAACTGAACCAATCTTCCTGGTTAAGGGAAATAACACATTCGATTTTGCACGTAATATTCCTGAATTAGGTTTAAGACTGAGATTTACCAAAATACTACCTGATCAGAAAAAAGTGGAGTTGCAAGTATTTGAAAAACCACAACAATCCAAAGACTGGGTCGTGTTTAAATCTATCGAATTCCCTTATATCAATTTATATTGGGTTGGTTTAATTGTCATGGTGATTGGATTTGTAATTTCTATCATCAGAAGACAAAAAGAGATCAAATCGGTTTAATTAAAAGTATTTTTACCAGGGAAATTTAAACTGACTCTCCATGAATATTGTTTGTATAGGCTCTGGAAATGTGGCGACGCATCTCGCAATCGCTTTCAAAGCTATCGGAGCTGATATTGTTCAAGTCTGGAGTCAGGATAGCAGAAATGCAGAAATCCTTGCCGCTTTAACTAAAGCAACGCCAATCAGCAACTGGGACGAACTGGATCGTTCTGCTGATTGTTATGTGATTGCCGTAAAAGATAGTGCGATCGCTTCAGTTGCGGCGCACTTAACAGAGGTAAAGGGCGTTGTCGTACATACCTCAGGGGCAACCCCAATGCGTGTATTATCTGCAGTAAAAAATGGTTACGGTGTATTATATCCTTTGCAAACCTTCTCTAAATCAAAAGCAGTAGATATGACCCGTGTGCCCTTATGTATTGAAGCAGATCGGGAAGATACCTTAGAGAAGATTAAAATCATCGCTCAGTTATTAAGCTCAAAGGTCTCCGTAGTTACCTCTCAGCAGCGCGCTATTTTACATGTTGCAGCCGTTTTTGCTTCTAATTTCACCAATCACCTCTATCAACTGAGCAGTGAATTGCTGGAGCAGCATCAGCTGAATTTTGATTTATTGAAACCATTAATCCTGGAAACAGCCGAAAAAGTGCAGTCATCGGCGCCAGCTGAAGCACAAACCGGCCCGGCTATCCGAAATGACCAGGAAACTATAAAAAGACATCTTGATTTACTGAGCGGCACGCCCGGATTGCAGAAAATCTACCAAACATTAAGTAATAGCATTAAAAAAACTGATCTATAACAGGATTGCGGTTTTTGCTGCTTATTTTTGAAAACAATTATGAATATTTATCAATTAACAGTCAATTTTGAAGAAAAGGGTAAAGCACAAATTCAGTTGCCAATTGCAGGCGGAGAATCAGTGCTGGAAGTCTGTTTGGATAATGGAATAGATTTACAACATAACTGCGGCGGTGTTTGCGGTTGCAGTACCTGTCATGTATATGTGACTAAGGGAATGGATAACATTCAGGAAATATCTGATAAAGAAGAAGATTTCATTGACAGGGCAGTAAGTCCGAAGATCTCTTCCAGATTAGGTTGCCAGTGTATAGTGATCAACGGAAATATCGAGGTTACTATTCCTAACCAATCAGAATTTTTAGGCCATTAATAAATTATAAAACAAGAAAACATGCAGGATAAGTTTGCTTTACCTATTCACTGGCAGGATCACGAGGATATTGCTCAGGAATTATATGAAAAGTTTGGAGATGATTTTAATGAATCTAAAATCTACCGGATCAGGTTTACTGAATTAGTGGACTGGGTTCTTTCCCTGCCTAATTTCAAAGGTACAAGAGAAGAAAGCAATGAAGGTCACCTGGAGCAAATCCAGTCTGCCTGGGTTTATGAATGGAGAGATAACCAAGACTAGATGTTACTGCAGAAACTTAAAGGAATTACCACATTTGTTTTTGATGTCGATGGCGTTTTAACCAACGGTGATGTTATAGCAACCGATTCCGGAGAGCTCATGCGTACTTTCAATATTAAAGACGGCTATGCTTTACAGCTGGCCGTTAAAAAAGGATTCCATGTATGTATCATTTCCGGAGGCCGTGGTCAGGCGATGGAAAAACGCTTTGAAGGTCTGGGGATACCAGATGTGTTTTTAGGCGTATCCGATAAAGTTGAGATCTTCAACGATTATCTGGAAATCTATAATATTAAACCCAGACAAGTGCTGTATATGGGAGATGATATTCCTGACCTGAATGTAATGAAGCTGGTCGGTATTCCTGCCTGTCCTTCAGATGCCTGCTCAGATATCAAAGCAATCTCCGAATATATCTCCCCATTTAAAGGTGGTCAGACAGCGGCGAGAGATGTCATTGAAAAAGTATTGAGAATACAGGGGAAATGGTTTGATGCCAATCCTTCTGCTGCCGATTCCAGTAAATAAGTTACACAAGAATTTTAAACCTTCCTTTTACTTTTGACTCTATCTCTAAAAAAAGAATAGATATGAAGAAATTATTGATGATTTGCGGAATGTTATTCAGTGTAATAACTTTTGCACATGCACAAGGCGGTAACCGTAACGGAACACCAGAAGAAAGAGCAACAAAGTCTACTGCGCAGTTAACTGAGAAATTAACTTTGACTGCTGATCAGCAAACCAAAGTTCATGATATATTGCTGGATCAGAATACGCAGATGAACAAAGCCCGCGAAGATGCTGGTGACGATAGAAAAGCTATGCGTACTAAAATGATGACGCTGATGCAAAGTAACAATGAAAAGATTAAAGCAGTATTAACTGATGATCAAAAGAAAGCTTATGATACTTTTCTGGAAGAAAGAAGAACAGCAATGAAAAACAGAATGGGAGGCCAGGGGACCGGTCAGCCAGCAGAGAACCAATAGTGATATAAATTCGATAGCTGAATTTATATCAGCTTTCAAATAAAGAAAATAATAAAAGCGGCTTTGGGCCGCTTTTATTATTTTTGCCCAAAATATATTCATATGTACAAGCAAACGACTCCCCTTATTCTAGCCTCCAAATCACCTCGCAGACAAGAACTGATGCAATTAATGGGGCTTGATTTTAAGGTGTTATTAAAAGATGTAGACGAGAGTTATCCTGAACAGCTTTCCCCGGATGCAATTGCCTGTTACATCTCGGAGAAGAAAGCAATGGCATTTGTGGAAGAACGTTTAACAAGCCTGGTCATTACTGCCGATACTATCGTTGCCTGCAATGGAGAGATCTTAGGTAAACCGGCAGATGCATTACATGCTAAAGTTATGCTCGAAAAGCTATCAGGCACCAGTCATCAGGTCTATACAGGAGTAAGCCTGGCTTATAAAGACAAGCTTAAAACCTTTTTTGATCAAACAGAAGTGCGTTTCAGAACCCTCAGCACAGAAGAAATAGAACATTATATCATGCACTATAATCCACTGGATAAAGCAGGCTCTTATGGCATACAAGACTGGCTGGGCTTTATCGCAGTAGAACGTATTGAAGGCTCTTATACCAATGTAATGGGACTACCAACAGAAAAGCTTTACTTAGAACTTTCAAACTTCTGATCTGCCCAGATCCGGTATAATACACCCATCTTCAAATCATAAGTAGATAAGCTGATTGCTTTTAATCCTGTTTGGTCCAGCATATAATTGGTCAGGATGGCGGCGATGACAATCATATCCACTCTGAGTGGAATCAGGTTTGGCATTAAAACCCTTTCTGCATGTGCAGAAGCAATCAGCCTTTCAGCAAGGCTTCGGTACTGTTCAATGTCAAAAGAAGCCGAACTTATTGTTTTCAGATCAATACCTTCAAGCAACATTGCTGCGAAAGTCTCAAATGCACCAGCAGACCCCACCAAAACATGCGGCTGATACTTTTGACAGGCAGCCAGCAGATCTGCCAGCTCCTGATCAAGATGCTTTTGTATCGCAGACTGGTCTTCACTGCTAATCGGATCAGAATGGAAATAAGCCTGTAATAATCTTGCGGCTCCTATATTATAACTTTTCTTCCATAAGGGGCCATCCTGGTTACAAATAATGAACTCCGTACTTCCTCCGCCAATATCCATAATCAACGACTGCTGATTGATTACGCCTGTTGCTTTTACACCATTAAATATATAAGCAGCCTCGTCCTCCCCACTAATCACCTCAATAGCTATTCCGGCTATTCTAAGAGCGGCAATGACAAAATCTTTTCCGTTTCCAGCACTGCGTACCGCAGAAGTTGCAGTTGCGCGGACAATAGTGACCTGTTGCGCGTCTATTTCTTTTTTAAAGCCCTTTAGTGCTTCTATTCCGCGTTCAAAAGCTTCAGGTATAATCAAGTTCTCATTGATCCTTCCCTGGCCCAATTGGACAGGTAAATTAGTTTTGTAAATGACCTCTACACCTAAAGGTGTAAGATCAGCTATAATTAAGTGAAAAGTGTTCGTTCCTAAATCAATAACCGCTGCTTTCATCCGTTTCGTTAATCCTGTCTTTTCTTGTTAATTTTTAATTCTGGTAGCTGAATTTTTAATTCTTGTAACTAAACCACTTTAACATTTCTTTCAAACTGGTTTTTTTGCCGTACATTAATATGCCCACTCTGTATATTCTTGAAGCTACCCATACAGTCCCTATAAAGCCAGTAATCAATAAACCCATAGACAAAGCCAGCTGCCAGTCGGGCACACCATAAGGTAACCTGACCATCATTGCAATAGGAGAAGTAAATGGTATCATCGATAACCAGAAAGCAAGAGGCCCATAAGGATCATTCACCACAACGCTCAAAGATAGCGCATAACTCAAAGTAAGCGGCATCATAATTGGCATCACAAACTGCTGTGTCTCTGTTTCACTATCCACAGCCGATCCAATTGCCGCATAAAGAGCGCTATAAAATAAATAGCCACCAATAAAAAAGAATACAAAAACAAGCAGGATTTTTGTCAGATCAAGATTTGCCATGCTCTTTTGGATATAAGCAACCGGGCCATCGTCTGCCACCTTTTTTCCGATAGAAGTTCCCGTCTTTGATTGTACTGCAGAAACAGTACTTTGCTGCAATTCTTTATTGCCTGTAAAAGCTTGGACCGCTACGGTTGAAATCGTAACTGTCAATAAGATCCAAAGTACAAACTGTGTCAATCCTACCAAGGCAATACCAATGATTTTTCCCATCATCAGCTGAAAAGGTTTGACAGAAGAAATCATCACTTCAATAATCCTGCTTGTTTTCTCTTCAATCACGCCCCGCATTACCTGAATGCCATAAATCAGAATAAAAGTAAACATCAAGATACCGGATGCATAGCCAATAACTGTCGTTGCACCGGCACTCGAATCTTCTTCCTGTCCCGCTTGATTTATCTTCTTGTTATCAATGTTGACAGTAGCTTTTAATTTATCAAGGTCTTCTTGCGCAATACCACTTTCCTTAAGCTTTTGGATTCTGATGGTATTCTCCACATCGTCAACAACTTTTCCATTCATGGAAAAGCCAGCCTGTTTAGTTCCTAAAAGTTGTATTCCCGCAGGATTGTCCAGGCTAAACTCAGGCAGGTAAAGAATGTAGTCATAGTCTTCGTCTTTAAGACTAGCCTTCATTTGCGCCAATGATTTATGGACATAAACGTAAGTTGTATTTTTAGTAGAAGCGACTTTTTCAGTCAGTGTTTTATTGTCATTTACTACTGCAATCCTGTTATTGGCCGAGGTAGCCCCTTGTATAGAAAAATAGATGATCATTCCATAAAATCCTGCGACAATGATCGGCGTTAATAACGTCATGACGATAAATGATTTCTTTCTGACCCGGCTTAGGTATTCTCTTTGTATAATGAGTAAAATCTTGTTCATTGCGTTAATCTTTTAGTTTTACCTGGTCAATAAAAATATCGTTCATTGTAGGGATTACTTCATCTAAGCGATGAATATTCACTACAGGCAGCAAGGCTGATAAAAGCTGATTGGCAGTTTTACCTGCGCTGATCTGAACCTTAATCCTTGTTTTTCCCGGCAGTATCTCTTGATGAAGTATTTTAAACAGATCAGTTGCCTGCTCCGCAGGATACTCCCCATCATACTCAACCCAATAGGTATTATTTCTGTACTGCTCCTTAATATCAGATACCGAACCATCCAGTATCTTTTTAGAACGGTGAATCAATGCAATGCTATCACATAACTCCTCTACAGATTCCATCCGGTGCGTAGAAAAAATAAAAGTTGCTCCTTTCTTATTCAATTCCAGGATTTCATTCTTGATGATATCTGCATTGACCGGATCAAAACCAGAAAAAGGCTCATCCAGAATAATCAGTTCAGGTTCATGTAATACAGTTGCTACAAATTGTACCTTTTGCTGCATGCCCTTACTCAGGTCTTCTACCTTTTTATTCCACCAACTTCCCATTTCCAGTTTCTCAAACCAGTATCTGACTTTTTTAGTAGCTTCAGTGGTACGCATACCTTTGAGCTTGGCCAGGTACAACACCTGCTCACCAATTTCCATTTTTTTATATAAACCACGCTCTTCCGGGAGATATCCTATCCTTGCAATATGAGAAGAATTCAGGCGTTCGCCGTTAAAGATGACTTCACCACTATCTGGCGCTGTAATCTGCGTAATAATTCTGATGAGTGATGTTTTGCCTGCACCGTTGGGGCCCAGGAGCCCGAATATCTTTCCCTGCTCCACTTCCAGACTGACGTCGTCCAGTGCAAGATGCGTAGCATATTGTTTGACAATATTATTTACGTTAAGCATTTAGTCTTTTATTAGTTCTTAGTTATCCTTTAGACTAAAATCAGGCAAAATGTTACAGATTCAGCGTATTGTATCTGTCAATGCAATCAATTGTTTTGCATTGGTTAATGCCGATGTGCCCCAGGTATTGTTGAAATATACGAATACTTGTTTAGGCCCGGGCATTATTGATTTAGCAAAGGCAATTATTTCCTGTCCGGTATACAGCGATTTGTATAAGACTGGCTTGCCATGAAAACGGTAATAAACTGGATCATTAAATAGAACAATCCCATCTGGTAGGGCAGAAGGATAACTTAGTCCGCTGAAAGTCAGGTGATGTTTTTTAAACTCGTCCATCACCGTATTATTCCACCAGCTGACATGCCTGAATTCAATTACGTTCTTAAAGACCGGATTTAGATTTTTTAATAGTAAGGCTAGTCTTTCTTCAGTATAAGTGAAAGAAGGAGGAGTTTGAAATAATACACAGCCCAATTTGTCCCGCAGGCCAGAAGAAATTACCTCATAAAAATCAGTAACCAGGCCTTCCACCTCATTAAATTTATTGTAATGCGTAATTGTCCTTGGTGCTTTAACCGTAAATAAGAAATCAGCAGGACTGGTCTCGTACCAGGTATTAAAGCTTTTTAAAGAAGGCTGTTTGTAAAAGGAAGAATTAATCTCTATCGTATTAAAATGTTGACAATAATAGCTAAACCAGTCCTTTTGAGGAAGGCCGGAAGGATAGAATATTTCTTTCCATTCCTTATAATAAAATCCGGAGCAGCCAATCCTCCAATCTGCTATTGCTATTCCATCCATAAGCCCTTTTTTAAATTAAACAACGGTTCCCGGCTAAAGTTTTCACATAAAAAAACAGGCTGTATCCATTCAGATACAGCCTGTTTTATAATTATATTCAAGAATCGATTATTCGAAATACTCTTTCATTTTTTCAAAGAAGCTCTTGTCATTTTTACCTGGCTGAGGTTTGAAATTTGGAGATTCACGTAGTTTCTCCAGCATATTCCGTTCTTCACTGCTCAGGGCTTTAGGCGTCCAGATATTCACATGGATAATCTGATCACCACGGTGATAAGAATTTACTTCAGGAATACCTTTAGCTTTCAGGCGCAATAACTTTCCGCTTTGAGTACCGGGCTCGATTTTAATTTTAGCTTTACCATCAATCGTTGGTACTTCGGCACTGTAACCTAAAGCAGCATCAATGATACTTAAATGTAAATCATAAACGATATTGTTTCCTTCACGTTTCAAGGTTTCATGAGGGATTTCTTCAATCAGGATGATCAGATCACCAGGAATACCACCATTAGGGGCTGCATTACCTTTTCCGCTCATGCTCAATTGCATACCGTCACTCACACCTGCAGGAATATTGATTGTAATTGTTTCCTCACCACGAACTGTTCCTTCACCATGACATGATGTACATTTAGAAGTAATTTGTGAGCCGGCACCATTACAAGTCGGACAGGTAGAAGTAGTTTGCATCTGGCCTAAAATGGTATTGGTTACTCTGCGAACAGAACCACTGCCACCACAAGTTTTACAAGTGCTGATAGATGATTTGTCCTTAGCTCCCGAACCATCACAGGTTTTACAAACAATCTGTTTATTAACCTTTATTTTTTTCTCTGCGCCATGCGCTATTTCTTCAAGGGTAAGTTTGACTTTAATACGAAGGTTAGAGCCTTTAGCTACGCGTCTGCCACTGCTGCGTTGTTGCTGTCCGCCGAAAAAGCTATCGAAAGGACTGCCACCGCCACCGCCGCCACCAAAGATATCGCCAAACTGGCTGAATATATCTTCCATGTTCATGCCGCCGCCGCCATAGCCGCCACCGCCACCAGAAGCTCCGCCAACACCTGCATGTCCATAATGGTCATAGCGTTGTTTCTTCTCCGGGTTGCTTAATATCTCGTAAGCCTCAGCAGCTTCCTTAAATTTATCCTCAGCAGTATGGTCATCAGGATTTTTGTCCGGATGGAACTTTATAGCCAGCTTTCTATAAGCTTTCTTGATCTCTTCCGGAGAAGAACCTTTGCTTACACCAAGGATATCGTAATAATCTCTCTTACTCATAATTAACTACCTACAACTACTTTTGCAAAGCGTATAACTTTGTCATTTAAAGTGTATCCTTTTTCTAATTCATCTATAACTTTTCCTTTCAACTCTTCAGTTGGGGCAGGAACTTTAGTGATTGCTTCATGAAGGTCTGTGTCAAAAACAGTATTCGCACATTCCATTTCTTTTAATCCTTTCTGATTCAGAATGCTTTTCAGCTTAGTATGTACCAACTGAATCCCTTCACGGATCGCAGCCACATCAGTAGCATTTTCAGTCGCTTTATTTGCACGGTCAAAATCGTCCAGTACAGGAAGCATAGAGATAATTACATCCTTACCAGCAGTCTGTAAAAGCTCAACACGTTCTTTTTGTGTACGTCTTTTGAAATTATCAAACTCAGCAAAAAGGCGTAGATATTTATCATTCAACGCTGCATTATCAAGTTTTAATTGCTCTTCAGCAGAGATTTCCTCTACAGGTTCAGTGATAGTATCCGCATTTGCGTCATCTGTAAGCTCTTTGTTTAACTGCTCTTCAGCAGTATTTTCCGTAATAGGATTTTCTGTATCGTTTGTTTTCTTCTTGCTAAACATGGTATAGTAGAATTTTATGATGCAAACTCAAAAGGTTTGCCAATGAAGTATATCAGCCATGCTGTCAGTTTTGTTTGAACAACACTGTACAGAATGGCTGAAAAGAAATTATTTTGTCAGGAATGGTCAGTTTTTTGAAACAGACACTTAGTTGATTGTTGCATCATCATGGACGATACCTGCTTCACATTTAATAATACGTGAAGGCAGGGTACGGATGATATGATAATCATGCGTAGCCATTAATACAGCAGTACCGCTCTGGCTGATTTGTTTCAGCAACAATACGATTTCTTCGGATGTTTCAGGATCTAAATTTCCTGTAGGCTCATCCGCAAGGATGATATCCGGATTATTTAATAACGAACGTGCAATAACCACACGTTGCTGCTCACCACCAGAAAGCTCATGTGGCATTTTTCTGATTTTTGAACGCAGACCTACCTTTTCCAGTACATCTTTAATCCGTTCTTCAATTAGCTTTTTGTCTTTCCAGCCAGTTGCTTTCAATACAAAATCAAGATTCTTTTCAATTGTACGGTCTGTTAACAACTGGAAATCCTGGAATACGATCCCTAACTTTCTGCGCAGATAAGGAACATCCCGCTCGGCCAGCTTTTTAAGGTCGAAGCCTGCAATTTCCCCCTCACCATTACCGATATGAAGTTCACCGTAAATGATTTTCAATAAACTGCTCTTTCCAGATCCTGTCTGTCCGATCAGAAATACAAATTCACCTTTATCTATGTTAAGATTAACATCAGAGAGTACAAGGTGTTTTTGTTGAAATACATCTACGTTCTTTAAATTTATAACTGCGTTTCCTGCCATGTCTTAAATATCTAATTTTGCAATCTGACCAAATGGTAAATCTTTTACCATATCCATAATATAAGGCAACTTGTCACCCAGACCTAATTTTTCCAGAGATTTATCAGGCCGGTCTACCCTGAAATAAGCCAGTAAAGTGAATTTATCATCTCTCAGCTGGACATAATCCGGGATTTTGGCAATACCTTTTACTTTGATTACATACATTTTGTTCAAAAATAGTGTTTCAAAATGATAAAATGAGCGCCTGTTTAAATTTGTAGCGGAAACTTATAACTTATTCAGGAAGTTAATTGTATTCACGTTATCCGCATAATCCCATAACTGAGGATGCTGACTTTGGCCAAAAGTTACCGAATCCACATCCAGTTTTAGAGCCGTATTAGTGACCACACACTGGATATTATCCTGCATCCCTTTCAGTTTTTCATTTAATTCATCCAGATTTTTATAGTGTTCAAAGTATAAAACAGCAAGAGGGGAAGATAACCCTTCATCTTCTTTCAATAGCAAAAAGCCATTGTCAAAATGCTGAACTGTATTGACCAGGTAAATAGATTTATTATAATCGTAGTTGTTATTGTACTTGAAATGATTGATAATGTCCTGATACTGCTCCAGCGGTTCAAAGAAGTTTTTGATCTCATAACCTTCAGGAACATAGATTTTAGACACATTTCTGCAACCCAGTCCGAAGTAATCAAAAATATCATGGCCTAACTGCCCGATCTCAGCAATACTTTCTTTACCATCTAATACCGCAACACTATTCCTGTTTTTTCTGATAATATTAGGCACTTTACCGAAATAGTAGTCAAAGTACCGGGAAGTATTGTTGCTGCCTGTTGCAATGATCGCGTCAAAATCTTTCAATCTTTCTGCATAAATGATTCTATCAGCTAATAAAGGTTCAAACTCAATAAGCTGTTTCAATAAAGCCGGTAATAACTGGCTATCAGCAGAAGAAAGTTTAATAATAGCTATGTTTCCTGTCGCAAGGACAGACAAAATATCATGAAAACCTACCAGGGGAATATTTCCTGCCAGGATCAAGCCTACTTTTTTGGGATGCTGGCTGACCTTAATTTGTTCAAACCATTTTTCCAAAGCAGGCAGATTAAGCATTTCCTGAAAAGAAGCTAAAGATCTCCGCACTTCAGCCACAGTAAACCAGGCATTGTGATTAGGTGCTGAATCGATCGTATTACTAAATTCATCACCCGGGTGATTTAAGAAATCACTTAGTTTATGGAATGCAATAATTAACTTTTCAGCGGTAAGGATTGACATGTTTGAAGTAATTTTAAAGTATAAATGTTATATTTGCAATGCAAAGGTAACTTTAGCAAATAGATTTATACGAAGACATGGCTATTAAAATAACAGACGAATGTATTAATTGCGGAGCATGTGAGCCTGAATGCCCAAATAATGCAATTTATGACGCAGGCACAGCCTGGAGATTTTCTGATGGAACCAACTTAAATGGTATCATTGATTTTGGCGATCAGGAAGTAGATGCTGGTGCGTCTCAGGAAGCAGTTTCTGATGAAGTATATTATATCGTTTCAGATAAATGTACAGAATGTAAAGGGTTTCATGACGAACCTCAGTGTGCGGCAGTGTGCCCGGTAGATTGTTGTGTGGATGATGAAGATATCCGTGAAACAGAAGAAGAATTATTAAAGAAAAAGGCCTGGTTGCACCAGGAGAACTAATTCTTTAATTGAATATAACAGAAAAAGACAAAAGGACGCCCAGGCGTCCTTTTGTCTTTTTCTGTTATATAGATTTTATACTTCTGCTTTGTTCGGAATAATCAATACCGGGCAGGCAGATTTCCTGGCCACGTGTTCAGCCACACTTCCCATTAAAAAGTGATATAATCCCGTTCTGCCGTAAGTTCCGATCACAATCAGATCAGATCCCCATTCGTCAGATTGCTGGATAATTCCATGTGCTGCGGTGTCTACTACGCTTAAATACGTAGTTTTAATACCGTTACCATAAGTATCTTCTATTTCTTTAAGCAGCTGATGGCTGTTCTCTTCACTGTTATCATAACTTTCCAAAAAAACCGGCGCTAAAGTAAGGTCTTGATTGATTGTTGCCGGCATCGGCTCAATGATATTGACTAAGGCAACTTCTGCATTAAAGGTCTTAGCCAGTTCGTAGCCAGTTTTCGCTGCCTTTTCTGAGCAGGTGCTGTTATCTACTGCGATTAATATCTTTTGGAGGTTCATAATTTCTGGCGTTAAGGAATGTAATATCTGGCGTTAATGTATGTAATACTTGTATAACAAATTAATCAATCAAATGTTTATCCTGTCGTTTTCTAAATCACTATTCTTACTTTTGAGTACTAGATTTCATTATGGAACAGACATTCGCAATTTGCAGGGTAGCCGTAGCACCAATCAGAGCATCATCAGCTGATCAGGCCGAAATAACAACGCAATTATTATTTGGAGATCAGGTGGAGGTATTGGAAAAAGCAGAACCCTGGTGGCGGATCCGTAATGCCTATGATGGCTACGAAGGCTGGATAGACTTTAAACAGCTCGGGACGCTTACCGAAGCCGAATACGAGGCCTGTAAACAACGGACTGCATTAGTGCCGGCAGCAGTCAGTAATCACGTAATTGCGGCCGATGGAAGTACATATTACTTAGCTGCATCCAGTAATCTGCCAGCTTATCGCAATGGATACTGCAAATTGGGTAAAGAAGAATTCCAGGTCTTATTTGAGCCTCATACTGTATCAGGACAAACTACTGGCTTGGAACTTGTCAGTTCAGCCTTGTTTTATCTGAATGCACCTTATTTATGGGGAGGCCGTACACTTTTCGGTATTGATTGTTCTGGATATGTACAGGCTGTTTTTGCGCTATATGGGATTGCACTTCACAGAGATGCCTCTCAACAGGCAGAGCAAGGGGACGTTGTTAACTTTTTACCACAAGCGCAAACCGGAGATCTTGCCTTTTTTGATAATGCAGGGGGCAAAATCATACATGTAGGTATTATGCTAAATGCAAATCAGATTATTCATGCTTCAGGCAAAGTAAGAATTGACCCTATCGATGATCAGGGGATTTATAATCCTGAACTTGGACGTTATAGTCACAAACTCAGGATTATTAAAAGATTTATAAATCCCATTCCCACACCATAACTAACTTATCGTCACCTGTGGTTAATAAGTATTTACCATCCAGGCTCCAGATTAGCTTATTGATAGAATGGGTATGACCATGGGTGTTTTTTTCAATACTCAGAATTTTATAGAGCTTCAAATCATCACTACCCCATAATTTAATGCTCTTATCCTGGCTCACTGTGGCGAAATAAGGTAACGAAGGATGAAATGCAATTCCATAAACGCTAAATAAGTGTGCTGGAATGGTATGCTGCAACTGATAACCTGGCAATGACCAGAAATTTAGCTGTGCATCTCTTCCGCCCGAAATCAAGTATTTGCCATCGGGCGAATACTGAACAGAAGTGACTGGTAAAGTATGCTCCTGTAATATATGCAGCAAACTATAATCATGCAAATCATAAATACGGATAACACCATCTTTACAACCAAAAGCAGCCTGTAAACCATCCGTACTTACTGCGATTGCTCTTACTGTATCCGCAGAAACCCTGATCCGGTAAAGTAAAGAGAAGTCAGTCAATGACCATACCCCAACAGTCCCATCTTCACTCGCGGTTAAAAATTCCTGTTTTGCCGGAATGGTTACCAGGTCAAATACAGGCTTTTCATGGGCTTGAAAAGTAGTTGTAATTATTTGATTGTTCAGGTCGAATATACTCACCTCACCACTTCTCTGACCAACAAAAAGCAAGTCATTAAATTGATGAAGACTATAAACAGAGGTTTTTACCGGCATTAAAACCTTTACAAAGGACATCTTTTCCAATGACCATTCTACCACACCTTTATCATTTCCACCCGTAAAAAAAATGCCGGCTGTGCTGGAATTGGTTAAGGCATAAATAGGGTTTTGATGGCCGCTAAGCGATCTTAAATGTTTCAGCATAATTAACGGTGTCTGCCTTCCAGGTTTACCCCGATATCGGCCAGTGTTTTACCTTTCTCTCTCAACAAGACTAATAAGTGGAAGATTAGATCAGAACTCTCATTCACAAAGTCAACATCTGTTTCGTTTAATGCTGCAATAACAGTTTCCACACCTTCTTCTCCAACTTTTTGCGCAATCTTGTTTAATCCTTTTTTGCGTAATTTGCTGACATAAGATTCTTCCGAAGGATGATCATATCTGTCATGGATAATTTTTTCCAGTTCAAAGATGAAATTCTGGTTGAAGTTAGTTTTAAAGCAACTTCTGCTTCCTGTATGACACGTTGGACCTACCGGGGTAACTTTAATCAGGATTGTATCCTGATCACAATCAATATGCGTCTCTTTTACATATAAAAAGTTGCCACTTTCTTCTCCTTTAGTCCATAAACGGCTTTTAGAGCGGGAATAAAATGTTACTTTCCCTTCCTGTTGTGTTTTTGACCAGGCTTCCTGGTTCATATAACCCAACATTAACACTTCCAATGTTTGTATATCCTGAATGATTACAGGAACCAATCCATCGGTTTTCTCAAAATCTATAGTCATAACCTAACTGGTATGTTGTATTTTTTTAATTCATTTTTCAAGTGGGGGATAGGGATCTCACCGAAATGAAAAACCGAAGCAGCTAGTGCCGCATCCACACCTGTTGTGGTAAAAACTTCTGTGAAGTGTTCAACTTTCCCAGCCCCGCCTGAAGCAATGACAGGGATATTGATCATTTTACTGATACTATTCAGCAGTTTACAATCGAAACCCTGTTTAGTACCATCATGATCCATAGAAGTCAACAGGATTTCTCCTGCACCCAAATCCTCTGCCTGTTTAATCCAGTGTTCTGTTTCGATCTCCGTAATTAACCGGCCTCCGTTCAAATGCACCATATTTCTGCCCGCTACTAATTTAGTATCTACCGCAACTACTACGAATTGCACGCCAAATACTTTAGCCAGATCTGCAATGAGCTGTGGATTTTTAACTGCTGCAGAATTGATACTAATCTTATCAGCACCGGCATTCAATAAAGCTTCTGCATCGGCAATCTCTGTAATTCCTCCACCAATGGTAAAAGGGATGTTGAGCTGTCTGGCAACCGACTTCACCATTTCGATCATCGTTTTACGACGCTCATGGGTAGCGGTAATATCCAGGAATACCAGTTCATCTGCACCTTGCTGAGCATATTGCCAGGCCAGTTCTACCGGATCTCCGGCATCCTTCAGATCCACAAAATTAACGCCTTTTACGGTCCGGCCATCTTTGACATCCAGACATGGAATGATACGTTTGCTTAACATCGATTATAAAGAAGTCAGGGCTTTAAGATTCCACTCCTTAATCTCTTCGATAGAAATACGGTTTTCATAAATAGCCTTCCCAACTACGCAAGATCTGATTTCAAGCTTCGCCAGTTCTTCAATATCTTCCATTGAGCTGATTCCGCCAGATGCGATCAATTTGATAAACGGAGAATGTTCCAGTAATTTTTTATACAAATCTACAGCAGCACCACCCAACTTACCATCCTTGTTAATATCAGTACAAAGGAATCTGAAAAAGCCTAACTGCAAACATTTATCAACGTAATCCATTAATTTGATAGGCGAGCTTTCCATCCATCCAGAATATTTGATTACTTCATCCAGTACATCAATCGCAATGACGATACGGTTTGCGTAATCATATTTCTTACCTACTTCTTTGCTTAAATCGGCCAGAAAATCAGGATTGGTAATCGCTTGTGTACCAACAATAACCCGGTGGATACCTGCATCAAGCAAATTAGTCACCTGTTCAATGGTACGGATACCACCGCCGTATTGTACGCGCATTTCCGTTTTTTTGATAATATCAAAAAGTTCAGCTTGATTACTGAAATCTCCTTTAGCACCATTTAAGTCAATAATATGTATGAATTCAGTTCCGTTAGACTTATAAGTCTCAATCATTTCGGCAATTGATACATCGTATACTGTCTTCTGGTTATAGTCACCTTCTCTGAGGCGGACAACTTTACCATCTAAAATATCTATAGCGGGGATAATGTACATTTTATTGTTTTAAGTTAGAAAAGTTCAATAATAATTGTTCGCCTGCAGCGCCCGACTTTTCAGGGTGAAATTGCACCCCGTAAAAATTGTCTTTTTGTATAGCTGCAGCATATTGCAGACCATAAGTCGCTGTTGCTATTTCAAAAATAGCGTTATATTCAATAAAGTACGAATGCACAAAGTAAAATTGTGTCTGATTTTCAACACCTTCGAATAGTAAATTGTTTTTAATCTCTATATTATTCCATCCCATATGAGGAATTTTAATACCCAGATCTTTATCAAATAGTTTCGTTTCCAGCGGTATAATATTCATCAGTTGCGCATTACCTTCCTGCGAATGCGCAGTAAGTAATTGCATTCCCACACAAATACCCAAAACAGGTTTTTTGAGTTGTCTGATGGAGTCTACCAGTCCAGTTTGGTTCAGTTTTTCCATCGCTGCCCCCGCATGTCCTACACCGGGAATAATGATATGAGAATACTGCTCAAAATCATGTTCCGTATTAATCATTCCATAACTGAGTCCCAGTCTGGCTAAAGCAGAAGTCAGAGAGAAGATATTTCCTGCACCGTAATTAACGATTCCTATCATTTTATAACATTCCTTTGGTACTCGGTAAAACTAATTTTTCCGCATCTCTTTTGATAGCCATTTTAATCGCTTTTGCGAAAGCCTTAAAGATCGCTTCAATTTTATGGTGCTCATTGTCGCCTTCAGCTTTAATATTGAGGTTACATTTCGCTGCGTCACTAAAAGACTTGAAGAAGTGGTAAAACATTTCGGTTGGTACATCACCTACTTTTTCTCTTTTAAATTCTGCATCCCAAACAATCCAGTTCCTCCCTCCAAAATCGATAGCCACCTGTGCCAGACAATCATCCATAGGTAAACAGAAACCATAGCGTTCCAAACCCAGTTTATTGCCTATAGCTTTGGCAAAAGCCTCACCCAATGCAATTCCGGTATCTTCAACAGTATGGTGCTCATCAATATGTAAATCACCCTTAGCACTGATATTTAAATCTATCCCTCCATGACGTGCAATTTGGTCAAGCATATGGTTAAAGAAATTTAAACCGGTTTCTATTTTCGCTTTTCCAGTTCCGTCCAGGTTGATTTCTATCTCTATATCCGTCTCATTGGTCTTTCTGATATGGTGAAATTGTCTGCTGCCTG
The DNA here is from genome assembly GCF_040547305.1 of Pedobacter sp. UYP1. Lineage (NCBI taxonomy): Bacteria > Pseudomonadati > Bacteroidota > Sphingobacteriia > Sphingobacteriales > Sphingobacteriaceae > Pedobacter > Pedobacter sp. UYP1. The sequence continues at coordinate 164,484 of NZ_JBEPPL010000007.1, read as the reverse complement.
CGCTCAGGAAAGTATAAATATCCACCCAGTTCTGTGTTTGCAGGGCTATTACCTCAGTTAATGTCTCTGCTTTATCCAGCATTTCTGCCGATCCTAACAAATCATTATTCCTTAACCAGATGGCTTTTGCGCCCAGGTTTTTAGCCAGTACGACATCATTGATCCGGTCGCCAATCACAAAAGAACCAGCCAGATCATATTCATCAGTAAAAAAATGCTGTAGCAAACCTGTATTTGGTTTACGCGTAGGTGCGTTTTCATGTGCAAAAGTTTTATCAATGATAATCTCGGAAAAAACTACGCCTTCGCCTTCAAAAGTATCCAGGATGAAGTTGTGTACCGGCCAGAAATTAGGTTCAGGATGAGAATCAGTTCCTAAACCATCCTGATTGGTTACCATCACTAAGTCGAAGTCCAGTTCGGCAGCTATTTTAGCCATATAGTACAAAGATTTCGGATAAAACTTAAGCTTTGAAAATGAATCTATTTGCTCATCTTCTGGTTCAGTGATCAGTGTGCCATCACGGTCTATGAAAAGTATCTTCTTCATGGTTAGTTGGTTAACGATTTTAAAGCGGATATTAGTATCTCATTTTCTGCAGGTATACCTACAGTAATTCTTAAACAGCCCTCACAAAGGGTTACTTTTGCCCGGTTACGGACAATAATGCCACGGTCTACCAAAGCATCATAAGTACCATTGGCATCAGCTACCTCGACCAGGATAAAGTTTGCATCAGAAGGATAAACTTTCTGTACCATCGGTAAATCCAGCAATAATTTTGCTAAATGTTCCCTTTCTGTCACTGTCGTTTTAATCCACTCATTCACCTGTCCAATATTCTGCAGCGCAGCTAAAGCCAGGTCTTGCGTAGATTGACTGATATTATAAGGTGCCTTAACTTTATTCAGAATATCAATGATAATGCTGGATGCAAAAGCCATACCTAAGCGTAATCCTGCCAGTCCCCAAGCTTTCGAAAAAGTCTGTAAAACTACCAGGTGCGGGTATTCAGTCAATTCTTGTATGAAAGTACGTTGTTTTGCAAAATTGATATAAGCCTCATCAATCACTACCAGCCCATTAAAATTGGCCAGGATAGTTTCGATATCTGTACGGACAATAGAATTTCCAGTAGGATTATTAGGAGAGCAGATAAAGATCAGCTTTGTATTGGCATCAATTGCCTCTGCTATTCCTTCCAGATCTAACTGGAAATTTGGCAATAAATTCACCTTACGGATTTCTACATCATTGATATTTGCAGAAACCTCATACATTCCGTAAGTAGGCGGAAGAATAATCACATTGTCTTTTCCCGGGTTACAAAATGCCCGGAATAAAAGATCTATAGCCTCATCGCTGCCATTTCCCAGGAATGTATTTTCAATCGGGACACCTTTTATTTTACTCAGCGCATCCTTCAGATCCAATTGTAAAGGATCAGGATAACGGTTGAAATTCTCTGGTAATGGTGAGCCATAACTATTTTCATTGGCATCTAAAAACACACTCGCCTGACCTTTGTACTCGTCTCTTGCTGTAGAGTAGGGGCGAAGGGTTTTGATGTTTTCGCGTTGTAGGTTTTTAATATCCATCTGATGATTTTAAACGAATAGTGATTGCATTTTTGTGTGCTTGAAGCCCTTCTGCGGCCGCAAGGATTTCTACAGTCGGGCCAATGGCCTTTAATCCATCCGGACTGATCTGCTGAAAAGTGATTTTTTTAATAAAAGAATCAATTGAAACACCTGAATAAGCTTTAGCGAAACCACTGGTTGGTAAGGTGTGATTCGTACCTGAAGCATAATCTCCGGCACTTTCAGGAGTCAGGTTCCCCAAAAACACAGAGCCCGCATTGATAATTTGCGGAATCAGTTCCTGAAAGGTATCCGTAGCCAGAATCAAATGTTCTGGCGCATAAGCGTTACTGAAAGCCATCGCTTGTGTTTTATCCGCTACCAGTACCGCATAAGAATTTTCAATAGCCTGAGCAGCGATGTCTTTTCTTGGTAAATCATTGAGCTGTATCTCAATTTGACTCAGCGTTTCAGTAATGAGCGTTTTTGATGTAGAGACCAGTATGGCCTGACTATCAATGCCATGTTCTGCCTGTGCTAAAAGATCGGAAGCGACGAAAGCCGGGTTGGCAGTTTCATCAGCAAAAACCAATACTTCTGAAGGGCCTGCCGGCATGTCAATCGCGGTGATTCCTGAAGCCAGTACCTGCTGTTTTGCCTGGGTCACATAACGGTTTCCAGGGCCAAAGATCTTGTAAACTTTAGGGACGGTAGCTGTACCGAAAGCCATTGCGGCGATCGCTTGTGCACCACCCGCCAGATAGATTCTTTCTATGCCTAAAAGCTGTGCACAGTAAGCCAGGTAACAATTGGTTTTTCCATCTTTTTGCGGAGGGGAACAAACCACAATTTCCTGACAGCCTGCCAGAGTTGCTGGTGTAGCAAGCATTAAAAAAGTGCTGGGTAAAACTGCTGTCCCACCTGGAATATACAAACCCACACGTTCTATTGCTCTGGACTCACGCCAGCAGGATACTCCCGGCATAGTTTCAACCTTAGCTTCTTGATCAAGCTGCGCTGCATGGAACTTTTTGATGTTTGCATAAGCTGTGTCAATGGCAGATTTTGCATCAGCAGGAATAGTGGAGGCGATTTTTCCAATCTCTTCCTTTTCGATGAAAAGCTGCTCCAGGTTTACTTTGTCAAATTGTAAAGCATAGCTTGTTAGTGCTTTATCTCCGTCTGCTTTGACCTGCGCAATGATCTCTTTTACCCTTTCTGCAATACTCGCATCGTCAGCTAGTTGTCTCAAACAGAGTTCTTCAATATTCTGTTCAGATAAATCAGTATACTTATAGAGTTTCATCAGTTAAATATTTTTTTCAATGGTGATGAAGCTTGCATGAGCTTGTGCATTGTTGTTTGGTAGCTGTAAGCTCATGCAGGGTTCAATGTCTTATATTTTGTGTTAACATGATGGTTAACATTAAAAAGATTGATATGAATTAAAAGCGTGGCTTAGGAGATGATCTTTTCAATTGGCATCACCACAATTCCTTCGGCACCAGCAGCTTTCAGACTGTTGATCTTTTCCCAGAAATCCTGTTCTGCGATAACCGAGTGGACTGCTACCCAGTCTTCTTCGAAAAGAGGAACAATCGTAGGGCTTTTAACTCCCGGAAGCAAGCTCACTACTTTTTCAAGATTTGATTTTGCAACATTCAGTACTACATACTTTGTTTCCTTGGCACGTAATACCGAACGGATTCTTTGCAGTAATTCGATGACATCTTCGTTCAGTTCCATGCCTTTACTCGCAATCAGTACAGCTTCAGATTTCATCACTTCACCGAAAGGTTTCAGGCCATTGCTTTTAAGCGTTCCGCCTGTAGAGACGATGTCGCAGATCGCATCACTTAATCCAAGACCAGGACCAATTTCTACCGATCCTGAAATGGTACGGACAACTGCATTTACGTTATTGTCATCCAGATATTTCTGAAGGATTACCGGGTAAGAAGTAGCGATCGCCTTGCCTTCGAGTCCGCTTACGTCAGTGATGTCACTTTCGTTTGGAACAGCAATTTTTAGTGTACATTTTCCGAAGCCTAATTTTTGAAGATAGGTAACATCAGCGTTCACTTCTGTGATTACATTTTCACCAACAATACCCAGGTCTGCAATGCCATCCTGAACATATTCAGGAATGTCATCATCTCTCAGAAATAGAATTTCTAAAGGGAAATTGGTAACAGTTGATATCAGGGAGCTTTTGTAGTTTTCGAATGATAGACCACAATTTTTAAGAATCTCTACGGATTTTTCGTTTAGCCTTCCAGATTTCTGGATAGCAATTTTAAGTGTTTTCAATTGATTGAAATTATTGAATGAAACAGGAAAATAATTCGGAAACAAGTTTTGAAGTACAAAACATTACATATCTATCGCCATAACTGGCGATGGTACAAATGTGAGTGATGGTTCAAAATATTGTTCATAATATATGTCTCTATTCAATAATGCGTTGCACACTGAGTAGCACAAATATATAGATAGAATTGACAAATCAAAAATATATGGCATTTTATTTGATCGAGATGGGTATACAGCAGAATAACAAAGCTGAATTTAATTAAAGAACGCTCATTTTGAAAAAAGCATTAACCCTTATTTTACCCCTTTGCCTCTTTTTATCGTCCTGCAACTGGTTTAAGACCACACCGGAGATCGGTGTTATCTTATCAGAACATTTCAAGAATAAACTTTATAAAGATTTTGATACTGCGGCTTATCATGTAGTTTTTAACCGTCACTTTGATTCTTTACAGTCTAAATTAAGTAATCCTAAAGTAATTAGTAATTTTTATGCAAATGATGAGCGTAAAAATTTGCTGGTTACCCGTTTTTATGGGAATGGGGAATTAGATACCCTTAAAAGTTATCTCGAAAATAGTAGAGTACATGGATTTAATCCCGAAATATTCAGACATAAAGATCTGGATCGGGCTTTAGCTGAATTAACCGCTAATAAATTCAAAACTATCAATGAAGTATACCCAGTACTAGCTGATCTGGAACTTTATGCCGCTTCTTCTTTACTGAAGTATGATACTTTTATTGGTTATGGAAGTGTCAATCCAAAAAAAGTATTAAACAGATATTATGTGACGACCAGCAGACCAGACAGCGCAGCGATGAACAAAGTTCTGGAGACGAAAAGTCTGGTTAAGTTATTAAAAGATATTCAGCCTGCTGGTGAAAACTATAAAGTATTGCAGGCAGCACTGGCTAACCTTGAAAAAGATCCATCCCGCAATGCAGTAGCCATTAAAGCTATTGAGGTGAATATGGAAAGATCCAGATGGAAAATACCAGGCTTAAGCTCGGAATATGTGGAAGTTAATATTCCTGATTTCTCACTAACCTGGTTCAAAGAGCAGGATACAGTAACGCATATGAAGGTTTGTGTGGGAGCAAGAAGGGAAAAAGCTTTTGAAGAAAAGCAGAAAATCTATTCAAAGACGCATTCGCTGGATGATAAACCTAAAAATCACCAGACCCCAATCCTGTTGAGTAAATTCAGTGCAATTGAGGTAAACCCTGTCTGGAACATCCCGGTTAGCATCGCCAAGAATGAAATTTATAACCAGGCCAGAAGAGATCCTTATTATTTATCAAATAATAACATGAGGGTTTATTATAAAGGGAAACTCGTTAACGATACAGATACGATTCAATGGGAGAAATATTCCAGAGAAAATCTGCCTTTCCAGTTCAAACAAGGTTCAGGTTCAGGAAATGCATTAGGCAAGTTCAAATTTATGTTTGATAACGGAGCCAGCATCTATTTGCATGATACCAATAATAAATCAGCATTTAATTCAGCCAGCCGCGCAATCAGCCATGGTTGTGTACGCGTAGAGAGACCTTTGGAGTTTGCACAGAAAATGGTACACAACGGCGCTGAATATGATCAATTAAGGATGGAAGTCAACCTGCCACCTGTAGATACTACTAAAATGGGCATTTACAGAAAAAAACTGGCGAAAAAGGCAGATACCTTAAATGTATTTCAATTGAAACCGAAATGGTTTGGAACCAGAAAAAATATATCTGTATTTATCAATTATAAAACTGCGTGGGCCGAAAACGGAAGAATAGAATATCGAAATGATGTTTATGGCCTGGATGATGCATTGTATGCCGCAATGAAAAAATACCTGTAAAAATTTATTAGTGAATACTTTACGGCCTGCTTTTATAGCGGGCCGTATCACTGTATAGTTGACTAGTGTATGAGAGTTCTGCTTTACGAAAAAGGAGCTTTGTTTTTTGCAGGCTGAAATTCTATTCTTTTGAATTTTCTGTTTTTTACCGAATGATTGTAATTAAATTTATACCTTTGGTTTTTAATGAATTTCCTCTACCCAGGTTTTCTTTTTTCACTGCTGGCGGTAGCTATACCTATCCTTATTCATTTATTCAATTTTCGGAAATTTAAGAAGGTATATTTTAGCAATGTGTCTTTCTTAAAGGCTGTTACCATACAACATTCTTCCCGCGAAAAACTCCGTAACTTATTAATTCTGGCTTGCCGGATACTTGCCGTCATTTTTCTGGTGCTTGCCTTTGCACGTCCATACTGGTCATCAGGAACAGCAGGCTCTCCAGAAAATGGAAATCTCGTGAATATCTATATTGATAATTCTTATAGTATGGAAGCCGTCAATAAAGAGGGTTCTTTATTAGATGAAGCAAAACGTAAAGCAAAGACACTTGCTAAACAATTCCAGCTGAATGATAAATTCCAATTAACGACTAATGATTTTGAAGGCAGGCACCAGCGTCAGGTCAATGCAGAGGAACTGGCAAACTTGATTGATGAAGTTAAAGTTTCTCCTGTAGTGCGCAGTTTACAACAGGTCATTAACAGACAAAATTCAACTGCTGCAGGAAAAAGAAATCAGTACAATTATGTGATCTCCGATTTTCAGCAGCAGTTTGCAGGGAAATCAGCTATTCATACTGAAAAAAATAATTCGCTCAACCTGATCAGGTTAAATGCAAATACCATTCCTAATGTTGCTGTAGATAGTATCTGGTCTTTATCTCCGGCACATAAACCTGGTGACCGGGAGAAATTTGTAGTGCAGCTACGCAATTATTCTGCTGATGCCAGTACTGGAATTCCCTTGAAACTGACGGTTAACAATCAGCAAAAAGCATTAGCAACTTTAAACATTCCTGCAGGAAAAGCAGTACGTGATACTTTAAGCTTTAGTGGTTTATCTGCCGGATGGCAAAAAGGAGTGGTCAGCATTAAAGATTTCCCTGTCACTTTTGATGATAACCTGGCTTTCACTTTTAAAGTCAGTACTGAATTGAAGGTCTTACAACTAAGCGGAGAGAATTCCGGAAAATATATAAATGCACTTTTTGGAGCAGATCCTTATTTTAAGCTGAATACTATGCTTGAATCAACTATAGTTTATGCTGGTTTTCATCAATATAACCTGATCGTACTCGCTGGTTTAAAAGCACCGTCAAGTGGCCTGGCTCAAGAACTTAAAACTTATATGAAGAATGGGGGAACAGTTGTTATTTTTCCTGATATGGAAGCCGGAGCGGCTGTTTATTCTTCTTTTTTACAAGCTCTAGCTGTTCCGCAGACCGTTTCTTTAAGCAAGGATACGGTTACTGTGAATACAATTGCACTCAAAAACAAGGTATTTAATGATGTGTTTGAAGAGATACCTGCCAAATTAGACCTGCCCAAAGTAAACCAGCATTTTATTTATACAGGGAATAATAGCAGCGGGAGGGAAGATTTAATGGGGCTACCACTAAATCAGCCATTTTTCAGTAAATACCGGTCAGGATCAGGGCAATTGTATTTGTGTGCTACCTCTTTGGATATCAAGGATAGTAATTTGCCTCAGCATCCGGTATTTGTTCCTTTACTTTACAAAATTGCTTTGACCAGTGTCCAGGAGCAGCCTTTGTATTATACGGTCGGAAAAAGTAATTACCTGAGCTCGGCACCTATTACCCTTAACCCCAATCAATCACTGCGTTTAGTTTCTGGAAAACAGGAGGTTATACCGGAAATCAGGCAGGTGCCTGGTCAGACTTTATTGTATGTTGCCGACCAGATTAAAATGCCCGGAGTTTACGAATTGTATAAAGCTGATGCATTAATCAGCACTTATGCATTTAACCAAAGCCGTGCAGAATCAGATCTGCATTATGCTGATGATAAAGCGCTTCAGGCAATTTTTGGAGCTGAAAAAGTAAACTTAACGAAACCAGGGGATGATTTATCATTTAAAGCTGTGGAAAATAACCACACAGAGTTATGGAAACTTTGCCTAGTTTTGTGTGCTGTTTTTTTAGCCGTTGAAGCCCTATTGATTCGATTTTTTAACAAATTAAAAATATAAAAAGACATGAACCTTCTCCTCACAGGCGTAACCGTTACCGATCCGAATAGCAAGCACAATCAGAAAATCTGTGATGTTCGTGTGGTACAGGGAAAAATCGCAGAGATAGAGCGTACTTTAAAGCCATTGGAAAATGAGCAGGTGATTAATGGTCAGGGTGCTTTTCTGGCGCCAGGATTTTTTGACCTGAACTGTTCTATTGGAGATCCTGGTTTTGAAACTAAAGAAGATATTAAAACAGCAACCGCTGCGGCACAGGCAGGAGGATTTACTGGTCTTGCCGTTTTACCGCATACCAAACCTGTGGTGCACTCGAAAGGAGAAGTTGAATATATTATCAATAAAGCTAAAAATAACCTGGTCGATGTTTATCCGCTGGGGGCAATCAGTCATGATTTGGAAGGAAAAGAGCTGGCTGAGCTTTTTGATATGAAAAATGCAGGTGCAATCGCTTTTACGGATGGAAATAAACCAATCACAGACGATGGGTTTATGAGCCGTGCACTGCAATACTGTAAAGGGATTGATGGTTTACTGATTGTATATCCTGAAAATAAAGCAATCGCAGGTAAATCGCAGGTGAATGAAAGCAAGACCAGTGTATTACTTGGAATGAAAGGCATGCCTGCACTCGCAGAAGAAATGCATATTTCAAGAGATATTTTCCTGGCTACTTACCACCAGGCACCGGTACACATTACCAGTATTTCTACTGCGGGTTCCGTTGCACTGATTAAAAAAGCAAAGAAAGATGGTTTGCAGATTTCCTGTGACGTTGCTGCACATCATTTAGTCTTCACAGAGGAACTTCTGAACGATTTCGATAGCAATTATAAGATTAAACCACCATTGCGTGGCAGAGCAGATATTAAAGCCTTAATGGCCGGGCTGAAGGACGGAACTATTGATGCGATTTCTTCACAGCACCGCCCGCATGAGCCTGAGTTTAAGGATGTGGAATTTGAAATTGCAGCTTATGGAATCATAGCCTTACAGACAGTATTGCCTTTATTGGTGAGAGCGGGTCTGGATGCTGCTCAGATTGTAGAGAAGCTTTCTATTAATCCACGTAAATTACTTAAACTTCCTGTTCCTGTAATCGCGGCTGGTGAAAATGCGAATTTCGTAGTATTCAACCCGGCAGAAAAATGGGAATACAATAGCACCACTAACTTTTCGAAGTCGAGAAATACACCTTTATTGGATCGTACAATGACCGGAAAAGTTCAACTCGTTTATAACAACAATCAATTTCAAGTATATGGATAGTAAAGTACAGAGTGCTCTTGTAGCCTCATTAGATAAATTTGCAGCACTTTCAGGTAATGATTCTTTGACATTACAACAGGATTTACTGGATGTTTTCAATAAGGACCTGGGCTTTTTAGAGAAGGTAGAAGAATTTGATGGCGTATTTGATGAATACCCTGCTTTTGATGAGCTAAGAGAAGTTTATTTTGATTTATTAATGATCAACTTCTTTGCAAGCGATATTAAGAAGCTGGAAGAAGATTATCTGGACACCGATGAGTGGGCAGATATCGAAGAAGATACCATTGACCGTGGAACTGAGTTGTTAAACTTATTGCTATATATCAATGAGTGTCATGATGAGCAGATTAAACCTGAACTGGGAGATTTCTTAAGAGAATTCCTATTGGTAGAGGAAGATGAATTCCAGGATGAGTTCCATATTTATGAAGATCTGATCAGCAATCAGCAATTGGCAGAAAGCAGTATTGAGGATATCATCAGTCATAAAGGAATGATTGAGCTTGGAGAAGAAATGGAAGAACTATTTGTTCCTTTTATGAGTTTCTTCAATCAGCCAAAAGCAAATGAGCAGGCATTTAAAGATTTAGAGCAATTCAGTGCAAATAAGGAATTTGATACTGCTGTATATACTTTAATTGCTGTTTTTAACGAAAAAAACTAAGCTGTTTTATGGAACAACAATTAAGAGAAATAGAGATTAAACCGAATAAAATTGCTTTTCAGGCTGCTATTGCCTTCTCGCTGTATACATTGGCGCTGGTATTTATATTCAAATTATTGAATATTGACACACAGGATGAGCACATCAGCGTGCCTACGCGGATTATTAGTATGGTCTGCAGTTATGTTCCTTTTATACTGGCAATTTTGTATGCGCAGACTAAATACAGAACTGAGCTTGGCGGTTATATGAGTTTCGGCAAGGCATTTTCTGCCGGCTTTAAAGTTGCAGCTTATTCGGGTTTATTTATAGCTCTGTTGTTTGTCTTATATTATAAAGTATTGGATACTTCGGCTTTAGACCACTCTGTTGAGATGGCACTTGAAAAAGCTGGTGACGATCCTAAAGCAGTTAAGGGAGTAGAAATGATGAAACCTTATCTGGCTATATTTATAGGCTTTGGAGCTGCAATTACTTATACTCTTTTTGGACTGATATTAAGTCTTATTGGTGCTGCGGTATTGAAAAAAGAGAATCCTGCTGTTTAGTAGATTGTAACCGCAATTTCTTGGGTGATCATAGCCTGAAACAGAAGATAAATAGCAAACGTGCAGGTTTTATCATTTTAATTGATAAAATTTGCACGTTATTTTTACTTGAATTTATACTGCATGGACATTTCTGTTGTCATTCCCCTGTTTAACGAAGACGAATCATTGCCCGAACTGACTGCCTGGATTGCCAGGGTAATGGCTGACAATAATTTTTCTTACGAAATCCTTTTTGTTGATGATGGCAGTACTGATACCTCATGGCAAGTAATTGAGGAATTGAAAAAGACTTATCCGGCTGTCAAAGCGATTAAGTTCAGACGTAACTATGGGAAATCTGCCGCACTGAATGTAGCTTTTGAAGCTTCGCAGGGCGATGTGATTATTACCATGGACGCGGATTTACAGGATAGTCCTGACGAAATTCCAGAACTATACCGCAGACTAAAGGAAGAGAAATTCGATATCATCTCCGGATGGAAAAAGAAACGCTACGACCCGATTACCAAAACTATTCCTACTAAATTATTCAATGCTGCAACCCGTAAAATGTCGGGCATACAGCTGAACGATTTCAACTGTGGCTTAAAAGCATACCGTTCTGATGTAGTGAAAACGATAGAGGTTTATGGTGAAATGCACCGTTATATCCCCGTCATTGCTAAATGGGCAGGATTTAAAAATATAGGAGAGCAGGTTGTAGAACACCGTGCACGCAAATACGGGGTAACCAAATTTGGTTTCAGCCGTTTTATCAATGGTTTCCTGGACTTACTGTCGATCTTTTTTGTTGGGAAATTTGGTAAAAGACCCATGCATTTTTTTGGTTCGCTTGGCGTATTGAGCTTTATGGTCGGTACGATTATGGCCTTATGGATTATCGGTGAGAAATTATATCATATCTCGATGAACCTGCCTATCAAAAGAGAAGTTACTGAGCAGCCTGGATTTTATATTGCATTAGTAGCCATTATTGTAGGTTCACAACTCTTTCTTACTGGATTTGTAGCTGAACTGGTTACCCGTAATGCACCTGAACGCAACGACTATCTGATAGAAAAAGAAATACTTTAAGCATGTTTTTTTCAATCATTATCCCTTTATATAACCGGCCGCAGGAGATAGACGAACTTCTGGCCACACTTTGTCTGCAAACATACACGCAATTTGAAGTTGTGGTGATTGAAGATGGTTCTTCGCTCACTGCAAAGGAAATTGTAAACAGGTATGCGGATAAACTGGATATTAAATATTTCTTCAAGCCAAATGGCGGACAAGGCTTTGCCCGTAATTATGGCTTTGAAAGAGCAAAAGGCGATTATTTTGTCATCTTTGACTCTGATTGTCTTATCCCGCATGATTACCTGGAAACAGTAAAGGATTATTTATCTGACCATCATCTGGATGCTTATGGAGGCCCGGATGCGGCACATGATAGCTTTACCCCGGTTCAAAAAGCAATCAGTTATGGAATGACTTCGGTTTTTACCACTGGCGGAATCCGTGGAAACGAAAAACATGTAGGACAATTTCATCCCAGAAGCTTTAATATGGGAGTTTCCAGAGCAGTATGGGAAAAAGTTGGCGGATTTAAACTAACCAGGCTGGGAGAAGATATTGAATATAGTATCCGTATCCATCAGCATGGTTTTAAGATTGGTTTGATTCCCGGAGCGAAAGTTTTTCATAAAAGAAGAACGAGTATGTTCCAGTTTTATAAGCAGATTCATTTTTTTGGCCGTGCCAGGATCAATATCTATAAACATTTTCCTTCCGAGCTGAAATTGGTACATTTTTTTCCGGCAGTATTCACTTTAGGGGTCATTGCGCTGTTAATATTGAATTTTTTTTATCCGCCTCTGGCTTATTTGGGGAATATATTTCTTCTGGTATACTTTATGCTGATATTTTTTCATTCCCTGGTGCTAAATAAATCGTTGAAAGTTGCATTTTTGAGTATTATTTCCTCATTCATACAATTGACAGCTTACGGATTAGGATTTATACAAGATTTTTTCAAAAGAATAGTACTTAAAAAACAATGATAAACTTTTTAAAGGAGAGCACATTTATAGTGAATGTAGTGATCCGCAAAGCCTGGGAAGTAACCAAAAGGAATTATTTTTCCATTGCTACTTTATGCTTTCTGATGTTCATCACATCTAATGCATCAAGTTTAATGGCATTTTTCCTGAAAGACGTGAATAAAGGGTTAAGTATACTAATGGCGTTCTTTTTCGCCTTATTGTATTTTACCATTAATCTTTCGCTGCTGAAATATATTTTTCATCTGCTTGATAACGAGGAGCATGATGTTAGTATTGTCAGCACACTGCCCACCCGTCAGCAAATCATCCGCTTTATTGTTGGGATGCTTTATTTTATGCTGGTCATTATCGGCGTTTATGCTATAGTGATTTTCGTCGCGTTTCCTTTCATTTATACTGGAATAAAAATGAATGTAATTACGAATATCGCTGTGTCAGTTGGTATTGTAGCTATATTTATCACCTGGGTAAGAATTTCCTTTTTCCCATTCTTTATTATCGATAAAAACCAACCTCCTTTTGGTTCATTAAAATTCAGTTTAGCGATCACTAAAGGGAATTTTACAAAAATATTAATGTTATTGCTGGTACTCGGTGGATTTCATGTCTTGTATTTATTCCTGAATTACCTGCAGTGGCCCGTAATTGCATTTTTCGTTAATATATTGAGTTCATTTATTATTGTTCCTTTATCAAGTGTAGCCTTAACGATCGCTTATAGAATGATGATGGGTGCTTATAAAGGGGACGAAAATGATATTATTCACAACATAGTTTAAAACCAGTTTATGGGAATAAAAGCGGCATTAAGTAAACCGTTTGCAGCCTTTATTGTAAAAGGGGTAACCCGATGGAAAAAAGATGCGGTAGCTGCACAAAAGGAAACTTTCAGGCAGCTGATCGATGCTGCTCAGGATACTGCTTTCGGCAAAGACCATCAATTCTCTTCCATTAAGAACTACGAAGATTTTAAAAAACAAGTTCCAGTCAGGGATTACGAAGAACTGCGGCCTTATATTGACCGGGTAGTTGCCGGGGAGAAAGATGTAATGTGGAAAGGTAAACCTGCTTACTTTGCAAAAACATCCGGTACAACTTCAGGTGCAAAATATATTCCGATTTCTAAAGAATCAATGCCCGAGCATTTGAAAGCAGCACGTAATGCGTTGCTAACTTATATTCATGAAACAGGCAATGCTGATTTTGTAAATGGAAAAATGATTTTTTTACAGGGCAGCCCTGTCATGACCGAGAAGAATGGTATCAAAGTAGGCCGTTTATCAGGTATTGTAGCGAATCTTGTACCTGCTTACTTGCAAAAAAACAGATTACCCTCTTATCAAACCAATTGTATTGAAGATTGGGAAGAAAAAGTTGACGCAATAGTCAAAGAAACATATCATCAGGATATGACTTTGATTTCGGGGATACCACCCTGGGTGCAGATGTATTTTGACCGTTTGGTAGAGAAATCTAATGGTAAACAGATCAAGGATATCTTTAAAAACTTCCAGTTGTTTGTTTACGGTGGGGTAAATTACGAACCTTACCGTGCGAAAATTGAGACTAGTATTGGCAGAAAAATTGATTCAATAGAAACTTATCCTGCTTCAGAAGGATTTATAGCTTATCAGGATAGTCAGCTGGATAAAAGTTTATTGCTACTGGCTAAAGCCGGGATGTTTTATGAATTTATTCCTGCGGATGAATACTATAATGATAACCCTGCCCGTTTGAGTCTGGAAGAAGTAGAACTGGATAAAAACTATGCTTTGATATTGAATACCAATGCGGGACTTTGGGGTTACAGCATTGGCGACACTGTTAAATTTGTCTCTAAAAACCCCTATAAAATTCTTGTAACCGGCAGGATTAAACATTTTATCTCGGCTTTCGGTGAACATGTAATCGGGGAAGAGGTAGAACAAGCATTATTGAGTGTGGCGAATGAACAGGGCGTTGGAATTACAGAATTTACTGTGGCACCTCAGGTGAATCCTGGCGATGGAGAACTGCCTTACCACGAATGGTTTATTGAGTTTTCCAAAGCTCCTGAAGACCTGATTGCTTTTAGTAAAAAAGTAGATAAGGCTTTACAAGAAAAAAATATTTACTACTTTGACCTTATTGAAGGCAAAATTTTGCAGCCGCTGGTTATTCGGACCTTACAAAAAGACGCATTTGTAACTTATATGCGTTCACAAGGTAAGCTGGGGGGGCAGAATAAAGTTCCCCGTCTGTCTAATGATAGAAAGATTGCAGATAGCCTGATTAATTTGATAAACACGATTTGAAAAATATAGCTATACTGGGGTCCACTGGATCTGTAGGCACCCAAGCCCTTGACGTGATTCGTGCGAATCCTGAATTATACCGGGTTTGTGCATTGACGGCAAACGCGAATGCTGCCTTACTGATTCAGCAGGCAATGGAATTTAAACCTCAATTGGTTGTGATCGGTGATGAAAGCCAATATGCAGAGGTGAAAAATGCACTTTCTGGTCAGGGAATGAATATTCTTTGCGGGGAAGATGCTTTGTGCGAAGCGGCTTCTTTAACAGCTGCCGACTTTGTACTGACTGCAATTATGGGCTCTGTTGGCTTAAGACCAACTATTGCAGCCATTAAAGCGAAGAAAAAGATTGGCCTGGCTAATAAGGAAACTTTAGTGGTGGCAGGAGAGCTGATTACACAACTGGCAGATGAAAATGGAGTAACAATTATCCCGGTAGATTCTGAGCATTCTGCAATTTTTCAATGCCTGGTAGGGGAGGAACTGAGTTCGATAGAAAAAATATACATCACAGCTTCTGGTGGACCATTCAGAGGAAAAGACCGGGATTTTGTAGCTAAAGTTAAGAAAGAACAAGCTTTAAAACATCCAAACTGGGTGATGGGCGCAAAGATCACTATTGACTCTGCTTCGTTAATGAACAAGGGCCTTGAAGTGATTGAAGCCAAGTGGTTGTTCGATCTGGACATCAGTCAGATAGATGTTATTGTGCATCCGCAATCTGTAGTGCATTCTATCGTGCAGTTTAACGATGGATCAATGAAGGCTCAGATGGGGGTTCCGGACATGAAATTGCCAATTCACTATGCGATGGCTTATCCGAAGAGAATACAAAGCCAATTTCCCCGTTTTAATTTCATGGATTATCCTGAGTTGACTTTCTATAAGCCTGATATGGATACTTTCCGTAACCTTCAGCTTGCTTATACGGCCCTGGAAAAAGGTGGTAATATGCCTTGTATCATCAATGCGGCTAATGAAGTGGTTGTTGAAGCCTTCTTAAATGACCGCATTGGATTCCTCGAAATGAGCGATGTCATTGAGCAATGTATGTCTGATCTGACCTTTATTCAAGCACCCAGCCTGAATAATTATTTAGAAACTGACCAGCATACGCGTATATTTGCCCGTCAGTTAGTAACAAAAAAACATTTAGCGATCTAATATTCAAAAGTAAAAACACTATATAAAATATGAACGGATTAATTATGGTTGCCCAATTGTTATTGGGATTATCAATATTAGTAATCTTGCACGAACTAGGACATTTTCTTGCGGCACGTGCCTTTGGTATTAAAGTTGAGAAATTCTATCTGTTTTTTGATGCATGGGGTGTAAAATTATTCAGTATCAAACGTGGTGATGTAGAATATGGTATTGGCTGGCTGCCATTGGGTGGTTATGTTAAAATTGCCGGAATGATTGACGAGTCTATGGATAAAGAGGCGATGGCTTTGCCACCTCAGCCCTGGGAATTCAGATCTAAACCAGCATGGCAGCGTTTAATCGTGATGCTTGCAGGTATTTTTGTGAACATTGTTGTAGGTATCTTTATTTTCTGGATGCTTACTTTTAAATTCGGTGAGACTTTTATTCCAAACAGTTCTGTTAAAAATGGAATTAATCCTGGAAGTATTGGACGAGAGATCGGTTTGAAACAGGGTGACCATGTTATCGCAGTAAATGGTAAAAAAGTTATCCGTTTTGATGAATTAACCAGCTCAAAAGTATTATTGGATAATACGAATCTTACGATTGTGCGTGAGGGTAAAACTTTAGATATCAAAGTTCCTGATAATCTTTTAAATAAGGTTGCAGATCTTGGTCTGGAAGAGTTTATCAGCCGTACGCCATTGCTAAGTACTGTAGTAGATACAGTGGTTGCTGGTCGTTCTGCATTTAAAGTAGGGATGAAAAAAGGTGACCGTATTGTTGCCGTTAACGGAGTCCCTGTGAAATTCGATGCTGATATCCGCAGAGAGTTGAAAAAAGAAAAAAACAAGAAATTGATTGTTGAAGCTTACCGCGGAAATGAAAAACTTAATTTTGAGGTCAGTACTGACAGTGTTGGTACCATTGGAATGGGCTTCAATCCGAACGAAATCAAATTGGAAACAGTTAACTATGGTTTCTTTGAAGCTTTACCAATTGGTGCAAACCAGGCCTGGATTACTTTCACTGATAATGGTAAAGGGATCTGGAAAGTATTAACGGGTAAAATAAAGGCAAATAAAGCCTTTGCTGGCCCTGTTGCCTTGGCACAGAAGGTTTATGGTGGTGTTTGGATCTGGTCACATTTCTGGGCTTCTACAGCATTAATTTCTATCGCTCTTGCATTCATGAACTTATTGCCGATACCAGCACTTGATGGTGGGCATGTGGTATTCCTGATTGTGGAGATGATTAAAGGCAAACCTGTAAGTGATAAGTTTTTAGAAGGTGCCCAGATGGTAGGTTTCGTAATCTTGTTGAGTTTGATGGTCTTTGTGCTCGGAAACGATATTTTCAAAGCCTTTATTCAGTAGCGCTATATGGACTATTTTGAGTTTTATAAGCTGCCTGTATCTTTTAATCCGGATGCTCAGCTGGTGAAACAGCAGTTTTATGCATTGAGTAAAAAGTACCATCCTGATTTCTATATCAATGAGTCTGCCGAAAAGCAAGAGGAGGTTTTAGAGTTCTCAACGTTGAATAATAAGGCTTATCAGGTATTGAATGATCCGCAGAAGCGTCTTCATTATATTCTTGAATTAAAGGGGATGCTGGCAGAAGGGGAGAATTATTCTCTTCCTCAGGATTTTCTGATGGAAATGATGGATGTGAATGAAGCTTTGATGGATTTGCAGTTTGAACCTGATGCGGTAAAGCTGGAAGAAATCAAAAAAGAGATTGATACTATTGCTGGAGGAATGCAGCAGGAGCTGGACAGACTGATAGCTGTATTTGATACGCAGAATAAGGACGCTGAAGCGGCTTCTTTAGCTGCGATTAAGGATTTATACTACAGAAAGAAATACTTGAACAGGATCAACGATAGCTTGCTTAAGCTGGGATAGGTGTCCCGCCAATGTAAAAAATAAAGATAACCGGGCATTGCTGTCCCGGTTTTTCTATTTTTGGACAAATCATGAATTTATGAGCACTTTATCCCTTTTTAGAAAAGTAGCAGTTGCTGAAGGTATTTCCTATATCGCACTGATTTTTATCGCAATGCCGTTGAAGTACTTTGCGGACATGCCACTGGCTGTAAAGTATACTGGATGGGCGCATGGTGTATTGTTCATGTTTTATGTAGTGATGGTGATCATGTGCTGGATGGAGTATAAATGGAAAATTGGAAAGACGATTTTAGTGTTTTTAGCTTCATTATTGCCTTTTGCACCTTTTTATGTAGATAAAAAGTTAAAGGAAGAGCCTGTGGGTCAGGTTAAAGCGTAAAAGAAGGGATTATTTTGAAAATAAGTCTTGGATATATTGGCTTGAATATATAGATTTGCATCCCGCTTAATAGCAATGCCCAGTTGGCGGAATTGGTAGACGCGCTGGTCTCAAACACCTGTGGGAAACCGTGCCGGTTCGACTCCGGCACTGGGTACGACTCAAAAGCCTTCGATTTTCATCGAAGGCTTTTTTGGTTATTATTAATTTTCTAATGTCCGTTTACAGAACGGAAATAAATCTTTTGTTCAATTCCCAGCGGTGTAGACCAGGTATACAAAACTTAAAAGGGATCAAGTCATCAACTTGTGGATCAGGGATTAAATTTCAAGTTTTGGGTTTGATATTTTCTGAGTTCAAAGCAGCTGGTTACGCTTCTTTACTCAGCTAATTACTTCCTGATTTTATAGTTCAATTTATCCTTATTAAACGCTCCTGATTACTTTGATCAGAGATCGGTCAACGCTTCAGCGGAATTCTCAGGGGAGGAAAGATCCTGATTTTCCAGGCTTGCTACTTTGACGAAAGGTCTCTGATGCCTTTCGGTTTCCATTGATTGTTTCATTGTGCCCCTTACAGAACTTTTGAAACAACCTGTACTCCAAACTGCTGCTTTAAAAATGAAATCGCCCAGGATTCCCTTTGAAAATTTACCCGTTAAACTTCCCATAATAAATAAATGCCTTTCCACCAATGTAGGCTATTAGCGTTAAAGATTATCCTGATGCGTAAAAAATGTCCGTAATTGTCCGCAGCTGTCTGCAATTGTCCGCAGTTGTCCGTGGGTTAGTCAAAGGGAAAATTATAATTTCATTAATCTTCATCCGGTTATGATCTGGTTGTGCCTGAGTGGTGGTCGGGGTGACAGCAGGTTGTAAACAGCCTTTAAGCATAGCAACTCTAAGTCATTTCAACTAGTTGTTTTGACTTGGACTTGCCATGCTCTCGCGTTACTTTAGCACTGCTCTTACCCTAACGAGTACTCGGACAGTACTCAGGCAGTACCCGGACAGTATCCGGCCGACATAGATTTATTATTTAGCTATTTAGAATTTATTTACGAACAGCCCGGCCTTGTTTCCCCTGAGTCATTCCCATGCAAATTGAAAGTTTTCAGCGCAACTTCCAGAGGCATAAGCGCATCCGTGATCGCAAAGACTTTCTGTTTAGCGTGTCAAAATTTATGCTTAAAAAAGCCTGCTCCATAAGTTTATGAATTGATCCACTTAAAATCTAAGTATTACCAATTAAACATTGAAATATAATCAGTTTACTGAGCCATACAGACAAACTCTTTGAGCCGTGGAAACAACTACTATGTATTTTGAAGGTTGATCTTTGTATCATGAAAAACATCACAAAAATTCAGTTGGGTCATAATGGCCCGTTCGTTTCCAAACTTGGCTTAGGCTGTATGCGTATGTCTTCTATCTGGGGCGGCTCTGCACCTGAGGAAAAAGAAAGTATCGCTACGATTCATGAAGCCTTGGATAGTGGTATTAATTTTTTGAATACCGGAGACTTCTACGGTGCCGGTCATAATGAAATGCTGGTAGGCAAAGCCATTAAAGGAAGACGCGACGATGCCTTCATCAGCGTAAAATTCGGGGCCATCTTTCACAATGGCCGGCCCATAGGGATGGATCTGCGGCCAATCGCTATCAAGAATTTCATAAACTACTCTCTGACCCGTTTAGGTATTGAAACCATTGACCTCTACCAGCCAAGCCGAATGGACAACAGTGTGCCGGTAGAAGATATCATTGGAACGGTGGCCGACCTGGTTAAAGAAGGTAAGGTTCGTTATATTGGCGTATCGGAAATTACAGCCGGGCAACTTCGTAACGCTAACGGCACTCATCCCATAAGCGCGCTGGAGATCGGCTACTCCCTGGCCGACCGTCAAATAGAAAGTGAACTGCTTCCAACAGCAAAAGAATTAGGCATTGGTATAGTGGCCTTCGCTAATACTGCCGAAGGCTTATTGACAGGTGAAATGAAAGCGCCACTTCCAGCAAAAGATTACCGTAACCATTTCTCTCGTTTTCAAGGCGAAAATTTAATTAATAACCTGGAAAAAGTAGAAGTCTTAAAGCAATTAGCCAGCAACAAAGGTTTTACACCAACACAAATTGCGATTGCCTGGGTGAAGGAGCAAGGAGATCATACGATGTCTTTAGTAAGCATGAGCCGCAGGTCGCGTTTGCCAGAAAATATCGCAGCGATGAATATTATATTTACGCCAGAAGAAATGAGTATCTTAAACACTACATTTACAATTGGCGCTATATCTGGCAGCACTTACTTACAACGCTAAATGACAAGTCCGGCAGAAATCCTCCCTGGTGTGATCTTCTATTCTTACCTCTCTGCTGAGCGGAAGGAGAAAGTATGTTTATGGAACTACCATACTTTAGTATTTCAGGTTTCAGGGCAGTTTATCCTGGAAACCTCTGTGCAAAAAATTTCGATGAACGGAGGCGAAATGTTGCTGATCGGCAAAAATCAGCTGGGTACACTTACCAAAACACCACTACCCGGGGGGAATTATGAAACAATCGTCATATCATTGCAGGAAGATTTGTTACGTAAAATCGTATTAGAAGAAAAGTTCGAAGCAGACCGTAAATACATCGGTCCGCCAAATATCTTAATTCCATCTAACGAATTCCTGCAGGGGTATTTTCAATCTATAGTTCCGTATGCACGTAGTTCGGGAGCGACCATGACAGACGCGATGGGCATCCTTAAAGTGAAAGAAGGAGTTAAATTGCTGCTACTCGCCCTTCCTGGGCTTCGCAACTTTTTATTCGACTTTTCAGAACCTTATAAAATTGATCTGAAAAGGTTCATGTTAAGTAACTTTCATTTCAACGTTCCTGTCGAAAAATTTGCACAACTGACCGGTCGCAGCCTGGCATCTTTTAAACGTGATTTCCAAAAAACTTTTGGCTTACCACCGCGTCATTGGCTACAGGATAAGCGGTTGGCTGAAGCAAGACATCTTATCGAAACCAAACACCAAAAACCTTCAGCCATTTATCTTGACCTGGGCTTCGAAAGCCTGTCACACTTCTCACGTTCCTTTAAGAAGAAGTTCGGTATGGCACCCACCGAACTCAATTGTGGTCTTTCTCCAATTAATCTGTAGGTATTACAGAAGACCAGGCAAGTCAGGTTATTATATTTAACCTGATGTGTTGTCTTTTTGCGTATATTATCGATAATTAGCTTTATGTTATCTTTTATCTTATATCGGATGTACTATTAGGTAATTCTTTTATTAAATAAATTCTAAAACCCTTAAGATGATAATATTAAAATTAAATTCAGCGCTAAAGGTAAGTATCAGGGTTCTTCTGATTTTTGCTTTTGCCCTGTTCTTTCTCGCCTGTCAGTCAAAAACTGAACTGTTATCCTTAAAATTTGACCAGGATATATCGAAACTTTTTAAAGGTGATAAACAATTGAAAACCGGTAGGGATAAATTCTTTGGTTTAAGGGGATATACCGATAATGACCCGGATAATTATACTATCGATGGGATAAAACTCAGTTCTTATACGCATCCGGGTTCTGAGAACCACAATAAGTTACTTTTCTATATTAATGGCGAGGTTAACTATTTGGGTTTTAAATACAGTTCTGTGGATCAGGAAGAAAGCAGGAGAATTATGGCTGATCTTAAAACAAAGTATCCAAAATTTCAAAAGGTTGCAGCAAGAGGAGACGGAGAATCTTTCCTGTGGGATATACCCGCTCATCAGGCATGGATTATTTTTTATCAGCAGAACCAACTTGCAAAAGATGGTAAAAAATTCTATGAGTCTAACTTTATCGTAGTTAAAAAAGGAACACGTATAGCCAATAGTACAGATCCCAATGGAATGAATATCTACGATTACTATTCCAATACTATGGATCCGGCATTGCTTAAATTTGTTCCATAAGACTAAGCACTAAACAAAATGAAAATCACCTTAACAGGTTCATTAGGAGACATTGGTAGTTCATTAGCTAAACAATTATTAAAAAATGGGCATAAGGTATTGTTATTAATAGTCATCCAGAGAGAAAAAAGACATTGAAACTCTGGGCGCAACAGCTGCTATGAAATTACTTCTCAGCGCTGGAGTTTGAACATGTTCAGTCATTCAGCAAATTATTTAAAAGTAAAACAGATCATTCTCCCTTAGAATTCCGAAAGTTGTTCAATTCACAGGCTTCCGATTCTGATCAGAATTTGCGCTTTGAATCTCTGGAATCCGATGTCTTTCCCTTATCTTTGCCGGTAACTCAATATTCTCATACTGTGATTAATGTAAATAACATCTCCGTTTCATTTGGTGGAACCGTCCTGTTCAGTGACGTCACCTTTTCGATAAACGAGAACGATAAGATTGCCCTGATGGGCAAAAATGGTGCAGGCAAGTCGACCATTCTAAAGATCATTGCCAATGCGGCTAAACCTACTTCTGGTAATGTAACCGGTCCAAAGGACGCGGTAATAGCGTATTTGCCACAGCATTTGCTTACCCAGGATAAGGTTACCGTTTTTGAAGAAACGATGAAAGCTTTTGAAGAAGTAAACCAAATGCAAAAAGAGCTTGATGAGGTGAATGAGCAGCTTACCATTCGTACCGACTACGAAAGTGACGACTATATGAAGCTGATTGAACGCATGTCGGAACTGAGCGAGAAATTTTATTCAATCGAAGAGACCAATTATGATGCAGAGGTAGAAAAGGTATTGAAAGGGCTGGGCTTCGAGCGCAAGGACTTTACCCGCCAAACCTCTGAATTTTCAGGTGGATGGCGCATGCGTATCGAATTAGCCAAAATTCTGTTAAAGAAACCTGATCTCATCTTGCTTGATGAGCCTACCAACCACATGGATATCGAAAGTATACAATGGTTGGAAGATTTCCTGATCAACTCGGCAAAGGCGGTCATGGTCATCTCTCACGATCGTACTTTTGTAGATAACATTACCAATCGTACTATCGAGGTCACCATGGGTAAAATATACGATTATAAAGCAAAATATAGCCATTATCTCCAGTTGCGTGCTGACCGTCGTGTACACCAATTGAAAGCTTACGAAGAACAACAACGTTTTATTGCAGATAACCAGGAGTTCATAGATAGGTTCAGGGGAACTTACTCTAAAACTCTGCAGGTGCAATCGCGTGTAAAGATGCTCGAGAAGCTCGAAGTTATTGAGATCGATGAAGTAGATACTTCAGCATTACGATTGAAATTTCCACCTTCACCGCGTTCTGGTCAATATCCAGTGATTGTAGAAGACTTAACTAAAACTTACGGAGATCATGTGGTGTTCGAAAAAGCAGCCATGGTAATCGAGCGCGGAGAGAAAGTTGCTTTTGTCGGTAAAAATGGTGAAGGTAAATCGACCATGATCAAAGCCATTATGAGCGAGATTGATTTTGAAGGAAGTTTAAAAGTAGGTCACAATGCTAAGATTGGATACTTTGCCCAAAACCAGGCCGCGTTGCTTGACGGGAACTTAACAGTATTCGAAACCATTGACCAGATTCCATTAAGTGATGGTTCTATAAAAATTAAAGACCTTTTGGGTGCCTTTATGTTCAGTGGTGATGATACTACGAAAAAAGTTAAGGTGCTTTCTGGAGGAGAGAAAACCCGTTTAGCCATGATCAAGTTGCTGTTAGAACCTGTAAATGTGTTAATACTGGATGAGCCAACCAACCATTTGGACATGAAGACTAAAGATATTATCAAGGATGCGCTTAAGGATTTTGATGGTACCTTGATCCTGGTATCCCATGACAGGGATTTCCTGGATGGACTAGCGGAAAAAGTATTCGAATTTGGAAATAAACGCGTTCGCGAGCACTTTTCGGGTATCAAAGAGTTCTTGGCCTATAAGAAAATGGCTAGCTTAAAAGAAATCGAACAAAGCTAGTTTTTTTGTTCCTGCTTATGGAACACGGTCTGAAAACCTCTGATTTTGCAGTGCCCTCATAAAGTGTCTAACTTTTGGACTGCAAAATCGGAGGCTTTTTTGTTTTTCGGTATCCTGTCAAACTTATACTTCTATGTTTTTTGAAAAATTTATTCAGGTGACTTTCATCAGAAAAACCGAATTCATTTACAATCTCATTGATCCTCCTGTCACTAAAATTTAACCGATGTTCTATCAAACGCATTCTATAGTGTGCAATAAATTGCTGAATAGTTTCTCCACATTGATGTTTGAAGTAGCTTCCTAAATAAGTAGGTGATATATCGAATTTTGCTGCTATGAATGATGCCTTTAAACTTGGAGGCGAAAAAATATTGGATTGTATATGATTGATGATTTCTAATATACGTTTATCTGCATTCTCCTTAATCCCCACTGGTTTCATCTTAGAAATATTTCGAACGGCTATTACAATTAATGCATTCACATAATGTGCAGTTAAATCTTCATTATAAATGTCCTTATGTTTAAGGGCATGCAGCAGACATCCGACTATTGACTTTACGAGAAATTCATCCTCCTTCTGCTTTAAAATACAGCCAGACAAGTGCGAAGCATAGTATAAGAGGCATTCGATACAGTTTATGTTTTTAGAACTGTATTCTTTAACATATTCGCTATTGATTCTGACCAGTAAGAACTCTGAGATATCAACTATATCAAAGTTATGAGAATCATTAGGCGTCATTAACATCAGGTTGCCAGCCTGGTAGGCTATACAATTGCCATTTACGTGAAGAAATCCATTTCCGGTGATAACATATACCATCTGGAAAAAGCTAAACTGTAAATCCCTGGCGGGACACTCATCCACCTTGCGGTAAACAATTTCGAAAGATTGGTGCATATTCTCTCTTTTCATACTGTAAAAGTACGTTTTAATCATTAAAATGTACTGATATGTGTGTAATATTCGGTCTATTTTTGCTAAATATTATTGATGTAAAAATGAAAAATCAAAACTACTTAAGTAAAAACACCATTGCGCTAATCGCAATTTGTATGGCTACGCTAATGTTTTCATTAGAAATTTCCAGTGTACCAGTCATACTGCCTACTCTTGAAAAAGTATTAGGCGCTAACCTTAAGGATATGCAATGGATAATGAATAGCTATACAATTGGTTGTACAACAGTACTCATGGCAGCAGGAACATTGGCTGATAAATATGGCCGTAAACGAATACTCATAATTGCCTTGGTCTTGTTTGGTATTGCTTCTTTAGTTTGTGGCCTGGCACAAAATGCATCTGTGTTGATTATAAGTCGTTTTTTCCAGGGAATAAGCGGAGGGGCCATGCTAATTTGTCAAATATCTGCTCTTTCGTACCAATTCCAAGAAGGAAAGGAACGTAGTAAAGCTTTTGGTATATGGGGTATTATCCTTGGGCTTGGATTGGGCTTTGGACCTATTATTGGCAGTGGTATTGTCGGTTTACTATCCTGGAAATGGGTTTTTCTGATACACACACCAATTGCTGTTCTTGCTTCAATTCTTGTATATGGCAATGTGGTAGAATCCAGAGATCCTCAGGCAAAGAGACTCGATATTTTAGGAATGGTTACATTATCTCTGGCTGTTTTCGGCTTAACCTATTATATTACACAAGGTACTGATATTGGTTTTACAAGTATGATTGCCAATTGTATCCTTATTTCCACAGCAATAAGCTTTATCATTTTTGTGTGGATCGAAAAGAACAATACCCACCCCATGTTCGATTTTTCAGTATTTAAAATACGTAATTTTTCGGGCGCTATTTTTGGGTCTATTGGTATGAACTTTAGCTTTTGGCCATTTATTATTTATCTGCCTATTTATTTTCAAGGCTGTTTGGGTTACAATGTGATCTCTGTTGGCCTCTCTCTATTGGCCTATACACTCCCCACTTTAATTATACCTCCACTGGCTGAACGTCTTTCAGTTCGGTATCGCCCGGGTATTGTTATTCCTTTAGGGCTGTTTACGATAGGCCTGGGATTTATTGTGATGAGATATGGAAGTTTGGCACAGCACCCCGGCTGGTTTGCCATGCTCCCTGGTTCTTTATTGGCTGGTATTGGATTGGGTTTAACCAATACACCTGTAACCAATACCACTACAGGATCTGTTTCAAGCAATCGGGCAGGAATGGCATCTGGCATAGATATGAGTGCCAGGTTGATTACATTAGCTGTTAATATTGCACTGATGGGATTTATTCTGGTCGAGGGAATTTTGTCTTACTTGAAAACTACATTAGCTCATCAAGCGCTCTATAGTCTGCCATTACGTGCTTTGGCTGAAAAAATAGCCTCTGGAAGTTTTCATACGCTTAAACATGATTTTCCTCAATTAATTGTTTTAGATCCTTCCGGAACTGTCGTACATGCAGCACTCGTACAAGGTTTTGACTGGGTCATGCTATATGGTGGGCTTGGGGTCTGGATTTTATCCCTTGCAAGTTTTATCACCTTTGGCAGGAAGAAGATAGATAACGTTAGTTGCCTTTAATAATCATATTTCAATTTCGGTTTTAAAGACAACGGTAGCGTTACCTTTTATCTTAATCAGTACTGGTAAATCGTTCTCAATTCTAACGCTGACATTTATCACCCCCGGCCTGTTTAGTTTTTCCCCTTGTTTACCTTTAAATTCAAATAAATTCTTCTGAAAACCGACAAGTTTATTCTGTATCAGATATCCACCCAATGGCCCGTTTGCATTACCTGTAACCGGGTCTTCATTGATTCCGATTGCTGGAGCAAACATTCTTCCATGTGTGAATATGTCCTTATCATCCGAGTCAAATGTGAATACAAAATATCCATTGCAATTAAGCTGTTTACTTAGTGTAATCAAACTACTATAATCTGGGTTCAGCTCATTTAGCTTTTGCCTGCTTTTTATCCCAATCATAACCTTTGAATGTCCTGTGGATGCAATCTGCACCGGACATCTTTCATCAGTATCCGAATGATCAAGTCCTAAGGCAGCCAATATCTGTTGAGTTGTCCTGGTATCAAACGCAGGACTAAGTTCGAATTTACCCTGGGTCATAATAACCTGGTAATCTTCGTCCGCCTTAACAATCTCGAAAGGAAGCGTACCAACTTTGGTTTTAAATCTTAAAATACAAGAATCTAAATTGTTCTCAATTGCTTTTGCATACATCGCGGCAATTGTAGCGTGTCCACAAATCGGAACCTCCGATGTTGGCGTAAAATATCTGATCAGGCCATCAGAATCATTGTCGTCAGGAGAGAAAAGAAAAGCTGTCTCAGAATTGTTTAATTCTCTTGCAATCTGCTGCATTTGAGTCTCATTCAATCCGTCGGCATTGACAACTACCCCTGCCGGATTTCCTCTAAATCTCTCTTTGGTGAAAGCATCTACTTGATATATTTTAAAGGTTTTCATTTTCATCCTGAGTTTGTTATGAGTTTTTTAATTATAAAATTCCGCTTATAAAGCATAGGTGAATCAAGTTTTAAACTACCTGTCGCATAGAAATACAATAAGGCAGATCTTCAAGCCCAAATCTAAAAGGACCATTTTTAATAGCCTTAATATCAATGTAATCTTTTGATAAATCCATAAACCAGTCAATCTATGATTACCTGTAACCGCAAATATTCATTTTCCTTTTTAAAGCGATCTTCCAAAAATTGAGTTCAATTTGTTTAAGAACCCTAATATTATTGTGTAAGAAGTCCAGATGATATCTGAAAACTATTATAGCCTGGCAGTGATTTTATATTGCGAGTGCTGTTGCGGTATAACCGAAATGTTTCCTAAATGCGAATGAAAAATGTGACAAGTCCTCAAAACCCAGGTCAAGATAAATTTCATTGGATGATTTTTTTTCTTTCTCAATCAGGAAGTGTGCTTCCTGCAATCGTCTTTGTACAAGCCAGCGGTTGGGTGTTTGCTTGAATATGTCTTTAAAGTCTCTTTTAAATGCAGAGAGGCTGCGTCCTGTAAGGTAAGCTAATCTTTCAAGGCTGACATTAAATTTGTAGTGCTGCTGCATATAAGCTTCCAGATCAATTCTGCCAGGTTTTCCAAAGTCAAAGAATAAGTTGACCAATTCTGGCTGTAGAACTAACAAGAGCCGGAGGAGCTTTTCTCTGATCTCGTCTGTACGATGTACTGTTGCTTCCTGACTTTCGTATGCAGGTAGCTGTTTAAGGATGAAATCTGTAATGGCAGAAGTACTATCCAGTGGAATAAAAACATCAGAGACAAAGTATCCGGCTGATGAAATCGCATATGTCTTTTGATATTTCTTCAGAAATTCTTCATCGAATATGGCTACAACTTTTTCAAATTCATTCTGGTCTTTTTGCTTATTATATCTTGCCAACCTGTTTTTACGCACCATACAACATTCTCCAGGGCCTATTTTTGTGTGTTTAGTACCATCATAACCATTCATTTTACCTTTGAGCATAAAGATGAAAATGTGTTCCGGAACAAATTGCTCTGGTGAAATCTGCGGGCCCAGATAGCAGGATGTTATTGCTGTAATTTTCATATTGTTCCAATCAAGAAGGTGTTAATTTACAGTCTTCCACCATTTTGTAAATACTTGTGTCTGATCATTCAGATGTACAGCTTCCCCAATCATAGGTGTAGCCAGACGGTAAGGTTTATGGTTCGAAAACTCCGTTATTTTATTCAAGGGTTCATTCCAGGGGTGATTTGCCAATGTAAACTTAGAATGATGAACTGGCAGCATGTTTTTTGCATTTAATTGTACTGTTGCGTTTGCCACTTCTTCCGGTAATTCATGTACAGATTGCCAGGCCTGGTTGTATTGTCCACATTCCATAATTGCCCAGTCTATTGCACCATATTTCCTGCCGATTTCTGCAAAACGATCATCATAACCACCATCACCGCTATAATAGACTTTAAGTGTTGGAGATTGGATCAAAAAAGATACCCACAATGCTTTACTATGTGTAAATCCTCTGCCACAGTCATGATGTGTTGATTCTGTGAAAATGGTATAACCAGGAGCTACTTCTACTTTTTCATACCAGTCTTTTTCGATAATTTGTTCAGGAGAATAACCCCAATGCTCAAAATGTGCCCCAACCCCCAATCCACAGACAACATGTTTTATCTTGCTTTTTAAAGCAACAATAGTTTCATAATCCAAATGATCGTAGTGATCGTGAGAGATCAGTAAATAATCAATTTGCGGCATGTCGGCTGCTGTATAAATGTCACTTCCCTTGTAGGCTTTAACTGAACCCGAAACAGGAGAGGCTGCCCCGCTGAATACCGGATCTGCTAAAAACCTTTTTCCATCAAGCTGCATGTAAAAAGAAGAATGTCCAAACCAGACAATCAGGTTGCTGTCAATGGACAAGTTCTTTAAATTAGTTTTCACCGAAGGGAGAGAATCAACAGGGCTGCGGTTAGGATATTTGATGAAAAGCGTTTTATACAATTCCCCCAATATGGAATGTCCCTGCGTTAGTGTTGGCCTTTCAATTAAATTCCGGAAGGTGCCATCTTTATAGTGTGCTGATTTCTCAATCCTTGTTAAGCGCCCGCCAGCTGGTAATTTTCCGAATTTGGCCTGGCGCATATAGAAAAATGTAATAATTGCTGTCAATATGATCAGCATCAATAGCATCTGCATGGTTCGTTTTAAAATTTTAAAGACTTTTTTCATTAACCTATCCTTTGGCCAGTTTTTTAATATCACTGATTTCTAAAACCTGTTTAACATAGCCATTGCGTACTGCATTAATCATGGCCTGTCCCAATTCATTCAGGCTGATAATGTTTTTAGGTGAAAAAACTTTGATGATACTTACAATAACTACATAAAGCATTTTGGCGTTTTTTTGCCCTTTTACAGGAGACATACCACCGGGACGGAAATTATACTGACCTTTAAAAGGTAGTTTCATCAGATCGTTTTCAGTTTTACCTTTTACCCGCGCCCACATTGTTTTGCTTTTTTCTGTGCTGTCAGTACTGGCACCTGTGATGTAATTGAAAACCATAGCCGGATTAATCGCTACTAGTGTCTTCGCAAATTGCATGGTTGTATCGTAGGTGATTAGCGTGTATTTTTCTTCGTTCATCCCTAATGAACTGATACCGGCACAGAAAAAGCAGGCATCATAACCTTTTAACGAATTGCTAAAGTCTTCTATTTTCAAAAAATCAGGGACTAGCAGTTCCTTTAGTTTAGGATGTACAATTTCTAAATGTTTTCTATTGACCATCAATATTTCTGTAATGGCATTATTTTGCAGACATTCTAATAGAACGCCCTGTCCGGCCATTCCCGTGGCCCCTGTTAGTATTATTTTCATTGTAGATTTAAATTTTATTCAGGTTATATTTTAATAAACTTTCTGCTGCAGCCAGAACCGCCTGTTCATTGGTTCTGGGTTGCCAGCCTAAAAGTTTCCTTGCTTTTTCGTTGCTTGCATTGCGATTGATGCCCAGCATTGGTGCAATAGCTCTTGCTTTCGGACTGACTATAGCAGCCAGGCGAACAAGCCAGTCCGGTAATATTTTTGTTGATGCATTTTTTGCAGCCTCTGGCAGCTCACGTTTCAAGAATAAAGAGATTTGCGGCAGAGACATGGTGCCGCCTGCCAGTGCAATAAAACGTTGTCCATTAGCTGCAGGATTTGTCATCGCACGAATGTGTAAGTCTGCTACATCACGAACGTCCACAATACCTAAAACCAAATCAGGTATGGTTTTCATAGTACCATCTAATATGCTTTTCAATAATTCATATCCGCTTGATAAATCAGCATTAAATGAAGGGCCAAAAATTCCCATTGGATTGATCACCGCAAGTTCTAAACCGCGGCCTTCTGTTTTGATGAAATTCCAGGCGGCACGTTCGGCTAAGACTTTAGATTTATTGTAAGCTGATAATCCTTTTTCAGCAGGATCTGTCCAGCTCTCTTCTGTAATCAGGGCAGTATTGTCTTTATTGCTATAGCCAACAGCTCCAAAATTGGAAGTCATGACCACGCGTTTTACACCTGCATTTCTTGCGGCTTTCAATACACGAAATGTTCCCTCTACTGCAGGCTTTATCATTTCATTTTCGTCTTTAGGTACTTTTAAATGAATAGGGGATGCAATGTGTAAAACATAATCGCAGTCTTTTACTGCTTCATCCCAATTTGCATCTCTGGTTAAATCTGCTTCTATAAATTTAAGCTTATCAAATTGAATAATGCCAGCTGTTTTTAGCATGGCCAGTATTTCTTTTTTACGGTCTAAAGAACGAATTGTAGTTTTTACCTGGTAGCCTTTTTGCAACAACTGATGGATAGCGTGAATACCCACGAAGCCTGTACCTCCTGTTACTAAAACCAATGTTTGATTATTTTCCTTTATCATAATAATGAAATCAGGATACAAAGATGAGCGTTAATTTGAACTTCTGCTTTGTTGAAAAGTCCAAAGTTCAATCGTCAGGAAGCTCAGTACTTATATTTTCAATGGGGAGCGATTGAGTTGCTGTTCTTCTGCAATGAATGATTGTCTTGCAATTTTGGCAGTTTTATGAGCTCCTGTATGACTCCAGCCCGGTGGCATTATGATATATAATATCTTATTTTTTAAACCAGGTGCTGCAACAATATCTTTTCCTAAACAAATAAATTCGCCGAAATAAACATCCCACAGACTATTGGGGTTCATCTCCCTGGTGATGCCGTATTCTATCCTGATATCTGTTCTTTCATCTTGATAGGTATGGAAAATATGGTCCCAGATATTGAGAAGATTACAGAAGTTGGTGTCCATATATAATGGATTTTTTGCATGATGTACCCGGTGATGTGATGGTGTAAGCAAAATTTTATTTAAGAACCCTAGTCTTCCATCTTTAATCACGTTTTCTCCGATGTGTATAAAGGATCCCCAGAACCCATCGATAAACATAATGAAGAATAATAGGGCTGGGTTAACGCCTAAAAGTATACAAATTGAAGTGCGGACTACATCTGCATAAGGTGCTTCTAAAAAGAAATGGGCAAAATTGACAGACAGATTCATTTGCTGTGGTGCGTGATGTGTAGAATGAAGGCACCATAGAATTCTGACTTTATGTGCTAAAGCATGGTAAACAAAATGAGAAAATTCCCAGATGATATAACCATAAATTAACCAGTACCAGGTAAAAGTTGCGGTGAAAATAGCGTGTTTTTCAAGTATCCCAATACAGAATGCTACAGCAGCAATTGAGATAAACCTGGATATAAACCGATTGACTACAAATACAAAAAATGGGATCCGGTATTCATCTATTTTAAAACGTTTGTAAAAAAAGGCTCTTATTATTTCTAGTAATAATAACAAAGGTATAATAGGGGCGAGCAGATGTTGTATGCCTTCAAATGTTGATAGCGACCCGTAATTTCCGGTTTGTACCATCTTTATAAGACCACCAATACCAAAGAAACCGGTTAGTTCATCGTAGAATGTTTGAAAGATATTCATTGGCTGACAGGGTTGTTTTTGCAACGGTTAATAGTGACATGAAATTCCTATTTTATTTTGGTATGATTCAGAGGTACCTTTTTTTCCAGGCCTGCATCATATACACATTTATTTCCCACTGATCGGCAACAGGACGATTCGTAAAAGGAATTGTTGGCATATAAGAAGGAGGGCCAAATTCAGTTAACATCGTGAGCATTTTGCCTTGTTCTTTTTTGAAGGCAACAACTTTATCCCACCAGGCAAAATGAGCCGCCACCTCAGCTTTCCATTCTGGGGCACGGGGATCGCTGACTTGAGGGCCTTCAGCATGTCCAACACGGGAGTGAATATGGTCTGTCCGGGAAATAGCCAGTTCAACGGTAGCTGGCTGATCTTCAAGCAGGCTTTCACTAACATTACACCAATGAGAGATATCCAGTGTGAGTCTCAACTCAGGATTTTTTTGTAAATAAGGGAGCGCTGCGGGTGCTGAATAGAGCATACGCGATCTGTGGGTTTCATGATAAATGGGAACCCCCGTCTTTTTTGAATAATTAACCGTGAAATCGATAAACCGTTTGTTTTCCTCGTAAGTAAAAAAGTCCTTTCCTGAATGTACATTGAGGTATAGTGGCGACTGGTATTTGTTTTCAGCTGCTGCTATAATTACCTTCTTAAAAGTTGTAAAATTGCTGTCCGGAATTGGCTCGTCTCCCCGGCATAGAAAGCCCGCAGCCAACTGATGCTCTTTTAAGGCTGTAAATAATTCTTTTTGCTTGCTGAAATCAGCCGGCCATAAAATTTCTATCCCATCATATCCATCGTTTTTTGCTTTTTTACAAAAATCGGTTACAGATCCGTTAAAGCCCCAGTAAGGTGCCATAATCTTTAATGAAAAGCCTTTTTCCAGCTTATCGGTGACCATTTTGGACGATCCGAATATATCCAATGCAGGTAAAAGTAGTGCAGTTGTTACCGCAAGACTATTTCCTATAAAATGTCTTCGGTTGTATCCCATAAGCAATCAAGGTTTTGAAAATTCAAATTACATATTTTAAAGCGCAGCGATAAGTATTTTATGTAACATCCTGATTGTATAATGAATAAAGGGTCAAACAAGTACAGCTTCTTAATTGTATTAAATACAGAAATTAAAATTAAAAGAAATGGGTAAAATTACAGTAAAAGACGGCACTGAAATTTATTACAAAGACTGGGGAACCGGGCAACCACTTTTTTTTCATCATGGATGGCCTTTATCCGGTGATGATTGGGATGGACAAATGATGTTTTTCCTGAAACAAGGATACAGGGTTATTGCGCATGACCGCAGAGGACATGGAAGATCAGGTCAGGCTTCTGGCGGACACGATATGGATACCTATGCGGCTGATGTTGCCGAGCTTACACAAGCACTGGAATTGAAAGATGCGATACATATAGGCCACTCCACTGGTGGCGGTGAAGTTATCCGGTACGTAGCAAAGTATGGGCAAGGTCGTGTAGCAAAAGCAGTACTTATAAGTGCTGTTACCCCAATAATGATACAATCTGAAAATAATCCGGATGGTGTTCCTTCCGCTGTTTTTGATGAGATCCGTGAAGGAACTGCAACTCAGCGCGCACAGTATTTTCAGGATTTTACGATTCCATTTTATGGCTATAATCGTGAAGGCGCAAAAATATCCCAGGGTGTCAGAGATAACTGGTGGCGCCAGGGAATGATGGGTGGAGTAAAAGCGCATCATGATGGTATTAAAGCTTTTTCAGAAACAGATTTCACTGAGGATCTTAAAAGTGTAGACATCCCTGTACTTGTTCTGCATGGTGAGGATGATCAGATTGTTCCTTTTCCTATTTCAGGGGCGAAAGCGGTGAAGCTTTTAAAGAATGGAAAACTTATTTCCTATCCAGGTTTCCCTCACGGAATGCCAACAACAGAAGCTGCAACTATTAATGCAGATCTTTTAGCTTTTATTAAAAGTTAAATCTTCTATTCAATAGCTTTAAAAAGAACACCAGCTATCAGCAATTATAGCTGGTGTTTAATTTATTCTTCTACAAATCAATAGTTTTTTCACCATTGCTGAACCTGGTGTTTTTCACTGCACCAGTACCATTGAAGCGGTATTGGACTCCGACAATTGCAGCGGGCTTACCGAAGAAATTAAGTGAATAAGCCTCTTCGCCGTTGATCAAAAAACGCATATGCCTGTTTTTACTCTCTACTTTCAGTTGTACCCATTGATCCAGATTACAGCCAAATTTTGAAAGATCTGCAGACTTGCTCTCCACTGTGGTACCGGCTGCATAAAGAGAAAGATCACCTGCACAACCTTTAGAACAAAGTGGAATAATGATCGTTTCATCCTTACAAAGAATCAGTATTTCAACGCGCTGACAGGCGGCATTACCCTGATGGAAATCACTTTTTAGTGTAGTCTCAAACCTGAAATTATCAGTCTTAAGATCTCCCATATCCCTTACATTATAAAAGCGCAAGGCTGGCAACATTGGCTGTAAAGGAACATTATACCTGGAGAGTACTTCTTGGTTAACCTCTATCTTATTGTCTTTTAGTACCTCATTTTTTTTGAAATATAATGGAACACCCTTATGATTATAGATCATGGCCAGCCAACCGTCTGATGAAATCATCAAATCATGCTCTTTTACTAGCTGTTTACCAATAATCAGCTTTGCCCTGTAATATCCTGGATTATAGTAGATCGCAGAAAAAGTATTTTGCTGCTTTGATACCGCTATCTTCCGCGTTATATCCCACGATTGGCTAATAAATACAGAATCTGCGCCAGCCGCCGCCGCATCGTAAGTAAAAATAACCGAGTTTGGTACACCTGTTGTTTTGATTTTATCACTGCTGAATTTATAGCTTGAATTATCAACGGAAGCTTTGGTTTTAGTGGATGATAAAAATATTGCATAACTTATAAGTAGTAACACGGAGAAGCCTGGCAACCAATACTTCCATTTTATACTTGCTTTCTTTACAGTGGTCTCTGACGGTAAGTTTTCCGAAACCGGAGTTGACAAATGCACTACAGCCGCTCTTTGTTTGAATTCCCGCCAATCACTATACCCCGCAAATTTCGCTAATGTATTTAAGGTTGTGGTGGTTGGTATATTGCCATATTTTAATTTCCCCCATAATCTTTTTAGGGTAGTTACACTTAATAGTATACCTGTGTTTTTTTGGATATCATCGCTAAGTTTTTCAAAATCATAGCTAGTCCATTCACTGCTTTTGCCACGGTTTAGTTTGCTTTCTATTAGTTCTAAACACTTTTTGATAGGTATTATTTCCGGGCTGTTATTCATTTTAATTTTAGTCAATTATAAACTTGCATGCGTTTGTGCGTACTTGGCGCGACATTGAATCGTCTTTTATTTAGTTATTATTCACATTTGCCGGATCTGTTCATTTAAAAGTATAATAATTTATGACAAAAATAGTAACCAGTTTATCAGGACATCTTCGTCTCTTGAAAAAAAGAACTTACCAAACTGCTGTTTTATTGCTGATGAGCTGCATAATGGGGGGCTTCAAAGTTGCCAGGGCCCAGGATTTAAATAAGAAATTTACAGTGATCAACAGGATAATTAGTCTGGACAGAAAATCCGGAGTTGTACACTTGAATAAAGCAGAGGGTGCCGGTATTGCCTGGATTAATGGTCAGGTATTTGACAAAGGGGTAATTGAATTTGATGTTAAAGGAAAGGATGAGTTTCAAGGCAGTTTTCTGGGAATTGCCTTTCATGGAGTAAATGATAGTATTTATGAATCCGTTTATTTCAGGCCTTTTAATTTCCGGTCAACCGATCTGGGCAGGAAGTCTCATGCAGTACAGTACATTGCACTGCCAGGATATGACTGGCCAAAGCTTCGGACTGGTTTTCCTAATCAATTTGAACAGCTGGTTTTACCTGCGCCTGATCCAAATCAATGGTTTCATGTAAAAATAATTGTAGCCGGGGAGTTGGTCAGCGTTTATGTAAATAACAGTAAACGGCCAGCTCTTAAAGTGAAGTCATTGACCCGTACAGGTGGAAAAATGATTGGTTACTGGGTAGGAAATGGTGCTGATGGGAATTGGAGAAACTTAAAAATCAGCTCGGAATAATCAACACTAAAAGAATGCCTTCAGGCAATAGACTGCCTCAAATAGTATCTAACTTTTTGGGGGCAGTCAACTATCTGCTGAAGGCATTCTTTTAGTTAATCAAATCAACTAATGAACAGGACTGCCGCAGCTTTCACCGTTATCTCCTAGAGAATCTATTCCTGGAATAGTGCCGTCCGGACAAAAAGAAGTGCAGGAGTTCTGTGTTTTTACACTGCCTTCATAACAAAAACAACGGCAACCTGTAGGTGGAATTGGTTTTCTTCCGCCCATAACATCTCTCATGTCTTTTCTTGACAGTTTTTGAACTTCATTTAAAGTTTTCATACTAGTTATTTTAAGTTTTGTTAAGTCAGCCACGAATTACTAGAGGCTTAAATTAAATATAATAAAATTTATAGATAATAGATTAATTTTAGTTAAATAATCACAACAAATAGTGCTGTTGTATTAATTCAAGCTTGCTATATATTTTCTGATCAGCGCTACACCCTGCTTATCTAAGACAGTTGTACCCAACTTTGGCATATGGAATTGTCCCATATTACCCATACGATCAATAATGTTGTTCTTATTGAATGGTATTCCTGATTCTTTTAAGGGTACCTGATAATTTAACAAGATGGATTGTCTGTAAGCCATACCGCCTGCGTTATGGCAATGTGCACAGTTGATTTCCATATAGGCTCTGGCCCGGTGTTCTAGATTAATATTTTTGTCCTCATAATCTGGTAGTTGAGATATTTTGTGGATGCTCTTTTCCGGTGTTAATTTTCCTTGCGCCTCCATATAGGTCAATTGATTCATTTTTTTCTTCCCAATTCTGATCTCTCTGTTTAAGTTCATTCCTTTGGGGCCGATCGGAACAATTTCATCAAAAGATTGATGACAACTAATGCACTCCTTTGCGGATGGTATATGATACTTTACCTGGTGGGAACCATTATTCCGGTCTACCCATTCTAGATTAACGTCAGTGCCCGAAGGATCATATATGGCATCATTCTGAGCCTGATTCCATTTGTAGGTACCCGCCGACCATTTGCCGTTTTTTAAACGCAGTATTCTGGTTTCTAAGAGTTGGCGCCCTATAGTCTTTCCTCTCTTTGCACGTGGATAAAAAAAAGTCTTCGCCAGTATAGTGCCTTCGGGGAATTCCGGTAATCCATCACCATTCAATCTCAGCTTCTTACCTGAAGGGATTTTTATCAAACGTTGTTTTTCCGCATAGTCAGTGAACAGAGTAGAGGAAAGTTGATAAATTTCTACACCTTGTGCAGGTATAAGAGAATCCAGCCGGCCTTTAAAAAGTTCCAATGAAGAGATGGATTGAGGAAATGCCTGCTGATTATTTGCTATGGTTTTGGCATTCTTATTACAGGATAAAACATAACAAACGGGCAGGGCAAGTGTAAGCACTACAATGATCTTTGATCTCATACACCCTTACTTATATTGATATCCTGTTCATAGGCAGGTCTTAAAATTTTATAATCTATATAAAAGGTGCCAAAAGGAATGAGGCAGGAGAGAAGAATTTTAACTGTAGTAGTTTTGTCCCACTTCTGCTGTATGGCAACACTAAAGGTATTGAAGACAAACAACAGGAAAAGAGTACCATGTACAGGGCCCATTTTACTGACAAGTGCAGGTTGATGGAGCCCATATTTTAGCGGTACCGCAATTCCCACCAGAATTAAAAGAGATATACCCTCTAGTAGTCCAATCAGTCTTAAACGACCGATGTTTGTTTTGAATAGTTTGAACATGTGATTATATTTTATAAGGTTCTTAAGAATGGACGTTGTGCCAGTGGTGAAAATGGCCATGGAATTGCAGCCAGAATGATCAATAGTGCTATACCAAAATAGAAAAGCAGCGTGTTGAATTTTTTGGTATCCTCTTGATACCTTTTGGCAAATGCTGAACCTAAAGTCACAAGAACCACTGCTGCTATCATCATTGATATATGTATGATCCCAAAAAAAGTTGATTCAGTAATTCCTCTGGCTGTATCTATGCCAATTATTTTGAAACGGGCTACAGCAGGGCTTTTGAAATACATAGCCATTCCGAGCATAAATTGTAGATGGACAACTGTTGCGGTCCAATGCCTGTACAGGTCATCTGTCCTGGTAAATTGTTTTTTAGCTGACAGGGAGGTTGCTGACCTGTAAATGGTGACACTTAGACTGATTAAAACCAGCCATCTGATGATGGAATGAAAAAGGAGTAGAATTGAAAACATAAGAATAATTGAATTGTATAACATACTAGTTGGTATGTTAAAAGGGCAAAATTTTTTTAGTTTAAACTGTTAAGATATAGTTTGAACTGTTTAAGGTAAGCCTGGTAGACTGATGTACCCAACATTTTGCCCATATTTCTAATCCCTGCATATCCCGATACAATATAAGCAGCTGCATCTGCCGGGTTTACCATCAAGCCAATCTTTCCATTTTCTTTTCCTTTGAGGAGGCATTTTTCTATTGCGCCAGTCCATTCGATTACGATGTCCTTTAAATGTTTGTGGAATGCAGTATTCAGCGGGCTCATTTCCTCGATCAAGTTAACAGCTGGACAGCCATATCTGACATCGAAATTCACTGTATCTTTCAACAGGTTTGCTATCATTTGATAGATGTTTTTTATCGGATCTTCTGAGGAATTCAGCGGGTCTATCAAAAAGTGTTTCATCTGCGGATGGAGGATATCAGCAATTAACGCCAGCCCCATTTCTTCCTTATTTTTAAAGTGATAAAAAAAAGCACCCTTAGTTACTTCCATAGAAGAAAGAATGTCATCAATACTGGTTGATTGATAGCCTTTGACATAAATCAATTCAAATGATTTTTCTAATATGCTGAAACGTGTTTGCGCTGACTTCTTCATAAGATACTAGTTAGTATGTTTTCAAATGTATTTGTTTTTCCTGTGATCAGTACTATAACTCCTTGCTTTTATAATTATTTGACTATTTTCTGACGACACTTGCTGATACTTACCCTGGTTCCCAGATCAGGTCTTCTTTAAAAGTGTAGCTGCATTGTTTTACAAAATGTAATTACATTTGACTTGATGTCAATTACGTTAAAATGGAAACCATACCAATCAGACATATAAATGAAACAAGAAAAGAACCGGATTTATCCGGGAACTTTAGTATCAGGGATATCAGTGACGTGCTTGCTGGAAAAGATATGCTACAGGAACTTCACAGGCATGACTTCTTTTATGTTCTCATTTTAAAGAAAGGTATTGGTCATCATGAAATTGATTTCACAGCTTATACTGTTTGTGATCATTCGGTGTTCTTCATGCGTCCGGGGCAGGTGCACCAATTCCAGTTAAAAGCGGAAAGTACGGGTTATCTGATACAATTTGGGAATGAATTCTGTTTCTCCAACGAAAAAGTATCAGGCCAGCTATTGAGAAAAGCAACTAGTCTCAATTGTTATCAATTTAATCCTGATAAATTTCAAAAGCTTCAGATCATATTAAATGATATCCTTCAGGAATATGCCAGTAAAGAACAGCGTTATCAGGAAGTTATTAAAGCAAACATGGACATTTTCTTAATTGAGCTTGTCAGACAGCAAACCAGTGTTATCTCAGCGCATCATAGCCTTTATTCGCAGGAAATAATGGAGAAATTCTCAGCACTATTAGAAAGACATGCTTTTGAACATAAGCAAGTAGCTCAATATGCAGCTATGCTAAATCTTTCTGCTTATCAGCTTAATTCAATCGCTAAGTCAATGCTGGGCAAAACTTGCTCAGCGCTCATTAATGCGTATATGATATTGGAAGCTAAAAGAAATCTTCTGGCAACAGCGAATCAAATCAATCAAATTGCCTGTCACTTAGGATATGAAGATGTTTCCTACTTCATCAGGTTCTTTAAAAAACATACTGGGTATTCGCCTCAACTGTTCAGACATAACTTAAAATAAATCCTGTAAAACTATTTTTTTGTCCTGTCTTCTGAATGAAATCAGAAGTTAATTTTGTAGCAAGAATTTAGTACCGGAAAGTTTTAAATCAATATATATGAATAAGTCTGTAGACGAAGAAGCTGAAAATAAATGGAATAACCGTTATCAGGAAGAGCATTACGCTTACGGAAAAGGCCCTAATTTGTTTTTTAAAGAATGGCTTTACAAAATTGAACCCGGATCTATGTTAATGCCTGCCGACGGCGAAGGGCGTAATGGAGTATTTGCTGCTCAACTTGGGTGGAAAAGTCACTTCGTTGGATCTGAGTACAGCAGGAAAATCAAAGGCTTTAAAACTTGCTGAAGAGAAGCACGTCACCATGGAGTATATCGTTGGAGATTTGGAACAGCTTGGATTCGAAAAAGAATCATTTGATGCCATTGGACTCATCTATGCACACTTTGCAGCTGACAGGAAGTCCCTGCTTCATAAAAAATTAGATAACTATCTTAAACCAGGAGGCATCATTATTCTGGAAGGTTTCAGTAAAAAGCATTTAGAACTGAACACGCTAGACCCTAAAGTTGGCGGGCCCAAAGATATTGATATGCTGTTCTCTAAAGCAGAAATAGCTGCTGATTTTGAAGATTATGAATCATTGATTTTGGAGGAAGCGGAAGCATTTTTAAATGAAGGAGAATATCATATTGGAAAAAGCGCTGTAATCAGGTTCGTTGGCAGAAAACCTTATTGATATAAATTGCATATTAATTTATTTAATTATAATTGAAGGTAAACCTTATGCAAAGCAAGGCTGAGTTTCTTTTTATAGTTTTTATTGCGATTCAGTAGCGCCTTTAGCACTCAGTTCTTTTTGTTTTTCCATATTAAACTTAAAAAGATCTTCAGTTGAGACTAATTTCCGCTTGCATTTTTCTATATCTGTTCCTTCTTCTGACCATAAGTAGGGGCGGAAACTATAAGATTTACTTCCATCCAGGTTCGCAATGAATTGATTCCATGTGGACCACCTTAAGCCTTTATAAAACGCAGACAAGTCGCTGTCAAAACAGAAACGGATAAATTCACTATAACCAAGACCAAGCGGTTCCCATTTTAAACTGTTAGGAGCCAGGTAATAAACATTCTTTAAGTCTTCTCCAAATGCACCATAGTTTATCGCAAAAAAACCACCGGCAGCGTCATCTGCTACTAAAAGATAGGCTGGTTTATCCCCATATTCCTGGATGGTCTTTCCTTTGTTCCATTCTGAAACAGACCGGTTTAGTTTTTTGCTTCCTGATCCCAGAATTCTTAACCAGCCATCATCAACCATAATTCCACCGCTATTGTAAATGACTGCACCCAAAGTGGAGTAGGTGGAAACCTGGGTGTTGAACAATACATTTTTTGCTTCAGCTGAATCAAATTCAAGCACCTGAACTTTATTCTTTGCAGAGTCAATCCACTTCTGAACTAAGGGCCAGGCAGGATCTGTTTGATTAATTAGTTCATTCAGGCTTTGCATTTTGTTTTGTGCAAAGGTGACTGCTGACATTAGGGTAAAACCCAGTATTAAGAGATTTTTAATTGCGCTTTTCATCGAAATGGAACTTATCTTTTCCAAAGATAGAATGATTTTAATATCCAGTGGTCTGAAAATATTTTTATAGCCAAAAAAGAAATATTGATTAAGCTTATGGAAAGACACAAGGAGCGGCATCCATATTATAAATGAGCAAGAAGTATTTTATAGTATAGTGCTAACCTCTAAATTTTAAAGCAATGTTAGGTTCAAAAATCGATTTATTTGGCAGTGAGTGGCTTGATGTAGTATTTGATCAGAAAAACAAAAGTTATGGTGCTTATATGCTCCGCAGACAAAGTTCTTCTGACACAGTTAAAGCACTTTTTATTGCAGGAACACTTTTTATCCTGCTATTTTTATCCCCTAAGATTATTAGCTTGATTAAAGGCAATACTACATTAGATGAACATCAGGAGATAACCAGAGTGGTAACCGTTCAGGCTACTCCTCCGGTAGTTAAGCATGAAACTCCGCCACCTGCTGCAGTGGTACCGCCTCGTGCTAAAGAGACTAGTGTTAAATTCCCGCCGCCAATAGTTGTGGACAAAGAGGTTGAAACAGATCCGGTGCAGATTAAGGATCTTGTGAATGCAAATCCGGGACAGAAAGACATTGTTGGTGATCCGGATGGACAAGTTGTTGTGACAGGGCCAACCGGTGATGGACTTGCAAAACAAGCGGCTGTTGAGGACGATCCAAAGGTTTACGATTTTGTAAATCTGGAGGTTCAGCCTGCTTTTCCGGGAGGAATAGCTCAATTTTATACTTACCTCTCCAAGGCGATAAGGTTTCCTGAAGCGGCTCAGGAAGCTAATGTGCAGGGTAAAGTTTTCGTGTCTTTCATCGTAGAAACAAACGGTAAACTGACGGATATCAAGGTAGAAAGGAAATTGGGGTATGGTACTGATGAAGAAGCTATCCGTGTATTAAAAGCAAGCCCGGTATGGACCCCTGGTTTTCAGAATGGAAGAAAGGTTCGGGTAAGGTATAATATTCCGATCAGTTTCTCTCTTGCTCAATAAAAGAACAAACAGGACGTCTCAATAAACCGGCACGTCCTGTTTGCTCTTAAAATTACTTTTTATTAAGCTGAAGTTCTTTTCCCTAATATTTTAAGACTTTTCTCTTCGCCATCAAGTACAGCTATATTTGGTAATGTGCCCCAGTCTTCAAAACCAAAATGTCTGAATAATCTTAAACTAGGCTCATTGTGTGCAAAAATAAATCCTAAAACAGTAGTTATTCCCAGCGCAGCGCAACGACTCAATGAATCGGCCAATGTTCTTTTACCCATTCCTTTGCCACGTTGATTCTCATCCAGGTAAATACTTATTTCTGCAGTACCATTATATGCAGGTCTGCCATAAAAAGCTTGTAAGCTTATCCAGCCAATAGTCTCTTTATTTTTGTTTTCAATTATCCAAAGTGGATGTTTATCTGCTGTATGTTGTTCAAACCATTTTATTTTACTCTCTATAGTTACAGGTTCGGTGTCAGCCGTTACCATTCTTGAAGAAACTGTTGAATTATAAATGGCTACAATTGTTTCCAGGTCAGATAATGTGGCATTTCTGTAGCTTATTTCTTCCATTTACTTGAATACATGATTAATATTGGTCTGTTTAAATCTTTTATTGCTTTGAGATGGTGAAATTAGAAATGTTATCTGTGAAATTGAAATTTTTAACGTCTTTATTGCTTGATCTGTTGAAAAGACAGAAGTACCTATTAATAAATAAGGGGAGTGTAATTGATTACACTCCCCTTATTTATTAATAGGTTATCGTTATTCCGCCACCATACCCCATATCACTATCATAGTGTGTAGATAAGGAGAAATATTTAGTCATCGCGTACCTGAAACCAGCCATATATTCTCTGTCTGTGTTTCCGGATAGATTTAACCTTAACCTGTTGGTGATTGGAATATCTTCACGTTTCAACTGAAAACGCAATTTTCCTTTACTATCTAATCTGGCTTCCGCAGTTACCAGCATAGGTAAAGTGTACTGCATACCCATCACAAATGCCTTTCTATTATTCTGATTGGTCAACTGTCCAAGCATATTCTTCTCCCTATCATTCTCTCTGCTGTTATAATGATAATCGAAACCAATGAAAGGCATGAACCACTGCATTTTACCTATATACCGCCCGAAATAGGTTTCACTCTCAAATCCATGACTTGCCTTTAAGCCCAATCTCCATTCCGTAGAAACACTGTAACGGGTATTCGCTAACCGGGCTGTACCATCACTACCATTACTTTCTAAACCAATATTGGCCATCAGATGCATTTTTCTGTCATCAGCAT
The DNA here is from genome assembly GCF_040547305.1 of Pedobacter sp. UYP1. Classification (NCBI taxonomy): domain Bacteria; kingdom Pseudomonadati; phylum Bacteroidota; class Sphingobacteriia; order Sphingobacteriales; family Sphingobacteriaceae; genus Pedobacter; species Pedobacter sp. UYP1. The sequence goes on along the minus strand of NZ_JBEPPL010000007.1, from coordinate 119,810 downwards.
ACAATTTCTGTATAGCAGCTTTAGGGTCTGGGATCAGTAAATTAGGTGGTGAATCCTCATAACTAAAGATTCTGCCCATGCCACTCATCATATGGTATAATATATGGCAATGAAAAAACCAGTCTCCGCTTTCTGTCGCCGCAAATTCGATCGTATCGGTTTCCATCGGCATAATATCAAGAACGTTCTTTAAAGGTGCATATTCACCTTGTCCATTCAAGACGCGGAAATCATGGCCATGCAAATGCATCGGATGGCGCATCATTGAATTATTGTATAAAATGATCTTTACATTTTCTCCTTTTTTAATCAGGATTTTATCGGACTCAGAAACTGTTTTATTATCAATAGTCCAGACATAACGGTTCATGTTTCCAGTCAGCTCAAAACGCAATAATTTCTCAGGCCCCTTTCTTAATGTAGTTTTTTCAATAGCTTTTAACATGCCATAATTGAGTGTAACCAGGTCAGTCTTTTGACCCATATCCATCCCTTTCATTTCAGGCATTTCCATTGGCTGGTTAGCGGCAGGTGATTTTTTCTTTCCGTAATTGTCTCCTGTTATTTCCGGATACATGACCGCGTTCATGTCCATTTGCTGATTGCTCATTTCCATACCCATCGGCTCCATGTCACCATTCATCTTCATCATACCGTTCATCATTTTCATCCCTTCAAAGTATTTTAACTTTCCTAAAGGTTTAGCAGCGACTTTGATTCCACTGCCCAGCCACAAAGAAGTAGAACCAGTACGATCTTCGGCCGTAGATAAGAACTCATAACTTTTTCCCTCAGCAAGAGAGACAATTACATCATAAGTCTCAGAAGGAGCAATAATCAGCCGGTCAACTTCAACAGGCTGAACATCATTACCATCATTAGCCACAACAGTAATTTTACCTCCTGCATAAGTTAACCAGAAATAAGTAGATGAACTACCGCCAACAATCCGGAGTTTAACCTTGTCTCCGGCTTTAAACTGAGGTTGCTCATTGATATGTTTTCCATTCGTTAGAAATTTCTCATAGTACACATCACTTACATCCATCGCATTCATCCGCTTCCATTCATTCGCAACTTTAGTTTTAAAATAGCCCTTTTGTATCGCCTCTGCATAACCTTGTGTAGTTCCTTTACGTATAGCAAACCAATCATTTGCATTGTGGAGCGAGCGGTCTACTTCTTCGGGTTTCATATCAGTCCAGTCACTCAACACAACCGGAATTGCAGGGATAGCAGGTTCATTTCTCTTGTTGAAGATTAATGCGCCGTACATCCCGCTCTGTTCTTGCAGCATCGTGTGGCTATGATACCAGTAAGTGCCATTCTGAATCACAGGGAATTTATACAAGAATGTAGTATGCGCTTTAATTGGCATTTGAGTTAAGAAAGGGACACCATCCATGTGATTAGGCAGGAATACTCCATGCCAGTGAATAGAGGTTTCCATATCCATCAGGTTATGCACGTATATTTCTGCAGTATCACCTTCTGTGAAAACAAGGGCGGGGCCGGGGATACTTCCATTGACCGCCATAGCCATTTTCGGTTTCCCGGAGTAATTAACGGTCGTGTCATTGACATAAAGATCATAACGAACCACCTTTGACGGGTGATTTTTCTCCTGGGCCTGCGTGAATGCAAAACCAAAGAAACCTGTGAATAGTATATATATAATTAATGATTTCATTGCTGATTTGTTAAGGAAAGACTGTCTTCCGTTTGCTCCATCCAATTGATAACTAAGGTCTGAGCCGCCGGAGATAGCTTAGCATTTTTATGAATTAAGGTATAACTAGCTAAAGGCATAGTTCCATCCTGAATACTATTGGTGATAGCCTTTAATTTACTTTTTTGTTTGTATTTTGAATAACTGCCGAATTCACTGAAATTCAGTTCTCTTTTACCCTTACTGATATGTGATGCCATCCATCCGCTTACCGGCTGTAAATTTGCATACCAGGGATATTGAGTATAATTACTATGACAGTCATCACATGACTTTTTTAAGATGGCCTGTACCTTAGCAGGTACAGGATAAATCTTTGTAAAGCCTGTTTTTTTTAGCTGGCTGTCCTGATTGCTGCTCACCGGTACAAATTGTATCGCTATCAAGAAAATCAGCATGATCGTCAGTATGACTTTAACCCGGTCCATCAGGCTAGTTTAATTCTTCTTTGATGCTTCCGCAGCTAACCATCTCTTTACCCAGATACGGATTCTTGATCTCTTTAGTTTCGCTGATCCAATTTCCTCCCTTTTTATTATTATACATCGGGCAGTGGTCATAATATAACTTCTGACCAGATTTTCCATCGGCTTTAGCTAGTTCGTAAATTTCCTGACTTAACATTTCGAAATGTTCCCGCTGATGTTTAATGTTTCCGGCGTTAGCCCCGATATGCTCCCCATGTTCTTTAAGGTCATCTGCAATCTCATTAAAGATTTTTGACTGCGCGGGATTGAGTGCAGACGGTGTGATTTTTTCTACTGCTGTTTTTAAAGTCTGACCAGCTGCTGCAGCTGCCTGGTCATTGTCAGTTGCCAAAGCATTTTTAAGCTGCAAATAGGTATTAATTACTTCGTTAATCGGAGAAGAGGAAGCATGAACTGCTGATTTTTTAGCAAGGGCAGTGTCCTGTACAGTTTTTTGATTCGGGTTGCTAGTGCAGGCACTTAAAAAAATAGTGGCTATAGCTATGCTTAACAAGAAATTTTTCATGTTTTTAGTCTTTTGTAAACCTCTGATCTTCAGTAGGTCAGAGGTTATTAAATATAAGTTATTTTATGGTTTCTGTTACCTTACCGCAGGTTAGCATAGTACTTCCATAATAAGGGTTTTGAATGGCTTGCTTACTACTTAACCAGCTGCTTTTCTTCATTGGGCAATAAAGTTCATAAATTGGCTCAGCGGATAGCTTTGATGTTTTTGCCGTTGAAATCATGTGCGCAGACAAAACAGCAAAATAGTCACGCTGACTATTCAACGCATTGCTGGCAGCGATTTTACCCGCAGCTGCTACTAAACCTTTTTGCTGAGCAGCATCAATTGTTTTTAGTTCGTCTTTAGCCAGTATTTTAACAAATTCAGCCGCTTTGCTGGCAGTTAATTTAGCGTTGTCTGCTACAAGTGCATCTTTAATACTGTAATAAGATGATAACAATGTGGTAGATTGATCCGTGTTTTGCTGTGCAGAAACAGGGTGTATGAAGATTACTGCTATAAGCGCAATCATATAAAATATCTTTTTCATTAGTATATATTTGTTTTCTTCGGTTATGAAGCTATCATGATTTTATATTTTTCACGAGTATCGATTTGATTTTTGTGTTCAAGAGCCCGCAGGCTCGGTTCATTTCGTCGTGTAATTTGAAAAATCGTGATGGTTTCATTCTTATCGATTTTAAAGGTGAATGATCAGAATAACAGGACAAGCCTGTTAAAAATTAAAAAACCTTAAAATCAAATCTGAAAACTTTGTATGGCAATACGTACATCCGGAATGGGAGCACGGCTATGCCTCGCAAAATAAGTATTCGGAATATTTGCAGGAATAAAATTTAAACTATCCTGAAAATAAACAGGTGCAGGAAAAATTGCTGAAACTGAGTGTTGAAAACTGTAACCAGGGACAGATTGTGCCTCTTTATCAGCAGTTGTCAGCTTTGAAACTTCATCTTTGCAGCAATTGTCTTTTTGGTGCGCTGCAATTTGGTTAGCAGCAGCATGATGTTCCTTTTGTCCGGCAACCTGATGATGAACGCCGGGCTTTTCCTGATGATGCATTCCGTTAAATCCCATGTCAGCCCCAATTGCGCAAGCAAAACCTACCACCGTATTCAAAAAGAATACTAAGATCAGAAAGGCTGCCTTAAGCATGATGGAACGCTGGATTTTCATATAGCACAAATATAACTCATATCTGTTTTGCCAGATTTACATAATTTGAATAAAAATATTCAAAATTTAACTTAGCTATTGGCTTCATTTTTATTTACAGGACTATAAACTAATTATAGCCCTGTTTGTTTTTATTTCAAGCTAACCTCAGTTCCGTCGGCCAGCTCTTCTGTACCCTTAACTAAAATCTGATCATCTTCCTTTACCTGGCCAAATACCTCTTGAAGCTCACCTTTACGTGTGCCAGGCGTTACGCTAATCCTTTTACTCTTATTATTTTCTATTTTCACAATAAAGATGCCTGATTGCGCCATTACAATACTGCTCAGGGGTACCCAGAGCGTTGCATATGGTCTTTTAAGTGTTAACTTGACCTGGGCATATTCACCTCCGTTTAAAATATGCTGCGTATTTGATACATCAAATTCTGCAGTCACAGAACGGGAGTCCTGCTGTAGTAAATCACTTTTCCGGGAAAGGACAGAGAAGAAGAGCCGACCTGGATGATCGCTGACCGTAAAAGATATTTTCGTGTCTTTGCCTGCAGCCTGTACATGCTTTTCTGGTACAGCAACAGTAAGTCTCAGGCGGTTGGTCTGTGCAATTGAAAATAAAGGAGCATTATCGCCAACTAAAGCCCCTGTTGATATATTTTTATGGATAACCGTTCCATCAAAAGGAGCCCTGATTTTTAGATACTGCTGCAATTGTGCCGAAGCACCTGTGGTAGCTTTTACAGCTGCATAAGCAGCACTATCACTTCTGAACTTGCTCCTTGCCTTGTCCAGCTCTATCGCAGCAACAGCTCCGGCTCTGGTTGCTGCTTTCTTTAAGCGTTCATAAGCTTGAAAACTATATAAATAATCTTCATGAAATTTGTTCTCATCTGCTCGGGCAGATAAATAATGCTGACTGAGCTCAGGTGCTTCCAGAATGGCTATTAGCTGTCCTTTTTTAACCTTGCTGCCTCTGTCAACAAAAATCTTTTTGACAAAACCCTTTACTTTTGGATAAATGACAACTTCCTCATAAGGCTTAAGTTCTCCAGGCAGAGAAAGTGAATAAGAAGGCTGATCAGAAACAGGGTGAATAAATTGCATCGCTTCGGTCTTCGCTTTTTGAGCTCGTGGCTGTTTCTCCTTTTTTTGGTCAGCGGAAGAACAACTGGCAAAAATTAAAGAAGCCATTATTGAAATCGTTAAGGTATAACTGTTAAGTTTCATATATAATATCTGATTAAGGCTTTTATGCCTGTGTAATAGCGGGGTTAATCAATAGGTTCTTATTTTCCGGATCATCAGGATCCAGTGTCGGACTATTCCTGGTTTTGTTTTTCATGATCAGCGTGTATATCTGCGGTAAAACCAGCAGGGCGGTTAAAGTTGACAGAATCAGACCACCAATAACTGCCTGACCCAGTGGAGCAACCTGCTCGGAGCCTTCTCCCATACCAATCGCCATTGGGATCATTCCCGCAATCATGGCCATAGTTGTCATAATGATTGGCCTTAATCGGGAAGATGCAGCAAGAAAAACAGCTTGTCTGGCCTGCATGCCATGTTTTAACCGGTTAGTTTCTGCCTGGTTAATCATTAATACTGCATTAGAAACAGAAACCCCAACAGACATAATAATTCCCATATAAGACTGAAGATTCAGGGTACTTCCAGATAAAAGCAATAACATCAAGCTTCCCCCAATAACGGCTGGGACAACAGATAAAATTAATCCTGAAACTGCAAATGACTGATAATAAGCAGTGAGCATTAAAAAGATAACGACAATTGCTACCAATAGCCCGGTTTGTAAACCAGAAAGTGTTTCTTCCAGCAATTGCACCAATCCTTCTGTAGAAACAATAACACCTCTTGGTGGCGTACCAACGTCTTTAATCACCTGCCCAACTGCTTTTGACGCTGCACCCATATCATTTTGGTGGATATTTGCCAGTAAGGTCACATACCTGTTCGGCCCCTGACGGTTCACCTGACCAGGAAGTTTAACCAGCTTGATTTCGGCTACATCTTCCAACACTGGCCTTGGCTGACCTGATTTTAAAGGCAAAGAGCGAAGTTTATCCAGTGAATGCATCTCGGCTTCTGGAATTTGTACCTGAACCTGGAAAACCAAACCTGATTTAGGATCGGCCCAGAGATTCTTGTTGGTAAACCGCGAAGAAGAAGTTGCGATAGTCAAAGTCCGGGTTACATCGTCCATTGTCAAGCCAAATTGTGCAGCAAGAGCCCTGTTAACATTGATCTCCACACCAGGATAATTAACTGGTTCTGCTATACGTACATCCCTCAAAAAAGGGACTTTCAGCAAACCCTCTTCAAGCTGCTTTGCAAATTTCTCTGCACCCTTTATCTGTCCCGCGGCCACTTTAATCTGAACTTGGTTCATTGCCCCCTGGCTCATTATTTTTTCAACAAGTTCCATAGGTTCAAAACCAATCTTTAATACCGGGATTTGCTGATGAACGGCCTTTCTTATTTTTTCTTTAAGTCCGGAAATTGAACCTTTAAATAGCTGTTGATCAATTGATAATTGTAATACAGCCTCATGTGAGCCGCTAGTAAATAGAAAAATAGGGTTAATTGCTGTAGCGGAGGGTTGCAGGCCCACAAATGCAGAGCTGATTTTAACGGCTTCCGGAGGGAGTTGTTCATGGATCAGCTGCGTAACTTTTTTCAAATACGCCTCTGTCACTTCAAGGCGGCTGCCTTCAGGAGCAAGAATACGCAATTGCAGATCACCACTGTTACTCGCAGGCAGAATATCAGTACCGATATAAAAACCACCAGCGCCAATCAGCAGCAGTACAATCAGGGCATAACTCCCAATTACAGCCCCGGTCTTATTTTGACCAGATCTGATCAGTAGCAAGTACCTGCGTTTAAATTTTTCAAACCTGGTTAATTTCTTTTTATGCAAGCTGATTTTATGGTGTTGAAATTGTTCAGGTTTCATCAGCCAGTTGGCTAAGATGGGAACGAATGTTTGCGAGGCAATAAAAGAAGCGATCATTGCAAAAGCAACAGCCAGCGAAAGCGGCATAAACATGTCCTTTGGAATCCCTGTCATTAAAAAAGAAGGGATAAGCACAGCCAGGATACAAAATAAGATCAATATTTTCGGAACAGATATTTCAAGTAAAGCATCCAGTATAGCCCGCTGTTTTGGTTTCTCCATTTCAAAATGCTGATGTATGTTCTCAATGGTTACCGTTGCCTCATCAACCAGAATTCCTATAGCCAGCGCCAGGCCGCTCAGAGTCATCACATTGATGGTCTGTCCAAACAGATAAAGCATAATTACGGCAGAAAGAATAGCGATAGGAATGGTGAGCACCACGATTAATGCCCCTCTGGAATCTCCTAAAAACAAGAAAACCATCAATCCTGTTAACAATGCACCAAGTACTCCCTCATGCACAAGATTCTCCAATGACTTCTCTATATAACCAGACTGATCGAAAACATATCTAACATCCACATCCTCTGGCAATGCGGCCTTTAACATTGGAATGGATGCCTTTAAATTTTCTACCACTTTAAGCGTAGAAGCATCCGCTTTTTTGATTACTGGCAAGTAAACAGACCGCTTCCCGTTAATCAGTGCATAACCTGTGGTAATATCAGCGGCATCTTCTACAACTGCAATGTCCTTCACATAAACATTTGTCCCCGAACCAACTCTGACAGGGATATTCAGGAAGTCTTCCGGGCCATTTGCAATAGAGTTTACCGGGCTCATCAGGTTTTGATCCCCAATTCTGATATTTCCTGCCGGCGAAGGAAAGTTGTTTTTGGCAATTGCTGTAGTTACTTCCTCCGCAGACAGTCCATAAGACTGCATGAGTTCAGGATTGACTTTAACAACCATTGTTCTTACATTTCCTCCAAAAGGGGCTGGAGCTGTTACCCCGGGAATAGCGACGAACATGGGTCTTATTTTAGTCAGGGCCAACGTTTGAAGTTCTGTAATAGAGCGTTTCGTACTTTCAAAAACTAACTGCCCAATAGGAAGAGAACTGCCATCAAACCGCACCACCTGTGGAGGGACAGCGCCAGGAGGCAAAAAGCCCATTGCCCTGGAAACCTGTGCGGCTACTTCTCCTGATGCCTGTGCCATATCAGTTCCCGGGTAGAAATTGATTTTCATCAGGGTAAAACCTTGTATACTTTTAAAATCTATGCCTTTGACCCCACTAACAAAAATCAGGACTTTCTGAAATTCATTGGCCATAAAACCATCCATATAGGCCGGACTAAGCCCACCATAAGGCATGGCAATATAAATGACAGGCAACTCGACCTTAGGAAAAATGTCGACATTGATATTTTTGATTGCCGTGAAAGAGAAATAAGCAATGGCCAATACAGCGACCATGACTGTTAATGGTTTTTTTAATGCAAAACGGATCATATTCATTTGTATAATTAAAATTGACTGGACAGTGCACTAAAATCACCTGAGAGTTCGGCTTTTTTTATCAGCAGGCTCCAAAACTCTTGTTGAACCTCAATAGCATTTTTCTCTACCTGTTGTAATAAAGACTGGATTTGTAGCAGTTCCGTTAAATTAATAAGGCCGCTTTCATACCTGGACAGATACAAATTGTAAGCTTCCTGCGCTTTTTCCAGAGCGAGACGGGTATGGGCTACCTGTTTCAATTGCTGTCTGATTCTGCTATTTACCGCTTGTAAAGCATTGTTCATTTGCAGTTTTTGCAAATCATAGCTGAATTTTGAAGCTTGCACTACCTGAGCTGTCCTCCTCTTTTCCAGGACACCAGTATAGATATTACTGAGGTTCCACGTTAATCCTACACCTACAAGATAATTGCGTGCAGAATTAGCATATCCCGCTGATAAATCCCTATTCACTTTACCATCCGCAGCGATGCCGCTTCCCCTGGCCGATAAACCTCCTAAAAGTGAAAAAGAAGGCAGTGTTTTCCTGGAAGAGAGCTCATCCTGAGCCTCATTATACTTCACCTGTTTATCTAGTACCTGTAAGTAAGGGTGATGCAATGAAACGGAATCTGAAGAAACTTGCAGCGCTTGATAACGCATAAAAGATTGCTGCGGTAATTTAATTTCTGCCAGAGGTACAACCTCCGAAAAATTGATTTTGCCAGCATTATACTTACCAGTCCATTCATTTTTTGAGGCTTTTGCCAGTAAATAGGAGGATGCGGCCAATGCGGTATCTGCACCAGGTTTCAAACCAGCGTCAGCAAGGCTTACCGTTAAATCAAGAATTTCTTTTACTCTCTTTACTTGTTGGTCTGCCCATCCAAGATTTGAATTTGCATAAAGTATTCCTACATAAAGTGAGGTTACTTTTACCTGCAATGCTAATTTGGCTGCATCATAGTCACTTTTAGCTTCCTGGACTTTATAACCAGCGGCGGCTATTGTTTTGCGTTGTTTCCCGAACTCAAAAAACTTCCAGTCCATTAGAAATGATCCGAATGTATTTGAGGTGGTTGTATTTTCCTGGCCAGCCTGGGTACCATTTACATTAAATACACCAGGAACCGGGAAAAATGCGCCATTACTGCCTGCAAATGTACCATAAGAGTTTTGCAGCTGTAGCTGTATTTGTGGTAAAGAGCGGCTTTGAATCTCTTTTTGTGCATACTGAGATTCCTCCAGCATTGCATTTTTTGCGAGAAGGCCGGAATAGTTTTGATAAGCTATTTCCCAGGCGTGGGTTAAAGTAAGCCCGGTTGGTTGCTGTGCATAAGTGCTTACACTAATCAGCATAGAAAATATGCCAATCAGATAAAGATTGTAATTCATCATAGTTGAAACTAATTGAGGATATCAGGAAACCGTATTTCCGGCTGATCGCAGACGGAACGGTAAAAATTACAGGGGGATGTAATTCTATATCAACAACAAGCTGTTTTGCAGAAACAGCGGGATTACTGACCAGCGTAGCTGAGACTCAGGTCTTGGCAGCTCAGTATATTTTTTTAAAGGAAGGGGAAGAGAAAGAATAAATCCCGGCAGAATAAATGCAAAAAGCATCCCCATGCTGGCCTTTAAAGAAGCTGGTTTAAAACTCAATTCATCAGCAGATGAATTCATATTCGCAGACAGGCAATCAGCTTGTCCGGTAATTAACTGAGCAGGCTTAGCTAGTAAGTTCTTCATTAATTTATGAGCACCCGTACGTTGAGAAACTGTACCAGAAAAAAAAGACTGAATACCTTTTCTTATTGTACACGAAGAAGATAAACAAATTAAAAGCAATAAGAAAACGGCTAAAGGTTTGGCTCCTTTAGTCATCAATTTGTCAATTAAATATTTTATTTGCTGATACATTCTGGCCTAAAGTACTGTTTTTTTTTAGGAGTGGTAACATCCAGGTGAACGTCACGAAAAATTGACCTTGAATTTTTCAAGAAGCAAAAACGATTTTAAAATGCACCAGATAAATAATTTTTTTTCCTCCTGGTAATGAATAAATTGAACAATCTGATTGCCTCAATTAATAGGTAGTTTTCAACTCTTAAATGAGGCTTCATAATTTTTTTAATACACATTAAACCTTTAAAAAAAAATAAAGTCTCAAACGATATTTACTAAATAATAACCTTATGATCAGTTATTTACTTTACATTGACCCGGGGACAGGGAGCCTGTTCTTTCAAGCTATTTTGTCAGCTATTCTTACACTATCTGTTTTTGGGAGCAAATTGAAATTATTTGTTTTACACTTCATCAGAAACATTAAATCCAGGAAAGGAAGCAAAGAATAATGAGTTTATTGCAAGCAATTTCCTATAAAGATCCTGCTGGTTTTGTCGTTAAATTAGAGGATGGATATTATAGATATATTGCTCCTGATTATGCCATGGAATTTGATCACCTGACCAGATCAGGACTCTATCAGACTTTGATAGATCAGGAGTTAATGATACCCCATACTGAGGTTTTACTGGATGATAAATTTCCAGGTTATTATAAGAAAATATTTCCCCGGCAATTAGCTTTTATATCCTATCCCTTTGAGTGGTCTTATGCACAATGGCAACAAATGTTACTGGCATACATCAGGATTAATCAGCTCTCGCTGGCACATGGAATGATTCTAAAAGATGCCTCCCCCTATAATTTTACTTTTCACAATGATAAGTGTGTATTAATTGATACGCTGTCTTTCAGTTTCTATAAAGATGGAGACCCATGGATAGCTTACCGGCAGTTTTGTGAAGAATCGCTGTCTCCATTTCTGCTTATGCATTATAAAGATCCAGTGTGGTCAAAATTATACAGAGGAAGTATTACCGGGCTGCCTCTTCCTTTTGTGAGTAGTCATTTGCCCTTCAAAACACGGTTTGATCCCTTCTGTTTAATTCATATCCATTTACATTCCCGCTTTAGCAATGATAAAAAAAGTAAAAGAGGAACGACAAGTCAGGGGCTGAATAAAGAGAAATTAAAGATTCTCTTTGATACCATTGCTAAAAATATTCTCACTAAGAAGCAACCTTTACTTAAAAATAGTATATGGGATCACTACTATGAAAATGACATTGAAAGCGAAAGATATATCGTAGCTAAAGTAGATATTATGACCAGGTGGCTTTCAGAAATAAGACCCGGTGTGACCATTGATCTGGGTGCAAATACAGGTAAGTTCTCTCGTTTAGCTGCTCAGTTTTCAAAAACCGTTTATGCAGTAGAAAGCGACATCTATTGTGTGGATGAGATTTATAAGAGCAATATTGAAACAAAAGATAACAATATCACTTCAATTTTAGCAGATCTTGCAGACCCTTCGCCAGGTCTGGGTTGGCATAATGATGAAAAATCACCTCTTTTAAAGCGATTAAAAGGAGAGATGGTAATGGCACTTGCCTTAATTCATCATTTATGTCTGAGCAGAAATTTGCCAATTCCTTTTGTTGCACGGCTTTTCTCTGAAATGACCACACAGTATGCAATTGTTGAATTTGTGCCAAAAGAAGATCCTAAATCCAAGCTGCTATTACAGCATAAAGGAGATATTTTTGAATATTATACAGAAAAAGAATTTATAAGTTCGTTTGAACAGCACTTTAAATTGGCAGCATGCCATCCATTTGAAAACTCATTAAGAAAGTTGTTTTTATGGGAAAAATTATAGAAGACTGGCTCAGCAGAGCAGTATTTGTTTATAGTTTCGGTTTGTTTTTCCTCATTTATAAAAGTACGCTCTATTTTGCATCGTTTGAGCCATTAACTTTTATCTGTTTTTTTGCAGTTTATTGTCTGATCAATTATGTCATTCTGTTTGTCCAGGAAAAACTGGGACTTTATGAATATGGGACATTGTGGCTCATATTCTCCTGGATAATCGTGTTGTTCATAGACCGGGTTTCAGATCTTCTGAGTAAATTTATTGATCCATCGTTTTTTCATCTGAAGTATGTCATCATTCTGATCATCATACCTTGTTTAATACTAGGTCTGATCAGTAAGAAAACGGGCTCACGGAAACTGAAGAAATTGAATCCCATTCTGAATGTTTTTGTTTTTATTCTCATCGGTTTAACTTTGCTTTCAGGGATAAGACTTGATCAGCAGGAAAAAAAGCATACTGTTGCTTTGACTAACAGAAAACTACCCGCTTTTGAAATTAAGAACAATAAGGATCTGATATGGATATTACTTGATGAGTATGCTGATCCTGCTAGTTTGAAAACTCAGTTCAAATTTCATAGTTATCTTGTAGATTCTCTGGAAACAAAAGGTTTTTTTGTTTTTGATACGCTTTGCTCACGCAGCGATGCAACTGTTCATTCAATTAACAGTCTTTTTAATCTTGATGATAGTATTTCCATGCCAAATTACAGCTATGCTACGAATAGCTTAAATCAAAGCTTATGGATCAAATCCTTGCAGCAAAAGGGCTATGAATTTGTTAACCTTGACTTTTTTAACATCGGAGGGCATCCTAAATTTTATTTACTGAGATTTTTTACAGATAATTATATCGATCAGCTTATAGAAGGTTCTGTTTTTTCAATCTTGGTAAATAAAGCGATTAAAGAAGAAATGCCTGCCGATCGGTACAATCAGAAAATAGTTAGTGCCTTTAATTTAAAGGTTCGTGAAAAAAGAGCCAAACCAGTTTTTATCTGGGCACATTTATTAATACCGCATGAACCATTTTACAGGGGTGCAAATGGACAGCTTAATAAAGACCCGGTTTTAGATACTAAGTCTTCTTCACCTGCAAAGGTAGCCAGTCAATATACAGCCTATCTCAACTACGGAAATAAAGTAGTACTGGAAATGTTAAATGGAATTCCGGACTGGAGAAATAAAACGATTGTGATTTCGGGAGATCATGGAGCAAGGATGCTTGTGCCTGATAATGACCCCAGAAGGAAACAACCTTTTGGTGCAATCTATTATCCTGGTATGGACAAAAGAGATTTGAACAAGATTAAGTATATGCAGCAAATCCCATTTCATCTTCATTAATAAATGAGTAGCAGACAGCTTTGTTTTATAATTTCCTCCCTTGCGAGATCATTTATAACGGTTATGTTTCTAAAAACTGTAAATGAGCTGACATAAAGCAAAATTGGGAAACCGATATTTGTGGCGAGTATAAAATTAAATCATCATATGAAATTATTAATAACTTGTCTTACTGTTATCTTTTTCTCTCTTTCTGCTTCAGCGCAGGACATAGGTTCAAAAATACCTAACGCTATCTTTTACAACAGAGATAATACTCCTTTTTCTACTTACAATATCCCTAATGGGAAAAAGTCACTGATTATCTTTTTTGATGCGACCTGTGAACACTGTCAGAAAGTGGTTGCGCAAATGAGTAAAAGAATAAAGGAATTGAAAAACGTAAATGTCTATATGATTTCACAAGATGAGTACAGATCTATCGATTACTTTATGACCAATTTTGGGAAACCATTTTTACAGCAAAAAAATGTAAAGGTAGTTCAGGATCGTGACCATGTATTTATCATGGCATTCCACCCTAAGCAATATCCTGCTATTTATCTATACAACGCAGATAAAAGTTTGGCGTTTACTTCGAGTAATCAAAACGATGTACCTAAGTTTTTTAAACTGATTAATCCTTAGTAAAATAGAACAGACAATAAAAAATCCCTCTCTGATCAACAATCAGAAAGGGATTTTTTATGAATCAACTGACTGCACAAACTAATCAACCGTGTGCACAATAACAGCTTCGCGTTTACGCGCAGCAGCACCCGCACCTAAACTAGCACTTACCGCACCTAGCAATAAGCCAAAGAAAGAGAAAATTGCGAATTTAGAAAGACCTGATGCTACATCGTCACCCACCTCTTTTGCTTTCTCTACCGCTTGGTCCTTAGCCTGTTTCATTTTTTCTTTTGTTGTTTTTATGGTACTTACCCAATTGTCAACAATTTGCTCAGACTCTACTTTGGATTTTCCTGTTCTGTTCATGACTATATTTACCAGCGCATCACGATCTGCTGCCTCAAATGTAGCATCACCAGAACTAAACAGCTTAGCAAATAATGAATCTAACTTCTGTCCGGCCTGTTGTGGATTTTCTAACACCGATTTACCTGTGTTTTCTGCTTTACCGGCTGCCTGGTTTGCTTTGTTTTTGAGGTTTTCAGGTTGCAATTCTTTCTTGCCAGTCTGTTTAAGCAATAATTCTGCCTCATTTTTCATTTTCTCCAGAGCGCCTCCATCTATATTCAGCTGATCTTTAATCAGCTCACCTGCTTCTGGCGCAACACTCTTGACTCCTTCACCAGCCATCGACAGTCCTTTGGTAATTACTGAACCTGCTCCGCCAACAATTTTGCTTACCGAAGAGGTCACTAAGTAAATATTTAAAAAGGTCAGCAGGCACCAGGTAATCAGACCATGTAAAATAAGATCTGTTTTTTGTACCTGGTTAGAGAACCAGCCAGCTACCCAACCTCCTGCAAACAAAGAGATAAGCATCGTGACGATCCACCAGATCAATGCACCTGTCCCTAATCCACTGAATGGTTTGGCATCTTCTACAGGATTAATGCTTCCAAAGCCAATGCTCAATCCTAATAAGGTTAATAATAATTGAATTGCGATTGCAATAAATACCCCGGCAAATACTGCACTCCAGGATAAACGGCTGATAAATCCCAAAGGAGATTTATCAGTTAATGTGTGAACTGATTTAATCATAATGTTTGTTTTAAATAGGTAGATAAATAAATGTTTGCAAATCAGGGGATGAAATAAACTAAATACGCCATTTCTTTAGATGCTGACAGACAACAACATAATTTTCAGAATGTTTGAATGCGCTTAAACCTGTAGGGAATGTCATCACAAGTTTATATGTTTACAGCATGGAAGTTAAACTTGACAAAACCACACTGCCGCAACACGGCCAGCAGGTGCTATTTCAAACTGTCATTGATGAGGAGTATGAAACCTGGCAAGAGGGGATTTACAATGCAAAAGCTGAATATATAAGAATCTCAAAAGGAGATATTTACGACATGTGGGGAGACGTAGTCAGATGGGAACCGTCAGTTTAAGAACTTATGCTCCGAAAGCTTGTTCATTATTCTGTAAAGTCTGAAATTAACTAAAAATAAAAGATAAAATCATCTTAAAATACCTTTTTCTTTACCCAATCCGGGTGTACATTCGCTATTGCTTAAATTGTATTGAGCATAAAAACATGGCTGCTATAACTCTATAGTGGCTATTTTTGTTCTAAAATATCTCATTTATAGTGTGTTAGATATTTTTTTTTCAAGTTAGTAAAGGTTTGAACTTATACTTGCAACCACTGGTAAAATCTTTTCAGCCACTTTAACTATCGGCTATTTGCTTTATTTCATTTCATTTTGTTTTACCGGTTTTCCGGTTTTTATTTCTTTCATGTTATTATATTGTGAATAAATAATACCTGTTTTATTCTTTTTGTTCATTCCTCTTTCTGAGGTAGAAACCAATAACCAGAGTCGTAAATTTGTACTATTGAAAGAATTAAGACTCACCTTGATTATAGTTTTTTCGATTTAGCTAATTTATTGGCTTAATTGTCACTATTAGGGCGATAGGCGGGACGGATTCTTTGACATGCTGGATCAATTTGTAATAGAAGTTTTTGACAGAATAATATCTATAAAGTTTAATATTTTATCTACCTAATAATATGGAAAATCTTAAGATAATCGGAATAACCCCATTTGAGAAGCCAGATACCGAACTTGCAATTGCTTTAAATCAATCAGGAATATTTCCTGTACTAAATCTTGGTTATCAGTTACCTGAAGCGATTCAGGCATTGAATAAATTAGTGCAAAGTGGTGTGACAGATTTTGGAGTATCTATTCCGTCTTCTGATTTGACAACCATCGAACTCCCTGTACAAGTAAGTCTGATTATAATTCCTGATGGCGTAGAATTTCAGCGTAAAGCAGGAGTGAAGCTTATTCGCCAGGTTTATGATCTGACATCGGCAAGACAAGCTAAAATTACGGCTGCCGATGGAATTATTGTGAAAGGAAATGAGGGTGCAGGACGAGTTGGACATGAATCCTCCTTCGTTTTGTTTCAACGTGTGATACAAGAAATCAAGGACATTCCTGTTTGGGTACAAGGTGGTGTTGGTCTACATACCGCTGCTGCTTTAGTTGCTCAGGGAGCTGCCGGGATTATACTCGATAGTCAGCTGGTCTTATTTCCAGAATGCGGCGCACCTAAATCTATTAAAGATATTTGTGCTAAATTAAGTGGGACAGAAACCAGGTTATTCGGCGATTACCGGTTGTTATCACGTCCAAACTCACCTGTTGTCGCACAGGACATCACCCCGAAAGAACTTACTGCTTATTTTAATGATTTCGATCTGGAAAAAAGCTACCTCCCATTGGGGCAGGATATTACGCTGTCTGCAGATCTTTTTGGCAGGTATAAAAAACTAAGCAAACTCGTATTTGGTATCAAAGAAGCTATTTACGGACATTTGAATCAAGCGAAATCACTCAACGTAATCAGTCCTGAGAACCCATTAGCTAAAGAACTTAACCTGACTTATCCCATTGCACAAGGTCCAATGACAAGGGTAAGCGATGTAGCACAATTTGCAGATGCCGTATCTGGTGCTGGGGCCTTATCTTTTATCGCTTTATCCTTACTCAAAGGAGAAACAGCAAAAAACCTGATCAAGGAAACTAAAAGGCTCGCAGGTAAAAAGACCTGGGGAGTAGGTATTCTTGGCTTTGCGCCGCAAGAACTGCGTGATGAGCAAATGCAATATATTCTGGAAGAGAAACCGCCAGTAGTTTTAATTGCAGGAGGTCGTCCATCACAGGCAAAACCACTGGAGAAAGCAGGTATAAAAACATTTCTTCATGTGCCTTCGGCATCTCTGCTGGACATGTTCTTAAAAGAAGGAGCCCGTAGGTTTGTTTTTGAAGGCCGCGAATGCGGGGGGCATGTTGGCCCGTTGTCAAGTATGGTACTTTGGGAAAAACAAATTGAACGTTTACTAAAAGAAGATAACCCGGAACAAATCAGTGTGTTTTTTGCCGGAGGTATTCATGATGCTTTCTCTACCGCATTTATTTCTATTATGGCTGCCCCACTTGCTGCAAGGGGTGTCAAAGTGGGCGTGCTGATGGGTACAGCATATTTGTATACCAAAGAAGCCGTAAGTACTGGAGCTATTCAGGAGAAATTTCAGCAGCAGGCTGTACAAGCTAGTGATACAATATTATTGGAAACAGCTCCTGGCCATGAAACAAGATGTCTTAAATCCCCATTCTCTGATTTCTTCAGTGAAGAGAAGGTCAAACTTCAGCAATCAGGGATAGATAAAAAAGAAATATGGGCAAAACTGGAAACGCTGAATGTAGGTCGTTTAAGAATTGCTGCCAAAGGAATAGAACGCAGAGGAGATGAACTGGTTACGATCAATGAAGCCGAACAACTTACCCTGGGTATGTATATGATTGGCCAGATTGCCGCGTTGCAAAATAAAGTAGTTTCCTTGCTTGAACTGCATCAGGATGTAGCAGAAGGTAATTATCAGCATGTGCTGAATGCGGCCCTTTCTGTTCCACCAGAAAAAACAGGTAAATCTCTGGATGTTGCAATTGTAGGGATGGCTTGTATTTTCCCCGGAGCAAAAGATCTGGAAGAATACTGGAGTAATATTATTTTAGGGAAAGACAGTGTAACTGAAGTTCCTGACGAACGCTGGAACAAAGAATTATATTATGATCCGGAATCTACAGCAGGCGATATGTCACACTCTAAATGGGGTGGTTTTATTCCTAAAATAGATTTCGATCCGGTTGAATTTGGTATTCCGCCACAATCACTGGCAGCGATAGAGCCTACCCAGTTGTTAACGCTGATGGTTGCTAAACAAGCCATGGAAAATGCAGGTTATCTGGATGGCGGTTATGACCAGGAAAATGTATCTGTAATCATTGGTGCAGAAGGCGGTAACGATCTGGCAAACAGCTACGGATTCAGATGTTTCTATAAACAAGTATTCGGAGAGATGCCTGAAGAAATTGACCGTGCTTTGCCTAAAATGACGGAAGACTCCTTCCCGGGTATTCTGGCTAACGTAATTTCAGGAAGAGTAGCCAACAGGCTAAATCTGGGTGGACGTAACTTTACCGTAGATGCTGCCTGTGCATCCTCTCTGGCGGCCGTTGATTTAGCTTGTCAGGAATTATTTTTGGGCAAGTCTGATATGGTACTGGCAGGAGGAGCCGATTTACACAATGGGATCAATGATTACCTGATGTTTTCAAGCACACATGCACTTTCACGTAAAGGCAGGTGCGCAACTTTCGATGCTGAAGCAGATGGAATTGCCCTGGGTGAGGGTATAGCTATGGTTGTTTTAAAAAGACATGAAGATGCCTTGAGAGATGGCGACCGTATTTATTCAGTTATCAAAGGTGTTGGCGGCTCAAGTGACGGTAAAAGTTTAGGCCTGACTGCGCCGCGCAAAAATGGGCAGGTACAAGCACTGGAACGTGCTTATGACCAGGCAGGAATTACTCCTTCAGTAGTTGGGCTGGTTGAAGCTCATGGAACAGGAACTGTAGTGGGTGACCGCACAGAACTAAGTGCATTGACAGATAAATTTATCCAATCTGGCGCAGTTGCCGGACAAGCGCACCTGGGCTCTGTAAAAACTCAGATCGGACACACAAAATGTGCTGCTGGTCTTGCAGGTCTGATTAAGGCATCGCTGTCTGTTTATCATGGAATTAAACCACCTACTATCAATCTGAAAAACCCGAATAGCTATTATAATGCAAAAACCAGTCCTTTTGCTTTCCATACTGAAGCAGGATTGTGGACTGAAGAAAAACGTTACGCGGGTGTCAGTGCATTTGGCTTTGGAGGAACTAATTTCCACGCTGTAATTGAGAATAAAAACCCTGTAAATACAACATTGCCGACCTTGAAAACGTGGCCTTCAGAGCTTTTTGTTTTCAGAGGTGACACTTATGATGAAGCAAAAAATAAATTAACAGCAGTCAAAACATTGTTAGACAGCAATGCGCAGGTTGATTTAAAAGATATCGCCTACAGTCTGGCTATGGCCGATAGCAAACCTATACAACTTTGTATCGTTGCAGATCGTCAGGAAGATCTGAATATGAAGGTGGAACTTACACTTTCCGGTATTGAAAGTAAAGATACTTACGCCACTAAAAAAAGAGACGGTAAAGTAGCTTTTATGTTCCCCGGACAAGGCAGTCAGCGGATTAATATGGCAAGAGATCTTTTTGTCATCTTCCCGGCCATGCGCAGCTTATTAAAAGACTTACCTGAATACGAAAAAGTACTGTTTCCAAATGCAGTATTTGATGCTGCTTTGCTCAAAGGACAAAAAGAAGCTATTAAAGATACCCGTATGGCACAACCGATACTGGGAATTGTTAACCTGGCTATCGCCAGCTTCCTGAGAGAACTAGGTATTGTACCTGACATGGTTGCCGGACACAGTTACGGAGAATTGCCAGCACTATGTTTTGCTGGTGCATTTGCTGAAGATCAATTGGTACAATTAAGTTCCGCAAGAGCAAAATCTATTCTGGACGCTGTTGAAGGCGAAGATACCGGAGCAATGATTGCAGTCAATGCTAAGCAAGAAGAACTGCAGAAAATCATTTCAGGTTTAACTGATATCTATGCAGTGAATTATAACTCCCCACTGCAATGTGTGCTGGCAGGAACTACGCCAGCAGTTCAGCAGCTGATGGAAGTACTTAAAGTTGCTAAAATATCTTTCAGACCATTGGAAGTTGCCTGTGCATTTCATAGCCCGCTGGTTGTGAAATCAAAAGAACTTTATCAGCAGGTATTGGCAGATGTGCAGTTCAGTGATTTGAATTTGCCGGTATGGTCTAATACTACGGCGAGAGAATATCCGGAGCAGGCCGCACAGATTAAAGAAAGACTGACAGATCATCTGATCAAACCAGTGAAATTTGTAGATCAGGTGCAGGAAATGTATGCTGCAGGAGCCAGAATTTTCATCGAAGTTGGCCCGGGTAAAGTATTGTCAGGTCTCACCAAAGCCTGCCTGGGTAAAGACGAAATTCTGATGCATGCTGAAGATAACGGCTTGAATAAGCTGACCCATCTTTTAGGAATGCTGGCCAGTTACCTCTCTACCGGACGTAACATCCATATCGAGAAATTATTTGAAGGCCGCGGCGCAAGATTACTAAATCTTAATGAACCGGCATTGTATAAAAAAAGCCCTACAGTCTGGTTCGTTAACGGCCAGCATGCAATCCCTTCAAACGGAAAATTGCCAGCTAACGGGGCGTTACCTATCATACAACCTATCCAAATGAAAAACACAGAATTAAGATCAGAACCTTCACAAAACGCTCACTCTGCCGGTGATTTGATGATGCAGGAATATCTGAACAGTATGAAATTATTAATTCAGGCACAGCGGGATGTCATGCTTACATTTTTAGGGCAAAATGTTCCTTTTAATCATGGATTAGCTAATCCTGTAGCTTTATCGCAGCCTGTTTTTACACAACCAGTACCACAAGCTGTTCATTACGAAGCCGCAGCGCCGCAAGCAGTTGTACAACAACCAGCAGCCGCAGCGTTTCAGCCAGCAGAACAAAAGGATGTTAAACTTGCCTTATTGCAGATTGTAAGCGAGAAAACAGGTTATCCCCAGGAAATGCTGGGAATGGAGATGGATCTGGAAGCTGATCTGAGCATTGACTCTATTAAACGTCTGGAAATTATAGGTGCCCTGCGCACCGAATTAGGAGGCTTCAGCAGTACGCAAAGTGAAGATACAGTCATGGAGCAACTAGCTGGTATCAAGACCTTAAACGGGCTGGTTAATTGGATCACCGAAAACGCAGCACCAGCCAGTACTAATGTATCTGCAACCATCAACATAGAAGTTACCGTTAAAGGTAATCAACCTAAGTTTTCAGCAGAAGAGCTCAGAGCAGCAATCCTCTCTGTAGTGAGTGAAAAAACAGGCTACCCTGAAGAAATGCTGGGAATGGATCTTGATTTGGAAGCGGATTTAAGTATTGACTCCATCAAAAGAATGGAGATCATCGGTGAACTGAAACTGAAAATTGGTTTTAGCCAGGGACAGGAGCAGGGCGATGACATCATGGAGAAACTAGCAGCCATTAAAACACTGAATGGACTGGTTAACTGGATTTCTGAAATTGATTCAGAAACCAATGAAGTACTTACGGAAGCGAAAAAAATCATAGAAGAAACCGTAGTAGACAATTCGAGTCTGGAAAAATTATCCAGATTACGTTTTGAACTGACCCCGGCAGCAGTATCTGATATTGAAGCGGCTATCCTTAAAGGACAGCGTTTTGCCATCACTGATGACGGTAATGGACAAGCTATCAAGATTAAAAACCTGTTCAAAAAAAGCGGTGCTTTGGTAGATGTGATATCATCAGGTGATGATTTGGAAAGCTACCAGGGACTGATTATCCTGAATATGTTTACCACAGAAAAGAAATCAAGTATCATAGATCATTTTGCTATGATCAAACAGCTGAATTTTGAAACAGTAAAATGGATTTATATGATTTCTGACATCAAAAGTCACCTGAATGAAATTGCTGATGTAGAAATGCTGAGACTTTACCAGGGCTATTCAGGATTCTTCAAAAGTCTGGACAGAGAGTATGAAAATACCAAGTGCAGAATTGTAAGCCTGGAAACGAAAATGTCTGGTGAAGCTATTGCCAGCATTACCCTGAATGAGATTTTAAACCCTGATAAACCATCGGAGATTATTTACCATGACCAAAAAAGACAGATCATGGAACTGATTCCTGCAGAATTGATTACCGGACTCGAAGATTCTCATATTCAGCTGGATAAGGATGCGGTTGTACTGGTTCTGGGTGGCGCTCAGGGAATTACAGCCGAGCTGATGATTCACTTTGCAAAAGATTTCCCTTGTAACTATATCCTGGTTGGCCGTTCGGCTGATCCAAAATCAGCTGTTCAGGGCGTAGCTGCATCCTTAAAAACAAAAGATGAAATCAGGAGCTTCCTGGTTCAGCAGGGCGAACTTAAAAAACCAGCTGAAATAGAGCAGGAGACGGCCCGGATTTATAAAAATAATCAAATCCTGCATAGCATTGCCATGCTCGAAAGCGGAGGCTCTAAAGTGGTTTATGAATCCATGGATCTGCGTGATGAAGAAGGCCTGAGCCGTTTTGTAGACAGCGTCTACAAAGAATATGGCCGTATTGATGGCGTGGTACATGGGGCAGGTCTATTAGAAGATAAATTGTTCCACAGTAAAACATCAGAATCTTTTGAACGCGTATTTGAGACCAAAGTCACTCCTTTAAGAGTACTTGCCGAAAAATTAAAAGTTGAAACTCAATTTGTCATTCTTTTTTCAAGTATCGCTTCTGTTTACGGGAACCGCGGACAAACAGATTACGCTGCTGCAAATAGTGTAATGGATAAATACGCCTGGGCATTGAAACAGAAGATTAATGGAAAGGTACTGGCTATCAACTGGGGGCCGTGGAAAGGAGCCGGTATGGTTTCTCCAACACTGGAAAAAGAATATGAAAGAAGAGGCATAGCCCTGATACCATTGCAAGACGGTATGGAGACGTTCTTAAATGAACTTAAATATGGAAAAGAAAGCCAGGTATTAATTATGGCTGGAAATAACTGGTAGCTGATCTGTTTAAACGAAATACTCAATGAAGAAAACGGATGTAGCTGTGATTGGAATGTCTTGTATTTTCCCCGGAGCGGGAGATCTGGATACCTTCTGGAAAAATATTATTAATAAGGTTGATTCTACTCAAGTTGTGCCACCGGATCGTATTGATCCGGTGCACTTCGATAAAGATTCAACTGGAGTAGATCGTTTTTATTGCAACAGGGGTGGATTTATACCTGAATACAACTTTGATCCACAGCGTTTTGGTATTCTTCCTGTAGCCGTAAATGGCACGGAACCTGATCATTTACTGACGCTGGATTTGGTTTATAGTGCTCTGGAAGATGCAGGTGTATTTGAAAAAAATACTTCCTTGGAAAATACAGGGATTATCATTGGCAAAGGAAATTATGCAGGCCCCGGTGCAACAAGGGCTATTGAAATTGTAAGAACCGGTGAACAGATTGCTGCGGTACTGAAAGATTTGCTGCCACAGCTGGGAACCGCAGAAATAGAAAAAGTAAAACATGAATTCCAGGCACGTAAAGGTCGTTTCGGCCCGGATACAGCGATGGGATTAATTCCAAATCTGGTAGCCTCACTCGTTGCTAACCGTTTAAATCTTGGAGGTGTTGCGTTTACCTTGGATGCAGCATGCGCGAGCTCCCTGATTGCTATAGACCATGCGATTCAGGAATTGAATAGCGGACGCTGCAATATGGTAATTGCTGGCGGCGTACACGTTGGGCAAAATGCGGCTTTCTGGAGTATATTCTCCAATTTAGGTGCACTCTCTAAACAAGAAATGATCAAACCTTTTGATGCTGGTGCTGATGGTTTAATTATTGGTGAAGGCTGTGGCTTTGTAGTCTTAAAGCGATTAGAAGATGCTATTCAGGATAAAGACAGGATCTATGCGGTGCTCAAAGGGGTAGGTGTAAGCAGTGACGGAAGCGGTACCAGTGTAATGAGTCCTTCAGTAAAAGGCCAGCTCAGAGCGATTACACAAGCCTGGGACAATTCAGGATTGTCCGCTAAAGACATTGGTTATATTGAAGCCCATGGAACAGGTACACCTTTAGGGGATAAAACTGAACTGGAAACCCTGACGCAGTTTTTCGGCCATGACGCTGAACTACCCAAAGCAGGAATCGGGACCGTGAAATCTAATATTGGCCACGCCATGCCAGCAGCAGGAATTGCCGGGCTGATCAAAACCTGTTTAGCCTTATACCATGATATCCTGCCGCCAACATTACACTGTGAAAATCCTTTAGCACAACTTGCTCAAACACAGTTCTCAGCAGTTCAGGAACCATTAAGCTGGGAAAAATCCGGTTTGCCTAAAATAGCGGGGGTCAATGCCTTCGGTTTTGGAGGGATTAATGCCCATGTGGTTTTGGAAGGATTTAACGCACCTAAAAAAGATGAAGTCTTATTACTGGCACGCCCCACACATGAAGAGTTGATTCATGCTTTGGAAAACAACGATTATAGTGCTGGCATTGGAAATTATCGGATTGCACTTTTCAATCCGACCCCCGAAAGAATCAAAAAAGCAATTAAGATTGCCGCAAAAAATAATCCCTGGCGTAATAAACAAGATATTTGGTATACCAACGAACCTTTAATTAGCAATGGCGGTAAAATAGCCTTTGTATTTCCTGGTCTGGATGGTCTGGCAGGTGGTGAAGTATCGAGCGTAATTGATTATTTCAATATTGCAGAAACTCAGCATGCTAAAGCGGAGGGTTTACTAAGTGATGCCTTAAAAACGCTGAACAAAAGCAGTGTACTGGATATTGCTCTTAAACAGTTAGGCGTAAAACCCGATATGAACGCCGGGCACAGCTTAGGCGAGTGGCTGGCAGCAAGATCATCAGAACTGGCTGAAGAAAGTTCCGTTTCACAATTGCTTAAAGTCCTGAATCCGGAAACTTTTGAGTTAAAAGATTCGAGATTTATCGCAGTGGGATGTGGAATAGAGCTGCTTTTACCCATCATCGCCAACATCAATGATGTTTATCTTTCTAACGACAATTGTCCACAGCAGGTTATTCTGTGTGGCAGTAAAAACGCTTTAGAAGAGCTAACTCCTATATTGAAAGCAACGCAGATTTTTCATCAGATTTTGCCTTTCCAGTCTGGTTTTCATTCTCCGTTTATTGCAGATAAACTAGAAGTAATCCTGGAAGGAATGAAAGACATGCAATTCCGTAAAACAACCACACCACTGTGGTCGGCAACTACGCTGCAACTTTATCCGGAAGGCTTCGAAGCTATTCGTCAATTGAGCGCAGAACACCTGATTAAACCGGTGCGTTTCCGGGAATTGACAGCAAAACTTTATGAACAGGGTGCAAGAGTATTTATACAGATCGGATCGGGTGGGTTAGTCGGTTTTATTGATGATACACTGAAAGGAAAAAACTTCAGTACGATTTCTTCTAACGTACCTGTCAGGTCAGGAATCACTCAACTGCAACGTGTAATTGCTGCTTTATTTGTAGAAGGTAAAGAGACAGGGCTGAACTTTCTCGGACAAATTAAATCCAGCCCTGCTTTAAAAGGGAAGGGGATCAAATTAGAATTGGGTTTACCTACTATTACCGGTCTGGATACCCTGAAAGAATTGGCAGCCGCGGTAAAACCATCGGTTCATGCACAACCAAATCCTGGGGTATATGCCAAAGGGATATTGGAAGATCTAGCTGATCCGGTTATGAAAGCTTTCAATGAAAATGTACTGGAAATGGCAAATATCCAGGCCGAAATACAGCAATTGTTTAAAGACAGAGTTTTACAGCCTGCAAATGATACGAACCGGTTAACCAGACCGGTAATAGCTACGCCTGAAGTGTCAACGCCACTGACACCTCAGGTATTAGCAACACCACTCAGCAGAATGCCTTTTTCCAAACAATTAGATATTACGCTCGAAAACTGTCCTTATCTGAAAGACCATGCTTTACTCAGACAGCCTAAAGACTGGCATTGTGTAGATGACATGGATCCGGTTATTCCGATGACGATGATTTTTGAGTTGTTCGGAGAAATTGCAGAAGAACAGTCTCCTGGAGAACAGGTTCATAAAATATTGAACATCAAAGTTTTTCAGTGGATGAATGTGATCAAGCCTTTCCGGGAAACCATTACTGGTGAATGGAAAGATCAGCAAAAGGTATACCTCAACTTAGAGCGTTTTGCAAATGCTGAAGTTTTACTGGCAGAAAAGCTGGGTATACCACCTGTGCATCAATCTTTTGACATTGGTAAAATCCTGGACATCCAGCGGACTGCAGAACAGATCTATGAAAATCATATGTTTCATGGACCGGGTTATCAGGGCATTAAACATTTAAAAGCAGTAGGTGAAAAAGGGATTACCGGTATTATTGAAAGTGGTGCCGGAAAAGGTTCGCTGCTGGATAATGCAGGCCAGCTTTTTGGTTTGTGGTTGCAACTGATCCTGACCAAAGACCGGATTGCCTTTCCAGTGAAAATACAGGAAATTGAGTTTTTCGGAAATATGCATGACCAGCAAGGTGAGTTTGAATGTACCTGTGTGCTCATCGATATAAATGAAGAATTTGCGACAGGTAATTTTATCATAAAGCGTGATAAACAGGTTTGGGCAATAATCTCAGGCTGGCAAAACAGGAGACTGGAAATAGATGACGCTTTGTGGAGTGTTTCTATGTCACCACTGCACAACCGCTTATCTAAAGAAATTGCACCTGGTATTTTTATGTTTCATAATGCCTATTCCAGAGTGGTTTCCTGGGACTTTATTCTGAAACGCTATTTCAATCAGGACGAGAAAAAGTATCATAACGCATTGTTACCTAATAAAAGAAAGACCTGGATGATTAGCCGGGTAGCCGTAAAAGATGCCGTCAGGGATCTGCTCAACAAAGAAAAACAGCATGCCTGCTATCCGATCACCTTTGAAATTAAATCGGACGAGCTGCAAAAACCTTACCCTCACGGTGGTCAAACTGCTGGTATTCATGTTTCTTTAGCACATAAAGGAACTGATGCCGTGGGGGTTGCCCGCCTGGGCAGACCTGTAGGTATTGATATCGAAAGTATTGAGGAACGCAGTGCAGGGTTTTTTGACCTTGCATTCGCCGGCACAGAAATGGCCTTACTGCAAGGCAGGGACAAAGCAGAATGGGCAACCCGTTTCTGGACTGCCAAAGAAGCTTATGGCAAGTACCTGGGCAAAGGCTTGCAAGGCAATCCAAAAGCCTATGTCGTAGAAGAGATCATAGGTGAAGAATTACGCATCAAAGACACAATTATAAAAACCATTAAACACCATAACTATATAATCGGATGGACGCTATAGCAACGAATCGGCAATTAAATAACAACGAAATCTTTGACTTGATGAAACAATTCATCACAGAAGTTATTGGGGAAGAATTTGTGGAAGAAATGGACATTACCCCTCAAAGTTCTTTTACCAAAGACCTTGAAATGGACAGTATAGAAATTGTATCCTTCTCTGAAAAGATAAAAACACACTTTGGTGAACAGATCGACTTTACAGGATGGTTGTCCGCAATGGATCTGGATCAGCTAATTAACCTGAACCTGGAAATGATCATTAATTATATACACGAATGCCAGTCATCCAAGTAAATCAAAGAGAAGTGCACATCCAGGAATTGAATAAAGGGGCGGCCGAAACTGTTCTTTTAATTCATGGCATGTTCAGCAATCTTTCTGTTTATTATTTTAATATCGCTCCGGTACTCGCAGCACATTTCCATGTGGTGATGTACGATCTGAAAAGCCATGGAATGAGTGAGCGTGTGCTGGAAGGTTATGATCTGAACAGCATGACCGATGATCTCTGTGCGCTAATGGATGTATTGAAACTCAAAAAAGTGCATCTGGCAGGTTATAGTTTTGGAGGGCTCATTGCTTTAAAAATGGCGATGCGTTTTCCAGAGAAATTAGGGAAACTGGTAGTCATTGAAGCACCTGATCCGAATGATGAAAAGACCCGCGGCATTATTGATGACTACAGCAGAGAATTCCTGGAGCACTATGTAGAGAATTTTACAGATACGACGAAGGTGAAAATGGGTAAAAGACAAATGGAACGTAACCACCGGATGTATGAATACCTGTTCTATCAAACCACTATCAAAGAAGATATGATTCTGGAAAGCGGATTTTTCAGCACACCGGAGATGATTGCACTGGAAAAGGATACGCTTTTATTATATGGATCAGGTTCTAATTGTTTACAGGCAGGAAAACAACTGAATAAACTGATCAGCAGATCCGATCTGATCCCGCTCGATGGTGATCATAATATCCCGATTCAGAAACCGGAAATGGTTGCAAACATTGTAGCTGGGTTTTTTATAAACTAATTCAACCTTAAACGCGCACTATGGCAAAATTTGTATTTATTGTTCCTCCGTTAACTGGCCATATCAATCCCACTTTAAGTATGGGAGCTGTTTTACTGCAACGCGGACATCAGGTTGGCTGGATTACACTGGACCCTGATCTGGCTTTAAAATTACCTGAAAGAGGGGAGTTATTATTGATTAAATATAACGAAAGTGATCAGGAGAAACAGGACAGCGAAAAGTATCTTGATATAATCACTAAAAAGATTGTTTATGGAATTGATAGTATCAAATTTTTATACGAAGAAGTATTAATTCCATTAAACCGGCATAGCTATGAAGGTATAGTGAGCTGGCTGGAAAAATATAAACCAGACCTGGTTATTACCGATCACCAGATGTTTGCTGGTGCTATTGCGGCAGTAAACCACAAAATCCCTTATGCAACCTCAGTTACCGCTCCCGCTGCCATCAAGATCATGGACGAACTGCCTAAAGTTCATGAATGGGAAGTAAACCAGATTGTGGCTTTGCAAAAAGAACTGGGCATAGATAAATCTACTTCTATAGCCTGTTCAGGTATTCTGACGATGGTTTTAACTTCTAAAGAATTTTTTGGAGAACTGGAATTACCAGCCTCTTATCATTTCGTGGGCCCGGTCATTAACCGCAAGCCCGTCCATGCCTATTTTGACTGGGACTTATTGCAGAAAAATAACAGGCCTAAAATATTAGTCAGTATCGGAACCACCTTTGACCATGAGCATAAAAAGAACTTTTTTGCGAAGGTCATTGAAGCTTTTGAAACTGAGGATGTGACCGTAGTGGTCGTTTCCGATCCCTCACTTTTTGACCTGTGGCCGGAGAACTTTATCGTACAGCGGATGGTTCCGCAACTGGAATTACTGCCGCATCTGGATGCTGTAGTTTGCCACGGCGGACACAATACGGTCTGTGAAACCCTGATGAATGGTTTACCGATGGTTGTTATTCCAATTGCCTACGACCAGTCACACGTGGCAGGAAGAGTAGTGCGTGTTGGTGCAGGTTTACGTTTGAATTTCAACCGTTTCAAAGCCAGACATCTTCAGGAAACTGTTCAGCAAATATTGCAGGATGCAGCATTCAAAACTGCAGCAGCAGAAATTAAAGCTTCATTTATAGCTGCTGGTGGTACTGAAGCTGCCGCTACTTTACTAGAGCAGTTTAGTGTCAATGAACCTTTGTTTTTATTAAATAATTAAAACAGGAATTATGTCTAGATTTTTATTTGTCGTACCCCCTTTTTTTGGCCATATCAGCCCAACCCTTAGCATAGGGTCCAGTTTAATTGCCCGCGGGCATGAAGTGAAATGGATAGGAATTACACCACTTGCTGCAAAACATATCCCTGAAGGCGGAGCTTTTATTTACCCTGAAGCAGACCTTGCAGAGCATCAGGAAGAAATTGACCGGATATTAAAGCGCCAGGATGATGGCCCAGCTTGTTCTGGCCCGGAGGTCATGAAACTGGCACTGGAAGAAACTTATGTTCCATTTGCAAAGATTATGATGAAAGGTCTGGGGAATTTCGTAGACGAGTGGAAACCAGACGTAATTGTAAATGACTGTATTACTTTTGCAGGAGCTTTATGTGCCCATATCAAAGGTATTCCATCAGTGACCACTACACCAGTGCCACCAGATGTGATCGGAGATACGCAGACCAGTGCCCCTAAAATATTTGAATGGCAACAACAGCTGATCAAAGGCCTGCAAGAAGAACTCGGTATCTATGGGGATGATATTTTTATTCATTCTCATAAACTCAATCTTGTTTTTACCTCTCAGACATTTGCAGGATTTACAGAAACCCCGCCGCATATGAAATTTGTCGGCCCGGTAAAAGGCAGGCCAAATCATGCTGCTTTTGACTGGGAAAGACTTGCAGCCGCAAAAACACCTAAGGTATTCGTGTCCCTGGGAACTTTATTAGTAGATATCAGAGCTGCATTTTTCCAAAAACTGATTGATGCTTTTGCAGATCAGCCAGTCACAATCATTGCAGCTACGAATCCGGATATTTTCGAGGTATGGCCTGATAATTTTATTGTCAACAGCTTTGTTCCGCAAACCGAACTGATGCCGCATATGGATGCGGTGATCTGTCATGGTGGTTTCAACACCGTCAACGATACTTTTATTAATGGTTTACCCATGCTGATCACACCTATTGCTTATGATCATTTTCATACGGCTAAACTTATTGTGAATGCAGGCTGCGGAATTAGTATCCGTTACAAAAGATTAAAAATTGCTGATTTGAAAATTGCTGTTTTCGAATTGCTGGAAAATCCGCAATACCGGAACGCAGCTTTAAAAATAAAAGAAACGTTTATTGCTTCAGGTGGGAATGACAAAGCAGTACAGTTGCTGGAAGATTTCGCTGAAGCGGAACAATTAGTCGAAAAGAATAATTAAGCGCCGATGAACCCGACATGGTTAAAGTAAGTATTAGGCACACAGGGCAATAAATATTTTGATCATCAAAGACTCATCTAACAAAAGAACAGTAAATAAAATTAGATGAAAAGAAAACTACTTTTTGGTGAAAGGTTAATGCTTGGTGATGGAAAAACTCCTTTTAACGGAGTGTTCCCAATTAAAATCCGCGGAGAATTTTCTGCTGCGAGCCTGCATTATGCACTGTTAAGACTGCAACAGAAACATCCTTTGCTGAATGCAGTAATTACCTATGATAAAAATAACCGCCCATACTTTGCGACAGCTAATGAACAGCCAGTTAAAATTCCAGTAGAAATCCTTTCCAGGTACAGTGATCATGACTGGGAAGCGGAGACAGTCAGGCAATGGCAAACTCCGTTTAGAACAGAACTGGAACCGATGTTACGCGTGTCATGGTTAAAAGGAGATGGAGTTTCTGAGCTGCTTACGGTCTTTCATCACTGTTTGATTGATGGCGGATCAATAATGACTATTCTGACTGCATTATTCGAATTAATAGATAATAGAGATGCCGATATTGGTCAGGAAAACCCCATTAAAGGACTTGCGGACATTGTGCCGCCTGAGATTATGGAGAATAGAAAGGAAAAGATAAAAGTGAACCTGATCGGTAATATTGCCGTACTAGCTTTAAGGCTGATGCCGGCGGGAAGAAAAGCTGTAGAAAGAAAAAAGGATTACTTGATTCACTGGAAAATGGATGAAGAGATGACCTCACAACTTTCCGGTTTCTGTAAACGTGCTAAGGTAACGGTCAATACGCTTTTATGTGCAGTGCTGTTACAGACTTTTAAAGAGGTAAGAAAAGAAAAATCACATAATAAGATTTCCTGCCCAGTTGATCTGCGTAATATTAATCAGCATATAAAAAAGGACAATATTTTTGCTTTTGGCTCTATGTTCGTTGTCAGCTCTTATCCGGAGCTTGATTTTATGAGCAATCTGAGGGCTATACATCAGGATATTAAGCAAAAGCTCAAAAAAATTGATCCATACCTGATGCTGATGGTACTGGAAAAAGCACATCCCGTACTCCATAAATTCAGTCGCTTTTTAAAACACAGCAAATCAAGTAACGATTGTATGTTCTCTAATATGGGCAGGATAACTATGCCTTATCAGTATAAAACATTTGAAATAGAAACCATGTACGCACCGACTGCAATCGGTCCTCTGGGTAATACAACGTCACTCTTAACATCTACCTGCCGCGGGCAAATGGACTTTTGCTTCGTCGCCAGTGAAGGATATATTCCTTATACAGAAGGTCAGGCTATACAAACAAGGATCATGTCGATCCTCAAAGAACAATTAAAAACACAGCTTCAACCAGCATAACAAATGAAAAGAAAATTGATCATTGGAGAAAGAGTGATGTACGTGGATGCACTTACCCCTGTTAATTGCATTTTTACAGTAAAGATCCGTGGGCCTATTGAGCCGGAAAATTTGCGTGCAGCCCTTGATAAAATACAACATAAGCATCCTTTATTAAGGATGCAAATCGATGATCAACAAGTCGGTGGCCCATATTTTATTTTGAATGAACAGCTTAAAGTAATCCCGATAAGGGTTGTTG
The DNA here is from genome assembly GCF_040547305.1 of Pedobacter sp. UYP1. Lineage (NCBI taxonomy): Bacteria > Pseudomonadati > Bacteroidota > Sphingobacteriia > Sphingobacteriales > Sphingobacteriaceae > Pedobacter > Pedobacter sp. UYP1. Next base: position 87,238 of record NZ_JBEPPL010000007.1, on the reverse strand, counting down.
AGCGTAAAGGGGAACAGGACTGGCTCAATGAATCCAAAGCAGAATGGGACAAATTATTTGATGGTGAAAATGAGCCATTAGCCAGAGTCGTCTGGTTAAAATCAGCGGAAGTTTCGGATATTTTGTTAGTGCTGCCACACTGCATTTGTGATGGGACTACGCTGGTCACGTTGATGCAGGAATTATTATTTCTGCTGGATGAACCCAGTATGGAGCTTAAACCCTATGCTTCTTTCCAATCCGTAAAAGAGCTTTTGTCTTCTTCTTTTTCGGTTTCACCGGCGAAGGTTTTTAAGGCGCGCTTGTTTTCTTTACTGGGTAAAGCCTTTTTCTATTTTAAGCCAACTCAGCGTAAAGTTGCAGCCGGAAATAATTACGTGCTGCATTGGAGACTGGATCAGCAGGAGACTGTTGAATTGGTTGAACGCAGTAAAGCTGCGGGGACTACGGTTCATGCAGCTTTGTGTATTGCAGTCATGAAAGCCTTTGAGCAGGTAAGAGGTATAAAAGCACATGGGAAAGTAATCTGCCCGGTAGACATCAGGCAGTTTATTCCTGAAATCAAAAATGACACTATGTTTGCTTTTGCACCTATTGTCGAATTAGAGATCGACAAGAATGCGGAGGTAGATTTCTGGAGCAAAGCAAGAATGCTGAAAGCAGATCTGAATACTAAAGTAGAAGCTTTGAAAGTTGCGGAAATGCTTTGGATGAGCGAGTATTTTCATGCGATTGTGAGCCGGATGGTCAGGTTTTTAAAAGCCACAGATGGAACACATGATGTCACGCTTTCCAATATGGGCAGGCTCAGGATTGCAGAAAACTATCAGAATTTTGAAGTACTGGCTATCCATAGCCCTACAGTGGCTTTTCCATGGAGGAATCCGAATACGATGATTGCGAGTACTTTCAAAAACAAAATGGATTTTACACTGATGTCCAATGATACTTTTTTGACTGAACAAGAAGCACTGCTCGTTAAAACAGCCACCATGAATCTGTTATTTGAAGATTTAAAACAATTATCCGTTGCCTGATATGTCTGTACCTGATACAAAAAAAAATGAAGTCACGCTAAAGCGTTTTTTGCGTAAAAATTTACTGTACTATATTATTCCGAATGTGTTTTTTAATACGATCATTCCATATTTTAGTTTTACAGACCTGAATGCTGTCCACTTATTTGATGGAGCGCAGAACCTGGCCCGGTTTATTTTGCCGATGGCCTTTTTTCTGCCCTTCATCATCACTTTTGATATTCTGAAAAAGACGATTACACTTTCAGAGAAAGGACATTCAGAAATTATCTTGCCAGAAGGCTTCAAGAAAGTTAAGTTCATCTTTCAGATGGCAGGTATTAACGGTTTTTGTACTGTATCCTTTGTTTTTGCAGTGATGCTTGTGCTGCATTTTGGCTTCCCTGAGCTTTATAATTATAACGGAGCTGTGCTGGCCGTTCTCTTAGGATTAACAGCAGCGGTATTCTCTGTTCTTTTTACTTACCTGCCGATCAGAAAATTAAAGAAACATCATTTACCTTATGCTGTGGAAGACCGTGTTGATCAGCAGCAGTTGATTAAAGAATAAGATTTTAATTACAAAGGATAGGCTGTTTCACTTTTAGTCTCAGAGAGGACGAAAAAGCTCTGAACAGTGCTGATATTTGATAGTTTTGCTAGTTTATTCCTTAAAAATAAATGATAAGTATCCATATCACTTGTAGCAATGCGAAGGATAAAATCAAAGGCTCCGGTCATTTGAAAGCACTCCATTACTTCGCTGAATTTCGCAACTTCCTGCTCAAATTCACCTAAAGACTCCGCAGTATGTTCTTTCAGTAAAACCTGGGAAAAGGCAATCAGGCTTTTATTGATCTTTTGCCGGTCCAGAATCGCTACTACTCTTTTGATATATCCTTTTTCTTTGAGCTTTTTTATTCTGTCATGTACGGTTGCAATGGACTTGTGCAACTTAAAAGCGATCTCTTTATTAGTCAGCGTAGCATCCTGCTGTAAAATCCTTAAAATTTCCAGGTCTGTCGGGTCTAAATCTGTTTGCATTTTTGGCTATAAATCAGGAGTGAAAAAATACCGGTTAATGTGCTGAATCAAAGTGCTTATCCGTAAAAATATAAACTTTATTCTCTATTATCCATAAAATTTACGGATTTTTTTAAATGTCTTGTTATTAAAGTTGGTATGACTGAATTTTACTGAAATATCAGATAATCTTAACCAAGTTATGTCAGTAAATACAAGCAAAGTAAATGGTTTAACAGCGGCGCTGGAAAGTAAGTTTGCGCATTTATGGCACTTGGTAGGGAATACACCGATGCTGGAATTACACTATACTTTTCAAGGGAAACCAGGGAAATTATATGTGAAATGTGAACACTATAACCTGACTGGAAGTATCAAGGACAGGATTGCCTTATTTACTTTATATAATGCTTACAAAAATGGCATGATCAAACCCGGTGATGAAATCATTGAAGCAACCAGTGGCAATACCGGGATTGCTTTTGCTGCGATTGGTAAAGCAATGGGACATCCTGTTAAAATCATTATGCCCGGATGGCTTAGTAAAGAACGGATTGATATTATCAAAAGTCTGGGTGCAGAAGTGGTACTGGTCAGTAAAGAAGAAGGCGGATTTTTGGGCAGTATCAAATTGGCTGAAACTATGGCTTTAACAAATGACCACACTTTTTTGCCTCGTCAATTTGAGAATACAGATAATCCAAAAGCACATGAGGAAACTACAGGTGCCGAAATCTGGGAACAGCTGAGCTTAAATAATTTAATACCCGATGCTTTTGTGGCAGGGGTAGGGACAGGGGGGACTATTATGGGAGTTGGACAGTATTTAAAGCAAAAAAACAAGGCTATTAAAATCCATCCGCTTGAACCCGCAGAATCTCCGACACTCACCACAGGTTACAAAGTAGGGAGTCATAGAATACAGGGGATTTCTGATGAATTTATTCCTGCAATTGTAAAACTGGATGAACTGGATCGGGTTATACAGGCAAATGATGGAGACGCAATCTTAATGGCACAAAAATTAGCCAGTCAGTTGGGGCTGGCCGTAGGGATTTCTTCGGGTGCAAATGTGATCGGGGCAATCAGATTGCAACAGGAATTAGGGCTGGATAGCTGTGTAGTTACTATATTTTCTGATAGTAATAAAAAATATCTGAGTACAGATCTGATGAAAGAAGAGCCTGTTAAAGCAGGTTACCTGGCACCGGAAACAGAGTTTCTTCAGTATAATCCAATTAGCAGATTGAATAAATAAGTTAAAGGCAGGCAAGATGTGGCCATTATATCTTCCTGCCTTTAATTGAATTTCTTACCTCAGACTGCAACCTTGACTATTATTTCTTTATTATAAATGCGGGTTCATAATTTGAATCGCCTGACGGGTGCTGCTAAAAACAGGGGTATGGTTGTAATCTCTGCTCATGCGGTAAGTACCTACACCGGCAGTTCCGTTTGTTTTAGTCCAGTTAGCAATATCCAGCAGCCATTTCGTTGCTTTGGCATCGCCACCCGGAGTGTCTTCTGTACCATTTGGGTATTTAAATTCATCCCCGTTAGTCAGTACAATCAGTTTTGTTTTATCAAATGCAGTCAGCAACGGTGTCAGATCTGAAGTTTTGCTTCCGCTCCAGCGGCGGCTACCACCAACATAAGACTGAAAGTTTACATAGGTATAGTTGCTCTTGAAAGGTGTGTAAATTGTATTGTATCCAAGACTACCACCTGCAACATCCACGTCAGTATCATAAATAAAAATTGGTTTTACACCCGCTTTAGTCAGATTACCAGCCTGTGCATTAGGGCCAAAATATTTGGCTACAGAAGTTAATACTGCTTTAGCATTACTCGCTGGTGCATCGCCACCAAAAGTACCTGTTTCAATGTCGACATCAATTCCGTCCCATCCCATGCCTTTAATAAATTTGTCATGCATGGCCTTGGCCCAGTGATCATAAGTACTGTTTGCTGATAAAGTCGTTTTTTGAGTTGTCGTGGTATCTTTCACCGATCCATCATAATAGGCATCATTTCCAGGGAAAGTACAGGTCAGTATTTTTGTCCCTTTTGCCTGTACAGTAGTCCAATGTGAGGCATCTTTATCCCATCCGGCAAATGCGACAACAATATCTACGCTATCTGGGACATTTAACATAGAAGAAGCAGCTGCTGGGTCATTGCCATCAGCCACCAGGTAACCCAGATATAGTTGATGTGCACTTTTTTTATAGGCTAATAAGTTTTTAAGATAATCTGCATCTGACGGTGTACCGCCTGATGTACCAGCGCCGTCTGTGATTTTTTTACAGGAGCCGAAAGCAATAATTGAGATGACAAGGATAAAAATCCCCTTGTAAAGTTGGATAAAAGGTCTTGTTTTCATAGTTGATCATTAGGTTTATGATTTGGTTGCTGGCTGAGGTATGACTCTAAGCTAAAACAATTTAGTGTAATTTTTGTTTGTATCAATCAACTGATTTTAAGTCTTTTAATCTTAAGATATTAGTTTAGCGATGCTAAATGCAGCAGCAGCAGCAATAAGGCCGATTGCGGTTACTTTGATCGCACCTTTTAATGGTGGCTGACCAGTAACTTTACTTTTAAAGTAACCAAAAATGAATAAACAAAAGGTGGTAATCACTGCAGAAAGCAGCAAACCATCATGAGGTGTTGAGGTTAAAAAATAGGCGGAAAGCGGTAATAATCCGCCTATGCAATAAGCAATGCCAATAGTGAGGGCGCTGTTTCTGGCCCTGTTACTATCTGGCTCTTCCAAACCCAGTTCAAACTTCATCATGAAGTCTACCCATTTGGTTTTATCCTTTGCTAACTGATTGGCCAGGATCGTTTGCCCTTGCTCGTCAATACCATATGCTGCAAAAATCTCTTTCACTTCCTGTATTTCCTGTTCCCTGAAGTTTTCAACTTCGTTATATTCTCTTAGTTTTTCACTCTCATAATGTTCCTGTTCTGTTTTTCCAGCCAGATACCCACCAAGGCCCATGGCAATACAACCTGCAACGATTTCGGCCAGCCCTGCGGTAATGATGATTGCATTGTTTTGCACTGCGCCACTTAAACCCGCTGCTAAAGCAAAAGGCACCGTTAAACCATCACTCATCCCAATCACAATATCAGAGATGAACGCCGAACTTTTCAGATGCTTTTCCTGGTGAATAGGTGCCATAAAAACTAATTCAATTCAAAATCTTTTAGTTCACTTTCCCGGCCATTAAGAATAATAGCTAACTGCTGTGCACCGGGATAAAACTTTCTGGTCGTAATAATTTTAAAACTTTGTTTTCTGCTGATCACAGCAATTTCTGCAGGCAGAAATTCACGCTCACTGATTTTGAAAACCTTTTTAGAGGAAGTCCCATTCAATCTTTTATAGTAAACTGCATATTCCAGGCGGATTTTCTGCTGAACAGTAGCTGTGTTCTTGACAGAGATCGTAAATTCAAGGCTTTCACCAATCAGTACAACTGCGGTCAATATTTCAAAATTCACTAATTCGATAGCGGTACTCTCCAATCCATAATGTGCTAATATTTTGGTATGGCCTTGTTTCAATAAACCGCGGCAACCGTGCTTAATGATTGCATCCGTTTCTTTACTCAGTCCTTTCCAGCGGGCTGCAATAGCGATCACAATTTCTGGATAATCTTTAGAAATGTCATTCAGGCTATTAGCTACACTTCTGCGCACGTATTCTGATGGATCATTTTTTAGATTTTCCAGAATAGGGAGGATCATAAACGGATCTTTTTTTAATCCGGGTACAGCCATTGCCCAGGGTAATCTTGATCTGCTGCCTTCACTGGCCAGCCGTCTGACATGATGGTTTTCATGTAAAGACCATTTTTCCATTTGTTGCATCATCTGCAGACCATATTTAGCCAGAAATGGTCTGACTGCAAACTCACAACTGATGAACTGTGTAACTGATTCGATAGCTGGAATAGAAGTGTCATAATCTTCCAGCCCGTACGTTTCAATATAGTCCGGCAAAAATATATAAGCCAGCATTTGTTCTCCTGTTTGCTGCTTTTTAAGGTGAGCAATCAGAGAGGATAAATGCTGGATTGCTTCGGGATACCCTGAAGGCAGGAATTGATGAATAACCAATGTGGTATGGTGCATGCGCTGCTTAAGTTCCATAGCGGAAAAACCTTCCACATTGATCAGTTCAATAAATCTTTTTTTATTGAATTCAGGATTTAGCTGAATCAGGCTGTCGGCTAATTTATTGTAAAAGGAAACGGAATATATATCTTTTAATAAGCTCATTTAATTTAATCTTCTTTTTTTCTGACGCCGCTAAGGTCGAATTGATTGTTGATGTTACCAACTATATGATCGTCATCTTTTTTGAGCAGGTTCATTTCTACCTGACCGCTGCTATGGTCAAATGTAACCGTAACCGTAGAATCTTTTAAGGTGACCGTTTTAAAAGGCATTTCTTTTTTATCTGCTATACTCGTGATACTGCCAGCCAGCTGACTATCTTTCAACTCAAACTTTACCAAAACATCGGTATTACCATTGGGAAGTCCTTTAATTAAGATATTCCATTGTCCTACGAAGTAGGTGTCGTTTTTTTGAGCTGATGCAGCACTGGTAATCAATAACAGCACTACAAAAGAGAAAATAAAGCTTAAATTCTTCATAATTGTCTGATTAGAGGTTTTCTTTAAATATAAATAATAATCAGTCAAACGAAAGAAGCCGGTTCCTGTCTTTTTATAAACATTCGAACCGGCTTCTGATGAAGATATTTTTGTATTATCCGACTAATTCAATTGCTTTATTAATGCTGTTTAATTCATCAGTATTTAAGGTGATATCCATTGTTCTTGCGTTGTCAATCGCCTGGGCAGCATTTCTTGAACCTGCAAGTACAATGCTCACGCCCGGCTGCAGGGTAGTCCATCTTAATACTACTTGTGCAACTGTTGCATTTTTGCCAGCTGCAATAGGCGCAATGGTTTGCAGAAGCGCTTTTACTTTTTCAGGATCAAACTGACCAAAATAACCGTTACGGTGATCATTTGATTTCAGTTTGGCATCTTTGAAATATTTACCAGTCAGCAAACCTCTTTCCAGCGGGCTGTATACAATGACACCGATATTGTTTTCTACAGTATAAGGAACAATTTCTTTTTCAATTGTTCTGTTCAGCATACTGTAAGAAACCTGGTTTGAGGCAAGGCTGATAGTTTTTTGTGCTTCCTTTAACTGATCAAGACTGTAATTACTTACACCAGCTGCTCTGATTTTACCTTGTGCTATCAATTGATTAAGCGCTTCCATAGTTTCATCAATCGGGGTAGTTGCATCGGGCCAGTGTAACTGTAAAAGGTCGATGTAATCAGTACCCAAACGTTTTAAACCTTCCTCTACTTCTTTAATGATATTACTTTTGGAAGCATATTTATAAACGGGTATACTTTTACCATCTGCTCCTGCATCGAAAAAGAATTCTCCTTTGCCATTGTTGCTACCATCCCAAACCAATCCGAATTTATTCAGCAACTGGATTTTTGAGCGGTCTCTTCCTTTGATGGCCTCACCAATCAGCTCTTCGCTTAACCCGAACCCGTAGAATGGTGCCGTGTCGATACTGGTCACTCCATGGTCAAGTGAAGCATGAATTGCATCAATTGAATCTTGTTTTTCATTTCCACCCCACATGGTTCCGCCAATCGCAAAAGCACCGTGGGTAATTGTTGATAAGTTTAATTCTGTATTTCCTAATTTTCTGTATTCCATAATTATATAATATGATCACTGGTCGGAGCAGGGTTTAAGCTACTCTTTTAGTGATGTGTAAGATGGGTGCGCCATCTAATATTGGTGCAGCATCTGCTGCGAATTTTTTAATATGAGGAGTTACATTGTGTAAATCCAATTCTTCCTGACTTGCCCATTCTTCATGGAAAATAAACAAATTCGGATCTTCTTCAGACTGATGCAGATCATACTGCAGACAAGCAGCTTCATTTTTTGATCCTGAAACCAAAGTTTTTAAAATCGCTTTTAATTGCTCAGCGTTTCCTGTTGTACTTTTAATTATTGCTGTTAGATAAACACTCATGTTCTTGTTTTTGATTAATGAAGGTATTGGTTAAATGTTCCTGATATAATTTCATATCATTGATAATATCAGCATTCTTCTCTACATCGTGAAAATGGATACCGGCTAATGGCTGCATGCCTGTAAAAGCATTCATCCGGTGAAAACCAAACAATACGCCATTATCTACACTGCGCTGATCGAAAAACTCGCCAGGCAAAGTGAAAGCAGTAGCTGGCGCATTCCACGAAGAGGTTACCATGTATTTTTTGCCATGTAAAGAACCACCAGTCCCATAATTAATGTTTGGATTGGCCGAAGAGCGGCCGTCACTTCTGTAAATCCCTTTCTGGTGACCTTCAGTAAATACAACGTCAATATATTTTTTTAAGCCATGGGGTACCTGAAACCACCAGATAGGCGTATGGTAAATGACTACATCGGCCCATACATAGTTTTCTACTTCCTGTGCTGGATCATATTCATCATTGATATCGGTTGACCTGACTTCAAATCCAGGCTGACTTTTAAAGAAGTTTAATGTCGCATTGAAAATTGTGTTGTTAAAACGACCTCCGGAGTGTCCGAAAACTTGTCCTCCGTTGATCACAAATATTTTTTGATTTTCCATTTTGCAGATCTTTTAATTTCTAAGACAAAATTAAGTCTTCTGCTGGTCTCATTAAAATAGTATGAATCATAGTAATGTATCATAATTATGATACATTACCAAATCTGCCATTGGCCTTGGGGCAGCATGTAAGAGTACTGATGATTACATCATGGTATTAATCCGGATACTTGCTTTGATAAGTGCCATTGCCTTAACATATTCCATTCTGATGTCTTTTGGAGCATGTGTGCTGTTATGGCTGATTAGTTTGATATAATCTTCTCCTTTTTCTGAATGATTGACATATCTTAATATAGTTGCGTCATCTCCGTCAATATTAATTGATAACAAATACATCTCACCATAATAGATTCCTTCGTTCAGGTTATTTACCCTTTTATAAATGACAATATCGCCGCTTTTCAGAACAGGGTACATGCTTTCTCCAAGAATATAAAGTGCACCATCACTTTTTGGAAGTTTGGGGATATAGATATGGTCGATGATATTTGGTGGCTGATTAAAAAAATCAAGCAAATTTCCTGCGGGGTTCATTTCATAAAGCGGGATTCCCTGTTGGTGTTGCAGATTGGTACTGATTCCTGTGGTGGGTGGATAAGTTGCTGTTGTTGTAGGTGGATAAGTTGCTGCTGTTGTGGGTGGATAAGTTGCTGCTGTTGTGGGTTGATATGTTCCTGCTGTTGCTGGATTTTTTCCAGTAGAGATTGGATAGGCTAAAGAAACACCGGCCTCCTTTTTAACCTTTTTCATTTCTCCCGAATCATTAAACATCCATTCGAAACTAATGTCAAGATCATTGCATAACTTCACAATGAAATCTACCTTAGGAACGATTTTACTCCTGTAGTTCCTGATGTTAGCTTCGTTTGTTCCCAAGGCAGCTGCGAATTTTGAGTTGTTATCCTCAAAATAATTCACAGCTATCTCATTGATCTTTTTAATTATATCCATTTTGATAAAAAGAGGTTCCAGCTGTAAAGATTGCATAAAAAGAATAACTATAGCTGATATTGATATGCAATTAAGTAGTATTTGTCTGAAATGCCCCCTGAAATTGACTTTTTAGGCAAGCAAGAGTATACATATTATCTATTTATCTTAGTCTGGATTTAAAGCATAAGTTATGGAAACAATTCTGTTAGACACTGACCGTACGTTTACTACGCTATTACAGGCCGTCTCTTCGTTCGAAGAGCAACAGTTAAATGAGACTCCTTTTACTGGGAGCTGGACTGCGGGACAAGTGGCGCAACATCTTATTCTGGCCAATACAGGATTCATAGAAGTTATGCAGGGTCCTGTCAAAGATGCCGACCGGGAACCAGACCAGCAGGTTGGACAGATCAGGGCTGATTTCCTGAATTTTGAGACTAAAATGAAATCTCCCGATTTTATCTTACCGTTGCCTATTGATTATAGTAAACAAAGGCAACTGGGGACATTGGAAAATATAAAAAGCAGTTTGATGCATTTGATAGAAACTATGGAACTTGATAAAATATGTCTGACTTTTGAGTTGCCCGGTTATGGTTTTTTAACCCGGTTTGAGGCTATTTATTTTGTGAATTACCACAGTCAGCGGCATACCCATCAATTGAATAACATCTATCATCATTTATCAGAGGAATAGCATCGGAATTTTAGCTTCATTCTTTTATCTTAGCAAAAATCGCAGGTTTGATCACCAATCAATTTTGGTGGGCTATATGTATCAAGTAATCCTACAGCTATAAATATGAAAGATGAAGGGGAAGGGGAGGCACAGGTTTCCTCACATCAATTGAAACTTGAAATAGAAGAGCTGCAGCAAAGGAAGAAAATGTTCCTTTTGGGCTATCAGTTCTGGTTAAAAATAGTAGCTGTATTTCTGTTCTTTGGCGCAGGTGCATGGTTGTATTCCAGCCAGTTTTCTACACAGGAACTTCTTTTTCTGACTAAAGGAACAGTGCAGGCAGATACATTAACTGATGGATCGGTCATTGTACTGAATAAACACAGCTTATTGCGTTACCCCGAAAAATTCAGAGGTGGGCAGCGTCAGGTATGGTTAACAAAAGGAGAGGCTTTCTTCACGGTTGCACCAGTACAGGAAAAATCATTTGTTATGCATATCAGCAGTACCACGATCAAAGTGGCCGGAGCTTCTTTTAATGTGAAAAACAGAAAAGGCAGTATAGAGATCATTGTTGAAAAAGGAACAGTTCAGGTGAACAAAGGTGGTCAAATGAACACGCTTAATGCCGGAGAGAAAGTATTGATCAAACAAAATTCATCTCAATTGATAAAAGTAAACAATACTGATCAACTGTATACTTATTACCGGACTGGCGGATTTAATGCTGACGGTGTGCCATTATGGAAAATGGTGGAAGTTTTAAATGAAGTCTACAACAGTCATATTATCATTGGTAGAAAAGGCTTAAAAAACAGGCTGTTGACCGGGACTATTAAAAATGTATCTCTGGAAGCCGTTCTGGCCGCAATCAGCCGGAATACAGGCTGCGCTGTCAAGACAAAAAACAATCAGGTCATTCTTTACTGAACATTTTGCTGAACTCTTATTTTTATGACTTACAAAGCCTGGAACCGGCTATAAAAAAAAATATGGCTTTCGCTTATAGAATACGTGTTGAAAGCAGGTCTGAAAGCCTGTTGAAATGACCACAGTCATTCCAACCTCATTGTAACAACATTTTAAAGTCGTTTAACACACTATTCTACCTGTTCTCTTCCTGTGTTGTAATAGATCCATTTGACTTAACGATAGACTGCACTGCTTTTGCTTTACCACATTTCTTCACTTGCAGGCAATGGACTAAATATGTCGCAGCCGCCCCCCTAAATTGCCCTGTTCAACCCCGGCATAATCCAGTTAATATGTTCATCTTAGACTAATGAATTATCAATAAATTTAATCTTAAGCTTATGGCAATGTTTAAAGATGTTAAGGCATTCAGTGGTTTCTCTGTAAAGGAGATATCCGAAGCGATGAAATTTTATAAGGAGATATTGGGACTAGAGATTTCCCAGACCATGGGACAGTTAGTGCTGCATATTGCAGGTGGTGGAACTGTATTTGTTTATGCCAAACCTAATCATGTCCCTGCAACTTTTACGGTTCTTAATTTTCCCGTTCAAAACCTGCAGGAAGCGATGAATGAGTTGCGTAAAAAAGGAGTCAGATTTATCATCTACAAAGAAAAAGACTTTGAAACTGATGATCAGGGAGTGTTCCATGGCGGTGGTCCTAAAATAGCCTGGTTTAAAGATCCATCCGGTAATATATTATCCGTTTTGGAGAAAGACAGTGCTGAATGAAACTAATTTGCCCGTTGAATAGTGACCTATTGTAGACTTAACATAGAAAGAACGGCGTAACCTTGCAAAATGATTCTCCTGAGCTGAGAATCATTTTGCAGGCGTATGTTGAAAATATCTCGTTTGCATCTTTAAAGAAGAAGCAATTCACTGATGCTTAGATAGCGTCGTAAATGATCACCTTTTCGAAGAAGCCTCTGAACTCATCTAAAAAGGCTATATGAATAGGGTGAGCCTGGTAAACATCATGACCAGCAAGGTCTTCAAAGAATACAATCTCTGAGAAGGTATAAGTTGTATCCACAACTGCGCGGTCAATAGATGCAGGAACCCCAATATGAATTTTTGTTACGGTTTCTATCTTTTCTAAAGATTCAAGACCTTTTTTGAATGCATTTTTTTGATCTGCTGTGGTATCGGCTTTTAACCAGAATAAAACGTGGTGGGCTATCATAGTATTTTTTATTTTTTCTTCTGCAAATGTAATAACCTTCTCCAGTATACAAGAAAAACAAACAAACCTTAGTGAAAGCGGATGAATGAATTTGGGTTTTATATGTTATATTTAGGTATTAAAAAAATAATCAAATGATAAAACTTGGTCTTCTCCTAACGAATCAATACAGATTATTAAGCGTAGCAGCTATACTGGATGTCTTTGAAACAGTCAATAAGCTTTATATTCAGGATGGTCATCCTGCTCCTTTCCAAATTGATTTGTTTTGTAGTGACGACAGTTTGTTGAGTAATCCGGGTACCTATTTTTATGGTTATGAGCCGATAGCTATTCAAAACTCACCCAAACAAGACCTGATTTTGATACCTTCTTTTATCAATGAAGATATCCAGCATGCCATTGCTGAAAACTATCCGGCAGTTACCTGGTTAAATCAGCAATATGCAGCAGGGGCGGAGCTGGCCAGTTTTTGTACTGGTGCTTTCTTGTTAGGCGCAACAGGATTGCTCAATGGAAAGATTGCAACGACACATGTAGATGCTTGTGCAGATTTTGCTGCCGCATTTCCTGAGGTGAGCCTTCAGGCAGATAAAACAGTTACCCAGGACGGCAGGTTATATACAAGCGGTGGTGCAACTTCCAGTTTCCATCTGATGTTGCACCTGTTACAAATACATTGCGGGAACTCAATCGCCATTAAAATTGCAAAGCTATTTGCCATAGATATGGACAGACATACACAATCTTATTTCAATACTTTTCAGATTTCCAGAAAACACAATGACGATCTGGTTGCCATGGCCCAGCAGAAAATAGAAATGGCTTATCATAATACCGGGACTATTGAAGAAATGATTAAAGATATCCCTGCAAGCAGGAGAAATATAGTAAGGCGCTTTAAACAGGTTACCGGAATTACGTTAATTGAATATTTGCAGCAGATCCGTATTGAAGCCGCAAAAAAACTTTTAGAGCAAACCGTTGAACAGATGACGGAAGTAATTTATAAATCAGGATATAATGATCCTAAAGCTTTTAGAAAAGTATTCAGAAAAACAGTAGGGATGACACCAAGCGAATACCGGGATAAATTTTATTTGGGAACAAGAGCCTGATCCCGCAATGAACTGGAACAACAATAAAGTAATTGCCCATCGGGGTGCTTTTAAAAAGAATAACCTGCCTGAGAATTCAGTTGCTTCCTTAAAAGAGGCAATCAGGTTAAAATGTTACGGATCTGAATTCGATGTACATCTCACTAAAGATAATTTAATTGTCGTAAATCATGACGAAGATTTTCAGGGGATCCCTATTGCAACTTCCACTTATGCAGAGTTGAGGCAAAAAACGCTACACAATGGGGAATACCTTCCAACTCTGGAAGCGTACCTGAAGGAAGGTATGAAACAAGATCAGACGAAATTGATCCTGGAAATTAAAGTTGCTGCGAACCTTCCCCGTACTTTGGCACTGACTGATGCCGTGTTCGGAATGGTGCAAAATATGCAGGCAGGAGCGTGGGTAGAATACATTAGTTTTAGCTATGAAGCACTGTTGCGGATATTACAACATCATCCAGCTGCAAAGACTGCATTTCTGGCCGAAATCAATGATGAACTTCCTGTTGAAACCTTAAAAAAAGATCATATCCAGCAAGCCGATTATGACTTCAATATTTACCAGGCCGGGGATTGGTTTAACCGTGCCCACAGTCTGGGAATGACAATCAACGCGTGGACTGTTAATGATAAAAAAGATATGCTAACCTTATTGGAAAACAAGATCGATTTTATCACCACTAACGAGCCGGAATTACTGCTTGGCTTAATAAGTTAAGCTGATTTGTTTTATTTAATGTGTTAATTAGTAGTGAATTAACGTGCGGGGCTAACGCCCTTGTAAATGAAATTATGAATGGCAGCTGTCGTAATTTTCAAGTCGGCTGATAAGTACCAGATATTGTTGACTCTTATACCTTTACTCGAAGAATCCAGCGGAAATCTTGCTTGCTCAATAGTTTTGCTTTTTGAATTCAGAATATCTCCGCCTATCTTCAATAGGTTCATACCTGAAAGACTGGTTTCCATATTTGGTAAAATCTGATTCATAAATACCGGATATAATGCCGGGCCTGCACCTTTCATCTTGTTAAACAGCGCGACCAGGACTGTTCTTTGTCTTTCGGTTCTTTCATAATCACCGCGGCCAACTGCTCTGATCCTGGTATAGGCTACGGTTTGTCTGCCATTTAATACTTGAATACCGGCATTGGTGACATTTACCGGAGGGATATTCTCAATAATAGAAATCTCTTTCAGATAATTGTTCAGGTAAGGGATTTCTTCAGGTTTAACATTGATCTCTACGCCACCGAGTGCATCAATCATTTTGGCCGTTCCGAAAAAATCAACATTGATATAATCCTGGATGTCCATATCAAAATTCTGATTAATTGTCTTAATAGCTAGCTGAGGTCCTCCTATAGCAAATGCAGCATTGATTTTATCCATTCCCTTGCCTTCTATATTTACATAAGTGTCCCGCAGGATAGAAGACATTTTAATTTTTTTGGTTACCTGGTCAATCGTAATAATCATGATTACATCAGAATTTCCTTCCTGGCTTTTATCCCGTCTGTCCACTGCGAAAAGCGCAAGGTTGATCGGCGGGTTAGCAATAGCCGCAATCCTTTTTTGTGTTTTTGGTGAGATGCCCAGTGCAGCTGGTGTTTTGATCAGTTTAACTACAGGTTTTGGAACCGTTGTTTCTGCAACATTTGCAGGCACTGCTGAAGTTGTTACGCTGGTAGTGTCTTGTGCTGAAGCTGTCAAAGAAATTGTACTGAACAGAACCAGGCTTAAAAAGATATATTTCATAAAAACAGGGTAATCATTAAGTTAATTATTTGTAATCTATTTATTAACTGCAAATTATGTGCTAACAAATCAGATTAATAGATATTGTTTTGAGATTCAGCACGCTTTAATTCCTGGAAATTCCCCTATTTTGAGCACCGGGGGTATAAATTTTACAGTTAGTTGAGATAATTCCCCTAATTATTGTGCTCCCGGGATCTTTATGATGAAATGGGGAAATTAAAAAAGCGGGATCTTTATAAAACATTGTTCCTGTCAAATGGGGATGACTGGGATTTGTTTATTGCGTTGAATCGATTGATTGCTTATAATCCGGGCTTTAGGTTAAAAAAATTAAGGGGGATTGATTCCTGAATTATGATTTTTTTAATACAGTCTATCATGAATTGTATTTGGTGGCTGATTTTGGCAAGATATTGGGAATATAGAATGTAAATACAATATGGATTGATAATTAGAAATTATTTTATCAATCCATATTAAATTATAAAACTGATGTTTATTTTAATTCGTAATTGTTGATAGGATGTATAACTTGCATAATAATTGTAATGCTTTTGATACATTCAAAAACGCGGTTATTTAGTCAAATAAAAAATCTCTGAATAATATTAATCTACATCTTAATTCCCCTTTAAATGGAAAATGTCTCATTTGGTAAAAAGCAAATTTTAATAGTTGACGATGAGCCAAGTATCTTAAAATTACTGAACTTCATCCTGTCAAAACAATACGCTGTCCACGCTAAGGAGAGTGGATATAAGGCTCATTTATGGTTGGAAGAAGGGAATTTTCCTGATATCATCATTCTGGATTTGCACATGCCACATTTCGATGGTACCTCTTTCCTGAAAAGTATTAAGATCAGTGGTTATTACCGGGAAATCCCTGTTATAATTTTATCAGCAGCAGAAGATCTGGATAAAATTGTTGCAAATTTGCCGTTCAAAGTAGAAGCACATTTCCCAAAACCATTTAACCCGGAGAGTTTAAAAACGGAAATTGCCAGAGTTTTAGCCACATTAACAACTGCTATTTAAAGAAATAATGGATTATAATTACAAAGGAATAAGATTAGTTTACTGCGGTACTGAACTTTCAACTGAATCGGCTGGAATTTTAGGGCAGGAGTATAATGTTTTCAGCCTGGATGATTCCTCTAAACTAGAAGCATATTTAAGTTCTTTATCGTTGTTCTCGACACCTGATGTGATCATGATCGAGGTCAGGGAAAAGGAAGAAGAAGCAGTCTTTGCCATTATTGCAAAGATCAAGAATAATCCGTTAACCAGCGGATTGATCATTGTCTTGTTAGCACAGCAGCACGATGTGAAGTTAAGAGCCAGGGCAATCAAGGCTAAAATACACGATTTGTATTTCCTTCCTTATCAAATGGAAGACCTTAAAGACAGGTTGAATTTCTTAATCAAATTTAAACTGATCAAGCCGAACATTGAACAGCTTTCCGTAATTAAAAAACAGAAAGAATATATAATACCTACTACCAAAAGAATTTTTGACGTGGTAGCTGCTGGTGGAGTATTGGTGGTTTTATCACCGATTTTGCTGCTTGTCGCTTTATTAATCAAACTGGATTCCAAAGGTCCTGTGATTTATAAAAGTAAAAGAGTAGGTACAGGTTACAAGATCTTTGACTTTTATAAATTCAGATCTATGAAAGCCGGTGCAGATAAGGAACTGAAAAATTTATCGGCGCTGAATCAGTATGCTGATGATGGAAGTGGTACCAATGCATTTGTGAAAATTAAGAATGACCCGCGTGTAACTAAATTGGGTAATTTCTTAAGAAGTTCAAGTATAGATGAGATTCCGCAGTTATTGAACGTACTGAAAGGGGATATGTCTTTAGTAGGGAACAGACCTTTGCCTTTATATGAGGCAGAGATGTTAACCTCGAATGAATGGTCAATGCGGTTTTTAGGCCCCTCAGGTCTCACTGGCCTATGGCAGATCAGCAAAAGAGGAAAAGCTGATATGTCTGATACAGAACGTAAAAAACTGGATAACTTTTATGCAAGGAATTATTCGGTATGGTTTGATATGAGTATCATGCTGAGAACCTTCCCTGCCTTGTTTCAAAGAGAAAAAGTATAAATAGATAAATCAACCGTATTAATAATCAACTAAAATAATAATCAAATGAAAAAAGTATCTGCTCTCACAGTTCTTTTACTATCGTTCCTATGCCTGCACGTATCTGCACAGGACTCGATTATCGGAGACATCAATTACGGTATGCTGGACAAATATATCCATGCTGCAAAAGAAAACTATCCAAAACGTAAGATACTTAAAGCACAGGAAGACGCAATTAAAACGGGTATAGCTGTGGCTCAAATATCTTACCTTGATATGTTTAGTGCTTCTTATTTTTACCGTCCGGGTGATAAACAAGCGATCAGTAATCCTGGAGAGACTGCAAATCCGTATATTGTAAATGGTATTCAATATGGTATCAGCTTAAACCTGGGTGCCTTCCTGCAGAAACCGTTTTTAGTTAAACGTGCAAAAGCTGACTATAAAGTTGCTCAATTGCAAACCGCTGATTACGATTATGCGTTAGTAAATGAAGTTAAAAAAAGATATTATACCTATATTCAAATGTTAAGTGAGCTGAAAATTAAAACTCAGACTGCACAGGATAACAATGGGGTAGCTGAAAATCAACGTCGCAGATTTGAAAAAGGTGAGATTCCATTGGATGCTTATAATGGAAGCAGAGTGCAATTGTCAGATTCTAATTCTGCTAAAATACAGACTGAGGTGAATTTTTTGAATGCTAAAGATGCATTGGAAGAGATAATTGGCAGCAAACTTACCGACATTAAATAAAATAATTCAAGTTTATTACTGAAAATGGACATTCAAAGATTTTTAAAGCTTCTCAAAAGATATATATGGATACTGATACTGGTACCTGTAGTCGCTGCTGTTATCACTTATTTTCTATCTAAAAATATTCCTAAAGAGTATAAATCTCAGGTTCAGATTTCTACTGGTCTGGTAGATCAGTCTAAGCAATTGTCTTCGCAGACACAGAATGATTATTTTAAAACAAGTCAGCAGTTCAGCAATATCATCGAGAAGATGAAAATGAGAAAGATTATGAGTATTCTTTCTTACAATCTGATCATTCACGACCTGGAAAATCCGAAAACTACTTTCAGAAAATACAGTCCTAAACTGGATTCTCTTTCTGCTGCACAGAAATTGGAATTACTGGATACTTACAAGCAAAGACTTACGCAAAAGATCCCGGTTACCGTTTATGATAACAAAGGAAAGTTCAAATTATATGATATCCTGCAGACCATGGGATATGGTGAGGCCGCGCTGAATAAAAAAATGATGATTTACAGACCTGATAACAGTGATTTTGTAAATATCGATTTCACTTCAGAGAATCCGCTATTATCTGCTTACCTGGTTAATACACTGGCTACTGAATTTATCAGTAATTATAGTATTGATGTTTATAACAATCAGAATAACTCTATAGCAGTGCTTGATTCCTTACTGAAAAAGAAGGAAAGAGAGATGAATGCTAAAAATGGAGCTTTAAAAGGCTTCAAAATGAAAAATGGCGTACTGAATCTGAATGAACAGGCTGCTACAGTTTATTCACAAATCTCTCAGTACGAGGAAAGGAAAGCACAGGCGATCCGTGATATTCAGGCAAACCAGGGCGCACTTTCTGCAATTAACAGTAAACTCAGAGGGGTAGGAGATCCGTACATGGGTGGAACTGTAGTAGAAGATAACAATACAATCCTGAATTTAAAAAGCGAATTAAAGGCTGCTAATGACCGTTATATAGATAACAGTTTCAGACAGTCTGATAAACGTAAAGTAGATTCTTTGCAGACTTTAATATCCAGACAATCTGCAAGAAATTCTGATAAGAATGTAGTTGATCCGCAGATTGCAAAACAAGGATTAATACAGCAAAAAAATAACCTGGACATTTCAACAGAACAGATCAAAAATACGATCAGCTCTATTGATAAACAGCTGGCAAAATTGAAAGGACAATACAATACGATGGTTCCTTTTGATGCCGGGATACAAAATTATGAGCGTGATGCCGATATTGCGACCAAAGACTATATGGCAGCGTTGGAACGTACCAATACAAGCCGTACAGAACAAAACACAGGGTTAAAACTTCAGGTTGCTCAAGTTGGTTTACCTGGTTCTGCCGAAGCTTCAAAAACTATTGTGTATATCGCTTTATCGGGTATTGCTACTTTTGCAGTTTGTTTTTCTCTTTTAGTATTGCTGTTTTTAACAGACCATTCTATCAATACGATTCACCAGTTGGAAGCAGCGACTAAAATGCGCGTACTTGGTAGTCTGAATTATATCCCTGAGCAGGTTACAGATATCAAATCGATCTGGAATGATACTAAGAATAATAACTATACGATCCATAAAGATTTACTGAGATCATTAAGATTTGAGATTGGTGATGAAATGGCGAAGGAAGATAGCCGTGTACTGGGAATTACAAGTTTAGGTGTAGGGGAAGGAAAAACATTCCTGGCTTCGAACCTGGCTTATGCTTATGCAATGACTGGTAAAAAGGTGTTGTTGATTGGTGGTGATCAGGTAACTCCTGTATTGTCAGATTCTAAACAGTTGCAGATCAGTCAGAATTTTGAAACCTTTTTGGTTAAAAGAGAGATACAGATTGATGACATGATTACCCGTCTGAATAAGATAGATGAAACCAGGTCATTATTGGAAATCCAGAGTGAAAGAAATCTGAGAGCTGGATTTGATGTGCTTAAAAAACAATTTGATATCATTATCATTGATGTCAATAGCTTGTTGAATATTAACCTTGCCAAAGAATGGCTTTCATTTACAGAGAAAAACGTAGCTGTATTTGAAGCAGGTAAAACATTGACTGATTCAGATAAAGATTTAATAGCTTTTCTTAAAAAACAGCCTGGATTTATGGGCTGGGTGATAAATAAAATAAAATTAGCCGGAATAGATGGTTAATTTAGTGGTAGATATTTAATTATGCAGCGAGATTCTAATCACCTGTTTTTAAAGAAGTCGAGAATAAAGTTTTTAATTTTTGGTCTTTTAATAGCGGGAATATCCAGTTTTGCAACCGCAAAACTGGAATTATTAGTTCCGGTAGTATTAGCGCTGCTGGCCGTATTTACTGTTTACCTGATCTTTCTTTTCAGAAATCCAAAGGTGGGGCTGGTAACTTTAGTCATTTATTGTTTTTTATTAGGCTTTTTAGGGCGGGAAATAGGAGGTCTGTCTTATGGAATGGGGATTGAACTGCTCCTGATCCTGACCTGGTTATCCTCCCTGATTTATTATAAAAAGGAAGACTGGCTGGTGATCCGCAATGACCTGAGCTTGTTATTCCTGATCTGGTTTATTGTCAGTGTGATTGAAGTTATTAATCCTGCTGGTGCAAGTGTAATGGGATGGCTGATGGAAATCCGGTCTGTTGCCTTATATCCGGTACTGCTTATCCCTTTGAGTTTCATTGTCTTTAACAAGAAAAGCGATCTTGATCTTTTCATTAAACTGATTCTTGGTTTAGCCTTTGTTGCGGCATTAAACGGGATTAAACAGATACATTTTGGCTTATTTCCTGGTGAACAACGGTTTATCGACGGACCGGGTGGGGCAACCCATTTGATTTTCGGAAAACTGCGTGCATTCTCCTTTTATGATGCCGGACAGTTTGGTGCATTTGAGGCTGTATTTGTGGTGATGGCTGTGGTATTGGCTTTAGGTTCTTCTAAGCTTTGGAAAAAAGTTACTTTATTCTCTCTTGCTGGTTTTTACGGCTATGCGATGTTACTTTCGGGTACAAGAGGGGCATTTTTTGCCTTGGTTGTCGCGGCTGTTTTTGCGATATTTCTGACTAAAAACTTCAAGGTATTGTTTTTAGGTGGTTTGTTCATGGCTGTCTTTTTAGGTGGTTTGAAATACACGACAATCGGGAGTAACTATTATGAAATTAACCGTTTCAGAAGTTCCCTGGATCCTGAGGATCCGTCTTTGAATGTTCGTTTCAATACGCAGCGGATTTTGAGAGAATACCTCAGTTCGCGTCCTTTTGGTGGTGGATTGGGTGTTTTAGGGGCCTTTTCGGAGTATAATCAGGATAAATTCCTTTCCATCATACAACCGGATAGCTATTGGGTTAAAATATGGGCTATGTATGGCATTGTAGGATTAACGCTGTGGTTTAGTATGCTGATGTATATTCTGGGGAAATGCTGCGGTATTATCTGGAAAATACAGGATAAAAAATTGAGAGTAAAGCTGATCGCAATCTTATCGGCCAGTGCTGGTATTTTCTTTTGCAGTTATGGAAATGAGGTCATCAATAATATGCCTTCGTCTTTAATTGTCTGTATTTCGTTTGTGCTGGTTTATCTGGGACCGAAATTTGATAAAGAGATTGCAGAGGAGAACTTATTAATTGATACGAGTAACCTTGATAACAACAGCTTAATTGTAGTTAAACCAATTTAATCAGACCCGTCATGCCATTTGAAATATTTCTTATTCCCGGTTTACTCTTCTTTGCTTACGGATTTTATAAATCCAAAAAATACTTTGAGCAGCAACAGCAGTCGAAAGAAGAACATAATTAATAAAAAGGATTGCTCATGAAGATAACGCTCTGGATAGTTCTGCAAATCATTATTGGCTACAATCTTGTGCTTCCAATAGTACTTTTCCTGTTTTATAAACTCTTTAAAAAAGAAAGAAAGAAAAGTCTGCATCAAACAGACTATGATTATGCGGTTATTGTGACCGCTTATGAGCAAACAGGGCTGTTGCACTCGGTAGTGGATTCTTTGTTACAGCTGAATTATAAAAACTACCTGATTTACGTCGTGGCTGATAACTGCGACATCTCTAACCTGCATTTTAACAATGAAAAGGTAATTTTACTCAGACCAGAGACTGTTTTGGCCAGTAATACCAGGTCACATCTTTATGCCATCAGCCATTTTAAGAGAGCGCATGAGATCCTGACTATTATTGATAGTGATAACCTGACAGATCCTGAATATATCAATGAATTAAATGTGTTTTTTGACCAGGGATTTGAGGCTGTGCAAGGCGTAAGAGCGGCTAAAAACCTGAATACTACTTTTGCCTGTCTGGATGCAGCGAGAGATATCTATTATCATTTTTATGATGGGGAAATTTTATTTGAACTGGGTTCATCTGCTACATTGGCCGGATCTGGAATGGCTTTCAAAACAGACTTATATAAAGCGTGTTTTGAAAACCTGGATATTACCGGGGCAGGATTTGATAAGGTATTACAAGCACAGCTGTTAAAGCAGGGAAAACGTATTGCATTTGCTGAAAATGCAATAGTATTTGATGAAAAAACTACCAATTCTGCACAACTTGTTAATCAGCGTTCCAGATGGATCAATACTTGGTTTAAGTATTTTGGCTATGGGTTTGACATCTTGTTTAAAGGTATTAAAGGATTAAACTGGAACCAGTTTTTATTTGGCGTGATTTTGTTAAGGCCACCGTTGTTTATGTTCATCTTATTATCCATGTGCTGCGCCTTTATCAATCTGTTTATTTTCCCTTTTTATACTTTGATCTGGTTCATCGCTTTTGGATTTTTTGCGGCAGGTTTCCTGATCGCACTGCTGCGTTATCCTACGGATGCCAGAATTTACAAATCCTTAATTAACATTCCTAAGTTTATATTTTTTCAATTGTTATCTTTAGTGCACGCAAAGCAGGCTAATAAACGCTCTGTTGCTACTAAACATGATGTTACCTCATAAATTATATGATTAGTCAACCACAGGAAGAAATCATTTCGGGAAGAGATATCGTCATTGTTGGTCAGCAGCCATGGGATGTTAATATTGGAAGCAATTGCAAAAATATAGCGATTGAACTGGCTAAACATAACCGTGTTTTATATGTGAACTCTGCACTGGACAGAATAACTTTACTCCGCAACAGAAAAGATAGTAAAATTATCAAACGTAAAGCGGTCATTAAAGGAGAAACGAATGGTCTGATTCCGGTTGCTGATAACTTATGGACCTTATATCCGGATGTCTTGATAGAATCTGTCAACTGGATTAATAATTTCAGCCTTTTCGACTGGTTAAATAAACGCAATAACAGGCTTTTTGCAAAATCAATTTTAAAAACAACGGCAAAACTTGGGTTTAAGGATATCATACTCTTCAATGATAATGATATGTTCAAGAGTTTTTACCTGAAAGAATTCCTGCATCCTTCGTTAAGTATTTATTATTCCAGAGATTTTATGCTGGCTGTAGATTACTGGAAAAAACATGGGACAAGAATTGAGCCTGCATTGATCAAAAAAAGCGACCTGTGCGTTGCAAATTCCACTTACTTAAGTAATTACTGTAAACAATATAACCCTGTTTCTTTTTATATCGGTCAGGGCTGTGAGCTTGATATTTTTACCAGTTCCGCAGCTTTACCTGCCATACCTGCTATTGAGCGTTTAAAAGGGCCTAAAATCGGCTATGTGGGTGCATTACAAAGTATCCGTCTGGATATAGAATTGATTGCGCATATTGCAGTGACTAAACCGGATTGGAATATCATCCTGGTTGGGCCTGAGGATGATGTATTTAGGTGTAGTAAATTACATGAAATTACAAACATCCATTTTCTGGGTGCGCAGAAACCTGAAGATTTACCGCAATATATCAATGCATTTGATTTGTGTATTAATCCCCAACTGGTAAACCAGGTAACAATAGGAAACTATCCAAGGAAAATTGATGAGTATCTTGCAATGGGGAAACCTGTGGTTGCTACCCATACAGAGGCCGTAACGATTTTTGAAGACACGGTTTATCTTGCCGAAAATAAAGATAGTTTTGTTACACTGATTGAAAAAGGCTTGCAGGAAAATACGGAAGAATTAGCAGCATACCGGGTAAAAATTGCACATTCGCATTCCTGGGAAAACAGTGTAGGTGAATTGTATAAGGCTATTAATCAAGTTATATAAAATATAAATGTCATTATCCGCGAAAATAAAAGCAAATCCGGTACTGAAAAAGATAGCGCACCGGATGTTGATTCCTGCTAACGATTTCAGGCCAAGATTATGGGTTAGATTATTTATAAATCCTTTTAAACATAAAAAAGGAAAAGGATCAATTGTGAGATTCAGAACCAGGATAGATGTTTTTCCTTTCAATCATTTTGAACTGGGTAATTACAGCCTGATTGAAGATTTTTCAACGATTAATAATGGTGTTGGGGATGTGGTAATCGGTACTAAAACTATAATTGGGATCGGTTGTACAGTTATTGGCCCGGTCGTGATTGGAAATCATGTGATGTTAGCGCAAAATATTGTAATTTCAGGACTGAATCACGGGTATGAATTAATTGATATTCCTCCAAGTGAACAGCAAACGGTTACTAAAAAAATAACGATCAAAGATGAAGTCTGGATTGGCGCAAACTGCGTAATTACAGCTGGGGTTACGATCGGTAAACACGCAATCATAGGTGCCGGGAGCGTAGTGACTAAAGATATACCTGATTATTCTGTGGCGGTTGGAAATCCGGCAAGAGTAATCAAAGTATATAATTTTGAAAATAAGATATGGGAAAAGGTAAAATCAATCTGAGTTTACCTTTCCAAAGCCGAACGTTATGAAACAACAATATAATCCCGTCTGGATAGATCAGTTTCTTTATACTTATGAGAAGTATGAGGATATTGATCCTGCTGTATTTTCGGCGATCAACAAGGATCTTGACAAAGTACAAAGTAAAGCGCCGCTGGTAAGTGTGGTCGTAATTGCATGGAATGAGGAGATAAATATCCTGCGTTGTGTGGCTTCTTTGTCTAAAATGGTCACTCAGATCCCTTTTGAGATTATTGTGGTGAATAATAACTCAAAAGATAAAACACAGCAGACGATCGATCAGCTGCATGTGAAATCTTTTAATGAGCTGACGCAAGGTGCAGGGCCGGCCAGGCAAAAAGGACAGGAAAATGCCTTAGGCAAATATATCTTAACCGCTGATGCTGACTGCTTTTACCCTGAGGTATGGATAAATGAGATGATGCATGTGCTTACACAAAAAGACGTAGTCTGCGTTTATGGAAGGTATTCTTTTATCGGAGAACCTGGTTTTCCGAGGTGGAAACTCAGGATATTGGAGAAATTAAAAGATGCCATGGCCGAAATCAGGCATATCAAACAGCCTTATTTCAATACTTTTGGGATCAGTATGGGGTATGTGAAGGAATTTGGCCTCAAAATTGGCTTTATAACGATCAACAGGAGAGGTGAAGATGGACAACTTTGTATGGATTTGATGCGCTACGGCAAAATCAAGCAGGTAAAATCCAGAAAAGCCCGGGTATGGACAGGAGTAAGAACATTGAGCCAGAACGGATCTTTTTATAATATTGTAATTTCCAGAATCAAAGAAGACCTTAAAAGATTTAAGTATAATTTTATTACGCGAAATTAATATATGTCCACGATGCCAGTGAATGCGAAGGAAAACCTGTTTGATGATGTTACCCTGCTGATTACCCACTATAACAGGAGTAGTTCTTTGGAACGTTTGCTGAGTACTTTTAAAGAGCAGCAGGTTGGTTTTAAGGAGATTATTGTTTCTGACGATTGTAGTGATAGTTTTCATTTGGGCCAGCTGGAAAAGATGGCGCAGGTGTATGATTACCGGTTGATTAAAGCAAAAGTCAATGGCGGATTAGGGAATAACCTGAATAAAGGCCAGTTGGAAGTAAAAACGCCTTATACTTTGTATGTGCAGGAAGATTTTATTCCGCTGCCTGTTTTTGCAGCACATTTTAAGGATGCGATGGACATGATGCATACAGAAGCAGATCTGGACCTGGTCAGGTTTTACGCTTACGGACCTTATCCTTATTTAAAGCCTTATAAAAAAGGTTTCTCTACTATGGTTTATAAGCCCTGGTTTACAGATAAAAATAAAATATACAATTATAGTGACCACCCTCATTTGCGTCGTTCATCATTTTTTGAGCGTTTTGGACAATATACCGAGGGCATTAAGTCTGACAAAACGGAATATGAAATGTGTTTATCTTTTATTCAAAATAAAGGAAGAGCATTGTTTTATGACCAGTACGATAGTTTGTTCCTGCAGGAGAATTCTTCGGCAGAGCCTAGTACAGTGACCAGAAGTAACTGGAGACAAAGCGGAAACCCATTAATTTCATTCGTCAGACTAGTATACAGACAAATTAAGTACAACTATGATCTTCATCTCAATACCAGGTTCAAAAGACACAAATAATTATGGAAACTAATTCTCGCATATCTGTTGTAGTGGCTTGTGATAATCACTATGTCATCTTAATGGCGGCCTTATTGAAGTCAATTGAAATGAATCATTTGAGTGATCATATCGTTGATATTTATATCGTTGATGATCATATCTCTAAAACAAATAAGAGCAAGCTTACAGGATCACTGGTCTTAAAAAAGATTAACCTGATCTGGTTAAAAATGAGTGAGATCATTCCTGAAGGGATTAAGCTGCCACTGGTTAACAATTCATATCCGCTGAATACCTATATCAGACTGCTGATTCCTTATTTTATGCCTAAAGAGATCAAAAAGGTCATCTTTTTGGATGTAGATATGATTATGCTGGATGATATCAGTAATTTGTGGAATATTGAAATTGGTGATAAGGTGATCGGAGCGGTCAATGACAATGCCGGTGATCATGAAAAAACTATTGCAGAAGGTATAGAAAATTATAAAGAATTAGGACTTGATCCTACTCAGAAATACTTCAATGCAGGTCTTCAGCTGATCAATACAGAACGTTGGCTGGAGCAGGATATTACGCAGAAGACCTTTGATGCAATCAATAAAAATAAAAAATACGCTGGTTTGGGTGATCAGTATGGCCTGAATATTTCTTTGTGCGGAAACTGGCATGAGATTGACCGGATGTGGAACTGCTTTTCAGTTTGTACAGATCCAAAACCCAAGCTGATCCATTACTTTCATAGAAAGCCTATTTATAAAACCTACGCTTATAATTATCGGGAAGAATTCTTTCATTACCTGAATTTAACCGCATGGAAGGGTTTTAAACCTATCGGAGAAACGACCCGGTATATGAAAAAGATAAATAATATCTTTGAAAAGATTAAACTGTTATTCTAATAAGGCGCTCAATGACTAAGAATTCAAATCAGCTTATTTCTGGTGTTACGTTACTCATTACGCATTATAACAGAAGTGAATCTCTGCTGCGTTTGTTAAAAACGATAGCCGGGCATGACATCTCTTTTGAGCAGATTATTGTTTCAGATGATGGCAGTAAAATGGAGCACCAGGATCGTTTAAAAGAAATGCAGCAGCAATTGGGCTTTACTTTAATCACGACCCCGGTTAATAGGGGACTGGGCAATAATATCAACAAAGGTATGGATGCGGTGAAATCTCCTTATATTTTGTATATACAGGAGGATTTTGTACCTAAAGCTGCTTTTATTACGGCCTTAAAAGACGGGCTGGAAATCATGAAAACGGAGTCTCAATGGGATATTGTCCGTTTTTACTCCTTTCCATGGTCACCCTATCCTTATTTAAAGCCTTATAAAAAGGGCTTTTCTAAAATGATATTTAGTTTATGGCCATGGTATACCAACCATCTTAAATTTCATGTATACAGTGATCATCCGCATTTGAAAAGAGCAAGTTTCACGGAGAAATTCGGCAGGTATTTCGAAGCACCGAACGGAGATGTGACAGAAATGAAAATGTGCAGGTCTTTCCTGAAAAATGAAGGCAAGGCACTCTATTATAAAAATTATAAGGAACTGTTTGAGCATGATAATCCGGAGGATGAGCCTGGTCTTTTCAGACCGGATAAGGTGAAGACCAAAACTTATGCAGATATTAAGCCTTTATACTGGGCATATCTGAAATATAAACTGATGAAGGACACGGTATCTTTTGTACTGAATAAATAGTAACTTATGAGTAATAAAAAATTAGCTATCTCCGGCGCAAAATGGACAACCATTTCAACTGTGGTCAACACTGTGCTTCAATTTGTCCAGATAGCGATTTTGGCCCGGTTGCTGGAGCCGTCTTCTTTCGGTATTGTCAGTATCAGTACGCTGGTGATTACTTTTTTAGGGATTTTCGCTCATTTTGGTTTCTCCAACTCTATCGTTTATAAACAGGAAAGTGATAACAAAGTCTTATCTACTATTTATTTCCTGAACCTGATGATTGGTGCCGCTATGTTTGTCATCATTTACTGCGGTGCACCGCTGCTGGTCATGTATTATAAAGAGCCCCGGTTGCTGGAAGTCCTTCATATTTCTGCTTTTTATTTCCCTATCGTTTTTCTTGGACAGATTTACAATATCCTGCTCGAAAAAGAACTTAAATTCAAGTCTCTGGCTTTAACAGAAATTGTATGTTCGATATTGGCCACCACGATCACGATAGTACTTGCCTATAAAGGATTTCAGGCCAAGTCATTAGTTTTTGGCCTTTTAGCCGGACAGACACTTAAAATGCTCGTTCAGAATGTAATTGGCCGGGTGTATTTTTCACCGGTATGGTATTTTAAGCTGAAGGAGATTAAAGAACACCTGATGTTTGGTATCTATAATATTGGGGACAGTCTTTTAGGTTTTGCCAACAGCAATATGGATACCATCCTGATTGGTGGTTTATTAGGGGTGAAAGAACTAGGTTATTATACCATTGCTTCTCAGGTTGCGATTTATCCGGTGGCAAGGATCTGCCCGATTATTGTACAGATTTGTTATCCGATCATGGCCAGAATGAAAGAAAATCTGGAACACCTGAAAGGCGCTTATCTGAAGATTGTTGATTTTCTATCCTATGTAAATATTCCGCTGCTGGCCGGCTTGTTTTTAATGTCAGCCAACGTGATCCCATTAATTTATGGCCCGGGATGGGATGCGACAGTTCCATTGATCAAGATCTTTGTTTTTACAGGGATATTTTCTTGTCTGATGTACCCGCTTTCTACAGTAGCTTATTCTACAGGTAAACCGAAATTACTATTTTACCTGAACCTGATTACCTTAGTGATCAAGTTCCCGTTGATTTACATTATGGCTAAACATTATGGGATTATGGGGATTGCTTATGGATTCTTAATCACGACCTTTATCACGCTGGTGATGAATTTCTTCCTGATCCAGTTTATGGTGGGTGATTTTATGAAAACGTTTCTGGAAAATATTGCCAAGCCGCTTTTATTCAGTGTGGCCATGGCAGTAGTGATCTTGTTGTATAAACAGTTTGTAGGAAATACGGGGACTTTCCATACCATGGTTCAGATTGCTTTGGGTGGATTGGTTTATGCCGGCTTAACTTTAAAATATAAATTGTCATTCGCTGAAATTAAAAACTTAAAGCAATCCTTGTAAGTGGACAGAAGATTATATATTAAGAGTGTCTTCGGTTTGGCTGTAGCAGGTGCAGCTTCTTTTTCTATTTTTAAATGGGTGAGCATGAACAGGGCAATCGTCCCTGCTGATCTGGTTCATAAAAAAGAATTGCTGGCCGAGCTTGCGGAGCTGATTATCCCTCAAACGGATACACCTGGAGCGAAGGCTGCTATGGTACAGGATTATATCATTGCGGTTATGCTGAATTGCACGCCCGCAAAGGAACAAAATAAGTTTATTGATGGAATTGCTGAGCTGGAGGATTATACTGCTGCTCAATATGGTAAAGAGTTTTTGAAATGCAGTCTGGCAGAAAGAAAAACTGTATTGAAGCACATGGCTAAAAATTCATCCGGTTATTCTTACAAGATCCTGAATAAGATTAACAACAAGCTTTTTGGTAAACCATTTTTCCTGAAGCTTAGAGAATTAACTGTAGATGGGTATTGCCAGTCTCAGTTAGGCGCTACGCAAGGTCTTGCCTATGATTATATTCCCCACACTTTTGAAGCCTGTATTCCACTCCTTAAAAACCAGAAATCCTGGGCAACCAAGTAATTATGTACATCAGCGATAAAAACAAGCAACTCAATACTTATGATGCCATTGTAATTGGTTCAGGGATCAGTGGAGGGTGGGCTGCAATGGAACTATGTAAAAAAGGATTAAAGACATTGCTTTTGGAAAGAGGCCGTGATGTGAAACATATTGTAGATTATCCAACTGCAACGCTTAATCCCTGGGATTTTAAAGCGGGCTTGAACAATACCATGAAGGACCGGGAGATTGATCCTATTCAGAGTACTGCATACAGCCCTGCTGACAAACATTTTTATGTAAGTGATGCTGAACATCCATACGTTCAGGAAAAGCCGTTTAACTGGTATAGAGGTTATCAGGTTGGTGGCAGGTCATTGACTTGGGGCAGACAGTGTTATCGTTTGAGTGATCTTGATTTTGAGGCTAATCATAAAGATGGTTTTGGTGTGGACTGGCCAATCCGGTATAAAGACCTGGAGCAGTGGTACAGTTATGCAGAATCATTTATTGGGGTAAGCGGGAACCGGGAAAATTTAAAGCAGTTGCCGGACGGTGAGTTTTTAACACCGATGGAGCTGAATTGTATTGAAAAGCATTTGGGCGATTCTATCCGCAAGCATGATGAACACCGGTTATTAACGATTGCAAGGGTGGCTAATTTAACCAGGGGATGGGATCACCGTGGCCCTTGTCAAAACAGGAATCTTTGTAACAGAGGATGTCCGTTCGGAGGATATTTCAGCAGTAACAGTTCGACTATTCCTGCGGCTATGGCTACGGGTAATTTAACTTTAAGACCATTTTCAATTGTTACTGAGCTCTTGTTTGATGAGCAGAAGCAGAAGGCCAAAGGGGTTAGGGTAATTGATACTTTAAGTAATGAAGTGCATGAGTTTTATGCGAAGATTGTTTTTGTCAATGCTTCTACCATTGCAACTGCGGGCTTATTATTGAATTCTGTTTCTTCGCGATTTCCTGATGGTTTTGGTAACGGAAGCGGGCAGTTAGGGCATAACCTGATGGATCACCACTCTTCGGCGGGTGCTTATGGGATGCACGAAGCTTATACAGATCAGTACTACAAAGGAAGAAGGCCTTGTGGATTTTTGATTCCGAGATACAGAAATCTTCAGGACGATAAAAGTCTGGATTTTAAAAGAGGATATAATATCCAGGGCCATGGTGAACGCCAGGAATGGATGGACAAAGCGCAGAGTATTGATGGGTTCGGGGAAGATTTTAAAGCACAGCTAACGACGCCAGGCCCATGGACCATATGGATGGCTGGCTGGGGGGAATGCCTGCCTTATTTCGATAATAAAGTCTCGCTGGATAACTTCCAGAAAGATAAATGGGGACAGCCATTGCTTAAAATTGATTTTTCTTTCCGTGAAAACGAGCGTAAAATGATGACTGACATTCAGCATACTTGTGGCGAAATGTTCGAAAAGGCTGGATTCAAGAATATTGATACCTTTAATTATAACAAACCAGGAGGTTCGACCATTCATGAAATGGGAACCGCCCGTATGGGGCATGACCCCAAAACATCTGTTTTAAACAAGTTTAACCAGATGCATGAGGCAAAGAATGTTTTTATTACTGATGGCAGCTGTATGACTTCCTCTGCATGTCAGAATCCATCTTTAACTTATATGGCCTTAACAGCAAGAGCAAGTCAGTTTGCTTATGAGCAACTAAAGAAGGGTGAGCTATAGTCTACTTATTTAATGCCTATCAGATTTCTGAGTTTTTCTAAAATGTTGTAGAATTTCTTTAAATATCTTGAACTTTCACCAATAGGTTTGAAGTTCTTCCAGGCCGTCATATTCAGGTAAGAGAAGAATATTTCTTTGTATTTTTCGCTGAATTCGTACGATTTATAAATAGGCTTTCTTCCGGTAAAATGGATCAGGAACGGTCTTTCTTCTTCAGAGTAAGCAAAACGGTTCCACAGTGGGTCTAGCTCTTGCCAATGCAACGCAAGCACTGCATTCAACCCATATTGATCCTGAAATACAGCATGTTTTTTATGCTGGGTAAGGCAGGTTAATACTTTATTGGTGATGTCTGCTTTTTCCCATTTATCAATATCCAGCACCATCAATCCTGCATTGAAATATTTATTATCGGCTGGTATGCCTAATTCTTCATAATTACTGATTCCGCCCCAACGGGTTACGACCTGTATAAATTGGTCCTGAACAGCGCCAACAATATTATTGCCCAGATCGGTATGCCATAGCTTGCTCACATCTTCCAGCATAATCATATCTACATCCAGGAAGATGATTTTCTTGATATGTTTAGGGATGAAATGCGGGATGAACAGCCTGGTATAAATATTTAAGGGCAGACTGCTTTTGTCAACAGGCAGCTTCGCATCTTTTGGCAGGCATTCTGACATCGCCATCCAGTGAATAGTAGTAACTTCCTGATTGCTGGCATTGCGTATTCTCGTCTTATTTTTATTCGTAATACCATCTTCTACGATAAAGAATTCCAGTTTTTCACCAGAGTGATGGTTTACTTCAATAGATTTGATTAAAGCTGCCAGTAAAATAGCATAGTGGTTATCACAAACACAAATTATAGCAATAGGATCCGATTTTTCCATCAATTTTAACGTAGTTCTTTTTTTATAAATATATACAATTCAGGTCTTAAACCCATTTCGTTATTTGGTGAGCAGCTGTGCATTAAGTTTTAAAAACTTGTATTTTGCATAGAGCCATTTGGCTGCAATAAAAGGGACGCTGTTGCCGCTCCTCCATGATTTTCTGAAAGTTGCTGTACTTGGCTCTTCTGCTGAATTTTCTTGTGTCAGTAAACCATAATGATCATCATAAAAAAGACACCTGCCTTTGTTTTTGATAAACGCAAAACTCATCTGCATTTCGGTCTGGTCACCATTGAGGCCTTCAGGGTACCTGCCAAAGTCTTTTAAAAAGGTTGATCGTCTCAAATGCGGATGATCTCCATAAAGATAAAATTTCAGGTTATTGGTGTACCATGGAGCCAGGTGAAATACTTTTTCAGAGAAGCCAAGCTTGTAAGGCTTCATGTAAGGGTAGGGCGAATAAGAATATAAAGTGACCATATCCCATTTCTTATCTTGCTGCATAATTTGAAGGGCATCGGAGAAATGTTCTGGAAAAGTGGCCTTAGGGACAAAATCTTCCTGTATGTAAAGCGTGTACTCTGTATGGACACTATCCTGGCCTTTGTTTATATTATTCCCCAATCCTTTATTAACTGGGGTAGTAATTAACCTGAAGGTATAATCCTGCTGTAATTTTTCAATGTATTGCAACTGACTTTTTTCACTGCCGTCATCAGAAATAACGATGTCGTCGAAATTGCAGTTCAATTCTTTAAAAGCCTTTAAAAGCCGCTCCAGCGACTTACATCTATTGTAATGGGTAATCAGTAAAGTAACGCTTTTAAAGTGGTATGGAGTGTTCATCATCTATTAATTGCCCGGCTAATGAATATAAATGTAATAAGTTTGTTTGACAACTAGGCAGATAGAGTGCCAAAAAAAAATCTCAGTTCACAAGGAGCTGAGATTTTTAATTTATATTTTTTGTTTGCTTATTCAACAGCACCTATAGAAGGAGTAGTTGCGCTTCTTGGCTTACCATAGAAATCTGTGATTACAAATGGTGTTGGTCTGCCTTTATATTTTGCTGGTGAATTGCTGGTTAAATTTAATGTAGTCTGATCTGTAATCCCGGCTTGTCCGGAGGTTTCATTATATACATTGTACGAAGTGTTCGGAATAACTTCAGCCCATTGTAAAGCGATCAGTTTCTGGTTTGGCAGGAAGTTGAAACCAAGGTTGTTGTAAACATCGACTTTACCACCCGACATGCCATATACGTCAACTACAGCTGCCTGCCAATCATTGGAAAGGTTTAAATTACCACAAGTATTGTTGAAGATAATTGCGTTGGTATAAGTTGTTTTTCCAGGTGTAATTCTATCTGCATAAGCCTGAACTTCAAAACCTGAATATTTACGGGAGTTTAAAACGATGTTATTGTAAATCAGAATGTCTTTTGGTGTGCTGCCAACGGTGTGTCCCCAGGCGCGGATTGCATTTCCCTGGTGGTTGGTCACTAAGTTATCGTGAAATCTTCCATTTCCTGCAATCTGAAAGATACCGTTATGGTTGTTATTGCTGGTATTGATATTGTTGATTTTGTTATTGTGGATATTATAGTCTTCTACATTTCCCATAAAAACAACTGTACCTACATCGGGAGCATTCTGAAAGTCTATGTTAGCGACCTCAATGTTCTTCACTAAACCATAAACGACTCCGCCTTGAATATATCCTCCGGTAGTCAGGAATTGAGCTGTGTTGTCACAAGACATGTTCAGGAATTTAAGGTCTTTTGAATAAGATCCTTCTGTTCCGTCATAAACATCATTGTATTTAAAGGTAATATCCAGATCACCGATGTTTTTGAAAGCTGCGTATTGAAAAGTGAACTTATTCAGCGTACCTGTAATAACTACTGCTCTGTAAGAGTTGTCTCTGAATGAGAATCCTTTAGCCAGTCCAGGAGTTCCGTCTCCGGATATATATACATTTTTTAAGTTTTCAAGAGACATGGCATTGTAATTTCCCGCAAGTTCTACAAGACCGTCATTTTTGAAGGTAATCGGACATCCATCGGCAGACATCACATTCTTGATATTGATAGAAGTATAGTTCCCTCCTTTGATTTTAATCAGATCATTACATTGTACGGCAAACGTAGCACCGTCAAAATTCAAAACTCCTGAGCCTGTACCAATATTAACTGTTCTTTTATAAACAATTGGTGCGGGCACTTTGGTCGTATCAGGTCCTGATCCGGGAACAATCACCGAAATATCGGGATTTTCAATAATATTCTTTTTACAAGAAGCTAATAATAGAATCGAGGAAAGAGAAAAGATGAATATAATTGATAATGTTCTCATTTTTAGCGGGATAGTTTTGTTCATTATTTTTTCAACTTGATGCATAGATACACATATTATTTATAAACCAAAGAATATTATTAAGAAAAATGGGGAAATTTGGGTAATTATTTCCCGATTTACATTGGTTGCTGTAAATTGGTTAACGCGTGGGAAACGTGTCTGAATTATTTATGATGGAAATAGCTGGTGTTGCTAAAACGAAAATTAACGCTGACAATGACAAATTTGACAGCTATTGATTTATCATAGGCTGATTATCAGCTGTTTTTGTCTGATCTGAAATAATCATTTTTATTTATGATTAGTTTTGCACTATTTTAGAGCTCTCTTTTGATCAGTACAGCCCATGAAGAATGTGATGCGATGCGAGTTTATAACTGGAGTTAATTTAATTTTTCTATGCGTATAGCACATATTATAATTGCTCATAAAAATCCGGAGCAATTAAATCGTCTTTTGCTAAAGATGCAGCATCCTGATTTTGATTTTTATATCCATGTAGACAAAAAGGTTGATATTAAACCCTATGAATTTCTGGGGGCTATCCGGGGGGTTAAATTCATACAGTACAGATCGATCTGTAATTGGGGAGGGTACAGCACCCTTCATGCAATGGTAAGTTCTCTTAAAGAAGTATTGCTGAATAAAACGGAGTATGGGTTCTACAACCTGTTAAGTGCCCAGGATTATCCGTTGAAAAGTAATGAGGAAATTTGTGACTTTTTTCAGCAAAATAAAGAGAAGTCATTTATCTATTATGATGCTGAAGATTCCAAATGGTGGGAAGGAGCAGTTTATAGATTTCAACGTTATCACTTGACTGACTTTAATTTCAGTGGTAAGTTCTTTATTGAAAATATGCTGAATAAAATACTTCCACCGCGTAAATTCCCATTGGCAATGAAGCTATACGGAGGCAGTAAGTCGAGCTGGTGGAGTCTCAATAAAGAAAGTGCGGTCTATCTTGCCAATTATTTCGACACAGAAAACAAGATCAAGAAGTTTTTGAAGTTTTGCTGGGGAACGGATGAATTTGTGATCCCGACCATATTAATGAACTCACCACTAAAGGATCGTATTGTAAATGATAACCTGCGCTATATAGATTTCCCGGATGGGATGGCGAATCCAAAAATTCTAAGGCTGGCAGACCTGGATAAAATGATTTCTTCTCACATGCTTTTCGCCAGGAAGTTTGATATTGGTATAGATATTGATATTTTAGCTGCAATCGATGAACATACCTCTAACAGTAAACGGGTTTAACCCTGATCAGAATCTGGTTTTTCTTTCTTATGGTGCTGAAACCGAATTTCGCAGGGCTATCTTTAGTATCCTGAGTTTTTATGCCTGGTCGGCTGCCGGTGATATAGAGCGGACAAGAATTCTTGTGTATACGGACCAGCCTCAATTTTTTCAGACTTACCTGGACCAGCCTAACATTGAATATGTTACTATGACTCCTGAGGTGATGGAAGAGATGCTGGGAGGGACTTTGTTCTATCACCGCAGAAAGATAGCTTCAATTGATATGACCTTTAAGAAATATCCTGAAAGCAATGTGATTTTTATTGATTCAGATACTTTTTTTACTGGGGATGCGACCTTGCTCTTTAATGGAATAACTGAAGATCATGCTTTTATGCATCAGCGGGAATATACTTTTGAGCAGGGGTTAGGTATTTTTAAAAGCTTTAATGAGGGAGAATTTCCGGAGGCATTTATAGCTTATATCTCTGACCGCGATCTGATTATTGGCGGGAAACCAGAAAGATTTACCAAAAATGATTATGGTTGGAATTCCGGTGTATTGGGATTACATAGTAGCTTTTCTATGTATATGCCTGATGTATTCAGATTAAATGACGAATTTTATGAGAATTCCAGGTGGTTTATCAGCGAACAGATTGCCTTTTCATTAATCTTGCAGCGCAGAAAAATTTTGCAGGCTGCAGATACTTCTATTCTGCATTATTGGGGTAAACGCCAGAAGGTAATGCTGGATAAATTGCTGGTTGGTTTATTAAACAGCTATAAGCTTGTCGAATTAAAAGATAAAACACTGATCAAAAGCATAACAACCCACTGGAAATTCAAGGTTGAAGTTGATATTATTCAGGAAAAGGCAGCGATTGCACTTTCTTTGGGATCATGGTTATATGGGCTGAAAAAGAGTGCGCAAGTACTCCTGAAAGATCCTTTTAACCCTCTTTTGTACAGAGAGTTAATTGCAGCAGCGAGTTCAAAAAGAAAATAACAAGCTATTGTGGCCGTACTTTCCATAATGACCCTTCGTATCTGAAAGGCTTAAACTGGACGTAATATTTTTCACTGGAAGCAATGAAATCGTATGCTTTCTCATAATATTCACAAAGTTTATCCTGTATTTTTACCCTGCTAAAGAAATAACAGGGATAAGAGGTCTCGATTCCATAAAATACCGGAGGAACGTGCTGTATGGTGATTCTGTCAGTACTACCGCTGTTATAGCCTACATAATCCAGCATCACATAGGGAATCCTCGTCTCCATAACCTCATTCAGCAATTGATAAGGTTTATCAATATATTGCAGCACACTACAGATCAGGAATAACTGAGGCTTATTTTCAGCCATACACTCCTGAATATTGTTGTAGAACTTAATGTGTTCATTTTCAAAGTGTTTCTTTCCTGCTTCTACAAACTTTGGTTGTTCGATAATGCACCACTTTAATTTTTTTAAATGCTTCAGATAGGGATAATTCTGATAATATGTGGTGCCCAGGGAGCCGCCAAAGTCTATGACAGTAAGCTCGTTATTATTTGTAGAAGCAATGTATAACAGTGTTTTTAATAAAGGGAAGTTCATCTGGACAGTATCATAAGCAATCCCGTCCCGCTCATAAGCAATCTCGTTATTTTTAACCTGGTATGTGGTTTCAATAATCCGGTTCAGGATGTGATCTTCATCATAACCTTTACAATGTTGTTTAGCTTGCTCGTAAGTTTTATAATTGCCCTTCCAGCCATATTTAAAACTGTACCATCTTAAAGTATTTACAATTGGAGGGGCAAGTTCTTTCAATAAATAGAACATCCTTCGTTATTTTAAATGAAACTTATTCATGACCTCGGTCACATGGAAAATATCTTCCGCTGTATGTGCAAAAGAACAAGGCAGACTAAGCGTTTGCTGATGTATTTTTGCGGAGATTGGATAGTCGAAATTTTGGAGTACGTCCTTTAAAGCCAGCTGATCCTGAGGGGCTACCGGGTAGTGAACTTCTGTACCGATCTGGTGTTCCTGTAAATATTGTTTCAGCTGCTCTCTTTTCGGATGCAGAATATTGTAGATGTGATAGACATGGTGAAAATCAGCATCAGGTTTTGGCTTGACGAATGAATCACTCAAATGCTCATTATAGATTGCTGCTAATTTTCTTTTATGCGTATTGATCTCGTCCAGGTGTGGCAATTTAATCCTTAAAAAAGAAGCTTGCAGTTCATCAAGTCTTGAATTATACCCAATTACTCCATTGTGATATTTCTTTTCCGAACCGTAATTCCTTAATTGTCTGAGCTTATGATAGTCTGATTCAGTACGGCATAAAATGGCTCCGGCATCACCTAAAGCACCTAAATTTTTGGTTGGATAAAAGCTGAAAGCACCAAAATCACCAAAAGTTCCGGCTAATTTGCCTTTATATTTTGCCCCATGTGCTTGCGCACAATCTTCAATTACTTTGAGCTGATATTTGTTGGCCAGCTCCAGTATAGGATCCATATCACAACATTGCCCATATAAATGAACGACCATAATAGCCACAGTTTTAGGGGTAATGGCACGGGAGATCAGTACAGGATCAATATTGTAGGTATGACGGTCTGGCTCAACCAGTACCGGTGTCAGCCCACATTGTATGATAGCCAGGATAGTCGCAATATAAGTGTTGGAAGGCACGATAACTTCGTCACCTTTTTGAAATTTACAGCATTGCAGGGAAAGGATCAGTGCATCCAGGCCATTGGCTACCCCAACGACGTAGTTTTCCTGGTGATAGGCTGCAAATTCCTGTTCAAATTGGGCAACTTCCTCACCCAGTATATACCATCCTTTATCCAGAAAATCAGCAAATTTACTTTTAAACTTTTCTTCAAATGGACGGTTAAGTATTTTCAGGCTTTCATATGGAATCATAAGGCTCGTAAATATAGTCTTTAGGATCAAACGCTGTAGAAGCCAGTACTAAAAGAATTGCATCTGCCGAAAAATCGTGCATCACATGCCAGTCTTCAGGCAATAACATTAAACATTTTTCAGGGCTGTCTAAATCAAACATCTCTGTTTTTTTTCCGTTATTGTTGGTGATTTTGCAAGAACCTTTGATACATATTGCCGCCTGATGGGTTTCATGATGTCTGTGTCCTCCGCGATCAGTATCATCTACCGAGTAGATATAGAATAATCTTTTAATTTCGAAAGGAACAATATTATCGAGCACTGTCAAAATGCCTCTGCTATCTTTAAAAGTTTGTATATTAAGTATGTGCGCCATTTGCTAATAAGTTCTTGTCTATTAAATTAAGGATTTCCGGTTGGTCGGCCATATTAAACTTCCTTGCAAACAGCATCTCTGAAGCTGCAATTTTTTCGAAGTCACTTTCATCTAGTATTTTTGGGTTGGCTCCGCCAGCTGACCAGTCAATATATCTGTAATTGTTATTAATAATTCTGTCTTTGTATCTGGAATTGAGTAAGATGGTCTGAAAGACAAATTCATCACTCGCCCAGCATAAAGAGAAAAAATATTTAAGTTTCTGATCGTTTTCAACCGTATGTACTACATGTAATGCGACTTCCGGACTTAGCATCCAGAACATTGATTTGCCATAAGGATGCAGGTTATAAGGCAGCTTTCTTTTAGGCATGATTCTATTGATCAGGTTTTCCAGTCTGTATTTCCCGATAAAGTTATAGCTGGTCAGGAAGTATTTTTCCATTCTGATCAGCCCTTCTTTCCAGTCGTTTTTGATATCACGGTAACTTAAAAATTCTTTGCCTTTGTTCTTTACGAAAAAATCATTGATATAATCAGCAGATTTAACCGGGTAATCCTGTCCGCTCAGAAAATTGATAAAATCATACCGGATACCAGTTTTTGAAATTTCTTTGATACATTCAAAGGTTGCGGTCACCGTACTGAAGCCTGCCCATCTAACGTCAATTCTGTTGTTAATGAAATAAACGTTCGGAATATCTTTAAGGAATAAGTGTGGGTTGATGTCAAATTTCTTATCTACATGAATATAGAAGTCAAAGTTAGGATGAGATAAACTTTTGATCATTCGCTCTGTTTGTTCAGGACTGGTATAGGTAAGAATCAGATGGGCAATACGCATTTTCTGGTAGAGTTAATGAAGATTTTATGTCTACTGTAACACCGACCCTGTAGAAAAAATGGTGCCAGTATTAAAAACAGGTTAAAACGTAGTCTGTTATTTTATAATAATTAATGTTTAAATGCTAACAGGCAATAAATTTAATATTTTATTGCTATGACTTATAGTTGATTCTAATTGAGAGGTACAAATCGCAATTTTTGCCCAAATTGTAGATACTCTTATACACAAATCTACTTTTTTTTAAATAATTTCATTGTGAAAGACCTCAATTAAAACTAACAGGAGTTGGATTACTTATTGCTTATCAGGCTTTAATTATTAGCATCAGCTTATAGTCTGGGGATTATAGCATATTATCCTCGAAATTTAAGCCAGCAGTTACCTTCAAATCACTACTTTTACAAGGGATGAAACGCACTTCAATTATAACAGTTAACTTTAATCAGCCGGCGGTCACACTGGATTTTTTAAGATCAGTAAAACTTCACACCAATTTGACCGAGGTTGAGGTTATTCTGGTTGATAATGGTAGCACAGAAGATCATTCGGCTATTTTCATCAACGAATATCCCGGTCTTATTTATATTTCTTCTTCCGAAAACCTTGGATTTGCGGGTGGTAATAATCTGGGAATTGCAAAAGCGGAAGGAGAATATCTTTTATTCCTGAATAATGATACCGAAATTACCGGAAACCTGGTAACTGAACTGACCAGAGCGCTGGATGAAAACCAGGAAATCGGATTAATCTCCCCATTATTATTGTATTTTGATGCGCCTGATGTGATTCAATATGCAGGTGCAACCAAAATGAATTATATCACTTGCCGGAACAGTACTATTGGAGCTATGGAAATTGACCATGGACAATATAACGAGCAAGATGTGGAAACAGCTTTCTGCCATGGTGCTGCCATGATGTGCCGTAAGGCTGATCTGGTGACTGCCGGGTTAATGGACAATAACTTTTTCCTGTATTATGAAGAACTGGACTGGTGTGAGAAATTTAAAAAAGCAGGTAAAAAAATCTGGTTTACGGGCCGTACCAAAATTTACCATAAAGAATCCATGAGTGTGGGGAAAGAAAGTAGTATCAAAACATACTTTATGACCCGGAACAGGATGTTATTTATCCGCAGAAATACCAGCTGGCTGAATACTTTACTTTTTAGCTTATATTATATCAGCATTGCCAGCCCGAAGCAAGTATTCATGTATAGGAAGAAGAACAGGAAAGACCTGATTAAATGGGTATTCCTTGGATTGAAATGGAATTTTACCCATTCAAAAGATAGTAATGATTTAGGCTTTAAAATATAAATATTGATGATTATAGTTTTTTGGATCAGCATTTTTCTGATTGTATATACGTTTGTTGGTTACGGTTTCATGCTTTATCTGCTGGTGAAAATCAAAAGGTTATTCAGCAAGCCGTTTGCTTTTAAAAAAGACGCCGTTTTGCCAACGGTCACCCTGATGGTTGCAGCCTACAATGAAGAAGATATCATTGAAGATAAAATAAAGAATACTTTGCAGCTGGATTACCCTAAAGATAAACTTCAGCTAATTTTTATTACCGACGGATCTTCCGATCAGACAGCTGTGAAGGTGAGTAATTTTAAAGAGATCACATTATTACATCAGGATTTAAGAGCTGGAAAGATGGCCGCTATTAAACGGGCTATTCCTTTAATCAACGGCGCAATTACTGTATTTACAGATGCGAATACTTTTTTAAATGCTGAAGCTATCAATGAACTGGTGAAGCACTATCAGAATCCTAAGGTTGGGGCAGTTGCAGGTGAAAAGAGAATACTGGTTGAAGCAACTGCTGATGCCAGTTCAGCAGGGGAGGGGTTCTACTGGAA
This sequence comes from Pedobacter sp. UYP1, assembly GCF_040547305.1. Classification (NCBI taxonomy): domain Bacteria; kingdom Pseudomonadati; phylum Bacteroidota; class Sphingobacteriia; order Sphingobacteriales; family Sphingobacteriaceae; genus Pedobacter; species Pedobacter sp. UYP1. The sequence goes on along the minus strand of NZ_JBEPPL010000007.1, from coordinate 44,562 downwards.
ATATGAGTCTAAATTAAAAAAACTGGACTATGAATTATATTCCAATGTAGGGGCAGCCGGAGAATTGTTCAGTATCAGGACTGCATTGTACCAGCCTGTTGAAAGTGACACGATTATAGATGACCATATGATTGCCATGCGCATTGCTGAGAACGGTTATGTGATTGCTTATGAGCCTGGAGCATATGCTATGGAAACTGCATCGGCCGATGTTAAAGAAGAGCTTAAAAGAAAAATCAGGATAGCTGCCGGAGGTATACAATCCATCCTTCGTTTAAAAAAAGCAGCAAATCCGTTTCGTAACTTTGTATTTACTTTTCAATATATCAGCCACAGGGTTTTACGGTGGACAATTGTACCATTTCTTTTAATCCTGGTGTTTATACTGAACGGCCTTATCGCATTTACGCAACCTGCTGCCTTTTACCAATATCTATTTGCGCTGCAAGTGTTTTTCTATGTATTAAGTATCATCGGGTTTTATTTTGAACAGCGAAATATTCGTGTAAAAGCCTTATTCGTTCCCTATTATTTTTGCATGATGAATTATGCCGTACTTGCAGGTATTTTGCGGTATTACCGTAAAAATCAAAGTGCAGCATGGGAAAAATCGAAAAGAAAAGCTTAACCTCAATCCTGATTTAAGAGACATCATCCAGCACATTTTAGGTGACACTGTCCAGCACTTGCTGTAGTGTCCTCGCAAATTCTTTATCGTAAGGCGCCAGGAGCATTGTTTTATGATCTCCGGGTACATCATGTACTTCAACTCCTTTTAAGGCATATTTCTGCCAGCCCAGGTATTTAAAATCCTCTACAAAATAAACATTGTCTGTGGCTCTGAACAAATGTACCTTCTCTTCAAACGGAGCTAATTTATAGGCCTGATAAGCAATATCATATTTCTTGTCAATCCGCCTCATAATCTCATAGATTCCTCCAGATTCTCCTTCTGTTTTGGTCTGGGTACCAAAAATCTCCTTTAATCTGGTGGTGATGATATGTTTCTGATAATTAACCGTCGCTTTAGGGTTCTTTAAAAATGAAGTGATGATCCACCAGAATTTTGGTAGCTGTTTCTTTACTCTTTCTTTGAAAACACTAAAGTCATTTCCGTGGAAGTCCAGGTTTTTTGCATTGGTATCAAAAATACCCAGCATTTTTATCTCATGTCCCAGTTCTCTTAACTGTCTGGCCATTTCGATCACGACATAACCTCCAAAAGAATAGCCGGCAAGTGCATATGGGCCATGTGGATTTTGTGCCAGTATACTTTCTATATAATAACGGGCAATGTCTTCCATGTTGTCCATTGGTTCTTCTACACCATCCAGTCCTTGCGCCTGAATACCAAATACAGGTTGTTCCTGGTCTACATGCAAACCGATCCCACTAAAGTTAAGTACGTTGTAACCACCTCCATGAACAATATAGATCGGAGTCTTTGAACCCGATGGTTTAATAGGTACCAATGAAGTATAAGTAGTGGGGCGGTTCTGTCCATCCAGTAATTTCCCTAGAGTCCGGATGGTCGGATATTCAAATAAAGTAGCAAGTGGTAAACCATGTCCGTTGGCTTTTTCTATCTGGATCATGAACTGGATAGCGATGAGTGAATGCCCGCCCAGTTCGAAGAAATTATCATCAATACCTATCTCTTTGACATCGAGTAATTCTTCCCATAGTTTGACAATGGTAGTCTCGGTTGCCGTTTGTGGTGCTGTATATTTGCTGAAATCACCAGCATGCAGATGGTCGGGAGCAGGCAACAATTTCTTGTCTATTTTACCACTGCTGGTTCTTGGAAATTCCATAACCCAGACAAATACGGAGGGGATCATAAAAGCGGGTAATCTGCTTTGGATTTCATTCCTTACAAAAGCAGTATCCTGATTTCCGGTAGCAGAAGCTAAATAAGCTACTAATCTTTTCCGGCCATTATGATCTTCTTTTGCGGTCACCACAACCTGTGCGATGCCTGGAATGCGGTTTAATACGGCTTCTACTTCTCCAAGTTCAATCCGGTAACCTCTTATTTTAACCTGGTCATCGTTACGCCCCAGGAACTCAATATTCCCATCAGGTAAAATTCTGGCCACATCACCTGTACGGTAAACAAGCACCTGTTTTCCGTCAGGTAAATTTAAGCTGACAAACTTTTCAGCGGTCAGCTCAGGTTTATTTAAATATCCGGCAGCCAGGCTGGCACCAGCAATACATAATTCTCCAATTTCTCCCGGGGCCAGTATTTCCAGGTTTTCGGTAATAATATGGATAGTGGTATTGGAAACCGGGCTCCCAATGTTAGGTAAAGCCGGCCATTTGGAAGGGTTTCCGGTTAATTTTAATTGGGTTACTACATGACATTCTGTAGGGCCATATTGATTGTAAAGGATACAACCTGGAACAGCTCTGAAAAACTGTTCGATCTGCGGGGTAATTTTCAATTGTTCACCGGCAGTCATCACTTCTTTTAAAGCTTTAGGGAATTTACCCATACTTGCTGCAGTTTCGGCAAGGAATTGTAAGGCTACAAAAGGCAGATAAATCCTGTTGATCTTTTTTAGCTCAATCTTATCCAGTAAGTTATCGGGGTTCAACCGGAGTACATCGTCAATCAGGATCAGTTGCCCGCCGGCACAAAGGGTACAGAATATCTCCTGGAAAGATACATCAAAAGTTAATGGTGCAAATTGCAGGGTTATACTTCCTGCTCCGGCAATAGAATTAACCATTTGCCACTGGATTAAATTGACCAGGGCAAGCTGCGTCATGTAAACGCCTTTAGGTTTTCCAGTAGAACCTGAAGTATATAAAACATATCCGTTCGGATTCTGCAAACTGATGTTTTGTACAGGTAAACTATAAGTAAGATCGAAGTCTATCGTTTGCAAATCCAGTTGCTGAAAGAATTTGTTTTCTACGGCTCCGGCAATACAAAAATGGAGGTTTGAATCATTTATAATCTGGCTCAGCCTGATTTCAGGATAATTAGGGTCCATTGGCAGATAAGCTTTTCCTGCTTTAAGAATCGCAAGGATAGCCACGATCATATTAATGCCGCGTGTAGTACTGATTCCGATGATTTCCTCTTGAGGTGCACGATTCAGAATTGCCCTGCTCAGGTTATCGGCCCTGATTTCAAGATTGCTATAACTAATAGATTCATCCTGAAAAGTAATGGCGGTCTGATCTTTAAAAACGGCCGCCGCTTTTTCAAATAAATGCTGAATTGTGACTCCTTTTAGTGCGGCAATCTCTGCGCTGAAGTCGGGTATGGCTAATGCAGAAACAGCTGTGCTCCTTTTAAAGACAGGAGCCGAAAGAAAATATGGATTATCCTGCTGAACCAATTCTTTCAGTTTCTGGCCGGGATGTGTAGTGATAAACTTTAAGATATTTTCAAAGCCGGCCATCATCTGCTCAATGGTCTGTTGTTCGAATAACTGGGTGTTGTAAGACCATTCCAGCACAAATGTATTTTCTGAGCCGCTGGCATTGATGAACAGCTCGAAGCTTTCAAAAGCTCTGGGATTACTGATCAATTGATAGTCAAGGTGTTCAAAAGCTACTCCGTCATCTAAGCCCATGTCTACATTGAAAACAACCGGGGCCAGAGGGATTCTGGAAGGATCTCTTGCAATCTTAAGGTTTTTCAATAAGTTACCCCAGGTAATCTGCTGATGATCGAAAGCATCCAGCACAGCTGATTTTCTCAGTTTCAGGTACTCCTTAAAACTGTAGTTTTTATTCGGGTAACTTCTTAAAGGCAGAAAGTTTACACAATGTCCAACCAGGTTATAATGCCCGGTAACGGATTGTCCGGAAGCTGGTAAGCCGACCACGACATCTCTTTGCCCGGTTAAAAGGTGCAGAAATACTTCAAAGGCAGCCAGAAAAGTAATGACCAGGCTGCTTCCTTCAGCCCTTCCGGTTTCCTTCAACGCATGGATCAGGTCCTGTGAAACATGGAAATCCAGGCGCTTACTCTGGAAGGTTCTAAGCTGCGGACGCTCATGATCAGTGGGGACATCCAATACTGGAATATGCTGTTCATACTGGCTGAGCCAGAATTGTTCATTGGCTTTGCGCTCAGCGCTCTTCGAAAACTCCAGTTGCTCATAGGCAAAATCAGTTAAGGAAGTTGCTTCTTCCAGATCCGGATCAATTTGATTAACTAGTGCGGTATAGATTTTACTGATGTCCTGTAAAATGATTCCCAGTGACCAGCCATCGCAGATAATATGATGTCCTGTAAAAGTGAAATGGTATTCCTGATCGGATAGCTTTTGCAGACCTGTTTTAAACAGCGGGCCATTCAGAAGATCAAACAAGAATAAGGCATCACTTTCAACGTATTGCTTAATTTCCTGTTCTTTTTGAGCTGGGCTCAGGATTGATAAATCTGTAAAAGCCAGTTCATCTTTTACCTGATCAAAAATCAGAATAGTAGCACCGTCCCTGCTAAAAGCAGACCTTAAGGCTTCATGTCGCTGCGCTACTCTTTTGATGGTATCTTTTAATAAAGCAGGGTCTATATTTCCCTTCAGACGGAGTGAAACAGATTCATTGTATGCTCTGCTCGCATCATTGCCACCCAGCATACAGGAAGTCCAGATTTCTATCTGAGGCTCCGTTGCTGGCGCAGTACGAATGATTTCTCCTGCTATAAAAGGATCAAAATCAACTGATTTATAGGTTATGTTTTGTTTACGCACTATCATTTTAACTATTTGACTCCACCTGAAGATATTTTTCCGGATTTTCCGGATCTGTAATAAACCAGGCAGGATTTCCCGATTGATCTCTTCCTAATCTTGCACCCGGAACAGGCGGTTGAAGTCCGGGTATTGCAGGTGAGCGGACAGGTTCAGTTAAAGATGGGGATTGATTTAAAGGGATTAGTCCGGCTTTCATTAATTCCAGTACACTTTCTTTGAATTTCGCTGCAATCTGATTGATTTCATCCAGGGTATGTGCTTCTGTTAAAAAACAAGGGAAACCATCCCAGATATGAATTCCTTTATACCGCATTAAGGTAAATAGCAACTCACTGTACGGATATTCTTCTGTAAACTTTATTTTCCATAAAGAACCAAAATGTGCGGCAAGCATGGGCAGGCCCAATTCCTCAATTGTATCATTTAATAAGCCGGCCAGGTAGGTGGTATTGTTATTTAATTTGAGCTGGAATTCATGACCTTTTGCTTTCATATATTCCAGACTGGCTTTACCAGCAGCCAGTGCCAAAGGGTGCCTGACAAAAGTCCCGGCGAAATAAGTAACGCCAACTTCCGGATAAGAAGTATCACCAAAAGACCAGAAACCACCATCCAATGCATCCATGAATTGTTTTTTTCCAGCAATGGCTCCGATTGGTAAACCTCCGCCAATGACTTTTCCATAAGTACCCAGATCGGCCTGAATGCCAAATATCGCTTGCGCCCCACCCTGATGTGCGCGGAAACCGGTAATGACTTCGTCGAAGATCAGTACAGTTTCAGATTTCAGGGTAATCTCCCTGAGCTCTTTCAGAAATGCTACAGGCTGAAATTCTGGTCTTCTGCTTTGTACAGGTTCTACCAGAACGGCGGCAATTTCATGGGCCCGCTCTCTGATTATATTTAAAGATTCTTCAGTCCCATAATCCAGGACCAGCATATTTTGTACAGCTTCGGGCATAATGCCCGGAGCAGCCGGAAAGCTTTTTAATTTCCTGGTTCCCCTGATAATGACCTCATCATTAATTCCATGATAAGAGCCGGAAAAAGAAACGATCAAAGAACGGCCGGTTACTGTTCTTGCAATTCTCATTGCGCCTAAAACAGCTTCAGAGCCAGTATTACATAGAGCAGCGCGTTCAAAACCAGTGAACTCACAAATTAATTGGCTAACCTCACCGGCAAGCTCATGCTGCGGACCTATTTCATATCCTTTTTCTACCTGTGCAAGGATGGCATTTTTTAATACCGGATGCTGATAGCCTAATAAGTTTGAGCCAAAACCATTCAGGGCATCTATATATTCATTCCCGTCAATATCCCATAAATGACTTCCGTCAGATTTATTCACAACAATAGAATAAACAATCTCTTTGGTATAAGGCTTGAATCCGGAAACTACCCGTGGGTCGGCCATATGCGCCCTGTGTTTTTGTGTATAAGCTTTACTGGCAGCAGTTTTTTGATTGTAGCGTTGTGTTAATTGCGCCAGGAATTCTTTTTGCTCAGGTGTCAGCGCAGTTGAATTTTTTTCAATTCTTGCAGTAGCTCCGAATGGTTTTTTAATTTCTATCAGTTCTTCTGCAGATATATCCGTTGCCGGTACAAGTATCGGCGCAGCAGAAACTGCATCCCGGTAATTGGATGGCGCAGATCCGCTCATCAATTCTACCTGTTTAGTCAATAACTGCAATTGCTGAGCAATTAAGCCAAGCGCAGTGTCCGCAGGTGCAAAGGCAGCAGGCTCACTGGCAGTTTGTGTATCAACTGCCAGTGAGCCTGGTATAGCTACAGGAGCTGACTCTTGTGGCGTATTTTTATCTATATAAACGGCAAGTGCATCAATAGTTGAATATTCTTCATTCAATTGTCTAAAGCTAACCGGAAGCGAGAATTCTTTTTTAAAGGTGATTGCTACCTGTGTCAGCAGCAATGAATCCAGTCCGATTTCAATAAAACTTGTATCTGGGGTAACGCCATCCATTTCAATTCCAGAGGCATTTTCCAGCAGATGTTTTATTTTCTCAATCAGTATATCTTTCCTCATGGCAGTAAGGGGTGTATTGTTTTGGTGAGTATTGGTCAATAGATTTTGTTTTGCAATGTTTTTTGGTTCTGCCCAGTATCTTTTTTTATGGTAACTATAAGCTGGCAGCTCAACCCGCCGCCTTTGCTGATGGTTATAGAATGCTTTCCAGTCGGGCGTTAATCCTGCTAACCAGATTTTTCCCAAAGCTGTTAAAATAGCATCGTAAGAGCCTGTGGCTTCTTTTTTATCCAGACTGGCGATAGCGGTAAAAGTAGATTTGGCTTCATGTTGCCAGGCCAGTGTGGTACAAGTATTTCCTGGTCCGGCTTCAATTAATACTGGATGATCTAGTGCTAATATCGTATCCAGAGCAGGAGAAAACCGCACTGTGTTCCTTAAATGTTCCGTCCAGTAAGCCGGATTTTGTGCTTGTGCATCGGTCAGAAAATCGCCGGTAACTGTAGAAACAATTGGTTTTTGAGGTCTGCTTAATTTAACCCGGCTTACAATTTCACTGAAGTCTTTGAGGATAGGGTCCATCATTGCAGAGTGAAAAGCATGACTGGTCAGTAATCTTTTGTGTAAAATCAGTCTTTCATCAAGTTTGAGCTGAAAAGCATCAATATCTTCATTCTTTCCGGCAACAACACATAATTTGGGGCTGTTTATAGCTGCAATGGTTAAATTTTCCGGAAGTATTTTCTCAATTTCCAAGGCAGAAGCCCTTACACTTAACATGCTTCCTTCTGGTAGTCGGCTAACCATTGCACCACGTGCGGTAATCAGTTTAATACCATCTTCCAATGTGAAAACACCGGCTAAATGTGCCGCAACGTATTCTCCAATACTGTGTCCGCAAAGAACGGAGGGCTGTATTCCCCAGTTCATCCACAAACGGGCAAGCGCATAAGAGGTGATAAATAAAGCAGGTTGAGTATATTTTGTATTGTTCAGCAGCATACCCGCCTGCAGGTCATCGGCCGCTGCATAAATAAGGTGCCTGATATCCAGATCCAGATATTTGGTTAGTATCAATGCACATTCATCTATAGCAGCTTTGTAAACAGGCTCATTTTCATATAATTCAGCACCCATGCCAGGGTATTGTGCACCCTGACCAGGAAATAGAAATACAGTTTCGCCCGGTTGTGTTTTAACAATAGCAGTGGATACGGTATGTCCCTCTGCTAATTCCTGTCCTGTATTTGCAACCAGAAAACTGCGCTGTAAAAAATCAGCCCTTGTAGTTTGCAAAGTATAAGCAGCATCGGCATGATTAAGGTCAGGTTTTGTATTCAGATATGTTTTTAAAACCGCTTCATAAGCTTGTAAGCTCTCTGTTGATTTAGCCGACCAGGTAAACAGGTTTTTTAACCTTCCCTGATCTTCATTCAGCGCGTTTAAATGGTCGTGTTCTTCTACAATGACATGAATATTTGTTCCTCCGACACCAAAAGAGCTTACGCCTGCTCTTCTTATTTTATCCGTATCCCAGGGTTTTAACCTGTCATTAACATAAAACGGAGAATCGGCAAATGATATATCTGGATTGGGCTTTTCAAAGTTGATAGATGGGGGGATTTCTTTATAATATAAAGCAAGGGTCGTTTTGATCAGACCAGCCACACCAGCAGCTGCAGTCATATGTCCCATGTTGCTTTTAATAGAACCTATGGCGCAAAATTGGTTGGCGGTTTGGGTTCCGAATGCTTGTTTTAAGCCTTCAATCTCAATCGGATCACCCAGAGGTGTGGCCGTTCCATGCGTTTCCACATAAGAGATCGTAGCAGGATCAACGCCGGCATCCTCAATTGCCATTGCAATTGCAGCAGCTTGTCCATCGGTGCTTGGCGCAGTAAAACTTCCTTTCGCGCCTCCGTCATTGTTTACACCGACACCCTTAATCAGTCCATAAATGGTATCCCCGTCTTGTAAAGCAGCAGCCAGTGTTTTCAATAGCACGACTCCTGCTCCATCACTGAATACTGTTCCGGTAGCGTTTGCATCGAAAGAGCGGCAATGGCCGTCCTTGCTTAGCATAGCGCCTTCCTGATAAATGTGTCCGCTGTGAATCGGAGACGTAATACTTGCCCCACCAGCAATAGCAACGTCACATTGGTTTTTTCGCAGACTTTCTACGGCCTGAGTAACCGCAAGCAAAGAAGTAGAGCAGGCTGAAAATACACTCACTGCAGGGCCTTTTAAATCCAGCTGATAAGCTGTCCGGGAAGAGATATAGTCTTTTTCATTGACAGTCATAACCTGGAAGCTACCTACCTGGTTAATTAAATCGGTGTTGCCTGCCACATTATGAGGGAAATAACTGTTGTTTCCAGAGCCGGCAAATACACCAATCAACCCATCATAAACCGCAGGTAAATGTCCTGATTTTTCCAGCACATCCCTGCTGATTTCCAGGAATACCCTTTGCTGGGGGTCCATGAGTTCGGCAAGTTTAGGATTGATGCCGAAAAATGCAGGGTCAAATAAATCTGCCCCGTTCAGAATACCTCTGGCTTTTACATATTGCGGATCATTTTTTACATCGTCCGGAATAGTACTATCGAGGTCTTTAAAGAAAGTGATTGTTTCCTTTCCATTGCGAAGTACTTCCCATAACTCTTCTACGGTATCTGCACCAGGGAATTTACCCGCCATGCCAATAATGGCGACAGGCTGTTCCGGATTAGAGGAGCGTTCTCTTTGTTTTTTTGGCGCTGCCGATGCCGCATCAAGATAATTTACAAGCTGACTGAGCTGCGGAAATTGATAAAGTTTAGTAATCGGCAGTGTGATATGATGTTCAGCTCTTAAAGAAGAAACTGTTTTTAATGCTAAAAGAGAGTTACCGCCCAGTTCAAAGAAATTATCATTGATCCCGATTTGGTCTATTTCTAATACATTGCCCCAGATTGCGGCAATTCTTTTCTCCAATGTAGTTTTGGCCGGGCTATAAAGCGTAGCTAACTCAGGCCTTTTTCGTTCTGGTAAAGGAAGGTTCTTTTTATCTATTTTACCACTGGTTGTTTTAGGCAGGTCTTCCATCCAGATGAAAGCGGAAGGGATCATATAATCAGGTAAATTCGCTTCCAGTTCATTTCTGATCAGGCTTGTATTCCTGTTTGCTGTATCGGCAACAAGATAAGCCAGCAGCCTGTACTGACCACTTAAGTCGGGTTTAGCGATAACAACAGCTTGTTTGATACCCGCTATCTGGTTGAGAAGAACTTCAATTTCTCCCAATTCAATTCTATAGCCTCTGATTTTTACCTGATCGTCCTTTCTTCCCAGAAACTCAATAGTACCATCATTTTCATAACGCGCAAGGTCACCAGTCAGGTAAACCCGGGTCTGCAGACCGTTTACGGAAATCCAGATGAATTTTTCTGCAGTTAGCTCCGGCCTGTTCAGGTAACCTTCAGCAAGGCTGATCCCTGAAATTGCCAGTTCTCCGGTTTCCCCCGCTTCCAGTACATTATTGTCCTGGTTTAAAATATAAATGATCGTATTGGAGATAGGCTGACCAATATTTGGCAATAGTGGCCAGCTGGCTGGCACGCCGGTTAATTTAAGTTCAGTGACCACATGGCATTCTGTAGGACCGTATTGGTTAAACAGAACACAGTTGTTTAATCCTTCGAAAAATTCTTTGACCTGCGGAGTTATTTTCAGCTGTTCACCAGCAGTCATTACCTCTTTTAAATGCCAAGGATATTGTTGACTGGCAGTGGCAGCTTCGGCCAAAAACTGCAATGCTACAAAAGGCAGGAAAATACGATCTATAGCAGTCTCATTGATGAAATTCAGCAGGTTCACAGGATCGAGCCTCAGGTCATCGTTAATGAGTACCAGGGTTGCTCCTGTGGTAAGTGTGCAGAATATTTCCTGGAAAGACACGTCAAAACTTACAGGTGCGAATTGTAAGGTTTTACTGCCCGGGCCTGTTATGGAATGCTGTTGCTGCCATAAAACAAGGTTGACCAGGGCAGCCTGTGTCATATATACTCCTTTAGGGGTACCTGTAGAGCCTGAGGTATAGAGTACGTAAGCATTGGGATTTTGCACGACGTGTGCTTCCTTTTGCTGTGATACAATTGTTGCAACAGGTGTGTTGCTGGTGAGCGTATTTAATGCTGATAGGCCAAAAAGTTCTTGTTCCTGAACCGGACAAATACAGGTTTTAAGACCTGAATCTGTAACGATCTGCTGTAACCTTTGTTTGGGATAAGCAGGGTCTAAAGGGAGGTAAGCTTTTCCGGATTTGAGTATAGCCAGCAAGGTGATAATCATGTCGGCAGATCTGGTTGTACTTAAGCCAATAAGATCTTCATTCAGTGTTAATTCAGTGATTTTTGCACTTAAGTCAGTCACTCTTTGTAAGAGTGCTTCATAAGTGAACTGCTCCTGCCCGAAAGCAAGCGCAGTAAGTTTTGGGAAATTCTTTGCTGCATCCTCAAAAAGAGAATAAACAGAAGGAATTGCTCCCAAATCAACAAAATCCTGTTTAGTAATATTATGCATTAATTTCTAATTTTTTTAACTGATCATAAATGTCTTTCCTGATGAACAGGCGTTTCATTGCTACCGTAGAATGTGCCAGTACATAGCCCGCTTTCCTTAATTTATTACAGCTCCTTTTTATTCTGAAATGGAATGATTTATCCTTTGTATTGTAAATTTCGTCGAATTCTACCAAGATAGCTTTAACATTTAGCTTATCTTCAATAATTGTGTCAATCACTTTGTATTCAGCACCTTCTATCTCTATTTTGAGCAGATCAATATGCTGGTGATCCAGTTCTTTCATCAGGCTGCTTAAACGGTCAACGGGAGCTTCAATAAAACTCTTTGATTCCGTAAATAAAATGGCAGAATGAGAGGAGTAATTCTCTCTTTCAGGGTCATAGAATCTTAATGTTTTCTTCTCATCCCAAAGACCTACCGGAACAAATTTGATTTCAGAGAATTGTTTACTGCTGATATTGTAAACGTAAGGTGCAAGGGTTTTATCCAGTGTGAGCGGGATTCCATGATGTACATAATCTTTAACCTGATTGAAGTGGTTAATTCCATAAGGGGAAGGATCAAAAATGTAAACTTTTGCATCAAAAGCGATTTTAAGCTCTGTATCGAAAGAAATATCTTCGCCGGCACCCACACAGTAGCAAATGGAATGTGATCCTAAAAAGTGATCAGGAACCATATATCCATGTCTTGCGGAACCGAAGTAGCTTAAGTTTTTCAATGGTTGTACGTTGGATTGATGATGAATGCCGAGCATTCTTTTAATAAATTGAGTTGCCATTCTAAGAATGCTGTTGAGTTTGCGTTAAAATTACGTTCTGATTGGTATTATCTTAATATAAGGAAATTAAGTGATATTTTCTTAATTGTTTAAATAATATCAATCCGTTCTGATTGGGCTGTTTATTTCGTCTGATGCATCTTTAGTATGACTTCACTGCGCTGATTAAGTTGTTAAATTAAGAATTCATTTATTTTTGATATGCTCAGAAGAATAGACAAAGATCGTTCCTGTTCTGGTGTTCCTGAATTGAGTTCCTGATAACTTGTTGTCTGCCTCAGTCTAAAACATTTTGTCATTATTTTGTTACCATTTGATCTTGTCATTTATTCAGAAAGGAAAGGGGTTCTTTTTATTCATCAGGGTATTATTTTCCCCAGTTAAATTCAATACTTTTGGAATTCAAAAAGCTGTCTGAAATTCAGCAGACCTGTTAAGCAGAACCTATTGAAACAATGATTATGGATAAAGATGAAATCGTAATTAGTGAGATCTTAATTGCCGCCAAATCTTTGTTTGGGAAATTCGGATTAAAAAAGACAACTATAGAAGATATCTCTGCAGCCGCCGGAAAAGGAAAAAGTACCCTTTATTATTATTTCCCCGGAAAAAACGAAATCTTCGCTGCTGTTGTTAAAGATGAAATGAAAGCAGTGATTAAAAATTTGCGTGAAACAGTAAACCGTGTACTTTCTGCGGAAGATAAACTAAAAGCTTTTCTGAATTTTCAAAGCACAGCTATTCTGGAATTCCGCAGTCTCTATAAAGTGATTTTTGAAGACATGATTGAATCCCGCAGGATGTTGCTGCCGCTCAGACTAAAATATGAACAGATGCAGTTGGGGATGATCAGTGAAATCATTCTGGGAGGTACACAAAGCGGGGAATTCAGAGACCTTTCTGCAGAAAGTATTCATAAGATGTCTTTCGTGTTGATCGTTGCTTTCAGGGGCTTACACTTTCCGCTCTCTATTAATCCTTCAGAAATACAATCCCATGAATATTTTGATGAGCTCGTAGAGATGCTTATTGAAGGCATTGGGAATTAAGAATTTAAACCTCCATATTTATATGATGAATTACCTGGATATCCTGGATCAGGTCAGAGCACATGTCTCGAACTTGTTTCACCTGAATAAAGACGAGAGATTAACTTATCATAACTTGTTGCATACTGAGCAGGTTGTGAAGGCTGTAGTCAAAATAGCCAACCATTACCAATTGTCAGACCATGACTTTTTTGTGGTCAATGTAGCCGCTTGGTTCCACGATATAGGTTACCTGACCAATTGTGAAAGACATGAAGAGCGCGGGGCGGCATTGGCTAAAGAATTTCTGGAATCAAAAGGGGCAGAGCCGGAATTAACGGATTTGGTAACCAATTGTATTCTGGCTACAAAAATGCCTCAGCGCCCGGTGGGGTTATTAGAAGAAATTGTATGTGATGCAGATCTTTTTCATTTAGGCAGTGAGGATTTTAAGGAAAGAAATAAACTGATCCGTAAGGAAGCAATTGCTTTTTCGGGCAGGGATATCGATAAAGAGGAATGGCGTTCAAAAACCATTGTCCTTTTCGAAATGCACCATTACCATACCGATTACTGTCAGGATTTACTGGCAGCAAAAAAGGAATCAAATCTGAACGAGTTGAAAGAAAAAGTATTTAAAGACAAGTATGGGAAAAAAAAGGAAGAGGTTCTTCATGATTCAACCCCGGTTATCTCAGAAAAGCAGACCGAAATAGTTGTGGAGAAAAAAAATAAAGATAAGAAGCAAAAAAGTGACCGCCCGGATAAGGGGATAGAAACGATGTTCCGGATTTCGTCAGGTAACCATCAGCGGTTGAGTGATATGGCAGATAATAAAGCACATATTATGATCTCTACCAATTCTATCATTTTATCTGTTACTTTGAGTGTACTGCTGCGTAAACTGGAAGATAATCCTCATTTGATCATCCCGACATTAATCTTACTGATTATTTGTGTGGTGACGATGGTCTTTTCTATCCTGGCTACCAGGCCTACCGTACCTCCGGGAACTTTTAGTCAGCAGGATATTGATGAAAAAAAGGTGAACTTACTGTTCTTTGGTAATTTTTACCGGATGGCCTTACCCGATTATGTGAATGGAATGCAGAAAATGATGGAAGACAGAGAGTTCTTATATGGGAGCCTAATCCGTGATTTATATTCTCAGGGTGTGGTTTTAGGGCGTAAATACCGTTTACTGAGAATCGCCTATAATGTATTTATGTTCGGTATTATTGCTTCCGTTCTTGCTTTTGTTATTGCCAGTGCGGTAGTAGCTTTATAAAAATACGATGACAGAATATACCTTTTTTAACCGCGACCTGAGCTGGTTAAGTTTTAATGAGCGCGTATTGATGGAAGCCGAAAGTGAGCAGGTTCCCTTATTGGAGCGCATCAGGTTTCTGTCTATTTATTCTTCCAATCTGGATGAATTCTACCGGGTCAGGATGCCGGTTTTGATGGCTATTGATAACTTTGATGAGCGTACAGGATTAAATAATAATTATTATAAAGCTCAGTTTTTAATCAACCAGCAACAGCAAAGGTTTGGGCATTTACTGGCTAACCAGCTTTTGCCAGCTTTAAAAGCAAAGGATATCCACTGGTTATACAATGAAGCTATTCCTGAATTGATAACAGATGAATTATCCCGGATCTTCTTTAATGAAGTACTGGCTTATATCAGGTTATTTTCAGTAGCGAAGGATGAAGATGGCTTCTTTGCTGAAAATAACAAATTATACCAGGCAGTAATCCTTTCGGATGCGGCCGGTATAGAACGCCTGGAACTAATTACCCTTCCTTCTGATGTTTTGCCCAGGTTGTATGCGGTGAACAAAGATGATCAGAAATATGTTGTTTTTCTGGATGATATTATCAGAAATAACCTGAATTATCTTTTTCCTGCTGAAGAAATCAAAGGCGTCTTTAATATCAAGATCACCAGAAATGCAGAGATGAATATTAAAGAGGAAATTGAAGATCTGGATGAAGATATTACGATTGCGCTGGAAAAGGAGTTAAAGAAAAGAGATCTGGGGACCGCTACCCGGTTTCTATGTCAGCCTGGGATACCACTCAGATATCTGTACAAAATTATTTATGCACTCAACTTAGCTAATTCTTCGGTTGTAGAAGGTGGGTATTACCATAATATGAAGGATCTGAGTAATTTCCCCCTTCAGGAAGCTGCGCTAAATTATCCAAAGTGGCCTGCATTGCCCAACCTGCTTCTGAAAAAAGAAGAAACTCTTTTTGAACAAATATTTAAAAAGGATCTGATGGTTCATGTTCCATATCAGAATTATGATCCGATATTAAGATTTTTCAATGAAGCTGCAAATGACAGTTTCACTGAAGAGATTTACGTAACGCTTTACCGGGTTGCAGATAATTCCAGAATTGTAAATGCTTTGATGACTGCGGCAAAAAATGGTAAAAAGGTTGCTGTAATGGTGGAGCTGAAAGCGAGATTTGATGAAGCCAATAATATTAAATGGGCTTCCCGGATGAAAGCTTCAGGTGTGAAAATCATCTATAGCAATAAAGAACTGAAAGTACATGCAAAGGTGGCACTCGTTAAAAGAACAGTCAGGAATCAGAGTCATTATCTGGGACTGCTGGCTACAGGAAATCTGAACGAATCAACCGCGCGCTTTTATACGGATCATATCTTATTGACAGCTAACCAGGCTATGCTCGAAGAGTTGAAACAGCTATTTGGTTTCCTGAGCAAGAAAAAGAAAAAGCCACTGCTTGAAGATGCCATTAACTTCGAACATTTATTAGTTGCACAATTCAATTTGCAGCAGAAATTTATTGCATGGATAGATCGTGAAATCGTCAATGCCAAAAAAGGGCTGCCAGCTGAAATGGTGATTAAGATGAATAACCTCGAAGAACGGGTATTAATTTCCAAGCTTTATGAAGCTTCTTCTGCGGGCGTAAAAATACAATTGATTGTGCGCAGTGTCTGTTGTCTTATCCCGGGGATTGAAGGACAAAGTGAAAACATTACGGTGACGCGAATTGTAGACCGATATCTGGAACATGGGCGGATCTTTCTTTTCCACAACAACGGTGCGAAGGATCTTTTTATGGGATCGGCCGATTGGATGAACAGAAATATTTATGGCAGGATAGAGGTCTGTTTTCCAATCTACGACCAGGAATTAAAAATAAGACTGATAGAAATCTTAAGTTTACAGTTAAGCGATACTGTTCAGGCAGTTGAACTTAACGAAGAAATGCAGAATAACTATTGTACTGGCGAGGTCAAAGTCCGCTCTCAACAGGCTATTTATAGTTATCTGAAAGAAACCACTGCACATACCATCGAAAATAACGTATCATGAAAGCATTTCTTAAAAAGCTGAGTTACCTTTTGCCTATACTGATCCTTATCGGGTTTTATGCTTGTAAGCCAGCAAAGCAATCTTATTCGAGCCCTAAAGGATATGATTTCAATCATCCTGAGAAATTTATTATGCCTGAAAGTTTGCATGAGATCTCTGGAATTGCTTTTTACAAAGGTAAAAGTGATACGGTCTATTCTATTCAGGATGAGGAAGGCCGGCTTTACAGACAAGCCTGGGGGAATAAAAAGCAACAGCATGCAGTTTTCGGTAAGAAGGGAGATTATGAAGATCTGGCAATTTTAAACGAGACTGTCATTATCCTGAGAAGCGACGGCACACTTTTCACTTTTCCTTTTACAGAAGCAATTCAACCGAAAGCGGGAAAGATCAAAGAATGGGACGATATTTTGCCGGACGGAGAATATGAGAGTATTTATGCTGACCAGCAAACCAACCAGGTTTACCTGCTGTGTAAAAACTGTAAAGGAGATAAAAAAAACCAAACGATGTCCGGTTTTATTTTTACTTATAATCCAGCGAAAAAAGAATTAATTGCTTCGGGTAATTTCTCTATGGATCTGAGTGAACTGGTAACTTCAGGACAAATTCTGAAAACGGGGTTAAAGGCTTCTGCATTAACAAAAGATCCGCATTCAGGAGATTGGTATATTCTTTCTTCGGTAAATAAACTGCTATTGGTAGCTGGTCCGGACTGGAAAGTTAAAAGTGTGCACCGGTTAAATTCTTCTATTTTTGCACAGCCCGAAGGAATAGCTTTTGATAACCAGATGAACCTGTATATTTCTAATGAAGGTGATGAACTGACCTCTGGAAATATTTTAAAGTTTAAACGTAAACCTTAAGAATCTGCGTAAATTTATTAATGACTCTTATACCTAAAAACAAAAAATGCAGGCAATAACTATTGACTTTAACAAGTTCGTGTGCGGAGACGAATTAAATGGGATGAAAGCAGATATCCGGCTTTCTTTAAAACCATTTATCAATTTCCTGACGGAAAAAATTAAAGTAGAAAAGACAGCCAAAATAAATTTCTATACCTATCTGCTGGAACAATTTTCTGCTTTTCCAGAATTGATGGATCCAATCCCTGCTGCCAATGTAGCTAAATACAATCACCTATATGAACTGATTTATACTGCGCTGTCTCCTATCATCAACGACGAGAAGGAACAGCTTTGGGCTTTAAGTAAACCGGTTTGTCCTTGCTTTCATTATGGGACAAATGCTTTTTATAAAGTTTTGCTGGATGATAAAAAGGAAGGTCTGAATACGGATCTGGCTTTACCTTCTCAAAAGGAGATGCAAAAGACCATGCTAACTACGCTGTACAACCTCGTGCTGCAAAAGTTTTATAACTTTAGCCTGGGAACAGATCAGCATGTGATTAAATCTATTGTTGACCATGATACGCAATTATTAAAATATTACAAATTAAATATAGATAGCCGTTTTGTAGAAATCACCAGTACTAAAGCTTTACCTGAGCTGACACTTCAGAACGTGAAGGAGTATATGCAGGATGAAACGAATAGCCTGGATACGCTGATGACGCTATTGCCTTCAGAAATGTTCCGTGTAGAGGGGATTTCTATTGTAAGCTTAGTAGATATTACTGCGGAATATGCATTAGAGTCTATTAAAAATGCTATTATATCACATAACCAATGTCAGATAGGGTGGAGTACTGCTTCAATTTCAACCGCATTAAAATCTTTAGTTGGCAGTGATCAGATCTCATTCGGGCTACTGCCTTATTTGAAATTAAATGATAAGGTCTTACCTTACTTTCATGAGGGTTTTCAAAGTGTAATTATTCAGCAGGCAAAGCTTAGTGGAGTCAATGAAGCAGAATATTCCAAGCTCGTAGCAGACTTCGTGGCAAACCCGCGAAGATTGATCTTTCCTGAGATTAATATTGAAGAATACTCAACTTTTCCGATGCTGAAGCTTGTTGCAGCTGCAGGAATTAAGTCTTATGCTATCTTTCCATTGTATTATAATGCCAAACTGATTGGTTGTTTAGAACTTTATACCAAAGACAGTTCTGCTTTCAATGGGAATACTTTGTCCAGAATTGAAAGTGCATTTCCTTTACTTGCCCAGCTTTACCAGAATATTATTGTTGATTTTAACAATGAGATTACCACAATTGTAAC
The DNA here is from genome assembly GCF_040547305.1 of Pedobacter sp. UYP1. NCBI lineage: Bacteria > Pseudomonadati > Bacteroidota > Sphingobacteriia > Sphingobacteriales > Sphingobacteriaceae > Pedobacter > Pedobacter sp. UYP1. The sequence goes on along the minus strand of NZ_JBEPPL010000007.1, from coordinate 25,937 downwards.
GGATAAATTTACAGCCCTTCAATCTTCTGTAGCATGGCGTTTCAATGAGGTTGCTTACAATTATATGCAATCTGGCGGATGGGAGAAAGACCTGCCTGTTGAACCTGTTTATTTTGAGGACGTGCATCCATTTTATGGGGCAATTGATATCAGGAATTCGAGTATTGAACGGAACCTGATGATCCGGAAAGATTTGTTTGCACATTTTGAGATCCTGGAAACTGCATTGGGAAATCTGAAGGCTGTTATTCCGGAAATTGTAGAAGATGATTTTCCAAGACAGCAATCGTCCTGGGACCATAAAGGTTTTGATGAGATTTCTGACCGGGAAATTATGAAAACTGATGACTATTTACAACATCAGCTTCCTCCTTATCTGAACGTCCTTAAAGAAGTCTATCCTGAGGCTGAAGGAATCATTAATGAATATTTTGAGCTGACACACCAGGGAGGGAAGATCTTTGAAAACAGGGATAATTATGAGCGAAGCATGCAGACCATCAACCAGGCAGTCAATAAACACCTGGATCAGTTCAATGCAGAATTACAACAGGAACACCCTTGTTATTTTGAGAAATTCAGAACTGATGGGGTAGAGTTTGATATTTACCTCGGACATTCGATTGCTCCTGACAGAGAGTTCAAGACTGATTTAGTGGCCGATTTCCGGTTGAGGCAGTTGAAAGCTATTGCACAGATTACAAAACTAACACATGAGCTGAAACCCTCCTTACCGATACCATTGGAAACGACACAGCTGATTTTTGTTTATGAGAAGATCATTGACATTAGTTTCCGTATTGATGAACAAAGATTTGATGTCGAGGGAAGTTACAATATCCGGTATCAGATGGTGAAGAAAAGGATTGACAAAGCACATATCAAAGAAAGTTCAGAACGCCTGACCCAGCCGGGTAAAATTGCTATTGTTTATTTCAATGGTTCAGAGGCAGATGAATATATGATTTATATCCATAAATTACAGAAGCAAGGCCTGCTGAACAATCAGGTAGAATACCTGGAGGTAGAAGAATTACAAGGTGTGGAAGGACTTAAAGCATTGCGCGTAACAGTCGCCGTTTAAAAACAGATTAAATGATCATAATTTCCAGAAAGAATAAGATAAACCTGACAGTATCATTAACTACTCTGTTTTTTAGTTTCCCGTTATTTATAAATGCGCAAGTCAAAGGTACAAAGGATTCTATTACTGTAGCGATTGCTCCTGAATATGATGCGGTATCCAAAACACACCGGTTCTTTTTAGGGGAAAATTACCGTAAACAATGGGCTACGCCTGTAAAGATGCGGGTTGTTGACTTGCAGAAAGAACAAGGCGGGATGAAATTTCTGCAGATGGGTGGAGGGATGCAGACCCGGTCGATGCGTTTGGAAGATGCTTCGGGTAGGGAATGGGTTTTAAGAACTGTACAGAAATATTCTGAAAGAGGTTTACCTGAAAATCTCAGGGCAACGATTGCAAAAGACATTGTGCAGGATCAGATCTCTACGAGTCATCCTTATTCTGCATTAATAGTTCCTCCATTAGCCGATGCTCTTGACCTTCCGCATGCTAATCCCGAAATTGTATATGTTGGAGATGATCCGGCATTGGGTGAATACAGGAAAGATTTTGCCAATGCGGTTTATCTATTGGAAGAACGTATGCCAACCGGCTATGAGAAAAGTGACAATACCATCAAAGCACAGCGGAAAGTAGAAGAAGATAATGACATTCATTTTAATCAAAAACTGGTATTAAGAGCAAGATTGCTTGATTTTATTGTAGGTGATTGGGATAGACATGAGGATAATTGGAGATGGTTGAAGCTAGAAGATAAGAAAGGCGATAAGGAATATGTTCCTGTCCCGCGTGACCGGGATAAAGTGTTCTTTAAGTCTTCTGGTGTATTCCCGTGGATTCTTTCTCATCAATGGCTGAATGCAAAACATCAGCCTTATGAACCAAATATCAGGGCAGTCGACCAGTGGAATTTTTATCAACGCTATTTTGACAGATATTTCCTGAGCGGACTGAGTGAAAAAGACTGGCAGGAAGAAATCAAATATGTGCAAGAGAAATTGACGCCTGCCCTTTTAAGGAAATCAATGTTACTGATGCCGGCAAATATCTTTGCGCAAGGTGGAGAACAGACCTTGCAAATCATGATAGCGAGGAAAGATAATCTGGAGAAAAGTGCAATGACTTATTATCGTTTTCTGGCCACTACTGTCGAAATTCCTGCTTCTGATAAAAAAGAGTATTTTGAAGTGAAGCATCAGAAAAATGGTCAGATTGAACTGACGGTCAGAAATATTAAAAAGAATGGTGAAACAGGCAGAAAGCTTTATCAACGCACCTTTGATCCGAAGTTAACCAACGAAATCAGGTTATATGGAATGGGAGGAGATGATGTTTTTGAAGTTACCGGAAAAACAAAATCACCGATCAAAGTTCGTATGATTGGTGGAGATGGTCATGACAAGTTTGAAATTGACCAGGCGCTGAATCATAAATCCAATACTTATATCTATGACCGTTCGGATGAAGAGAACGACCTTCCAGCCGCCAGTGTAGCCAAACTTCGTCTGTCAACAGATACAAGCGTCAATCAACACAATAAAAGAAGCTTTGTATTCGACCAGTTCGGGCCACTGTTTCATGTAAACTATAATATTGACCAGGGAATACAAGCAGGGGTAGGTTTGATCCTTGAGAAACAGGGTTTTAGGAAAACCCCTTACGCTTCTCACCAGGAATTTTGGGTAGATTATTCAACGGGTCGAAAATCCTTTATCTTAAGCTATGCGGGAGACTTTAAAAAAGTAATCGGAAATGTTAATTTCAAAGTGAATGCAAACCTGCTGGGCCCGAATAACCTGAGTAACTTTTTTGGCCTGGGTAATGAGACTGCTTTTATCAAAGAGGATCCTAAAGGGATGTCTTATTACAGAAACCGCTACGATTACCTGACGGCAGATTTTCAGGTCTATGAAAAACTTGACAAATGGACCATAGGCGGGGGACTGGCCACAGAGTACTATACCAGCAGCCGTAAAGGAAACGAAAATCGGTTCCTGAATGATTTCAACCTGAGTAACCCGGAAGAATCTGTTTTCTCAGACCGTGTTTACGCAGGTCTGATTACGGAAATAAAATATGATTCCAGAGATAATATCTCTATTCCTAAAAAAGGAATGTACTGGAATACCAGGATTACCGCTAACCAGCAGCTCAATGGAGATCATGAGCGTTACGGGAAAATACAATCAGAATTCCGTTATTATCTGAATCCGGGGCATTCTGGTTTTGTAATTGCGAACCGCCTGGGTGGAGGTACTACTATTGGTGATCCTGAATTTTTCCAGCAAATGCAGTTGGGTGGTGTGCATAACCTGCGCGGTTTCCATACCAACCGTTTTACAGGAAAATCTATGCTGTATTATAACCTTGACCTGCGTATGAAGCTGTTTGACTTTACATCTTATATTGTGCCTGGTTCATTGGGTCTTTTAGGCTTTAACGACGTAGGTCGCGTATGGATGCCGGGACAAACTTCCAATCAGTGGCATCACGGTTATGGTGGTGGAATTTACATTGTTCCAGCAGATTTAATCCTGATCCAGGCGGCAGTAGGCTTTTCAAAAGAAAGTACAATGCCTTACATCTCGGTAGGGTTTAATTTCTAAAATATCATAAAAAAAAAGGTGCCGGATTGATTCAATATTCATTCCGGTACCTCTCCATAGTTTATCAGAGTCCTTTATAAACCACTTTAACTGAACTTTTTACTCCATCAATGGTTGCATTGATAGTTTCCGGATAACCATCCTTGTTAAAAATATAGCTAAAACTCTGCTGCATATCCGGGCTCAGCAGGTTATTGCAAAACTGTATGTTATTTATTCCTGAAAGAAAGAGTTGCATCTCTGCAGGGAAAAGGTTGTTTTCTTTCTCCAGTTGCAGCAACCAGGTATAACTGCTGTGCTTGAACATGCCATTTTTAAGATCATAGTCATAGCTTAAGCTGAGTGTACCTCCTTTGTCAGCACTCAGGCTGCCGGTCGTATGGTAGCTTTTCTCGTGTTCGGCTATCTTTCGGTTATTGATATCGAAATAACTTGCATTAATGACCTGGTTTTCTGTATTGTAATCCAGTTCGTAAGTTCCGGTCTGGCTATAGTTATTCCCTTTTATTTTGTAGGTGGTACCGCTGATTACCCTGCCTTTCTCATCCAGCTCGTAACTTGTACCAGAAACGGGCTCATCATTCTTAAAACGCTCCAGCTCTATGGGCTTACCTGTTTGATCATAGGTCATCACCAGCGTTCTCCCGTCTTCGTGTGTCATCTTTTGAATAGCGGATTGCGGGGTATAGCTAATCACCAACTTCGACTTTCCGGTTCCCAGCTGTACTGGAATTAATTTCCTTGCTCCAACCTCCACAATTGGTGGAATAATTTCGGAATTCTGAACTGCTCCATCTTTCTTTTTACAGCCCGGTAACCCCAATAAAAAGATCATGCTAATCCAAAAACATTTTTTGTAAATTTCCATATCAATAATAAATTTAATATTTAATTAAAAACCCAACTTACTCCTGTATTTCCATATAATGTTTAAATATTTAAATAAATATCCTAACAATAACAAAATAAGCCTGATAGACATTGAAAAAAAATAATACAATTTAATGAAAAACAAACTGCGCTTATTTGGGTTATAACTCATATTTTAATAGCAAATTATAAACAACCTCTTACCTCAGTACTCCAAATAATTTATGGAAATAATTCATCTTAGCGCAGAATGTTATCCGATAGCTAAAGTTGGCGGGTTAGGGGATGTAGTAGGTGCATTACCTAAATACCAAACCAAACTTGGCCATTATGCTAAAGTGGTGATGCCAGCCTATAACAATTCATTTCTGCTTCAAAACGAATTTGAAGTTGTGTATGATGGATGGGGCAACCTTGGAACACGTCATTTTCCTGTTCGTATCTTCAGAGAGAAAACCAATAAACTGGGTTTTGATCTTTACCTTGTTCACATTGCTGGTCTTACAGACCGCGATAAAGTTTATGGTTACGAAGATGATACCGAGCGTTTTCTAGCTTATCAGATTGCAACACTAGACTGGATCAATCAATGGGAACACCGGCCTGATGTAATCCATTGTCATGATCACCACACTGGCCTTGTCCCATTTATGACAGGCAATTGTGAGAAATATAAAGACCTCAGAAATATTCCGACTATACTTACTATCCACAATGCGCAATATCAGGGGCAATTTGGATGGGATAAGTTACATTATCTGCCAGCTTTTGATCTTTGGAGATCGGGCTTGCTGGAATGGAAAAAAGATATTAATCCACTGGCTTCAGCGATTAAATGTGCATGGCGTGTAACGACTGTTTCTCCAAGTTACCTGGAAGAGATCAGTTATAATGCCAATGGACTGGAAAGTCTTTTAGCGAGTGAAAGAGGAAAGTCTGCCGGAATTTTAAATGGTATAGACAATGAAGTATGGGATCCGCAAAAAGATCCTATGTTAACAAAAAATTACGCAATAAGGACGGTAGAAAGTGGAAAGAAAGCAAACAAAGCGGCCTTATGCGATGTTTTTAATTTAGATCCTGCAAAACCGCTGTTCACTTTTATTGGCAGGTTAGTAGGAGAGAAGGGAGCAGATTTATTGCCTGCAATTTTCCATAATTCATTAGCACACAGTTACGGGAATATCAATATTCTTGTGCTGGGATCAGGTGAGCCTGAGGTTGAAGAAAAACTGGTTGAATTAAAGGAATGGTTCCCCGGAAATTATAACGCTTATATCGGTTACAATGAAACGTTGTCCCACCAGATTTATGCGGGAGCAGATTTCTTATTGATGCCTTCAAGGGTAGAGCCTTGTGGGTTGAATCAGCTATATGCCTTGCGTTATGGTACGATACCAATTGTAAGAAGAATAGGCGGATTAAAAGATACGGTGGTGGATATAGGTGATGGTGGGTTTGGTATTTGCCATGACCAAACAAGTGTAGAAGATGTTGGACAGGCTATTGGAAGAGCTTATGATATTTACCAGAATAAGAAACAGGTAAAAGAGATTTTGAAATTCACAATGCAACTGGACCACTCCTGGGATAAGGCAGCCCAACAATATATAGATCTGTACCAAATGTAATTTATTCATATGACTGAAAAAGTACTAGGAGTTATCCTCGGCGGTGGCCAGGGCTCCAGATTATCACCGCTTACGCAGACCCGTTCCAAGCCCGCAGTTCCGATTGCTGGGAAATATCGTTTGGTAGACATTCCTATTTCTAATTGTCTGAATTCTGGTATTCACCGCATGTTTGTACTTACGCAGTTTAATTCGGCATCGTTAAATAAGCACATTAAAAATACATACCATTTTAGTCACTTCAGTGATGCTTTTGTGGATATACTTGCGGCAGAGCAAACTCCTGATAACCCAACGTGGTTCCAGGGCACTGCTGATGCTGTGCGTCAGACAATGCATCACTTGTTACAGCATGATTTTGAATATGTCCTGATATTGTCGGGTGATCAGCTGTATCAGATGGATTTCAATGAGATGTTACTGGCGCATGAGGAAAGTGGCGCGGAGGTTACTTTAGCGACTATTCCAAGTACGGCTAAGGATGCAACGAGTTTCGGTATCTTAAAGGCGAATGAAGAAAATATAATTACTTCTTTTATTGAGAAGCCGAGTGCTGAATTATTGGTAGACTGGGCTTCTGATACGGGACCGGAAATGCAGGCTGAGGGACGTAATTACCTGGCTTCAATGGGCATTTATATTTTTAACAGGGATTTACTGGTAAGGATATTTGCTGAGAATCCTGATGAGAAGGATTTTGGTAAGGAGATTATTCCACGTGTATTACAGACGCAAAGAGTACTGAGTTTTCAGTATGAGGGGTATTGGACGGATATTGGTAATATCTGCTCTTTCTTCGAGGCGAATCTGGGCTTAACGGATGATATTCCAAAGTTTAATTTATTTGATAGTAATCAGAGTATTTTCACAAGGCCGAGGATGTTGCCTCCAACGAAGATTTTAAGTACGTCTTTAGTGAAAGCGGTTATCGCGGAGGGGTGTATTTTGAATGCAGATCTGATTAAGCATTCTGTGATTGGTATCAGGTCGAGGATTGGAAATGGTACGTCTATTGAAAATACTTATATTATGGGTAGCGACAGGTATCAGACGCTTTCGGAGATTGCAGAGGAAAATGCTGCGGGCAGACCGCTGATTGGGATTGGTGACAGGTGTAAGATTTTTAACGCGATCGTTGATAAGAATTGCAGGATTGGGAATGATGTAGTGATCAATGGGGGGATTCATTTAGAGGATGGCGATTTTGAGTGTTATGCGGTTAAGGATGGGATTGTGGTTGTGAAGAAGGATGCAGTAATTACTGATGGAACGGTGATCGGGTAAGAGGTTTTTCCTGAGGGTCAATTAAAAAAGGTTGAGCAGTTTTCTGGCTTGCGTTCCCTGATGAGGGATCCGAGGCTCAGAAAACTGCTCAACCTTTTTTAATTGATTCAGGTTTTAATCCTTTCTGACCACCGGTTGCAGGAGTTTTACAACGCAATACTTTATTCACAACCTTGTGGTTGTTGGTAATATGGATTGCTGTTAGATGTTGTTGATGGATTGCTAGTTATTTTTTTGATGGCTAGCTGGTTAGATATCGTTATGGATTGCAGTTACTTGTTATCAATGGTTGGTTAGATTTTGTTGATGGATTGCTAGTTGGATGTTGTTAATGGATTGCTAATCTCTTAATGATTTTTTAAAGGATACAGAATTAGATGAGGCTTTAATTTCTGAATTTGATGGAATTTTGGGGCATAGAATTATAAATACCTTAGCGTAACAGGATCAGGATAGAATTTTAAGATAAATTGTGATCGTGCTTTAGATGACGATTTTAGTATTATTTTGTGTTGGATGCCCTGTACAGATCAATACTCTGCCGGCTGCTATTTCTTCGTCGGTCAGGACTTCGTTGTAGTCCATTCTGACAGCACCTTCTGTGCAGGAAGCCACGCAGGAGCTGCATATCCCGGCCCCGCAGCTGTAGGGTACGTTGATGTTGTGGGCAAGGGCCACTTCCAGGATTCTTTTATACCAGGGTACTTCTAATTGGTAAATGTTTTTATTGAATTCAAGGAGGACCGTGTAAGTGTTTTTGTCTTTGATGACCTTCTCGGTCATGTCGTCGTCCGCTTCGTCTTCGGGGATGAAGTAAGTTTCTTTTTTTATCTGATCCATACGGAAGCCTAAGCCTAACAGGGAAATGCGGCACATGACCATATAGTCAATTGGGCCGCAGGTGTAGCATAGGGCGTCGGATTGGTCGTATTGGATGTTGGAGTTGTAGAGGTCGTGGAATGCGAAGCTGTTGAGGCGTGCGAACTGCAGGTTCTTAGAGTCGCTGAACAGGTAGATCAGTTTAAAGCGTTCGGGGTAGTCTTTTTGCCATTGGTTTAGTTCTTCGTAGAAAAGGGTTGTAGTGGCGGAACGGTTACTGTAGATCAGCACTATTTTTGAGTTTTCTTCCTGGAGAAGAGCTGTTTTTAAAATGGAGTAAACAGGGGTAATGCCCACGCCGGCTGCAAAGAGGAAGACGGTACGTTTGATGGTTTGAACAGGGGTGTAGGTGAAAATTCCTGTTGGGGGCAACACGGTCAGGATATCTCCGGTGGCTGTTTTGTGGTGCAGGTATTTAGAGATTTCTCCATTTTCTACGAGTTTTACTGCGATACTGAGGGGTTCATCTATGGCGGGTGAGCTGCAGATGGAGTAGGAACGCCTGATTTCTTTGTTGTTGACCTGGAAGAGTACAGTCAGAAATTGTCCTGCCTCGTAGCTTGGCAGCAAGCCATTTACGGGTTCGAATTGAATAAAGACGTTGTTTCCGGGACGTTGTGAAATTTCAGTAATACGTAATTGCAGGGTAGTCATAGGATACAAATCTATCGATTTATTTTATAAAGGGTGGCTTAAACATAGTTGAAAACGAGGGAGAAGACGGTTTTTTCATGAGGTGTTGAACTGACTTCCAGGTTGCCATAGTGCATTTTCATGATGTTACGGGTGATGGTCAGGCCAATGCCAGAACCGTTTTTTCGGGTCGTGAAAAATGGGACAAATATTTTCTCCGCAAGATCAGGTTCTATTCCTTTACCGTTATCGGTAACGTCTATGAAGAGCTTGCTTTGTTCCAGACGGTAGTCGATTTCTATCTGGGGATGATCGATGTCTTCCAGGGCATGGATGCTGTTGGTGATCAGGTTGATTAGGGCTTGTTCTACAAGTTTCAAGTCTACGTTGATGGTGATTTTTGAAGAGGTTTGACCTACTGATAGTTTGACGTCTTTTGCAGCAGCAAAGGGCTGCATCAGAACCTGGATGTGCTGCAGGATTTCGCCTATACTATGGGATTCGAGTTCAGGGGTTGGTAATTCAGCAATTAAACGGTAGTCTTTAACAAAATCCAGCAAACCAATTGAGCGTCTTTTGATAGCTTGAATTGCGGGTTTGAGATCTTCAAGTTCCTCCTTGTTCAGGGAATCTTTGTTTGCAACCATCGTATTGACGGTATCAGAAAGAGAGCTGATGGGGGTAATGGAATTTAGGATCTCATGAGAGATAACTCCGATGAGCCTGTTCCATGCTTCTATTTCTTTTTGCTCAATTTCATCCTTGATGTTCTGGAAAGAGATGATCCTGTAATTTGTATTGTAGAGGTTGATCGGGATTACTTCGGTAGAGAGCTGGATCAGTTTGTCCTGAATTTTTAATTCAAGGAATCTCTTACCTCCTCTTTCTATGCGCTCTATTTCAGTAGCAAAAAGGGGAAGGTGCTCTTTCAGGCGATGCCAGTATTTATAGGCTGGAACTTTTAGTAAGGCTGCTGCGGCCTCATTAAAGAAGGAGATTTCAGCTTGTTCGGGTATGGTGTTGTCGTCTTTCAGTACAATCACGCCAACTGGAACTTGCTGAAGAATGGTTTTAATGAGCTGAAACATAGCATCCTGTTCCAGTTGGATGTCTTTATGCGTTTTAATGATGTCATCAAAGGAACTGTAAAGGTCAGGGAAACTGCCTTTGGTACTTTTATTTCTGAAGTTTAAGGTATGATCCCGGGTTTTTATAGCGAGTATAAAACGTTTGATATCAGCTCTGATCTGGTTGATATAATTGTAGAGCGAAACGATACTGATCAAAAAGATGCTGGAGACACCAGCAATGGTAAACCAGAGCTGGGTTTTGAGCACCAGGTAAGCCAGCAGCAAAGCCAGTGAGTTGATCAGTAAAAGGCTAAAAAGGAGCCTGAAAGTAAAACGTTGATAAAACATAAGCTATAATCCGAATTTTTCTATCCTGCGGTACAGGGCTGCACGGGTCAGACCAAGCTCAGCCGCCGCACGGGATATATTTCCTTTGTGGTTTTCTATTGCCTTTTGCACCATCATCTTCTCCATTTCTTCCAGATCGAGTGTTTGTGGTATTGATGCAGTGCCACCAAACCTTTGTGGGCTCAATTGCAAATCCTGCTCGGTAATTTCTTTCCCATCTGCCATAATAATAGCCCGTTCAATCACATGCTGCAATTCACGGACATTCCCCGGCCAATGATAGTTTAATAAAGTCTTCTCAGCCTTTTCGGTGATGTTGGTGATACTTTTATGATACTTAGTACTGAATGTGTGTAAAAAATGATTAGCGAGCTGTATGATGTCTTCTGCACGTTTGTGCAGAGGAGGAAGTTCCAATTCTACAGTATTAATCCGGAAAAGTAAATCCTGACGGAATGTGCCCTTGGCAACCATCTCATTCAAAGGCATATTGGTGGCTGTAATTAGTCTTACATTCACTTTACGATCTTTACTCTCTCCCAAACGCGTTACAGTCCGGTTCTGCAGCACAGTGAGCAGTTTGGATTGTAGAGGAAGCGAAAGGTTACCGATCTCATCCAGGAATATGGTTCCGTTATCAGCAAGTTCGAATCTTCCCGGCCGGTCATCCCGGGCATCGGTAAAGGCACCTTTAGCATAACCGAACAGTTCACTTTCAAAGAGGTTCTCATTTAAGGAACCCAGATCGACATGCATAAAAATGTGGTTTTTTCTTAGCGAATGTTTATGGATTTCGTAGGCGAAAACCTGTTTTCCAGTGCCGTTTTCTCCAAGGATCAATACGTTGGCATCAGTTGGGGCTACCTTAATTAAAGTGTTTTGTAAATGCTTGATAGGCTCAGAAGTGCCGATGATATGCTCAAATTTGCGCGCCTGATCAGTTTGAATCGAGGTATTGATCTTCTCTAGTTTTTTAACTTTTTTAGTGGATTGTCTTAGTTTAGAAGCAGCGGAAAGCGTTGCGTAGAGCTTTTCATTTTCCCAGGGTTTAAGGATAAAATCAGTTGCCCCTTTTTTGATGGCCTGTACAGCCAATTCTACATTTCCATAGGCAGTCATTAAAATAACTACATAGTCTTTATCAATAGATAAGATGTGTTCTAACCAATAAAGTCCTTCCCGGCCATTGCTTGCCCCTTTTTGGTAGTTCATATCCAGCAGAATGATATCTATTTCGTTATGGCTCAGTAGAACATTGATTTCCTTTGGTGATTTGCAAGTGACAACCTGATTGAAATGCTGCTTTAAAAATAGCTTTGCACTTAATAGAATATCATCGTCATCATCGATTACTAAAACGTTTGCTTCTGTCATTTTGTGAATTTTTAGGCAGCAACCAAGCTTTGTGATCCGGTCAGTTTAACTAGCTGCTGAACAAAAATAGTGGAATTGTCCGTTGCTGTACAACAGGTGTCCGATAATGAACGGTATATTTCTGTTTAAATGTGTTAAGTGTTTGGTATTTAGATTGTTAAATGTTTTTTTTTGCTTTGGCATATCCTTAGCTTAAGGCCAGATAGATATTACAATAGTTATCATGGATAAGATCATCGAATATTACAATAGTTATCATGGATAAGATCATCGAAAAAAAGAGATTCAGTACCAAAAAGATATTAATGCTTACGGGGGGGCTTTTGTTAGCCGGATTGGTGGCCTATGGATATAAATTATCATTGAATAAAGTTTATAAAGCTGATGCAGATAAACTGACTATCAGTAAAGTTAAATATGGTGATTTTGAGGATGTAGTTTTACTGAATGCTAGTGTTGTACCCTTAACTTCAGTAATCGTGAGCTCTCCGGAAGGTGGAACAGTGGCCGAAATTTTCACAGAGAATGGGGCTAGTGTGGTCAAAGGCACTCCGCTGTTAAGAATTGCTAATCCAAATGCACTTTCTAACTATACTTCTAGCGAAACCAGCATTATAGAACAGATCAATCAATTGCGTAAAGTGCGTCTGGATCTGGAACAAAATCAAAGGGTAATGGCTCAGGATATGATGGTGATCGAGAATACACTGAGAACCGCTGGCCGGAAATATAAAATTGATAGTGCACTGTTTTTGAATAAAGTAATTACCAGGGAAGAGTTTAATACTTCGAGCCAGGATTATGAATATAATAAGGGTAGAAAAGCGATTTTAAAACAGGCAGTTAAGCAGGAAAACCAGAGCAGGACAATGCAGTTGCAGCAAATTGATGTTTCTGTAACCAGAATGAATGAGAGCTTGGAAACTATCCGCAAAAATATAGAGAATATGACTATTAAAGCACCTGTTTCCGGAAGGTTGTCTTCTTATGATCCGGTGATTGGTAAATCTTATACCGCTAATGAGATGCTTGGAAAGATTGATGTGATGCAGGGTTATAAGTTGCAGGCCGGTGTGGACGAATATTATATTAACCGGGTAAAAGAAGGGCAATCTGCTAATTGTGAATTTAATGGGAAAACTTATCGTCTTACAGTCAGAAAGGTAATTCCTGAAGTCACAGCCGGACAGTTCCAGGTGGAATTAGTTTTTGAAGGGAAATCACCAGATGAGTTAAGAAGAGGATTATCTTTACAAGTAAAACTTACGCTTTCTGATAACAGTAAATCTCTGCTATTGGCACAGGGACAGTTCTTTCAAAGTACCGGAGGATCATGGGTATTTGTGCTGAAGGATGGGAAAGCCCAAAAAAGAAACGTAAAAATAGGCCGTAAAAATTACTTGTACTATGAGATCATGGAAGGGTTGCAGAAAAATGAAGAAGTCATTACTTCCTCTTATGATCAATTCAATCAATATGATATTGTAGAGGTCAGTAAGTAATCAGATAACAATAGCGTAATCAAATAATTAAAACGTCAATTCATAAAAAGACATAAAAATATAAATCATCATATCATGATAAAAATTGAGAACCTGGAAAAAGTATACAAAACGGAAGAAGTAGAAACGACCGCCTTGAATGGAATCAATATGCACGTCAAATCAGGAGAGTTTGTCTCTATTATGGGCCCCTCAGGTTGTGGAAAATCTACTTTACTGAATGTAATGGGGCTTCTGGATAAACCTGAAAGCGGCAGTTATAAATTTCTGGAAACAGAACTGCTGACTATGAATGATAAAGAACGCTCCAATTTTCGCAAAAGAAATATGGGTTTTGTATTCCAGAACTTCAACCTGATTGATGAACTCACTGTATTTGAAAATATAGAGTTACCCCTGATTTATAATAAAGTTGCTGCTCCTGAGCGTAAACGCCTGGTGAATGAGATGATCGAAAGAATGAATATTGTGAACCGCAGTGGTCATTTTCCTCAGCAGTTATCCGGAGGTCAGCAGCAGCGTGTTGCCGTAGCAAGAGCTTTAGTTACTAAACCAAAATTGGTACTGGCAGATGAGCCTACGGGTAACCTGGACAGTTCTCATGGTAATGAGGTTATGGAACTGCTTTGCGAACTGAATGAACAAGGGACTACCATTGTGATGGTGACCCACTCTTCGCATGACGCTAGCTTCTCTAACCGGATTATTAACCTGAAAGATGGACATGTAATTTCAGAAAAACTAAATAAAGCAAGGTCTGAAGAGCTTATTTAAGCAACGTTTTCATTTAAAAAGCGTCAACCTGTAACGAGAACCGCCAGTGTAAACCTGAACCACCGACTATGTTTAAACTCAATTTGAAAATAACCTTAAGGAATCTCTGGAGAAATAAAACCTCCTCATTAATCAACATCAGCGGATTAGCCATTGGCCTTGCTTCCTGTTTGTTGCTGATGCTGTACGTTTCTTACGAAATGAGTTATGATAATCAGGGAAAGGATGCCGGGCATGTTTATAAATTGATGACGAATTTTCTGGACATTCATAGAAAGATAGAATCAACAGGAGATCTAACGGGAAATATGATAGGACCAGCGTTGAAGGAAAATTATCCTGCTGTGAAAGCCATGAGCCGTTACGAAGGGGGAGAACCGAAATTAATTGCTAATGGAACGAAAAGTTTTAAAAAAAGTGGCCGCTTTGCGGATGCAGATATACTGAATGTATTTGACTATACTTTTATTTCTGGTGATCAGAAAACCGCCCTGGATGAACCTGATAACGTAATCGTAACCGAAACTACTGCCAGGTTATTGTTCGGTACAACAGATGTACTCAATAAAACAGTTCGTTTTGAGGATAAACTTAACCTTAAAATTACGGGTGTGGTTAAAGATATGCCTGGTAATACTTCTGTATATTTTGACTTTCTGATGCCCTGGTCACTTTATGAAGCCCAACTTAATTGGGTGAAACAGCCAATGTGGACTAATTTCAACTGGTCAACAGTAGTCAGGCTTGATCCATCAACTGATGTTGAACAGTTTAATAAACAGATCAAGGGGCTTATGGAGAAAAACCGTCCTGATGCCAGGGCCTCTGTATTCGTTTATCCGTTAAGTAAACTTCATCTCAATGGTAGCTTTGTCAATGGAAAATGTGTGGGAGGGAAAATTGAACAGGTACGTTTATTTATGGGACTGGGTATAGGGATCCTGCTGATAGCCTGTGTTAATTTTATGAATATGGCTACTGCAAAATCTGAACGCAGAGCCAAAGAAGTCGGAATTAAAAAAACTATTGGTGCAACAAGGCGAAGCCTGATCAGCCAGTTTCTGATGGAATCATTGGTGTTGACCCTTTGTAGTGCAATTATGGCTATTGTCATTATTGAGCTGGCATTACCTTTATTTAATAATTTATTAGGTATTGAATTGGGGATCAGTTATTCAAATACGGAGATATGGGCTGGCTTGATTTCGGTAGTTTTGCTAACCGGTTTGATTGCCGGAAGTTATCCTGCGTTCTATTTGTCTTCCTTTAGTCCAGTGCAAATCCTCCGGAAAAAAGGAGGTAAAAGCCAGGGACAATTCATTAGTCTCCGGCAGTTATTAGTAATCGGACAATTCAGTTTTGCTGTGATATTGATTATTGCAACAACAGTGATCTATCAGCAGATACAATATATTAAAAACAGGCCGGTAGGTTACAAAGTCAATGAGCTGGTAGAAATGCAGCAGGATGGTAATTTGGTTAACAAATTTGAGGTATTGAAAGCTAAATTGTTGCAATCCGGAGCGATCACAGCACTGGCACAATCTTCAACCAGTATGACCATAGATGGTTCAAATTTTACCGGAATGCAATGGCCTGGATCTACTCATGCTGATGAGCTGTTCACTTTTAACCAAATCGCCACAACTTATAATTTTATTAAAACTACAGGTGTGAAATTGCTGGAAGGAAGAGAGTTCTCGCCGCATTTTGCATCTGATAGTGCAGCTGTCATGGTAAGCCGCTCAGCAGTGAAACGGATGAATTTGATTAATCCTGTGGGGCAGATTGTTGTTTATCATGGAGAGAAGCGGACTATCGTGGGTGTATTTGATGATTTCATCTGGGGTTCACCTGCTCAAATTGACCGGCCTATGGTCATTGGATTTTATCAGGGCTGGGGAGGAACGGTTATTATGCGGTTAAATCCGGCAAACACTCCTGTGGCTAATCTGGCACTTATTGAGAAGATTACTAAAGAGATAAATCCAGCATATCCTGTTCAGGTTAATTATGTAGATCGATTATATGCAGGTAAATTGAATGCACAAAGGGTGTTAGGTATATTGTCTAATCTTTTTGGCGGGCTGGCTATTTTTATCTCCTGTCTTGGTTTATTTGGACTCGCTGCCTTCAGTGCGGAACAAAGGACAAAAGAGATTGGGGTTAGAAAGGTATTAGGTGCTTCAGTGGTACATCTAATGCAATTACTTTCTTTAAATTTTCTTAAAATGGTGCTGATCGCTATTGTAATCGGTGTTCCTATTGCGAATTATATCATGAATGGCTGGCTGAGGAATTTTGAAATTCATACAACCATCAACTGGATGGTTATTGTACTGGTAGCCGCAGGCACTTTAGGGATTGCACTGGTTACCGTAAGTCTTCAAACTTACAGGGCCGCAAAAACAAATCCAGTTCAGGCTTTAAAATACGAATAATCGATACGATCATGTTCAGACTCAATCTTAAAATTGCCTTCAGGAACCTTTGGAAAAACAAGAGTTATACTTTGATTAATATAGCTGGCTTATCTATTGGTATGGCTGGCTGTATTCTGATCTTTTTATTTATAAGTTATCAATTAAGCTTTGATCAGCGATATAAAAATAAAGATAGAATCTATAGAGTAGTGAGCCACGCGTATTATGCAGGTGGTGAAGAATTTGATCGTGGAGTTCCCTTGCCTTTAGCTCCTGCTATGCGTAATGATTTTGGAATGTTGGAACAGGTCGCTGCTTTGGAGGGAAGCTGGGGAATGATTAAAGTCAAAGATTCCAAAGGAAATGTGAAAATTAAAATTCAGGATAAAGCATTTTATGTAGCGCCTGATTTTTTCAGAATATTTGATTACGAGTGGTTGCAGGGAAATCCGGAGCAGGCTTTAAAAGAGCCAAATACTGTGGCACTTTCAAAAGAGACTGCTGAACGTTTTTTTGGTGACTGGCATCAGGCCGTTGGTCAAACTATCAATTATCAGAATAATAAAGATCTAAGAGTCACAGGTGTATTTGCTGATATGCCAGAAAATAATAGTAACGTGATCAAGATTGCAATTTCTTATGTAAGCTTTGAAAATAGAAATCAAAAAAAATGGGGTTCAATATCTTCAAGTTCAGAGTGTTATGTTTTACTTAAACCAGGTGTAACAATTGCTGACTTAGAGCGTCCAAAAGCTTTATTCCTAAAAAAATACTATGTCGAAAAGACAATTGCTAAACCGGATCATCTTTTCCAGCCGCTTGATGAAATCCATATAGATGAACGTTTCAGTAACTTTTCTGGTAAAATAACCAGTAAAAGTGAACTGTTTGGCCTTACAGCGATTGGTGTGTTGCTGCTAATTACCGCATGCATCAACTTTATAAACCTGGCTACTGCACAAGCGGTTGGGAGGTCTAAAGAAGTTGGTGTACGCAAGGTAATGGGAAGTGGTAAAAAACAGCTCATGATCCAGTTTTTAACCGAAACAATGCTGCTGACCTTCGTCGCGTTGTTATTGGCCTGTGCAATTACGGAAATTGCTCTGCCAGGCATGTCTGCCTTGTTTAATGAAAAAATAACTTTTAACCTGCTGGAGCGCCCGGTCATTTTTGTATTTATTACCTGTATGGTGTTGTTTGCAGGTTTTTTATCCGGCTTTTATCCTGCAATGGTCATGTCTGGATTTAGTCCGGCGCTGGCTATTAAAAACAAAGTGAATATTGGTCATGGTGGTGGATTGCTACGCAAGGTGCTTGTTGTTGTTCAATTTGCCATCACAATTGTATTGGTCACTGGTACATTGGTCATCCTGATGCAAATGAAATTTATGAGAGAAAAGCCTCTTGGATTTAATTCTTCAGCAGTAGCTTTAGTTACCATTCCTACTGACAGTGTAAGCAGACAGAAATTTGAGATTTTAAAGAACAGGGTTAAAGGCGAACCAGGTGTATTAGCTGTTAGTTTGTGCAATAATGGCCCTAGTGCTGATGATAATACAAACAACGCATTTGCTTTCGATGGAACAAAAGAGGCTGATTTTCAAGCTAACACCAAAATTGTAGATGAAGATTATTTGAAGACATTTGGTTTGCAGCTTGTGGCGGGAAGATACCTGAGTCAGCGTAAAAGCGACACCATCCATGAATTTGTGGTGAATGAAACTTTATTGAGGAAATTAAATGTTATCCATCCTCAGGATGCAATTGGAAAGAAAATTCTGTTTGGAGGGCTAAGTATTCCTGTCGTTGGGGTAGTGAAAGACTTTAATAATCTGAATCTGAGAGCTTCAATTTCTCCGATAATTATGGGTACCCGCAATGATCGTTTCGAGATTATGGCGGTGAAAATGAACGTAAATCAAATTCCGGATGTGATGAGAAATGTAGAGAAAATCTGGTATGAATATTATCCGGATCATGTCTATTCTTCTGATTTTATGGATGATAAAATCAATAAATATTATGAAAGTGAGCAAGTAATGGGTACACTCTTCAACGTATTTGCGCTGGTGATCATCTTTATTTCTTTCATTGGTTTATTTGGCCTGATCTCTTTCGTTGCAACACAAAGAACCAAAGAAATGGCTATTCGTAAAGTTTTGGGGGCAACTGTCTTTGAATTAGTCAGTATGCTGAATATGACTTTTGTCTTCCTGATTTTAATAGCCAACCTGATCGCATGGCCGGTAGCTTATATTTTTATCCAGAAATGGTTATCCGGTTATGCTTATCGTATAGAACTTAGTATCTGGCCATTTGCAGCGGCGATGTTTATCTCCTTGATGATTACACTGGTAACGGTAAGTTTCCGCTCTTATAAAACAGCAAAAACTAATCCGGTAGACGCACTTAAATACGAATAAATAACGCAGGATGTTTAGACTCAATCTCAAAATTGCATTAAGAAATCTCTGGAAAAATAAAGGATATACCTTTATCAATATTGCAGGCTTATCTATAGGTATGGCCAGCTGTATCCTCATTTTTATCTTTATCAGATATCAATTGAGTTTTGATCAGCAATTCGTCAATAAAGACAGGATTTACAGAGTAGTTTCTTATTGGAAGTCTGCAGATAAGGAGGAATTTCAAAGTGGTGTTCCAAGGCCTTTGGCTGCGGCCATGCGGAATGATTTTGGGATGCTGGATGAAGTTGCTGCATTACAGCGCAGTGGCGGAATTATAAAAATAAAAGATCAATCAGGTAATTTAAGGTTGAAAATAGCAGAAGATGTGTTTTATATTGAGCCTGGTTTTTTTAAAATATTTGATTATCCCTGGCTGGAAGGAAACCCACAGCAAGCTTTGCTACAACCAAATACTGTTGCGCTTTCTCAGAAAATGGCTTCAATATTTTTTGGTGATTGGCATAAAGCAGTGGGCCAGACTTTTCAATATCGGGACAAGATCCTGAAGGTAACTGGTGTATTTGCAGATATTCCTGAAAACAGCAGTAATCCTATCAATATCGCAATAGCCTATGCAGGATATGAAAATAAAGATATGAAAGCGTGGTATACGGTATCTTCAAGTTCGGAAGTTTATGTTTTGTTGAAAAAAGGGGTAGATATTGCTGATCTTGAAGGGACTAAAAATGCCTTTCTTAAAAAATATTATACAGATAAAGAATCAAATGGTAAAGAAGATCATTTTTTTCAACCGCTGGCTGAGCTGCATAAAGATGCAAACTATGGCAACTTTTCCAGGAAAATAATAGAGAAAAGTCAGTTGAAAGGCTTAATTGCTATTGGTGTATTTTTACTCCTTACTGCTTGTATCAATTTTATTAACCTGTCCACTGCACAAGCAATAAGCCGATCTAAAGAGATAGGGGTGCGTAAAGTGATGGGGGGCAGACGAAAGCAGCTGATGGTGCAATTTCTGACGGAAACATTGACAATTACCATTTTATCTTTATTGATTGCATGCGTATTGACAGAGGCCGCTTTACCTGCTATGATCGCATTGTTCAGAGAAAATATCTCTTTTAGTATTTTGGATCATCCGGTAATTTTTGTGTTCATGATAGGGCTTGTACTGCTGGTTAGCCTGGTCGCTGGTTTTTATCCGGCGATGGTGATGTCAGGTTTTAATCCTATCCTGGCTATCAAGAATAAAGTTAACTTAAGTAATTCAGGGGGCGTCGTTTTACGCAAGGTGTTGGTGGTGATGCAGTTTACACTCACTATTGTCCTGATGACAGGAACGTTTATCATCATCAAACAGATGACGTATATGCGTGAAAAGCCATTGGGATTTAATCCTTCGGCAATTGCTATGGTAGATATACCTGGGGATAGTCTCAGCAGGCTAAAGTATGGTCTGTTGAAAACAAGAATATTGAATGTGACTGGTGTGCGTTTTGCAAGTTTATGCAGCAACGGCCCTTCCTCAATGGATGTTGACGATATTAATTTTTCTTATAATGGAAAGAAACCAGGTTTTCATGTGGGGAGTAAATATGCAGATGCTGATTATTTTAAAGCATTTGGCTTAAAGGTGATTGCAGGAAAGAGCTTTTCCCAAAATGATAGTTTGAAGGAGTACATTGTGAATGAGACTTTCCTGAAAAAATTAAATATAGTGCGTCCAGAAGATGCGATCGGACAAAAAGTTACTTTGGGCGGAAGTTCAGATCAGATCTCAATCGTTGGCGTTGTGAAAGATTTTAACAATACAAATTTAAGAGAAGCAATTTCGCCGATTTTGTTCCATAAAGATCCCAGGAAAGCTACTGTGATTGCTGTCAAAGTGAATTCGCAAAATATTCCTGCAACGATGAAAAACATTGAATCTATATGGAATTCTATTTATCCGGATCAGGTGTATGGGACCACTTTTATGGAAGAAAAAATCAATAAATATTATGAGAGTGAGCGGGTAATGGGGACGCTGTTTAAGGCATTTGCATTTGTCATCGTATTTATATCTTTTATTGGTCTGTTCGGATTGATTTCTTTTGTGGCTACACAAAGAACAAAAGAGATGGCGATACGAAAGGTTTTAGGCGCAAGTACATTAGAGCTGATTAATATGCTGAATTTTTCTTTTATGATGCTGGTACTTTTGGCTAACCTGATTGCCTGGCCAATTGCATATCTTTTGATAGATAAATGGTTGTCTGGTTATGCTTACAGGATTGAATTAAATAGCTGGCCCTTTTTAATTGTCACCTCTATTTCAATGGTGGCAACCTTGCTAACGGTGAGCTTTCGCTCTTTCAGTGTGGCAAGAACAAACCCGATAAATGCATTAAAAGATGAATAATTAAAGGAATATGATTAAGCTCAACTTCAAAATTGCCTTACGCAACTTGTGGAAGTATAAGACCTATACTTTGATAAATATTGCCGGCCTTACATTGGGAATGGTGTGCTGTATCCTGATTTTTATTTTTATCCGGTATCAGCTTAGTTTTGATAGCCAGTTTAAATACAGCGATCGTATTTACAGGGTAGTCACTAACTGGAGAATGGCTGCTGGAACCAATGCCTCGCAAGGTGTGCCTATTCCGCTGGTGAATGCCATACCGCAGGATTTCCCACAGGTAGAGAAAGCTGCGGCGATCCAGAGTTATTATGGGATGATCAGCATGAATGGTCTTTCAGGTAAACCTGGTTTTAAAGAGACATCCCGCATGTTTTATGCACAACCTGCATTTTTTGAAATCTTTAATTTCACCTGGCTTGCAGGCAATCCTCAACAAGCATTAAGCCAGCCGAACACGGTAGTGTTATCTGATGATAAAGCAATTCAATATTTTGGAGATTGGCGTAAGGCTGCAGGGAAATCCATCCGGTTGAACAATAAAACAGATTTAAAGGTAACAGGTGTATTCAAAGCGCTTTCTGAAAATACAAGTTTGCCACTTCATGTGGTTTTAAGCTATGCGACCTTTCCGGATAAAAATGATAATAACTGGGGATATGTAGTTTCTTATTCTGAATGCTATTTTCTACTGAAAAAAGGAGTTGGAATCCATGATTTAGATGCTTCCTTAGCTGCGTTCAATCATAAACACTATAATAAAACAGACAAACAAGGACAGCAGTATCATTCATTCCAACCATTGAAAGACATACATCACAATGTGCTTTATGGGAATTTTGCCTATAAGACGATGGAAAAGAAGGAAATTTATGGTCTGGTGATTATTGGTGTTTTTCTATTACTCACTGCTTGCATTAACTTTATTAATATATCGACTGCACAAGCCGTAAGCCGGTCAAAAGAAGTTGGTATCCGTAAAGTAATGGGTGGCGGACGCAAACAGCTTATGTTCCAGTTTTTAGCAGAAACACTAACGCTCAGTATCATCGCTTTATTGATTGCTTGCGTGTTGACAGAAATTACAATTCCTTATTTACAGCATCTTTTTGATGTACCTATTTCTTTCAGTCTGTTTGAACACCCGGTAATCTTTGTTTTTCTGGCTGGGCTGGTTTTTACAGTAGGTTTGCTTGCTGGTTTCTATCCTGCAATGGTTATGTCGGGATTTAGTCCTGCATTAGCTATTAAGAACAAAACAGCTTCTAATCAGGCTGGCGGGTTAGGACTGCGCAGAATTCTGGTTGTTATCCAGTTTACAATTACGGTTGTGCTGATTATTTCTACACTGGTGGTTTTAAAGCAAATGAGCTATATGCGGCAAAAGCCATTAGGTTTTAATCCCGATACGGTTGCCATGATTCGTTTACCAAATGATAGTCGTCAGAACCAGCTAAAACAAAATCAACTCAGAGAACGGATATTAATGATACCTGGTGTCAGCCAGGTTAGCCTTTGCGACATGGCTCCTTCTTCAACTATGGTGAATGAAAGTAAATTTTCCATTAACGGAATTCTGGTTAAAGATTTCGAAGTGCGGGTATTACATGCTGACCAGGCTTATTTTGAAACTTTTAATCTGAAGATGATTGACGGAAAGATCTTATCAAAAAGTGATACAGTTAATTCATATGTTGTGAATGAAACCTTTCTGAAGAAGATGAATATTGCAAGCCCGCAACTTGCGCTTGGTAAATTAATCCGTATTGATAACCATGAGGCCAGAATAACAGGGGTGGTGAAGGATTTTAATGATAAGTCTTTGCATCAGGAAATTTCTCCGCTTGCACTTTCTTCCGACAAAAGTCTGTACACAAATCTGGCTATTAAAATGGAACGGAAAAATTTGCTGGAGTCCATGAAACAAGTGGAACGTTTATGGGATATTACTTTTCCGCAAGAGGTTTACGAAACCGGGTTTGTTAGTGACGACTTAAACAGATACTATCAAACGGAGAAAGTAATGAGTGTCTTGTTTCAAAATTTTTCAGTGTTGATTATCTTCATTTCATTTATCGGTTTATTTGGCCTGATATCTTTTGTAGCCTCGCAGCGTACGCGTGAAGTGGCGATCAGAAAAGTTTTAGGTGCTACAAATTTTGAACTGGTTAAGTTGCTGAATGGTTCATTTTTACTACTGGTATTTTTGTCGAATTTAGTCGCATGGCCAATTGCTTATCTCTTTATCAGCAGTTGGCTGGCTGGTTATGCTTACCGGATTGAACTGGATATATGGCCTTTTGCAATTGCGATGTTTACCTCGATGGGCATTACCTTACTAACGGTGAGTTTCCGTTCTTTCAGCGCTGCCAGGATGAGCCCGGTAGCTGCATTGAAAGACGAATAAACAAATTGAATTAACTGATTAAACCTTATATTTATCAAAACATGATACAATTACAGAATATAGAAAAATACTACGCAAACAAAGGACTGAAAAGCTATATCCTCAGACATGTGAGCACAACCATTCAACAAGGTGAATTTGTCTCGATTATGGGGCCTTCTGGTGCAGGAAAATCTACTTTACTGAATATATTGGGAATGCTGGAAGAACCTACTTATGGAAGTTATGAGTTTATGGGCGAAAATGTAGTTTCCCTGAATGAGCGCAAAAGGATTGAGCTTTACAGAAATCATATCGGGTTTGTTTTCCAGGCTTATCATTTGATAGATGAGATGACTGTTGCCGAGAATATTGAAGCGCCCTTACTTTATAAAAAGGTAGGTAGCGCAGAGCGTAAAAGTCGTGTAGCAGAAATGCTTGATCGTTTTAATATGGTAGCTAAAAAAGATCTTTTTCCTAATCAGTTATCCGGCGGTCAGCAGCAGTTGGTGGGTATTGCAAGGGCTTTAGCGGCGCAACCATTGCTTATCCTGGCAGATGAGCCAACTGGAAATTTGCAGTCGGCACAGGCTTTGCAAATCATGGATCTTTTCAAAAAACTGAATGAAGAAGAAAATATTACTATTATCCAGGTAACGCACTCTGAAATCAATGCTGGCTATGGTACACGTATTTTACATTTGCTTGATGGAGTAATCAGTGAGGATCTTCAGGTGGTGGTATAAAAAAGTATCTTTGTTCCATGTTACGTCAGTTTACCGATCAGCTTGATCAGACTATTACGATTAATTATCCTCCAAAACGGATCATTTCTATTGTGCCTTCCCAAACCGAATTATTGTTTGAATTGGGCCTGAATGAAGAAGTCGTCGGGCTGACCAGGTTTTGCATTTATCCTGCGCAGCAGTTTAAAGCTAAGACTAAAGTAGGAGGGACGAAGAAACTTAATATTGAGTTGATCAGAAGTCTGAAGCCTGATTTAATAATTGGCAACAAGGAAGAAAATACGCAAGAAGATATAGAATTGCTGCGGAAAGAGTTTCCGGTATGGATGAGCGATATTTTTACGTTGGAAGACGCCATGAAAACCATTACGCAGATTGCAGAACTGGTAGACAGGCAACCTGAAGCAGCTTACTTAAATTATCTGATCAACGCGGGGTTTACAGATCTGCAAACTTTAGCTTTACAGCAGGGGATAGATAAAAAAGTCGCTTACCTGATCTGGAAGGGGCCGTATATGCTGGCTGGAAGAAATACTTTTATTAATGATGTTTTGGTTAAAAACGGACTGACTAACGTAATTAAAGCAGATCGTTACCCTGAAATTGAGCTTCAGGAGCTGGCTGCATTAAAGCCGGAACTGGTTTTACTCTCTTCAGAGCCATATCCTTTCCGGGAAAAGCATATTGAAGAATTGAAAATGGCTATTCCAGGTGCTAAAGTAATGTTAGTAGACGGAGAAATGTTCTCCTGGTATGGTAGCAGATTAGTCAAAGCGGTTCAATATTTATTTCAGTTGCAAAAAGAATTAAAATAAATTCGCTTAAAATGAATGTGTTAGCTGTTTACAGGTGAAATAAATGCAAAAGGTTTTTGATAATTGATAACTATCTCTATCTTTGCAGTCCAAACAAAAACAATTCCTAACTGCGGATGTGGCGTAATTGGTAGCCGCACCAGACTTAGGATCTGGCGCTTCACGGCGTGGGGGTTCGAGTCCCTTCATCCGCACAATAATGGTGATAGATTTAATTATCTGTCACCATTTTTATTTTAAGGGGTTTTTATTTGTAATTTATTTGCAGCTAGTCTGATAAATTGGATCAATGCCAAATTTGGTATCAAGTCATCAATTTGTGGATCAGGGATTAAATTTCAAGTTTTGGTTTGATATTTTTCGAGTTCAAAGCAGCTGGTTACGCTTCTTTACCAAGCTAATTACTTCCTGATTTTATAGTTCAATTTATCCTTATTAAACGCTCCTGATTACTTTTTTGATCAGAGATCGGCCAGCGCTTCAGCGGAATTCTCAGGGGGAGGAAAGATCCTGATTTTTCCAGGCTTGCTACTTTTACGAAAGTTCTCTGATGCCTTTCGGTTTCCCATTGATTGTTTCCTTATGCCCAGTACAGAACTTTTGAAACAACCTGTACTCCAAACTGCTGCTTTAAAAATGAAATCGCCCAGGATTCCCTTTGAAAATTTACCCGTTAAACTTCCCA